>DASQPD010000188.1:0-315861 GCA_035644135.1 Pyrinomonadaceae bacterium
GGCGCCAAAGATCACCAGCGCGCACGGTTCGGCGGTGCGTTCGAGCCGCATCCCTGCGCGAAGAGGGTTTTCATCGTGGACTGAGCTCATTGTTTCGGATTAAAGGCAAAGACTACCAAAAAGGAAGCGGTTGCGTCGAATGCGATTGGCTCTTTGGAGTGCGCTGCCTTGTCAGCGCTTTCGTGGTGGGTGAGAAGACAGATCGGTCTTTGCATCAACTTGATGCAAACATTTCCACCTTGATGCTGTCGTGCATTTGAAAGCGGCGACGAGGCGCCGCACTCCAGGGAGTTGATCTAAACGCGCACGGGATGGTCTTTGGCGTAGGAGTAGGCACACCAGGCAGAAATGATGTGGAGGATCCAGCCGAGCGTCCCGCCAGTGCCGAGCCAAAGTCCTGATGCAAAAAACAGCCACAGAATTCCCGCGAGAATACGTCCGTTGTAAATTTGCCCGACGCCGGGGAGAATTAGACTCAGGACTCCCGCCAGAAATGGATCACGCATCACTCAAACCTCCGTTCAGGAGACGTATACGACTGACAATCGGCGTTTGTTCAACGGAATGTGAGGGCCATCCTCGTGTGGGACTCTATGTTCTATTTCGTGTGATTTCGTTGATCGGGATCGACACGACGCACATCCACGATCTCTCCACGGAAGGTGCGAAGCGCTTGCTGTACCACCGGGTTCCTTTCCGCCGACTCTCGCAGCAGCTGCTTCTCACGGCGCTCTTCGTCTTCTTTGGAGGTGGGGGCGTTGTTGAGTTCCCGATCCTGTATGACGATCCGCACACCAATCTCGTTGCGGGTGACTTCCTGACAGACGTCGCGAAGAACCTTGACATTGTCGCTCTTCGCAAGCGTGTCGCGAGAGTAACGAGCCTCGGGAGCAAACTCGATGCAGAGTTCGTTTCCCGCGAGTGTGACTGAATTTGCCGCGTCGAGCACAGTAACCAAAAACATCTTTCGCCTCGCTTCTAAGGCGGCCTTGATTCGTTCTATTTCTCCGCCCGTGTTTGCAGCTGGAGATTGTTCCGGCGCAGCGGTAACCGTTTGTTGGGCGCCCGAAAACGCCGGCGGTGCTTCAGACGGTTGCGGATTTGCCAGGGCAGGCTTGGCGGCAGTTCCCGCGAACGAGTGACCCGCAGCCCTTGGTCCCCGGATAGTTTCCGTTGGCGGTCGTTTGACGGGAGGCGATTGTGGGCTGTTGGTAGGCGAGGGAGATTTGATAGGCGCCGCTTCACCGCCGCGGACCGCTTGCTCCAGCACTGAGAGACGCTCCAGCAGCTGGGTCAGCGGTTCAAGCCGACGCATCTCCATCAATTTCACCAGTCCCACCTCCAACTGATAGCGGGGATGCGCGGCCTTGCTCAACTTTGTCTCAGTGTCCGCTAAAGAATGGAAGAACCTGACAAGATCAGATTCCGAGAAGAGAGCCGCCTGCCGCTTGAGCTCGGCCGGCTCGCACACAGCCGCCTCCAACAACTCTTCGCTGCCGGACACTTTGGTTACCAGCAAATCGCGGAAATGCGCCAGCAAGTCCCGGCAGAAGCTACGCAAGTCGTGGCCTCGCATTACTACCTCATCGATGACGGAAATGGCTTCGGCGGTGGTGTTCTCAGCGATTCCGTTCATGACCCGCGTGAGAATATCGGCGCCTGCTACGCCGAGCGCGAGTTCGACATCCTCTTTCTTGATCGTTGAGCCGGCGAAACTAATCACCTGATCAAAAGCAGATTGGGCATCGCGCATGGAGCCCTCGCCGGCGCGAGCTATTTCTCTTAGAGCCTGATCGTCCACTTTAATCTTTTCCGCCGCGGCAATCTGCTTCAAACGCTCGAGAATCTTTGGGGCAGCAATGGTGCGAAATTCAAATTGCTGACTGCGGGAAAGAATGGTGTCGGGCACCTTGTGCTTTTCGGTGGTCGCCATAATAAAGACGACCCGATCGGGCGGTTCTTCAATCGTTTTCAGCAAGGCATTAAAGGAATGCGTCGAGAGCATGTGCACTTCATCGATAATAAAGATCTTGAAGCGGTCACGCGCCGGAGCAAAGCCGACGGAGGCGAGAATCGTCTCGCGCACGTTCTCGACCTGTGTATGCGAGGCAGCATCCATTTCCTGCACATCGATTGACCGGCTTTCGCTGATCTCGCGACACGATGGACAGGCATCCGGGTCGTCGGTACGGCAGGGGTTGGGAGTGGGCTTGGACGATTTGTGACAATTCAGGGATTTCGCCAACAGCCTTGCCGTGGTGGTCTTGCCGACGCCGCGCGCGCCGGAAAACAGGTAAGCATGGTGCAACCGCTCGTGCTCAATGGCGTTTCGTAAAGTGCGGGTAATGGGTTCCTGGCCGGTAACTTCCTCAAAGGTTTGGGGACGCCACTTGCGCGCGATGACTTGATAGGTCATGGAGTTTTTTGCTTAGACTTTAGTTATTTCTAGCGATCTGTGGAATAGCGTATTTTTTTAAAAGCTTCCAGGCAAGAATCACGCTGCCGTCTGCATCCTTCCGAACTACACGAAAAGCAACCAAGATGTCGGTTCTGCCATAGCTAATCGAGCGGAGCAGGAAAGTCGAGTTCACCTCTACCGGCAAACGACTTTTGTAAGTCACTTCGTCAACCGTTGTACCCATGCCGAAGCGGCGCTGCTCGTTGCGTACCTCAGGCTCGGAAGCCGGTGGGTTGTAAGAGGAAACAAACCGCGCATCAGCGTGGTCGAGAGAAGCGTCTTCCAGCGAAACATCGCCCAGCTTCTGCAGGATCCCAAAGTCCAGGCCGGCAAATCCCGACGAGATGTCACCTGATTCCAGCCCGATATCCGATCCGAATCCGTACTCGTGAGTCAGACGCGTGAATGAATAATACGCGCCGCCGCCGCGCATCGTGATGGTCTTGGGGTTCTGCTTATAAGCCTCAGCGTCATAAACCTCGCGGGGCAACAGTCGAACCAGACCGGTTCCAGGTTGACGGAGGAGATCAGCATAGGCCAGGC
Source organism: Pyrinomonadaceae bacterium (assembly GCA_035644135.1). GTDB lineage: Bacteria > Acidobacteriota > Blastocatellia > Pyrinomonadales > Pyrinomonadaceae > PSRF01. The sequence goes on from DASQPD010000188.1 coordinate 3,002, forward strand.
GATCCTCCTCAGCGACAGCGAGGAATTGTTTTTCCAGCGTCTGCAATTCCACCCGTTTGGTTTGAATGTCTTTAAGAATCTGGTCGCGTGATTGGGATTGGGCGATTGTCCCGGTTGAGCACAGCAGGGCAACTACGAAAAACAGAATTGCAGCGGAAACATGTTTCATACAAGCGGCCTCCTGCTGATTCTTGACTCTGGGGGAGGAAGAATTTCTCGGCGCAGCCTTAGTGTTCTCTGTGCCTCCGTAGTGAGTGCGTCGTTAACTTAAATCCACCACAGAGCTACAGAGAACACTGAGGACGCGCAGAGCGTTGGTTACTATCCACTTCACAAACTGGCCAGACCCCGGACTTACCCGCAACACACGCCGCCGTTGCTACCGTTGCTCCGTTCCCGGCCTGGCGGGGTTCACAAGGCTAGCGTTGTGCGGAGCCCGGGATCTGATAAATCATTGCCGATTTCCGATTTCCGATTGCCGATTTGTCAAAATCCAAAGCTGATCGCTGCAACCAGTGGCCTCGACGCACCACTCAAATCGGCAATCGGCAATCGGCAATTGGCAATGATTTATCGGCAATCGTCAATGCGCCTACACCTGTGTCTTGCGATGGGCCAGCAAACGCAACAGGCCATTAATGCCCAGATGCAACAAAACGTACGCGATGATCGCGACCACCACGGGCAGCAACAACGTGTGCCCGCCCTCCGCGGTTGGGCTGGCCACGATTCCCCGGAAAGGCGCATAGAATGGATTTGTGACAGTAACGATGAACTGCACAAAACCGGCACTGCTGCGTGCCGCCAGCAGGGCGAGCAGGAATCGCATGCCCAACAGCGCATAGATTACATAGAAGATGTAATCGACGATCTGTGAAATTCGAGCGAGACCGCGCGAGCGTCCTACTTCACGCTCTGTTTCCACCACCTCGTCAACTGCTTTGGCCCTAAAATCACCGGCGACCTGCCTAATCTCATTTGCCTGCTTAGGCGCCGCCGCGGCGCTCGCCGCGATTTCGCTGTGCACGTCGTTCTCAATCTCAGCCTTTACCGCCTCGTGCTGAGCCGCCCGCCGTGCCTCTTCCATCGCCAGTTTGTTGTCGTCAGACATATGGCATTTCCGATTGCCAATTTCCGATTGCCAAGTCATTGCCGATTGCCAATTGCCGATTGGCGATTACTGATTGATGATCACCGATTGCGAAAGCCTGATTGTCAATCGTGAGTTAACAAAATACGCCCCAGCACGCTAATCGGCAATCGGCAATTGGCAATCGGCAATGACTTGGCAATGCTTTGGCGGAGAGGGTGGGATTCGAACCCACGGTACGGTTCCCCATACACAGCATTTCCAGTGCTGCCAGTTCAACCACTCCTGCACCTCTCCCTAAACTTATTGCCGATTGCCGAATGCCAATTGCCGATTTGCGTGTTTGGTCGGCATCGAGTGCATCGATTACGCCTATCCGGTCACATCGTGCCAATAAGCAATCGGCAATGTTCTTGGCGGAGAGGGTGGGATTCGAACCCACGGTGGGCGTTAACCCACTCCGGTTTTCGAGACCGGTGCACTAATCCACTATGCGACCTCTCCCCCTTTGGGGACGCGGTAAATGGGGGACGCGGTGAAAGGGAGACGCGGCGAACCGGAGAGAAGTGTAAATCTCCGAATCCCCGTGTCCCCGCTTCTCCCCTTCACCGTGTCTCCCCTTCGCCGTTTCCCCCTTCACCGCTTCCCGCGTCAAGCGCGTCTTGCCTGAAAAAACTCCTGCATCATCTCGCGGCATTCGCGTTCCAAAACCCCAGCAGTCACTTCGATTCGATGATTCAGAAAATCGGTATCACAAATCCGAAATTTCGATTCCACTGCTCCGGCGCGCTCATCCCGAGCGCCATAAACCAATCGCTTCACCCGCGCCTGAATTAACGCTCCCGCGCACATCGCGCACGGTTCGATCGTCGAATACACCGTGGCATCTGTTAGACGATAGTTGCCGGTTCTCTGCGCTGCTTCGCGCAGGGCAACGATCTCAGCATGGGCCGTTGGATCACAATCCGTGCGTGTTCGATTTCCGGCGACTGCCAGCAGCGTTTCGCCGCTGATCACGCAGGTCCCTACCGGCACTTCCATTCGCTCTCGAGCATCGCGTGCCGCCGCCAGCGCATGCTGCATCCATTGACTGTCAAGCTCTCGATCAGCGGCACTCATACAGGAAATCTTCGCGTCAAATAGCCGAAAAGCCAACTATAGGTGGCGCCCTAAACACTGTCAAGCGAGTCATTTTTTGGTACTGATGCAGCTTGAAAATACCACCAACCGCAGAGACTCTTCCGAAAATAAGAGTGCTCTGTGTAACAAAGTGACGATTTCTTATTTTCTCGAGCCGGTTTTTTTCCGAGTAAACAAATCGATCCACGCGCATCACACGAACTTAAAAACAAAGTCACACGAAATGTTCCTCTATTTATTTCGTGTGATGCGCGTGGATCATATCTTGGTTTTTTGGTTGTGGCTCTGCCGCTCTGTGTCTCCGTGCCTCTGTGGTGACCCTCAGCCGGCGTCTCAAGGGCATTTTCAATCGAACTTACCGGGCCCCGCGTGCTATGATGAACGCCCGGAGTCCGGAGACTCCTACTACCTTGCCGGCTCTCCCAGGCGAGTCAGGTCAATGACCACCGAAACACATCAAAGAGGCAGCGGAGCGGTGAGTGCCGAACGCAGCAGCGGACGTTTGCGGCCCGCACCGGTGGCCGAACCGCTCGCTCAGGATAAGCCCACCGCTACGGCGTTAATGCGCCGCATGTCGCCGGCAGAATTCAACACCGCGATGATTCACTTTTATCGCGGTGAAGTGCAGCGCTCAAATACCTGGCGCAATCGCCTCGATACAACAACCAACTGGGCGGTTTTGACTGCCGGCGCGACGCTCTCTTTCGTGTTCAGCTCGCCCAGCAACCCGCATTTTGTGATCCCCATTAACTCGATCCTCGTAGCGATTTTTCTTTTGATGGAAGCCAGACGCTATCGCTACTACGAGATCTGGTCCAGTCGTGTGCGGGTGCTCGAGACAGGCTACTTTTCCCAGTTGCTGGCACCGGAAAGCACTCCTTCAGATGCCTCGTGGGCTGAACACCTGGCCTCAGATTTGATCACGCCACATTTCACGATCACGGAATGGGAGGCTGTGGGTAGACGTTTGCGCAGAAACTATTTGTGGATCTTTGCCTTGCTGGCGCTGAGCTGGAACTTGAAGGTCTACCTACACCCGCTGCCGGCCAGGGATTTCAACATCTTTCTCGATCGCGCCACCGTGGGTATCATTCCCGGCTGGGCTGTCTTCGTTGTGGGAGTGATCTTCAATGCGGCCATCGCAATCTTTGCGATCGGAACAGTCCGTTTGCGCGAAGCTACGGGCGAGGTATTGCCTCAACATGAATTTTCCCTTCGACCGTTGCGCAGAATGACGAGTTGGACCACGCGCGCGGCAACCTCGGCCACGCAACGCACAACGGTACGCGCAAAACGCGCCCGGCAGCGAGTGCGCAGTTCGGCAACGACAGGTGAATTTAAGAAAATGGACATTACGGAATCACCAGATCGGCGGTCGCGGGACTTTGATATTTCAGAGACCCCGGACGGCTTTGTGCAAGAGGAAACTGTTACGCGTGGCTGAATCAAAAATCACACAATCCAGGAAACAATTCCGCCGAGACCTAAGTTTGTATGCTTGCACTTAATGGTCAGCGGCTCACTCTCAACCAAATAGCCGATGTTGCAGCCGGCCGCGAACATGTTGTTCTGGCCGACGAGGCTCGTATCCGTGCGGAACGAGCGCGTGCCGTCGTCAACAAAATTCTTGAGGATGGCCGGACTGTTTACGGCGTGAATACCGGCTTCGGCAGGCTATCAGACGTTCGCATCGAACCTTCCCGCCTGCGAGAACTTCAACTAAACCTCGTTCGCAGTCATGCCTGTGGTCTGGGCTCGCCTTTATCTGAAGCCGAGTCGCGGGCAATGCTGTTGCTGCGCGCCAATGTACTGGCCTGTGGGTACAGCGGCGCCCGGGCCGCGGTAATCGAGATGCTGATCGCCATGCTCGAGCAGGGTGTCACTCCGGTGATTCCTGAGCGAGGCTCGGTCGGGGCAAGCGGAGATCTCGCGCCGCTGTCCCATCTCGCGCTCACCGTCATCGGCGAAGGAGAAGCATTCTACGAAGGGAACCGTCTGCCCGGCGCGGAAGCCCTCAAGCGCGCGGGAATTGAGCCGCTGAAGTTGGAAGTAAAAGAGGGTCTGGCCCTGCTAAACGGGACTCAGGCGATGGCAGCCATCGGCGCGCTGGCCCTCCGTCGCGCCGAACGGGTGGCCCGCGCTGCGGATGTCGCCGGCGCGATGACGCTTGAGGGATTGCGCGGCACACCCGTGGCATTCGACGAGCGCATTCAGGCAGCGCGACCGCATCCAGGCCAGGCGGCGGTGGCTGCGCATATGCGCGCACTGTTGAGCGATAGCGAGATCCGGCGTTCTCATATCGAAAACGATCCGCGCGTGCAGGACGCTTACAGCCTTCGCTGCATTCCGCAGGTACATGGCGCAACCCGGAGCGCTCTTACTCATGCCACCGAGGTCGTCGAGATCGAAACCGGAAGCGCAACCGATAATCCGCTTGTTTTCGCAGAGACCGGTGAGGTTATCTCAGGCGGTAATTTTCATGGCGCTCCGCTGGCTTTGGTGTTCGATTACGCGGCCATCGCCATGACCGATTTAATGAGTATTAGCGAGCGGCGCATCGATCGTCTGGTGAATCCTGATTCCAATGAAGACTTGCCGCCTTTTCTCACGCAGCAAGCGGGAACGGCTTCGGGTTTCATGATGCTCCAGGTGTCGGCCGTAGCGCTCCTGAGCGAAGCAAAAGTTTTGGCCCATCCGGCCAGTATCGATAATGTGCCCACGGATGGCGGCAAAGAAGATCACGTTTCCATGGGGGTTACTGCGGCGACCAAGTTACGTTCCATTGTCGAGCTTGCCGAGCACGTGACGGCAATCGAGTTAATTACGGCAGCCGAGGCTCTGGAATACCGGGCGCCTTTGGTTCCCGGCCGTGGTGTCAGGCAGGCCTATGAAATTGTGCGCCGCCAAGTCTCACGTCTCACTGCTGACCGCTCAATGTCCCGAGATATCGAGCAGATTGTAGCCGCGCTCAGGGATGGAGATTTCGATCTACTTTTGTCGGATGTATAAATGGTTGTTGGTCTTCGGCCTTTGGTCTTAGGTCTTAGCTTGTTCTGAGACGACAACACCAAAGACCAAAGACCAAAGACTGTAACGCAAACTGTTAGTTTGCGGACGCAAGCTAACAGCTTGCGTTACTATAAAGCCCAAAGACCAAAAACCGTAAGACCAAAGTCCAAGGTGTGAACGAAAGACCGGGGAGAAAGCTATGTCAGACTCATTCGATCAACGAAGACGAGGTTTGGAAGAGGAGTACTTTCGTCGCAAGAACAAAGAAGCCATCGAGAAGCTGCGCGAGAGGATAAAGTTTGCCGAGGCGGCAAAGGCGGCAGGCAAGTCTTCAATGCGTTGTCCGCGATGTGACGGCAGCTTGAAGGAAACCAAAGTCGAAGAAGTGCTGATTGACTCCTGTGAAAAGTGCGGTGGCGTCTGGCTCGACTCAGGTGAGTTAGAGAAACTGACCGCCCGCGAGAGCACCGGATGGTTGAGCCGGTTGTGGACTGGAGACGAATAGCCTCGTTATGTCGCACAGAATGATCCGCGCGCCGCGGGGCGCACAACTGAATTGCAAAAGCTGGCAACAGGAAGCCGCGTTGCGCTGCCTGATGAATAATCTCGACCCGGAGGTCGCAGAAAAGCCTGAGGAGTTGATCGTCTATGGCGGCGCCGGAAAGGCTGCCCGGAACTGGGCGTCGTTCGAGGCGATTGTCCGCGAACTGCAAGCGTTGGAAAACGACGAGACGTTGCTGGTCCAGTCAGGCAAACCTGTCGCTGTGTTTCGCACCCACGAGTATGCGCCCCGAGTGCTGATTGCCAATTCGAACCTCGTCGGCGCCTGGGCCAACTGGGAACACTTTCACGAGCTGGAACGACGCGGGTTGATGATGTACGGACAGATGACTGCCGGCAGTTGGATCTACATTGGTACACAGGGCATTGTGCAGGGCACCTTCGAAACGTTTGCGGCGATGGCCGATAAACACTTCGCCGGAGATCTAAGTCGCAAACTCGTCGTGTCTGGCGGCATGGGTGGTATGGGCGGGGCTCAACCACTGGCTGCAACGCTAAATGGCGCCGTCTTTCTCGGTATCGACGTGGATCCGGCCCGCATTGAACGACGCGTGCGCACAGGGTATTGCGACCGGCTGGCCATGAGTCTGGTCGAGGCGCTGGACATGTGTGAAGACGCCCGCGAACAAGGGCGCGCTCTTTCCGTAGGGCTGGTTGGAAACTGCGCTGAAATTCTGCCCGAGCTCTTGCGCCAGGGCGTAAAAATAGATGTAGTGACCGATCAGACCAGCGCACACGATCCCTTGAACGGTTATGTGCCCGCCGGTTTCACCCTCGAAGAGGCGAGCAAATTGCGGCGGACTAATCCCGATGCCTACATTGCCGAATCAATGCAATCGATGAAGCTTCACGTCGAAGCCATGCTGGCCCTTAAACACGCCGGAGCCATTGTCTTCGACTACGGCAACAACATACGCAAGCAGGCGTTTGACGCCGGATGTGAAAGGGCGTTTGAGATTCTCGGTTTTGTACCCGAGTACATTAGGCCCCTTTTCTGTGAGGGCAAAGGACCGTTTCGTTGGGTGGCGCTGTCCGGGGATCCGAGCGATATTCAGAAGACAGATGATCTGGCGCTTGAACTGTTCCCGGAGGACCAGACTCTGAATCGTTGGTTGCGTCTGGCGCGTGACCGCATCCACTTTCAGGGCCTGCCGGCGCGCATCTGCTGGCTGGGTTATGGCGAGCGCGCAGAAATGGGCGAGGCCATCAATGAACTCGTTAAGCGTGGTGATTTGAAAGCGCCGATCGCCATCGGTCGCGATCATCTCGATACCGGGTCAGTAGCCTCACCCTTTCGCGAAACTGAAGGAATGAAAGATGGATCGGACGCGGTCGCTGATTGGCCTATTCTCAACGCGCTGCTGAACACCGCGAGCGGGGCCAGTTGGGTTTCGTTTCACCATGGTGGCGGTGTCGGAATTGGGTACTCGCTTCATGCGGGCCAGGTTTCGGTTGCTGATGGAACAGACGAAGCAGCTCGCAGGCTGAATCGAGTCTTAACCAATGACCCGGGCCTCGGCGTGGCGCGCCATGTGGATGCCGGTTATGAAGAAGCCGAAAAGACGGCGCGCGAGAAGGGTATTAAAGTTCCCATGCTTTCGGAATAGAAAGTAACAGTTCCACCCGTAAGAACGATCCACGAAATTAACGCGAACAAGACCGCCAAGAGTACCCGACAGATAAACAATGAAGCGGCTGCGACTACTGTTGCTGGTCTTGACGCTAATCGCAGCCGGCTTTGTCTTCTATTACCGGCGCACAAACACCATTCGGGTTGAAACCGTCTGGCTGCAAAGCCGGGTGACGGGCAGACTTTTGCCCTACAACGTAATCCTGCCGCGAGGGTACGGACCGTTTCACCGGGCACGATACCCTGTGCTTTATCTCTTGCACGGCCATGGAGGTGACTATTCGTCGTGGATCGCCAATACGAATCTCACGACCTACATGAACGAATTGAATTTGATTGTCGTGATGCCCGAAGGTCAGGATGGTTGGTATACCGACAGTGCGACCGTCCCCGCAAACAAATTTGAGACCTTCATCGTCAATGAAATGATACCCGACGTCGAGAGTCGTTTTCGCGTCATCCCCGGGCGCAGCGGACGCGCCATTGCAGGCTATTCGATGGGTGGATACGGCGCTTTGAAGTTTGGCTTGAAGTATCCGCAACTGTTCATATTCGCCGGATCAATGAGCGGAGCATTTGATGCGTCCCGCCGCACCGATAACGCCAGCATCATGCAGACATTTGGACCGCTTAACAGCCCGGTTCGCGATGCAAATGATCTGACTAAAATTGCAACTGAAGTGAGGCCGTCATCGCTCCCTCGTCTTTACTTTGATTGCGGGACGGACGATCCGTGGCTGGCGGCTAACCGTGAGTTGCACACGGACTTCCAGCGATTGGGTATTGAACACGAATACAGAGAGCAGCCCGGAAACCACGACTGGGGGTACTGGGATCGACGCATTCGTGAGTTGTTGCCCGTGGCGGCGGCAGCAATGTCCGCCGGGCATGCGATCCACTAATTCACCCGAAGCGAAAAACAAACCACACGAAATGTTCCTCTATTTATTTCGTGTAATTTCGTGGATCATCTGTTTTGCTCGTCATATAACCACTGAGACACGGAGGGCACAGAGATCGTGCGAGAACGGAAAACATGACACTACCCAAAATTTCTCGCGTCTCGCGCCTTAGGACAGTTTCATATATGCTCAAGCTTCCAAAATTATTGAGTCCGGGAAACATTGCTTGCTGAACTTTGCCATTCAAACCGCCCGCGAGGCCGGGCGCATTCTTGCTGAACGTATAGGTCGTGTCCTCCAAGTCTCAAACAAGGGCGACATCGATCTGGTTACCGAGTCTGATCTGGCTTCTGAGAAGCTGATTATCGAACGAATCAGATCTCATTATCCGCGCCATGCGATTCTTGCGGAGGAATCCGGTGAAGCGGTTGCTACCGAGATCCAAAGCGAGTGGAAATGGATTGTCGATCCGCTCGACGGGACGACCAACTACGCGCATGGGTATCCTTGCTTCTGTGTCTCAATCGGACTCGAGCGATCCGGAAGGATTGAACTAGGCGTCGTTTACGATCCTTTGCGTGACGAGGTGTTCGCCGCCGAACGCGGGCGGGGAACCACTTTGAACGAGCGCCGCATCCGCGTTTCCTCCATCGAAGAGTTAAACCAGGCAATGCTGTGCACAGGGTTCCCTTATGACGTACGAGAACGTCCTCATTTCGCTCGCCATTTCTCAAACTTCACGATGGAGGCCCAGGCAGTGCGCCGCGATGGCTCGGCTGCCCTGGATTTGGCTTATGTTGCAGCGGGCCGTTTCGATGGTTTCTGGGAAGATGGACTTAGCCCGTGGGATGTGGCTGCCGGCGTGCTGCTGGTTGAAGAAGCCGGCGGACGGGTAAGCGATTTCCGCGGCGATCCACTCGACATCTACACGCCGCAAGTACTGGTTAGCAACGGCGCGATTCACGAGTCGATGATGCGTGTGCTGAGCGGATGAAGCGCGCTCTAAACTCTTAGATGCTGGTTTGATGTCCGATAAGCTTTAGCTTGTCGTAACGTACGACAAACTATAAAGTTTATCGGACACTTGGCGAAACTAATGGTGTGTCAGCGCTGAGGCGATAGTTTGTTTAAGGACATCAGTCTGCCGCCGTGCACATTCCCGCGTCTCTTCGCCGCAGAGTGTCGTGACATGTTGCAGCGGATGATAAGTAATTTCTACGGCAGCACGTTTGGGTAGTTTTTGATTCCTGGGCCACACTCGATTTCCACCTCGGATCGTGACGGGCAGAATCGGAACGTTAGCTTCGAGGGCGAGTCTGACAGCGCCAGCCTTGAAGTGTGACATGGTCCCATCAAATGTGCTGCGCGCCCCTTCGGGGAAAATCACCAGTACGCCACCATCTTTCAACCATTGTAATGAGCGCCGAATTGCAGCCGGGTCACTACCCTCGACCTGTAACGGCCACGCTCCCAGCAACGTGATCAATTTCCCTACCAGGGGCCAGTTGAAAGCCACACTCCACGCCAGGTAACGCACCGGCCGGTTTATCGGTATCGAGATCCAGAAAGGATCGATATAACTTTGGTGGTTGGAGGCGATGATCAGACCGCCCTCTGAAGGGATGTTTTCAGTTCCGACTAGTTTCAATTTCCAGCAAGCGCGGCTGAACGCGCGCACCACGGGTCGCATCGCCTCCAACGCCCATTGCGGAAAAACCGAGGGTGGAATCGATGCCCGGCCGTTGGCCTTGTTGCGGGCAAATGACGCTGTTTTACTCAAGCGGATGCTGATTAATAATTACGAAATAATAGTGCTGGGATTCAATTCAATCCACCACTCGGGAATGTCCCGTTCGTTCAGAACATCGTCGTTCCAACACTTGCAGCGCGTGCACTCAAAGCCGCGATAGTTCTGCGCCTCGTCCTTCGTTAGAGGTATTGAGTTCCTCGCGTTACAGGCGGGAAAGTAACAATGGCGATCGATTGCCAGCAGCAGCAGCTCCCGATTGATTGTAATATCTTTCATGAGCTAGAGCGGCCACTCCTTGTCAGTAAACTCCAGATGGATCCGGGGAATTCCATCGGCTCCGGTAACGGTTGATCGTACGGCAGCGAAAATAGTCAATTGATACTGTTCGCTGCGGAGACGAATAAATCTACCAACCGGGACTTGCAGACTGGTGAACACAGTGGCCCCTTTCCGACTGAGATTTTCAGTGACCGTGTGCTCGCTTTGAACCAGTTGGTTCTTTTCGTCCAGCACTTCCAGCAGCAGATCGACTGCAATGCTATGGCGTGTTTCAGTGCGCTGGTCGGCTGTCGACGGCAGTTCTTGCACCATCTCACTTGTTAAAGCCATTGCTTGTGCCGTTGTCTGCGAGATCTCGTATCGTCGTCCCGGATTCTGGTCATAACTTGCGGGCGGTCGCTTGCCAATAAATGCCACGCCTACCTCGAACGAGGGTAATAGTACATCCGCCGAGTCTGTGCTTCGCACATAGCGAACAAGAGCCCAGACACGGTACTGATCCTCGACGTGATCAAAAACTCGCAGTTGACGCGGCATCGGAATGGTCATGTAAAGCAGTCGACCTTTTTCCGTCGGTCGTTTGAGAGTAAAGCCCGCGCCGAAGGGGGTGACATTAACCAACCGCGTTATTTCAGTCCATTCGAAATCCGGAGTTTCGCGACAGTGCACTCTCACCGGCAGCTTCAATTCGAGCCGCTCGCGAATCCGCTTATCTATGCCCTTGTGTTCAGTCATGTTGGCCGGGGCGAAAAAGCCCTTTTTGCCGCGCAGAAATCAACGCTGATTTTCTTGTGTCTTGCGACGTTCAACAAGTAAATTCCAGGTACTCAGAACTCATTGATTTAATTGGGGTTCCACCGGCTTGTCGGGTTTGCCAAGAACGTTGAAAAAGGCTACAATAGTCCGTACTTTTTAAGCTTCGATGTGCTGCATTCAACGAACCCTGCAAAAGCTAGAATTAATACGGTCAGCTCTCGACTTTCAGAAACATTTCGTCCGCGGCAACTGTACGCGAGATTTACCTTCTGAAGCGAGCGGAGCGGTCTGAGGGCGACTGGCGGATTGTACTGGAAAGGCCTAATGGATGGAAACAACTGAACGTAACCACATAAATATAGAAGACGAGATGCGTCGCTCGTATCTCGATTACGCGATGTCGGTGATTATCGGGCGTGCCCTGCCCGACGTGCGCGATGGATTGAAGCCTGTGCACCGGCGCGTGCTCTGGGCGATGCAGGAACTCGGCAATACTTACAACAAAGCTTATAAGAAAAGCGCCCGCATCGTCGGCGACGTTATCGGTAAATATCATCCGCACGGTGACACGGCGGTTTACGACACTATAGTTCGTTTGGCGCAGGATTTTTCCATGCGCTACCCGTTGATCGATGGACAAGGAAATTTCGGCTCGGTTGATGGTGATGCCGCAGCGGCGATGCGCTACACCGAAGTCCGGATGGCCCGCATCGCTAATGAAGTTCTGGCGGACATTGAAAAAGAGACGGTCGATTTTCAGCCGAATTATGACGAATCGCTCAGTGAGCCGAAAGTACTGCCTACCCGCATCCCCAATCTGCTGATCAACGGCTCGGATGGAATTGCCGTGGGGATGGCCACAAAAATTCCACCTCATAACCTGACGGAGATTGTCGAGGCAACGATTGCGCTGCTGAAAAACGCGAACATTCCCATCGAAGAGCTGACAAAGATCGTAACCGGCCCGGACTTTCCCACTGGCGGCTTTATCTACGGGCGCAACGAAATCAGAACCTCGTACCTTGAAGGCCGGGGTGTCTTGCAGTTGCGCGCGCGAGCCGGCATCGATCGGATCGGTCGTGGAACGCAGGAGCGCGATGCGATTGTCATTACGGAGATTCCTTTCCAGGTCAACAAAGCACGGCTGATAGAACGCATCGCCGAGCTGATTAATGAAAAGAAGCTCGACGGTATTTCCGATCTTCGTGACGAATCGGATCGCACCGGGATGCGGATTGTCGTAGAGCTCAAACGTGATGCCGTTCCCCAGGTGGTATTGAACAAGTTGTACAAGCTCACGCCGATGCAGTCGTCGTTTGGAGTCATCAACCTGGCGATCGTCAACGGACAGCCGCGAGTGCTCAATCTGAAACAGATGCTCGAGGCTTTTGTCGACTTTCGGCGCGAGGTGGTGCGCAGACGGACGGAGTATGAGCTGCGGAAAGCCAAAGCGCGCGCGCATATCCTGGAAGGACTGACGAAAGCGATCGATGCGCTCGATTTCATCGTCACCTTGATTCGCAACTCCCGTTCGGTCGATGAAGCGCGTCAATGGCTGATGGGCCAGACGAGCACAATGAGCGAGGTAAAAACCTGGAAGGGTGTGCCGTCCGATACTCAACTCAAGGCGTATATCCCCAAACTGCAAAAGGCCATGGAGCGCCTTGCGTTTTCTGAGCTACAGGCGCAGGCCACTCTCGATCTCCAGTTGCGGCGACTTTCCGCCCTGGAACGGCAAAAAATCACCGACGAGTATGAAGGCATCATAAAGCTGATCGCCGAGTTGGAAGAGATTCTGGCAAACGAGCGATCGCTCCGGCGCGTGATCATCAATGAACTCGAAGAAGTTAAGAAGCAGTTCGGCGACGCCCGCCGCACCGAGATTGTGGATGAGGGAATCGAGTTCTCGATCGAAGATCTAATTGCCGACGAAGACGTGGCCATCACGGTCACCAACAGTGGTTACATCAAGCGGACGCCGATAACCACCTATCAACGCCAGGGACGAGGCGGCAAGGGCCGTTTTGGCGCAGCAGCGAAGAACGATGACTTTGTCGAGCACCTGTTCATAGCCTCGACCCATGCTTATTTGATGATCTTCACCGACGACGGCATGGTCTACAAACTCAAGGTCCACGAAGTGCCTGATGCCGCGGCATCGGCACGTGGTAAGGCCGTGGTGAATCTGATCAACATCCCGTCCGATCGCAAGCTCGCGGGTGTTGTACCGGTCCGTGATTTCGCCGAGAGCAGGTACGTTGTAATGGTTACCCGGAAGGGCGTGATCAAGAAAACCTCGCTCGCGGATTTCCAGAACATTCGGACCAATGGGATTATTGCGATCAATGTTGACGACGGGGATCAGTTGCTTGACGTTGTGCTGACCGATGGCACAAAGCGAATTTTCATAGCCACGCACAACGGCCTGGCAATTCGCTTTGACGAGAAGAACGTCAGGCCCATGGGTCGAGCCACGCGCGGAGTGCGGGGTATCGATCTGCGACCCGACGACTATGTGGTCTCAGTCTGTCCTGTCTCAGCGGACGATACCGAGAAGATGCTCTCCGTGTCCGAGCAGGGTTATGGCAAGCAAACGCCGATTACCACCTATCGCTTGCAGGCTCGCGGCGGCAAGGGCGTCATTAATATGAAAGCGACTGAGAAGACAGGAAAAGTTGTGGCCGTGTTTCCGGTGGAGGAAGAGTCGGAAATCATGATCATTACTCAACAGGCGAAACTCATTCGCCTGAATGTTACCGACATTCGCAAGACCGGCCGCAGTGCCCAGGGGGTGCGCCTGATCAAGACTGATGCCGGCGACCGGGTTACGAGCGCCTCGCTGGTTGAAGCCGCGGAAGAAGAATCTGAAGAGACACCGGCGAGCTAATCACTTAGCAATTCAAGTCTGATCCACGAAGACACACGAACAATTTCGTGTGATTTCGTGGATCGTTTTTTGGTTGCCGGCTTTTACTACAGGCGCTGGAGCATTACTCTTCGGGTGCGCCTTCGCCTTCAACCCAGACTTCACCGTCTTCGAACACCTCTTTTTTCCAGATCGGGACGGTCCGCTTTAATTCACGTATGGCCCACTCGCAGGCAGCAAAAGCGGCTGCCCGGTGTGGTGCACTGACAGCGATCACAACGCTGGTTTCTCCAATTTCCAGTCGTCCGGTGCGATGCACAATTCCGATGTGCGCGATCTCAAAGTTTTTGTGCGCTTGTTCAGCTAACCGCTCCATCTCGGTGACCGCCATCGGAGGGTAAGCTTCGTAGACCAGGTGCAGCGTTCTTCGGCCCCTGGTCCATTCGCGAGCATAGCCGTCAAGCGTCACGGTGGCGCCACATTCGGGCGGTATCACCCGCCTGGCAACCTCACCCACATCGATTGGCTGGGTTGTCAACTCGAAAAAGTCTTTTGCTCGTCGAGCCTCGGCCATTTCCGCCTCGCTGCCCCCGCTGACCGGCGGAAACACTGCAAGTTCATCTCCGTCGCGGACCTCGAGATTTGCCTTTGCATATTCCTGATTCACGGCCAGCAATAATGAACGCCCGAACCGGCGCAGATCGGGAAAACTTGTCGCCAATTCTTCATAGACGGTAGACGTGGTCGCCGGACTCGGAAGGGCAAGTCGCAGCTCGCTCGTTCCGACTGCGTCTCGCGCTGCGCCAAAAAAAAGCACACGCACGTTAATTTGTTTTGGTTCTCCTGCTGTCTTTGCGTTCATTCGAATTCGATTTTCTTGCCGCTGTGCCCGTTGCCCTTCGCGAGCTCATGGATGCGGGCGCGCTCTTCGTAACTGGTGACGGCCCGGGCGAGCATGTCGCGCAATCGCCTTAGTCGTTCAGAGGTCGAACGGAGTTCCAGCAATTCCTGTTTGATCTCGGCGTCGATTTCCATGGCGGCCGCTACCAGGAACGATAAGCGCTGTGGTTCCGTATCGGAAATATCCGGCAGACTCGCCCGCTCGTCGTTGATGGTTCGCACCGCTCGGGCTATGCGCGAAAAAGTCTGGGCCACCTCGTGCGACGAATCAAGCAGCAGTTCGTCGTCTTCTTCGTGGTCCTCGAAAAAACTGACTCGCGCCACGAGGTACGGCGAATTGCGCTCGACATAATCATCAACCCGGTACCTGATAATCCCGACCGTTAGAATGTTGGAGCGGCCGTCGGGAAGACTTTGTGTCTCGGTAACCTCTGCCGCGCAGCCGATATGACCGGCGGCAGGGATTTCCTTCTCTGAGGTGGTTGAGTCGAAGTAAGACAGACCGAAAAGATTATTTGTGCTGCGGATATCACTGAGCATTTGCCGGTAACGCGGTTCGAAGATGTGCAGGGGCAACGGCACGCCGGGAAAGAGCACAAGCGGCAAGGGAAACAGCGGCAGTTCGTGTACTTCGCGCACTCTGTCAGTTGCTTCACTCATGAATCAGTTCCAGCCTCAGGCACATTCCCGGCAGGCGCCTGCAATCGTGCACCCTAATACTGTTTTATAGAACGACTTAAGAAGGTGCCCATTATGGCAGAGGCACCATGAGAAGTCAGCAGGTATCGAAGTGGCATGAAGTCAGTACCGTGACGCTACAGAGTAACGGTACTGACTTCTGTGATCATGGTGTAACATCACCTCCATTTGGCAGTCTGGTAACTGCATGCTCGCTGGTATTCGCACACACGATTTACGCAAAGTCTACACATCACCGCCGCCCCTCGCGTCGGGCGGCTTCGTTTTATCAGGGCGCAGCAAGGGAAAGAAACAACCGGAGATAGTCGCCTTAGACAACCTCTCTTTGGAAATTGCACCCGGAGAGATATTCGGACTGCTTGGACCAAACGGCGCCGGCAAGTCGACGACTGTAGGGATCCTCACGACCCGAGTGCGCCCGACTAATGGCCAGGCGTGGATTGGCGGGCATGATGTGTGGGCGCAACAGGTGGCCGTAAAGAAAATAATCGGCGTGGTTGCCCAGCGTCCCAACCTGGATTTTTCTCTTACCGCTCGCGAGATTCTGCTCTTTCATGGCGCCTACTTCGGCCTTGATTCCATAGATCGAGCCGCACGTGCGGACGCGTTACTCGATCGCTTTCAACTGCGTGATCGAGCCAACCAGATGGTTCGGGGATTCTCCGGCGGAATGATGCAGCGCCTCTCAATCGCGCGTGCCATGATGCACGACCCGCAGGTTCTTTTTCTGGACGAGCCCAGCGCGGGGTTGGATCCGCAAACCCGTCTGCTGCTTTGGGAGATCATCCGCGAATACAACCAGGATGGCAAAACGATTCTGCTGACCACTCACAATATGGAAGAGGCTGACGCTTTGTGCCAGCGCCTGGCGATCATTGATCACGGTCGCAAGATCGCTTTGGGCACTCCGGTGGAGTTGAAAAACTCGGTTCCCGGCGGATTTCTGCTCCGGCTGCGCTTTGGCAGGCACTCACCAGAATTGCTGGACCGGTTGCAAACGTTAGGAGGCGTGAGAGAAGTTCGCAGAAACGATGACCCTAACGGTGAGAACTCCGCCGACGTTTACGCCGACCGTGGAGGCTCGCTGGTTTCTGAGATCGCCAGTCTTGCCTCAAGCGCGGCAATTGAATTGTGTGATGTGCACATCTCGGAGCCGAGTCTGGAGAATCTGTTTTTGCACCACACCGGCCGGAGTTTGCGCGAATGAACTGGAAGACTTTTTTCGCCCTATTGGCTCGCGATGCTCATGTCGCTCGCCGGAATTTCATACCTTTGCTGTTGCAGACGTTTCTGCAGCCGATGATGTTCGTGTTTATTTTCGGCCGCGTCATGGTGAGCAGCGGGTATATGCCTGTCGCATATAAGAGTCTCTTGTTGCCGGGAATCATGGCGATCAGCATGGTGTTCACCGGAGTCTGGTCAGTCGCGATGCCCTTGATTGCCGAATTTCAATTCACTCGAGAGATTGAAGACCGGCTGTTGGCGCCGATCGAGATTTCCTGGCTGGCCATTGAGAAAGTGGTTTTTGGCACGTTGCAATCGATAATCGCCGGTCTGGCTGTTATCCCTGCGGCCTGGCTGTTGCTGCGTCCTGGAGTGGAATTGAACCTGCGCTCTCCGCTGAGTTTTGTGGTTGTTACGTTGCTTGTCGCGTTTTTCTCTTCTTGTGGCGGTCTTGCGCTTGGCTGCACAGTTGATCAAACACATATCGGGCTGATGTTCAGCCTGGTCTTGACGCCCATGATTTTCTTTGGCTGTACGTATTATCCCTGGAGCGCTTTGGACCACTTTCCGATTCTGCAAAAAGTCGTCCTGGTGAATCCCCTGGTATACGCGAGCGAGGGTTTGCGGGGAACGCTCGTACCTCAGTTTCCGCACCTTTCTCAGCTGGCTGTGTTGGTAGCGTTATTGCTCTTTGATGCGCTGCTGCTCGGAGTAGGGCTGCGCCAGTTCCGCGGCAAGGCTGTGAGTTGAAACAATGACTTAGGATAATAAAATTCTTGACTGACCGGGCTTTAGGCGGAAGAAGCCCTTCTCAAGATAACCCCGAGAATAATCGAGCCGATGATGGGTGCAACGAATGGCGAATTTAGAAGGAAAGCGGAAATAACCGCAACTAGCGCGATACCAATTAGCCCAACGACGCGTGCGCCAGACTCTGTTAATGCCTTGCGACCGGCAACAAGAGCAGTGACAAACAGTGCCAGAGTAGCGGGAATCAATAAGGAGCCGGTAATGTAGCCTATTTCGTGCATTAACTAACCTTTGTGAAGCTTAATCTCTTCAACGACTCTGTCTAGGACTTCATCAAACGCGGCATCGTATCTTCTCTGCCTGATCTCAATTTCATTAACGAACCACCGCAACTCGCTAGAATCCAGATATAGCTCGCCATCCCGTTCAATCTTTTGCAGGACGTCCGGGCCGGAGCTTTTTGCAATATGCGATGCGCGATTAAGGAGATCACGCAAGTTGCCAGATGATTGTGGTGCCGCTTGTATTGAGTCATAAAGCTTATATCTGCTCATATCTCAGGTGCTATGCTGCGTTTCGTTTTTTAACTGCCTTCTTCTTAGCGCGTTCGTACTCTGCTTGTCTCTTATCTATCTCACTTTTTGGAACAGCGATCAGAGCCTTAGCAAGTTTTTCAAATCGTTGGTATTCTTCTGATGACGGTTTGTG
This sequence comes from Pyrinomonadaceae bacterium, assembly GCA_035644135.1. Classification (GTDB taxonomy): domain Bacteria; phylum Acidobacteriota; class Blastocatellia; order Pyrinomonadales; family Pyrinomonadaceae; genus PSRF01. The sequence continues at coordinate 21,266 of DASQPD010000188.1, forward strand.
TGGCTTGTTTTTGCTCATACCTCGTCCTCTGGTTCGTTGGCGACTGCTCGCTTCGGTTTGGGTGCTTCGACACCGGGAAGGTCTATCTGCTTCGCAGGCGGCAAAGGCAGTTCCCATGTTTTCATAACCGAAATGGATTGTTGCTTAGCAAAACTCTCCAATCCTTTATCATCTGAGTAGATCACGTTGGCACCATTCGCCCTCGCAATAGCGACTATCTGTCTGTCGAAATTGATTTTTGCCCATGTGCCTTGCGCGGTTGCTCGGCGACTCTTACCGCGCATCAAAGCAAGATTCATCACGGCCAATTCGACAGCCGACTTTTGATCAAAGCTCGCTATAGTGAAGAGACGGTTAGCATCGATGTCGGTCAGATATTGCGGCCCAGCCTTGTCAGCTAAAATCAAAAACTCGCTGAGAACCGGAGCAGGAATCAGGATCGTTTCGCTATTTATTTCCCAGTTTTCAATAAGTAATTCTATGCGGTCGTCTAAGCGAGCCACAGGCTTGCCGGTGGCGGGATCGCGAGGGGGTCTGGCTTTTGGGTGAAGCAAGAGCGACAAGAAAGTATTGTCTAGTACAATCATCCTTTATGTGCCGTGCCTGATTTTCTTCAACTCGCCCAGAGGATCGTCGAGTTCTTTCCACTTCGCCGGAATCGCCCTGAGATGGTCTATCGACTCGCGAAGGGTTATATCAGAGTCCAAGACAGTGAACCCCTTTGCCCGAAAAGAAACCATATCCCATTCGCCATCACGCTTTCTGAGCCATCTTGCGGTTCCGTCCACCCTTATCACAGAAGTAAATATGTGTTGCGCTATATCTCTTGCCAGACTGCGTCTTGCCCAGCACCAGCGCACCGCTCCTAAGCTATCTTCCAGATGTACAGGAACCCAGTCTTGCTCGCCTCCGATTTTGATTGGTGTTCCCTCAAGTGTACCTGGTTGAGTAAATGGCCCATACTCCAACAGCTTGTTAAGATCACGACCTTGAAAAATGAGTATCTTTCTCCTAATCGGATCAATAATCGAACCCTTGCCATCGTCTTCGCGTAAGCGTTCGTTAATGTTCTTATGTGCTCGCATAGCGTCTTCCGGTCCATCGTTGGCGCGAACCGCTTGCAATCGCTCGCGCACTTTTACTTCTGCTTCTCTCTCAACAAGCAGGATTGGCTCTGTACTTCCCTCCGCGATTTTGTCCAGATGCACGTCGTCGGTATTCCCAAATAGCACAGCCAGATCGTGCAGATAGTCGGTAAGTCGAATAAGCGGAATCGTCTGAGGGGTATACGCATCGATTTTAAACCGATACTCGCGTAGATTGCTCTCTCGTCGCCGTCTTGCCATTAGCTCGCCTCCTGTGATAAACAGATAGCGATCTGCCCGCGCACAATGTGACCAGCATCCCGCGACCAGTGCCGACGAACTAAGCTATCGTACCGCGAAGGCCATGAGTTCCCGCTCGTGGCCTTCATTTTTTTGTCATTCTTCGGCCCCGATTTTCTCGGGGTTTTCCTCCGTCCCTAGCATGAGGGTTGTGCCGTAAGCTTCTTGTACTCCAGACGCTTTCCGGTAATCAAGGAAAGTACGTTAAAGAAACGATCCGCGTCCGTGGCTTTCCGCTTGTTGAATCTGAACGCCTGTTCATCAAGATAGCGGAACAAATGGAACGGCTCGATGCTTACGTAACTACCTTTGATGGTTCTCTTAAGCAGGCTCCAAAAGTTTTCGATTCCATTGGTGTGAATCTGGCCATTAACATACTTTTCAGCGTGGTTAATCATAGCGTGAAGGTAATCGTCATCGAGGCCGATGTAAGAACTTGTTTTCGTCCGTGAAAACGACCGCGCCACGTTCTACGTGCTTCCATACTTGCGGCTTAAGTTCATCAGCCTTTGTATTGCGAACGACCATTGTTCGGACTTCTCCGGCGTGGCGTTCAAGCAAGCCCATAACAGCAACCTTGCCATAGCCACCCGTACCGTGAATCTTGCGGGCGCGGTCGGCGCGGTGCATATTGGGCGATAGACTGCCGATGAAAGTCTCGTCAACTTCGATGGTGCCGCTTAATTTTTCCAGCGAGCCGTTTTGCATGGCAAGGCGGATGCGGTGAAGCATAAACCACGCGGTCTTTTGGGTGACGCCTAACGCTCTGTGGATCTCATAAGAACTAATTCCATTCTTGGCGTTGGCAATCAGCCAGATTGCGGCCAACCACTTATCTAGGCCAATTGGGCTATCCTCGAATATGGTTCCGACCTTGAGTGAGAACTTGGCGCGGGGGTGCTTAGCATAGCATTTATAAACGCGGGCCTTTTCCAAGTACGTGACGTTCTCGGAGTCACATTGAGGGCAACGAACTTTCCCGTCAGGCCAACGAGCCCCTATCATGAACTCGTTGCAATTCTCAGGTTTGGAAAAGTAAATAATCGCTTGTTGTAAAGTCTTTGGCGTTTCCATGATGGTGAGAGATTAACACGGAGGCCATGGTCAGTCAAGTATATTATTACCTGACTTAGCCGCAGATTAAAGCGGATGCACGAAGATCAGAATCATCAAGAAGTGTACTCAGGATTAGCATTGTACGCTCATGCGGCTTCGACGTAATCAGCGAGACTTGTGGGTTGCGGGATGGGCAGTCCATCTTCACGCATTCCTTCGAGATGGAGTTCAATCGCTTCGCGCATGCGTTGTCTACTTCTTCGATGGTTTTGCCGGTGGCGACACAGCCAGGCAGGTCAGGTAAGTAAGCCGAATAGTTTCGTTCGCCCGGTTCGATAATCATTACGTAACGCATAATGTGAAACTCTATTTCTTCAATCCCGCTTGAGTCAAGATGCTTTTGAGGGTCTTTGGATGAATGTCATCAGACGGATGTCCAGACACCGTTACTCGTCCACACTTGGGAAGTCGAGTTCAAGCTGAGTGAATTTGCAGGTTGGGAAGGGGGCAGTCGATAGTTGCAAGCTGCGCTAGAGTCAATGCGCCCCCGCTAAAGCTGGAGTGCCACTCGATCAAGCCATTAACTGCATTGAGTGATTGAATCGATGATGAAGCCTCCGAAACTTGAGCGGGGGCGCGTTGAATCTAGCGAATCTTGAACTTAGCGACTGCCCCCTTCCCAACTGCGCTATTTACCGCAGCTTGAACATATCGACTGCCCCCTTCCCAAACTGCAAATTCACTCAGCTTGAGTTGTTCAATCCCTCCAGAAACAAGAAAATTGAGAAGCCCCCGCGACTCGAGGTGTGAGTCAATTTGGGAAGCGGGGGCTTCTAATGCGCCGCGTAGTGGGAGGGGACTTCACCGCGCGGGCTCTCTCGGACAACTCAATGGGTGGCAGGGAGTCGTCCGAAACCTGAGGTGAAAAGAACTAGGCAAGTTCCACTCGCTGTGCTGGAGCAATTCGTCGCATGGCCACCAGCAATTGTTCCGTTTCGAAAGGCTTATCAAGAAACTCGTCTGCGCCAAGCGCAAAGCAGGCTTTCTGTGTGTCGATGCCATTGGCAGAGCTGATTACCAAAACCTTTGACTCCGGACGATGCGCCTTGATGTATTCGATGATTCGCAGACCCACGTCCGGGGATTCGCGATCCGGCGGCAGGTGCAGATCGAGTACCGAGACATCTGGTTCGTAAAGCATGGCGCGACGGATTGCGGTCTGCATGTCGTTCGCGATCAGGACCTCGTAAGGTCCTGACAGCGTCCAGTAGAGTTGTCTGGCGATGGCTTCGTCGTCCTCAACCACCAATATTCTGGGCTTCATCAGTGGGGCGTTCTCCTTACCTTGTCGGGTCTCATTTAAGCAATGCCCGTACCTGAGTGAGTATTGGACACGCGTGGGTGTCCTCAATGGATTTTTGCAGGGCTTTTCGTCTAGCAGGGAATCTTACATGTCGACTGGCGAGCACAGATGAAGGCCGGCGTGTGTCTACATTAGTGGACGAATCAGACGGAAGGAAACTCGGAAGAGAGGCTAAGACTTAAGGCATTTTCCATTCATCATTTTCCATTATTTTCCATTTCTCATTTTTCATTATTGACTTGGGAGAACTCACGATTCGTGGGTGGTCGTGGTTTGCCTACGAAAAGCACTATCCACGAAGTCAGACGACACCACGAAAACTAAACGAAACGACGAAATTACACGAAACCAGGAAATCACACTAAACGGCGTGTATGGAAAATGGAAAATGGAAAATGGAAGATGGAAAATGTTTTAGTCTTTGAGGATTGAGTGGCACTCAACTACTACCGATAAGCTTACTTCGCGGGTTCCGTTCGTAGGAAATCGATCCCCGCGGCTTCGGCGGGGACATCGACCGTCGCGACTGTCTTGAGGGCGCTGAGATCGATAATCTCAACTGTGCCCGGTTCGGAACCAATGCCCTCTACAGAAACGAACGCGTAGCGATCATCCGGAGAAACGACTACGCCATGCAATACCTTGCGTTTGGTGGGAAGCCGGGCCAGTTCGCGTCCCGTCTTTATTTCAATGATCGAGACTGACTGATCGCGTTTGTTTGTGCTGATGAGCCGAGTCCCATCCCGAGTCACCGCCAGATTGTAGACGCCGGCCCGGGCGGGAATACGCCGCACAATTTTCCACTCGGCCACGTCAACGTCAATAATCTCGCTCGACTTGTTACAGGCAACAAACACCTTCTTGCCATCCACGGACGGCTGGGCCCAGGTTGGCGAACATGAATTGTCCCCGGCCTTTGGCGATTCCATTCCATGCCCACCCATGTCCATAGGCTTAGTGCCCATGGCGGGACGCTTGGAAGTCATCGCGCCCGGCGGACCGTCCATTCCCATCTCCTGGCCTTTGGTCAGCAGGAAATGACGGGACACCTTCAACGCGCGCGTATCGATCTCGACGAGCATGTCGTCCATCATGCAGGCCGAGTAGTGCTTCGTGCCCTGGGGATTCAACCGCGAGCCGTGAGGCATTGCGCAGGTCTGGATGCGCGCGACTTCGAGCATCGGTTCAGTGGCGACTACTGAGACCGACGAAGGCACCATGTCACCGTGCAGATTAAAGTTAACTACAAACAGCAGACTTCCATCCCTGGAGATGTCCATGGTGGCGGGAAAGAAGCCAAGCGTGGTTTGGCCCAGCACACTGTCATCCCTGGTCGAGTATTTCCAGACGGATCCAAAAGGCCGGCCGTGCGCCAGGGAAACGTAATAAAACTGTTTATCTGGAGATACGGCAAGCCCGTGCGGACCATCGATGTCGACCGGCATGTCTCCGGTCTGCAAGTCGTGTTCGACCCGCGCGCCATTCGGCCCGAAGCGCACGAGTGAGATTCTGTCTGCGGCTTCAGACAGTACGTAAAACAGATAGTCTTGCTCCGGTTTGCTCTGAGCCTTGAGCTGCGTTGTATTCGAAACAAAGAACGTCAGTAACAAAGCCAGAACTCCATACAGAGGAGTGCTATGGCTTTTTGGGTTTAGCCGGCTCAGGCGGATCGGGTGGAAAATCTTTTTCATCAATTTCATCGATTACCTTGAGTTCTGCGCCGTATTTCTGATAGCCACGGAAACGAATCTCGTTTCTTTTTTGAATTACCTGGCCGCGGTAGACGCTCGTTATAAACACGTCGGCGTTGATTGGGAGTAGAAACGGCTGTTCATTAATCGTCACCCAATCGTAATCAATAATGCTGCTCGCCGCGGTTATCGGAAAGGCTGGCGCGATCTCGGTCGCAATCTGCTCGAAGCGTATAACACGATTCTTTTCTCTGTCGATCCAGACGCGACCACGCGAACCGACGGTGACCGAGTCGTGGTCTGCCTTTAGTGACAGGTTTGAATATGGCTGTTTGATCTCAAACTCGAAGACCAGGGTCCGCCGGCCGCGCAGCAAGTCAGTATCGACGAGTTTAAAGTTTGTACGGGATTCTGTTTTGAAGATGCTGGCCAGGCCGCTCACGTATTCGCCGGTGGAACTTGCGCCCCCTACATAATCTCCATACTCCCGGCCTTCCTTAGCCTGTGGACCCAGAGGCATGCCATTGACCGTCAAGACTTTGTATTCTTCTCCGGCGCTGGCGCGGTAGCTGACGGCAATTGAAAGATTGTCCTGCGGCATCCAGTTATTGGTTGTGCCGTAGGCAGCGCTTCTGCGGATCACTTGTTTGACGATGAAGTCAGGCATGGCGTCGGCGGCCGCGAGCGTTGACACACGGGTTTGTTCGAGCAGTTGGGTCCCCTCGGCCTCCGAAGGTAGTGCAGAAGCCGACGGGTTCAATCGTCTGCGCTCTGCCTCTTCCAGCGTTCGACGCAGTGCGGGATCGTTACCGCTCTTGGTGGCGACAACCGAGCGCATGCCATCGGTTAACGGAAAGCCAATTCCTCGCTTGCGGATTATCTCAATGATCTCGTCACGTTTCTCGGGATGTTTCGGCAGTTCATACATCAGAGCAACGATTTCTCTGCTGGTCAGTGGCGGTCCCTGATCTTGTGCGGAAACTGATGCTGTGGTCACAAAGAGCAGCAACAAGAAAACAGGCAAGCGCCGGCGGGGCTTATTGTTCGTGCTATGCAAAAGAAATTTTCTCCATTGACTAACACTTCATGATAACGGTACTCGGGCGGAAAGTGTCAAACGAGCGCGGTTCATGCCCTTCTTGATTTCACAAAAGCGTTTGGCGAGTGACAGATTTTCGATGAATGGGAGGGAGGATGGTTGCCCGCAAGACGCGAGGAAACCAGATCAGGTGCATATTTGCTCGATAGCCTGGCGAAGAACTTCCACACAACCCTCGAGTTCGCGGGTCGGAACATATTCTCCGGTTCGATGGGCTACGCGAATATCTCCCGGACCGAGCACCACCGCTTCCGCACCGAGTTGAGTCAATTGCGCGGCTTCGGTGCCGAAAGCCACCGTACCTGCCTGTTTGCCGGTGGCCTTTTCGAGCAGTGTAACGAGTCCCGCATTCGGGGCCGTTTCAAATCCGGTATCGGCGCGTCCGGCTTTGACCTCACAATCAAACTCCGGATCAATGGTTTTCTGTTCATCGATTGCCTGGCCCAGGTATTCAAGCAGTTTGCCGGACGTCTGCCCCGGTATGGTTCTCCACTCAAGTGTGAAGCGACATTCGCCGGCGATGACGTTTTTGGCAGACCCACCGTGAATTAGACCGACGTTGAGAGTTGTGAATGCAGGATTGAAATCGGGGTGCTGCTCTTGCGTCAGTTTTTCAGCAATCTCTTCGATGCGCGTAATCAGTCTGGCAGCGCGAAAGATCGCGGAACTGCCAAGTGCCGGATAGGCGCTGTGGGCTTCCCGACCTCTGACAATGATCTCCGCCAGGCAATAACCTTTGCCGGCACGAATTGGTTGAAGCGAAGTAGGCTCGCCAACGATGGCGTTGCGCACGCGAAGCGGTTGCTCGGCGACGAGTCGCTTGGCGCCCAGTAATCCGATTTCTTCATCCGCAGTAAAGATAAGCGCCAGTGGACGACGCAGGCAACCGGCTCCCACATCCTCTACTGCCGTCAAGGCAGCAGCGATAAATGCTTTCGTGTCACACGCGCCTCGTCCGTACAGCTTTCCCTCACGCTCCGTAAGGGTGGTGGCCTCGAGCCAATTGGGGTCGTAGGGCACTGTGTCCGTGTGTCCGACAAGGGCCAGGTCAACTTCCTGAGCTGCCCCCTCCGCCAGCCCGGCAATGCAGACCAGATTGGCCTTCTCGATGCCCGCGTCGTCTTTGTAGGCATAGCGCTTGACTCCAAAACCAAGCTCGCGGCAGCAATCTTCGAGATAGGAAACAATCTCGACGTTTGATCGTGATGACATCGAATCGATGTTTACAAGCTCGGCCAATAGTTCTTTGACTGACATGGCAATAAAAGAAATGGAAAATGCTCAGTTCCAAAGTCTCTTCTGGAGCACCTTGAAGCGTTCAACGATCTCACTCTGGTCGCGATGGCGCCCGTCTTTCACAATCATCTTTCCGCCTACAACCACATCGCGCACCGCCGTTCGGGAGAGTGAGAAGACAATAGCCGGCAACAAGTCTTCCATTGAAGCTCCAGCGATCGAAGGATCGTCCAGATCAACCGTAAAGAAATCAGCCGGCATGCCTGGCTCGAGCCTTCCGCCGCTGAACCCCAGACTGTGGGCGCCGTGACTCGTTGCACACGCAAACAATCGGTCTGCGAGGGCTGAACGCGTAACTGAGGATGGCGCCAGTATCGAGCGTTCCATAAGCTGAAGGCGAAGATGATATTCAAGCTCGCGGGCGTCCTCGAGCAAATCAATCTGAGTGTGACTGTCAGAGCCCAGGCAAACCGGCGCCCCGGCGGCAAAAAAGGAATCGACGGGAACAATGCCGTCACCGAGGTTGCGTTCCGTGGTCGGACAGGCACAGATATGCGCTCGCGCCGCGGCCAACGCTGACACCTCGTCTGGCGTAACGTGAATGGCATGAACAGCAGTGAAGCGTTCGCTTAACAGCCCTTCAGTTTGGAGCAGAGCCACCGGCGAACTCCCGTATTCTTCCTGGCAGGCGACAACCTCTGCGGGTTGTTCAGCCACATGCATGTGCACGACTAACTGCTGTTGCTGCGCGAAGCCGATCACCCGCTTGAGGTAGTCGAGCGGCACCGCGCGCACGCTGTGCGGCGCTACACCCACCCAGGCGCGCTCGACGCTCGCGAGATCCGAGCGCAGTTGGCCAAGGCGCTCAAGGTAGAGTTCCGTATTGTCTTCTATGAACCTGAGTTGTTGCGGGTTCTGTTTTAGTTGATGACCCGAGCGAGCATACGCCACCCGCAGCAAGGCGATGCGCAGACCTACATCCAACGCCGCCCGAACCACCTCTTTGGCTAACAAGTTCGAATCATCATAAGGCTTGCCGTCGGGAGCGTGATGAAGGTAATGAAACTCCCCAACTGTTGTGACTCCGCTCAGGGCCATCTCGAGAAACGTCATTCTCGAAGCGTCGTAAATATCGTCTGGCCCCAGGCGGTTGGCCGCGCTGTACATCATTTCGCGCCAGGTCCAAAAGCTGTCTTGTGGATTACTCGTTCGATGTTCGGTGCGACCACGAATCAGACGTTGAAAAGCATGGGAATGAGCATTGACGAGGCCGGGAAGCAAGGCGCGGTTCTTGAGGCGAATTAACGACTGTGCCTGGTCGGGTTGTGCCTTGCGGTGGATGCGCCCACGACCATCAACGACCAGCGCGACGCCGGTGTCAAACGCGGGGCCATCGTAGATCAGGTCCGGCAACCAGACTGTCGCGTTCAAATCTTCCATGCAATAGTCTCGCCCGCAATTAGGAATCGTACATCTAAACCCGCGCAGGTTTGATCGCGAGGACTTCTCTTGCGGCCGAGCGATCCCCGGTGCAACTTATGCGACGTGGCCCCTGAAGAAAGGTGATCTGGAAATTCATGCGCTTGTACAATTTTATTATCCGCGGAGTTGCCTGGTTTGAAATCACGGCCGGGCCAGGATGACTCTGCAGCCACTCTGCGGTTCGCACTTGATCCTGCCAGGAAAAGCCGCCCGCACTATAACTTGTGAACTCAACATCGTAGGGCGGATCCGCATAGATGAAATCTTCCGCGGCAACCAGGACGCTCTGAAGGTCACCGGCGCTGAAGACCCAGTTCTTCAACGCTTCGGTGTAAGGGGAAAAGTCAGTTTCGTAGTTGATAGTGCGGTAACTGCCAAAAGGCACATTGAACTCGCCGCTCTGATTGAAACGACATAGTCCATTGAAGCAAGTGCGGTTTAGATAATAAAAAAGGAGTGCCGCTTCCGCTGTCTCAGCCCCGCCGTTTTGTATTAGCTGATTGAAACGATCTCGATAGCCATAAAACAGTTCGCTATCGTTCGAGAAATCTATCGACGTCTTCAGACCTTTCTGCAAATGGCGATAGAAATTTATCAGATGGGGATTGATGTCGTTTAGAAGGGCGCGTTGTGGCCTCAGGCCAAGCGGGAGTGCGAGACCTCCGCAAAACGGTTCAACGTAACGGTGCTTTTTATGTTGTTTCCAGAGCTCGAACAGATGCGGCACGAGCCAGCGTTTGCCTCCGGCCCACTTCAGAGGGGGTTTAGCGCGCTCTTCGCCTGGTAGTGGCAATACTTCACTTTTGCTCGATGCATCAGAAGCGCGCCTTCCTGCCACTGGAGTGTTCATCTGATGTTGTTAGCTATCCCTTCGAGTGCGCTCATATTAAACCCAGAACCAATTTTTTCGAACAGCACCTTTTACCACAGCAAACGAGAAGATCGAGAATACAATTTTATTGACTCAACTCTCGATATTTGGCTAAATGGTCGCCAACACTTCAGCCCAGAGGTGTTTCGGCCCTTTTGGAAGACAGCTTGGAGGCAATTCCAAATGAACGCTTTGGCACCACGCGCCCGTGAAGAACGCTTGATCATCAAGCACCTGCCAGACGAAGTTCTAATTTACGATCTTGATCGCGATAAAGCGCACTGTTTGAATCAGACAGCCGCCCGGATCTGGCAGAACTGCGATGGGAAAAAGAGCGTGTCACAACTGCGCGAATTGATGGAAAGACAGATCGGCAATCCAGTGCCCGAAGAAATAATCTGGCTGGCATTGGATCAACTGGAAAAGTTTAAGCTGCTGGACCGGACGCCGGTTAGACCGGTTAGTCTCTCAGGAATGTCGAGGCGCGAGCTCGTGCGTCGAATCGGAGTTGTCGCGATCGGTATCCCAGTTGTTTTGTCTATCACGGCTCCCACCGCTCAAGCCCAGGCATCGGGTTTACCGCCAGGTTCCTGCTGCGGAAATCCCAGCCAATGCGCTTCCAATTCATGCAATCAGAATCCAACCTGCATCGGAACCCCGGCGCCGAGCACCAAAGCCTGCGCTTAGACAAGTTGGTATCGATGCGGTTTGAAAATACCACCAACTGCAGAGATTGTGTCAAAAAACGGATTTAGCCGCGGATTAACGCGGATGACGCAGATCAAACAGAACTGTAAGTGAGGTTTTGGTTCCACCTTCTCAACCAATTTATCTCTGATCTGCGTCATCCGCGTTAATCTGCGGCTAAGTCAGTCCCAATTCTGCAGTTGGTGGTATTTTTTTCAGAACTGCACCGGTTCCGGCAAGTTTCAACCCTCGATAATTACTACTAAGTCATGTACACAGCGGTTTAAGCACGGGCGAGCGCGCCAGAACCCGTGCCAACTCGCTGATCGCGGCTACTGACGAGCCGATATTATTGATGTCAGCTACTTGCTCAGGATCTTGAAAGGCCACTTCGAGAGGAACTCCCCGCAGGAAGTATTCCAGAGTCAACTGATGGGCCGGACCAAACCCTTCAATTCCCAGAGAATTCGATTGCCGGGAGCCCAGCACACGCGTGTTGGCCAACTCATCGATCCAGTCCAGGACACTGTCGACCGGATCGCGCTCGTTAAAGCGTTGACCCACTAACTCAAGAATTTTTACTCTATCCGGGACGTTCAGCAGCAAAGCCAAAAAGAAGCGATGTTCGTCGCTGGTAAGCGTGGTGCGACGTGAGACGAGTTGGGCCTTTCTCTCTTCTTCTTCCAGCACCGGAAGCAGCAGGTCTACAAGCTCTCCATGACGCGTTCGAGCCGCACCCAGAATCGCATTAAACCGATCCCGGCCAGTAGACATTTTGAAAAGCTCATCCATCGGATTTCCGATAAGGTGGCGAAAAGTCTCGGCAAGGACATAGTACGCAGTGTGGAAATCCGATTGGCAAACGAGTTCGCTGATCATCTTCTCCGCCTGAGGATGGTTCATAGACAGCAAAAGGGACACAGTCTGAATCCGTTTGGTTGTGTCGGCATCTTTGAAAAAAGGATCGATAGCAATAAAGGGCTTTCGATAGTCGTATTGAAGGGACGCCGAAGGGGTATGCTTTGTTCTTATTGTAATGGTCGCCGAAGGCCGATCGAGATGAAAGAGTGAGTGAATAAAATCCCTTCCCCGCATGATTGGCCGAATATCATTTTGTTTCAGCAGCTGGACCTCTTTCAACGTCAGTTGGCCCATAGAGAAATGTTCATTAATTACCCGTTCCTCTTTAAAGCCATATAAACTGTGGATACTTGAACCCAATAGAACCTGGAAGGCGCCGGAAAACGCATGTTGGTGGATGCTTGTGGTTCCGTCCAGCCAGAAATACACATCAATATAAAACCTCGAGCCGCTGAAAAGAGTAATAGGAGGGTTACCGAATCGGCCGTCAACATCCTGTTGCGCGGGAAGCGTCTCGGCATTGTGTACCCATCTCACAATGTCCCAGGGATCCAGCCGCTTAGCCAGCTCCGCTGCGGACAATGCCGCCAGGGCAATTTCCGGAAAGGAATCTTCGCGATAGTTCTCTTCTCGCCACTTGCGCTCTACCAGCGCTCCTACTTCTTGCACTACTTGCATAGACCCTCGCTTCAATATGCCGACCCGAGTCAGATTCTAAAACCGAATTCCAAACCTTGCGCCAGCGAAATCTATTCAATTTCTTTCCAATAACTCGTAGTAAAACCCTGTTGACCATTAGCTCCGTCCATGTTACTTTAAACCAGTTTTTTCAGGTGAGCTTTGTCAAGCAGGTTCGAGGCACTGAAGCCCAGAACTCCACTGCCTCGATCGAAAGAATAACCAGCAAAGAACAGTGGGTTGAGCTAACGGAGCGTCTTTGAACCTTGATGCACTCGTCCTGAGTACGTTGTGAAGCGACAAGGTCGATAACGCTCCCTTAACTGACGTGTAAGTGTATTCTCTGAATTGCTTTAGAGAGCACATTTCGTTGCGTACCCACTCCGTTTATTTAAGTGCAATCAAAATAAGTACGAACGCTGACCTGGCGATTTATCTTACGCCCGCTGCATCATGAAGCAGTACACAGAGTTAGCCAGAGCGACCCGGAGCTTGCCGAAGGATTCGTCGCTCGAGCCGGCCGGCACCTGTCCGCCTAATGGCTATGCGGCCACAACGTATGGAGAAGCGGGAGCTCCAGAAGGCGAAATTCATCTTCGAGATTATTGGCATGTCATTCGGAAGCGCCTTTGGTTAGTAGTCGGTCTGGCGATCATTGTATCGACTATTGCTGCTTTGAAGCAGGCTCAACTACCTGATCTGTATGCTGCCCGAGCGCGCGTGCAGGTTGATGCCGAGAGTTACAGTCCTGCCATGGGAGCCTCGCGTGGCAATTCCTACTATATTGAAAACTCATATATGGACCCTGAGTACTTCAATACTCAGGTGCAGATACTCTCTAGTCCCACCCTGCTGCGTCGCGTCGTAAAGAACCTGGATCTTGAACACAATCGCAGCTTCCTGAATCCACCGGCAGAGCCACGTTCGACGTGGCGCAGCCTACTCCACATGTTTGGGCTTACCAACAAGGGCGCGGAACAGAAATCGCAGCCGGCCGTGGTTACAAACGATAATGTACCCTTGGCAGCCACGAGTTCAACGGATGAACCGGCGGAAGTGGAACGGCTGGCTCCTTATGTAGGGTTGCTGCAAGGGATACTGAATGTCCAGCAGGTCAAAAAGACCCGACTGATCGACATCACCGGTACCTATACGGATCCGAAGGTTGCTCGAAAAGTAGTGAATGCGACTGCTGACGCGTTTGCGCTTTGGAATCTCGAGATGAAAACCCGGACCAACAGCATTGCGGGAGCTTATCTGCAACGGCGCATCGCCGAGTTGCAATCGCAGATTCGAACGGGTGAGGAGCAACTTGTGAACTATGCACAAAGTCACGAGATCATTTCGCTCGACGCTGGCCAGAATACTGTGGTCGAGCGCCTTGCCGGACTAAACCGGCAGTTACTCGAGGCTGAGAACGATCGCAAGCTCGCGGAAGCATCCTATCGCGCCACACTCGCGCCAGGCGCAGCCGAAGCAACCGCCGAGATAAATGACAGGCAGATTGCTGACCTTAAAGCGCGACTCGCGGAACTGAAGCAGAAGCTCGCTCAATTGCTGTTGACCGATACCGAGGAGTCTCCTGAAGTTAAAGACGCCAACTCGCAGATTGCGCAGTTGGAGAAACAGCTTCTGGAGACGCGATCAAGCGCCACAGTAACCATCACCACCAATCTGGAAACAAACTATCGCAAAACCCTCGAGCGCGAGAAAGCTCTGCGCGAGGCTTTCAATAAGCAGCGCGCTGAGACGCTCACCCAAAACCAGGCCGCTATTAACTACAACATCGTTAAGCAGGAGATCGAAACGAATAAGGGCCTGCTCGAGGGGTTAATGCAGCGATCCAAAGAGAACGACGTCACCATGGCGGGAACGCCGAATAACATTCATGTGGTGGATTATGCAACTGAACCTAAAGCGCCCATTGGTCCAAGCCGGCTCCAGGCGGTGTTTTTTGCGCTGGTACTGGCGTTGATGTTTGGTGTGGTAGTGGCGTTGTTTCTCGAATACCTGGATGACACGGTCAAGTCTACGTCTGATGTGGAACGGGGACTACATTTGCCTGCGTTGGCGATGATTCCCATGACCGGAAAAACGCGCCCGGAGCAATTGCTGCCCTGGCTGCCGATACGTCAAAAAACCAACGGGAATGGCTCGGGACGGGAGCTATTAATTCTCTCAGATGGTCCTTCGATCCAGGCCGAGGCGTATCGCCATCTGCGAACGTCAATCTTGCTTTCTACGCCTGGGCGGGCGCCGAAGACGCTTCTGGTTACTTCCAGTGTCCCTGCCGAAGGGAAGACCACGACAGTAGTTAACGTAGCAACAGTGCTGGCCCAGACGGGCGCGAAGGTGTTGGTTATCGATGCTGATATGCGACGCCCGCGATTGCATCAGGTCTTTGGCATGGATAACAGCACCGGGTTGAGCCTCGCCCTGTCCAGTGAACTCTCAGACACTGAATTGCTGGTGATGATCAATCAATACCAGGATACTAATATTTTCCTCTTGTCGTCCGGCGCGATTCCTCCCAACCCGGCAGAATTGTTGGCTTCTGAACAAATGCGACGTCTGCTTGATGTGGCTGCGGGAACGTTCAAATACGTCATCATCGATTCACCGCCAATCGCCTCCTTCACTGATGGCGTGCTGGTGGCGTCCCTTGTTGACGGTGTGCTGCTGGTTGTTCAGGGAGGAAAGACGTCAAAGCAGGTCGTGAAACGAACGCGCCAGATGTTGCTCGACATTGGCGCAAAGATTATTGGTGTTGTCCTTAACAAAGTGAACGTACGATCCCAGGAATACTACAGTTACCATCCCTACCTCAAGGGATATTACGAATCCGCCGCCAACGACTCACAACCTCTGGTCCACGAAATCACACCAAGCTGACAGTAATACGAGCCGCTTGTGTGTTTCGCGGATCAGCAACCGTCCACATCAACCATGTTGGGGCCGCGCCCTGTTCAACTCTTTGTCGTCGCTGCGGCGGTAGCCTTGCGGCCCGGACTTGCATACACATCTTCGACGGCTGCGCGTAGCAGCTCGGCCACGCTCCACGCTTGAGCAACACAGCCACGAGGGCGGTGCGGCTCTTCCGCATCGAAGATCTCGGAAACATGGCCAATGCAAGCTTCTTCCAGATGCTGTCGAAAGTTACTTAGCCACCTCGCGCCAAATTCTCGACCGGCCTCCTCACCGAACGTCTTCGAGTAGGCGGTCATGTAGGGACCCATCAACCAGGGCCATACCGTGCCCTGATGATAAGCACCGTCGCGGCTCAAGGAATCGCCTTCATAGCGAGGGCGATATTGGGGATCATCGGGAGACAACGTTCGCAAACCGCGGCTCGTCAGCAAGTCTCGCTCGACCACACGCAAAACACTTGCAGCTCGCTCCTGAGATACCATCGAGTGCGTCAAGGCAACGGCTATGATCTGGTTTGGCCTTATTGACCCGTCGCGCTGATCACCGTTGACCACGTCATAGAGACAACCGGTTGCTTCATTCCAGAACTGCTCGTTAAAGCTCGCCTCCGCGCGAGCGGCAAGTTCACCGTACTGTTGAACGTTGTCGGGCTCAACAAATCTCGCGGCCAGGTGCTGCATCAGACGCAGGGCATTGAACCACAGGGCCTGAATCTCTACAGGTTTTCCATGTCGAGGTGTTACCACCCAGTCCCCAACCTTCGCGTCCATCCAGGTGAGCTGAACTCCCGGCTCACCCGAGTAGAGGAGCCCATCCGTGTCGACGTGAATGTTGTAACGCGTTCCTTGGATATGCCAGGAGACGATCTCTTTCAGAGTGGCGTAGAGGTTGTCACGAACGAAATCGTAGTCATTCGCGTAGTGCACGAGCGAACGCACGGCTTCAAAAAACCAAAGCGTGGCATCAACTGTGTTGTATTCCGGGGTCTCGCCCGCATCCGGGAAACGGTTCGGCAACATCCCGCGGTCCACATGTTTGGCAAATTCCGCCAGGATGCTGCGAGCAATCTCAGGCCGTTTTGTTACGAGTGTCAGGCCTGGCAACGCGATCATTGTGTCTCGGCCCCAATCGCTGAACCAGTGATAACCGGCGATGATTGTTTTTTGCCCGCCGCGCGCGACCACATACTGATCCGCCGCGGCGGTTAGGGATTCAAGCAGATCGTCCTCGTGCGTGCTGTTCGCAATCGCGTCTCGACGATTTGTTTCAGCCTCGCGATACGAATCGGCATCGCGAATATCATGACGCTCGGTTGAAGCGATGATTCTAGCGCGCGAGAAACGGTCCAGATCGAAAGTCAGTGAGAAAGGGCTGAATAGATCTTCGGCAAAATCGAGGCCGCGCTCTCGTTCCACTGCGTACTCGAAACTTCGATACCAGAAGCTTTCACGATCCAGTTCCGCGCAGTCATGGGCCAGGTGCAGCCAGGGAAGATCCTGATAAGGCTGAACAGAAGTTATGCCATCTTCGCGTTCCACGTGCGCGTTAAGGGCACTGTTTTCGTGGGTGGTGCTGTGGTAATCGCGAAAGGCAATCAAGGGACGAACTTCGAGCTTGATGCGTTGGGCCGGATCCAAGCCGGCCGAGTGACATTCATAGTCGATGACGGTTGTGTTCTGACCATGCACCATCAAGACTGATTTCTCGAGGCGCACACCTTCCATCTCGTAACTAAATACAGGCCACGGGTCCAGCTTGAAACCTGTTTGATAAATGAATCCGCGAGGGTGGATCGCGCCCGAATATTCGTTGGCTGAGAGTTGATAGCAGCGATCGTCAATGACCAGAGTCTCCTCGAGCTTTGAGAGCAGGAGAATTCGACCGACGGGCGGCTTAGTCGCCGCGGTGAGCAGACCATGATAACGGCGCGTGTTCAGACCGGTGATGGTCGAAGAAGCGAAACCGCCAAGACCATTCGTCTCGAGCCATTCGCGCGAAAGAGAAGTCGAGAGATCCTGGATTGTGTCCCGGTGGTATTGAATCATTTCTGAAACTCCGCTACCTCGCAAAAGACTTTGATTGCGCCCTTTGCTGTGGTCAGTTTTTCAAATAGCTCACGGTAGTTTTCCAGCCCCTTGACCGGATGAGTCAGCAGGCGCGACAACCAGCCGGGATATTCTGCCTCAGCCTGGGCCAAGTCCTTCACGCCCATCTCAAAATACTCGCGGTTCGCGTTTACCGTGCCGACCATCACTTTGTTGCCGAGCACAAATCCCAGGTTGATCTTGTCCGCCGGTACCTCGATCCGGCGATCGCCTCCGGTGACGCTCGATAAAACCAGCACGCCATTCTTGCCCAGGGCCTGCATGCTGTCGAAGACAACCGGCGAAAAGCCGGTGGCTTCGAAAATCAGATCGAATGGTCCGTACTGTTTCGCGGCGTCAAGGATTGGCAGCTCGTTAGTAGTTACGTACCGGGCGCCGATTGACTCGATGAGATCGGAATTCAGATAAGGTTTGGGGGTCAACCCGAACGTCGTAACCTGAATTCCCCGCAAGCGGAGAGCTAGCGTGGCGAGCAACCCAATTGTGCCCGCTCCCATGACAGCCGCGCGTTGCGGATGCCAGACGCGCAAGCGGCGTTGGATTTCATACGCCTGAGCAATGCCCTTTTCCACTACGGTAGTGGGTTCAAGAAGCACCGCAATCTCCTTTAGCCCCTGCGGAATCTTGACGATGAAGTCGGCGTTGTCCACGTAGTATTCGCTCAAATACCCGTGTAACAAATTGATGCCTCGTTCGTAGTAGACATCATCAGTGGTCACGTCGTTGGTGCCGATAAGATCATAGATGCTCTGACCAGGTCGTCTGACTGTTGCGACGACATAGTCTCCGGGCCGGAGCTCGTTTACGTTTGCGCCGACCGCCTCAACCTGACCAAAACTCTCGTGGCCGACGATCAAAAAATCATAGCCTTTCGGTGCGGCTCCGTATTCGGCCGCATTGATCTCCTTGTCGGTACCGTCGACCCCAACTCTCAGCACGCGCACGAGCACGCCGCGACCGTTCGGCACATCGTTCACTGCCGGCGTCGCCAGCTCGGTCAAGTGAACTGTGTTAGGAACTCCGGGTTTAACTGCTACGGCTTTCATGATTGATCCTTAATTCTATCCGGTCACAATTGGGACAGGTGTGCGCTTCCTGAAGCACGCCGCCAAAGATCGATTGATCCTCTGCGGTATCATCAGCAGCATAGGTGTAGTCAATCTTGTTGGCATGATGATTCATTTCGCTGCCACAGTCGGGACAAATCATTTTCGCTCGCGACATTGGCTGTTCCTTTTCAGGTTGTGCTCAACTTTTGCATTCGGTGCTCAAAATAATCCCGCCAGCTTGCCGGCAGCGCCTCGAGGTCGATTGCCCGCTCCAATAACTCCCGGTTGTTCTTGTCCCAGGCATATAGTCGAGTTATGTCGGCAACCCTTACACGGGCCGGATCTTTTTTGATGATTGTAAACTCATCTCCGGCGCCGACGTCACCTTCCTCCAATACTGAGAAGTAGAATCCGGTGCGCCCGCTGGCAAGAAACCGCTTGATGATATCGCTGCGCCCAAACTTCAACGCCAGTTTGTAGCAGGGCATCCGCGGTTCGGTAACCATAACCAGTGCCGAGCCGACACGAAGCTCGTCGCCAATGTACATTTCTGACTCGTCGAGTCCCTCAGTTGTGAAGTTCTCGCCGAACATTCCCCAGGGCAGATTCATTCCAGGCAATTCCCGCCGCCAGAATTCGTAATGCTCCGAAGGGTAAAGATATACCGCTTTGGTGGGGCCACCATGGACACTCAGATCAGCCTGACGATCACCGTCAAGGTTGAGCGTTCGCAACCGAATTCGGCCGTCAACCGGTTCTTTGAAAATGCCCGTTGAAACTGGCTCGTCCCCGCGCATTACCACCCGCGGCCGGCCGACATTGAGTGAAATGAGTTTCATGGCTATCTCAGAGCGAGATATTCTCGCGACCGTAACGCAGGACCTTGGACATCCAGATTAGTTCTTGCAGGAACTGATCGATTCGTTTTGTGTGTGCCTGGTCCAGGATACGTCCCGCTTCGTCAAATAGTTTGTGCGCGCCGGAGAAGTTGCCGTCCCAAAAGATTGTGACCAGTCCGAGCTCTCGCAGCACCGGCAAAAGATTCTCAATCACGCGCGCGCCGCCAAATCTGCCCGCCGAAACGCCACAAACACCAACTGCCTTATGGATGTATTCTTTAAGATTCGTGTCCAGAGCATGTTTCAACAGACCCGGATACCCATGATTGTACTCCGGCACCACCAAAATGATTCCGTCGGCTCGGCTCATTGTGGCGGCGAACGTTGGATCCTTAATCGCTTCACCCGCGTCTTCAGTAGTGAACTTCAGACTGCACAAGTCAATGAGCTCGGTCGTGACCCCTTCGCGTTTATTGATTTCCTGGAAAACGAAATTAGCCACATTTTCACTGGCGCGTCCTTTACGCGCGGTGCCGAGAATTACAGGAATAAAGAGCGGAGTCTGAGTCATCGGACGATTAGAGAAACTGTTTTGTGACCAACAATCTCACCAACTATACGCTTTTTTCGTATCATGGGTGGCGATACCTTGCGAGCTTCCTCACTCCAGTTACGAGTGAAATGTTTATAGATCGAAACGTAATAGGAACCCTGCGCCGTTCGGAGGGGCGGAAAGTTTCTTGAAGGGTATCTGTCAATGTGAGTTCCGCCCCTCCGAACGGCGCCGAAGGAGGTCGGCGGTCGCAGTGCTATAGACATGTCACGCCTCCGGGGTGAAAACCAAGATCTTATAGACTTGCTACGCAAAGAACATCCTGAGTTTATGGAACCGAAACCTGTTCTGTTCGTGATTAACGCGTCGGTGGAGGCGAATTAATGAAAAGACCCAGCCATCAAAAACAGGCGGAGGGCTTTACCCTCATCGAGCTACTGATTGTGATCGCGATCATTGGCGTCCTGGCGGCGATTGTTATTCCCACCTACGAAGGTAGTGTGCGAAAAGCCAACGAAGGGGCTGCGGTGGCCACGCTCAACACAATCAAAGTGGCCCAGGCTAAGTACGTAATCGATCACAAAAATCAATATGGGACCTTTAGGGAACTGTTTCGGGAAGGCTATCTGGACAAGCGCTTCAATGACGACAACCCGCTCATCCGGGGATACATCTTTACAATCACGTTGATGCCGAAAGCCGAGGGTAAAACCGCGACCTTCTTTGTAAACGCCGATCCCGAGCAAGCGACGGGAGTTACCGCAACCGGCAGGAATTTTTATTATACGGATCCGGCGAGTGGGATCTGCTTCAATCGCAGCAAACGCGCAAGTGCGGATGATGAATCTCTTTGACTAAGCTTGATCTTTCACATCCCGCTTTCGAAAACAATACTACAGCAGGTTAGTCCTGCCTCAGCCTTGCGCAGCTCACTCATATCAACGACCTCGACCCGTTCGGCTATTCGTTCAATGAGGTTGAAGGCTTTGGGAAATCCCTTCTGCACGCAAACAGTGGAACCTATCCGCAATAGGTTAGCAGAATCGGGTTCGTCGGTTGGGGTTGACACCAAACGGAAGCCTGTCAACGAATCGGTCTCGACCCAGTCTGAATTCACAAATAACGTTTCATCATCAATCGCGGTGCAGGCGGATTTGAGGTGCAAGCTCCGTTTCAGGCGAATCGGAGTGACTTCATAACCAAGCCGGCGCGTGATTCGGACCAATTCGTTTAATCCCTCGCTATTCGTGCGAGAAGAAATGCCGGCAAGAATTCGCCGTCCAACTCGCAAGACATCACCACCTTCGATCGTCGCCGGCAGAGAGACGTAAGCCAGCTCGCGATATTTGGATAGTTCGCCGGCAATCAGGGCTGTCTCGCCACGACGTGACGCGACCCCCATGCTGCAAATCACGGCTATTTCGTCAAGGACAATCGCCGTATCTTCCACAAATGAACAGTCGGGATGGCCTTCGTTTTCGCACAAGTCAGTGACGCTGACGCCGAGCTCGGCGAGTTTTGCTACATAGGCATCATGCTGGTGCGAGGCGAGTTCATAGTCGATTGGCGCTCGCTCAACGAACGTGAGCTCACAATCAACAATTTGTGGAGAGACTTTGTGCGTAAGCGCTCTGAGCATGTTGCGTTGTTCAAGTTTCCTTTAGGGCGCTGAATTGTCAGCGCTTTCTCAGACTGGAGTTGCGTCAAGCGGAAACGGAAAAGCGGCTACTAGTCGCCTCGCTTCCGGGAGGTTTCGAAGGAGAGAATATCGGCTTCGTGCCTTAGTGTGAGGGCGATATCGTCGAGGCCTTCCAAGAGGCAATACCGCTGAAATTCGTCCATGATAAAGCTCCTTGAAAACGCCTGCGAATCCGCAACGACTTTTCGTTCAAGATCAATTGTTAGTTGATAGTTGCTGGTTTCCCTGGCCCGACGAATGAGTTCGCGGACATCATTTTCCGGGAGCACAATTGGCAATAATCCGTTCTTCAAACAGTTATTCGAGAAAATGTCGGCAAAGGAAGGCGCAACGATGGCTCGGAAACCATATTCAGCCAGCGCCCATGGAGCATGTTCACGCGAGGAGCCGCAGCCAAAGTTTTTTCCCGCGATAAGAACCGAAGCCCCCTGAAATCGAGGTTCGTTCAGGATAAAATCCGGATTTATCGCGCCATCCGTCAGATATCGCCAATCGTAAAATAGGAACTGACCAAATCCGGTCCGTTCGATTCGCTTAAGGAACTGCTTGGGTATGATTTGGTCCGTGTCGACGTTGGCTCGGTCCAGTGGGGCAGTCAATCCCGTATGTACTCGAAACTTATTCATTTTCTAATATTCGCGAAGTATTCAAAGAGTACTTTTGTGTGCGAGCAAATCGATCCACGAAATTACACGAAGCTAAGACACAAAATCGGCAATTGGCAATCGGCAATGCCTCAGGTCTCAGGTGCCGGGATTAGCTTTTCCAGCGAATACCGAAGTTCGGCAGGCCCAAAAAGGCGAAACTCGAAATCGAGCAACAAGAACAACCCGCACGGGACAATCGCTACGCTAAACCCGACACGTGACACCTGAGACCACAAGGCTACTTAAAATGCCACTGCCGGACATCGGTAAAATGCCCGGTAATTGCTGCCGCAGCGGCCATCATGGGGCTTACCAGGTGAGTTCGTCCACCTCTTCCTTGCCGTCCTTCAAAGTTACGGTTGCTGGTTGAGGCACATCGCTGACCCGGTTGCAAGATATCTGGATTCATTCCCAGACACATCGAACATCCCGCTTCGCGCCATTCGAAACCGGCCTGGCTAAAGATTTGGTCGAGGCCTTCGCTCTCCGCGGCGCGCTTTACCGCCTGCGAGCCCGGAACGATCATTCCACTGACGGATCCATTTATTTTGTATCCTTTAACGACTCGCGCGGCTGCCCGCAGATCCTCAATCCTGGCGTTGGTGCATGAACCAATGAAAACTCGATCGATAGCAATGTCCTGGATACTGGTGCGCGGCGTAAGCGCCATGTATTGCAAGGCGCGCTCGGCTGCCTCGCGATCGGCATTGTCATTTGCCTCCGCAGGATCAGGCACAGAACCTGTGATGGGAACAACCATTCCCGGACTTGTACCCCAGGTCACGTAGGGCTCGAGCGCTCCGGCTTCAATATCAATCGTTCGATCAAAGGTAGCGCCCTCATCAGTTGCCAGCGTTCGCCACTGTGCTACAGCGTTTTCCCAGGCTCGATTGAAAGGGCAGAAGCGCCGGCCTTCCAGATAAGCGAAAGTGGTGTCATCGGGCGCGATCATACCGGCTTTGGCTCCGGCCTCGATGCTCATATTGCAGAGTGTCATTCGCGCTTCCATCGATAACGAACGCACTGCGTCGCCTGCGTATTCGATAACATGACCAGTGGCCCCGTCCGTGCCGATGCGTCCAATCAGAGCCAGGGCCAGGTCCTTGGCCGTTACTCCCGGAGGAAACGAGCCGCTCGCATGGACCAGCATAGTTCTGGGTTTGGCCTGGGTTAGGCATTGAGTAGCCAGGACGTGTTCGACTTCGCTGGTGCCAATGCCGAATGCCAGCGCGCCAAAGGCGCCATGCGTGCTGGTATGACTGTCACCGCAAACGATCGTCATGCCAGGCCGGGTCAAGCCCAACTCGGGGCCGATTACATGGACGATTCCCTGCTCCGGCGAATGCAGATCAAATAGACGAATGCCGAATTCCCGGCAATTGTTTTGGAGTGTCTCAACCTGCTTGGCGGAAATCGCATCGGCAATTGGTAATGTTCGATCCGTTGTAGGCACATTGTGGTCCACTGTGGCGTAGGTCAGATCCGGGCGGCGCACTCTGCGTCCGGCATCGCGCAGCCCCTCAAAGGCCTGCGGAGATGTGACTTCGTGGACCAGATGGAGATCGATGTAGAGGAGGGTTGGTTCGCCGGGATCTTCTTTAACGACGTGAGAGTGCCAGAGCTTTTCGAACAGAGTTAAGGCCATAAAGATTGTCAGTTGCCCACTATTGCTGGTCCCGTTGTCACCCAGTTTTTGGCGATCCCGGTAAGCCCACATCCGCTGGACGCCCTACGTGTAACTTTCCAATGACCACGGTTAAATACGACTGACAATCTAAACCGCATGATAGGCGTGACGCAAATCCACCACCTCGGCAATCGCTTCCGAGACGAGTTGTCCGATTTCGCTGGTGGTGGCAAGTTGGCCCATGCCCTTGCCCATGATGTCGGGAGTGCGATAACCGGATTCCAGGACCAATTGGATGGCGTCTTCGATATCCCTCGCTTCTCGTTCGAGTTGACGACTGTGCCGCAACAGCATTGCGGCCGAGGAAATTGCGCCAAAGGGATTGGCAACTCCTCGCCCAGCGATATCCGGCGCCGAACCGTGGACTGGTTCGTAGAGTCCCACTTCGCCTCCAATGGTGGCCGACGCGAGCATGCCGAGCGATCCGGTGATCACAGCCGCTTCATCTGAAAGTATGTCCCCAAAGAGGTTTTCCGTGAGGATCACGTCAAACCGTTGCGGATTCGTAATCAGGTGCATTGCACAGGCATCGACATAAAGGTGATCGATTTTCACCGCCGGATAGTCTCGCGATACGCGCGTCACTGTGTCACGCCATAGCTGAGACGTCTCGAGAACATTCGCTTTATCAACTGAGGTCAGCTTACGCCGGCGTTTCAAAGCAATTTCAAAAGCTACTCGGGCAACACGCTCAACTTCTGCCGCTGAGTATCGCATCGTATTGATGGCCACATCGTCATCGACAAAGCCTCGAGGCTCGCCAAAATACAATCCCCCGAGCAGTTCTCTGACTATCAGGATATCCGCGCCTCGGACTATTTCTGAACGCAAAGGAGAACACTCGGCTAGGTTCGGGTAAGCGATGGCCGGTCGCAAGTTCGCATAACCGCCAAGTGCGCGCCGCAGGAGCAGCAGTCCCGCCTCGGGACGTTGAGAAGCAGGTAAGCCGTCGCATTCGGGCGCTCCCACGGCGCCGAGTAACACTGCATCACTGGCCAGGCATGCATCAAGCGTCGCGGGGGGCAGCGGAGAACCGGCAGCACGAATGGCGGCCGCTCCAATCAGATGTTCTTCAAAATCAAACCTGAAGCCACGAATAGCAGCAACTGTTTGCAACGCTCGCACCGCTTCGGCGGTAACCTCAGGGCCGATTCCATCTCCGGGAAGTACTGTGATTTTCATTCTCATGAAGTGCGCTTTTTGATTATTAAAACGGTGTGCTCAGGCAACGCGACTCGCAGCCACTGGGTTTACCATGCTGATAGCGTTCTTCTCACCTCGCAACCGGACCGCCGGCAGTAGCAAGGATAGGAGATCCTGGTCATAGATGCGCTTTTTGCGATCCGCTAATGCGGTGAAGCAGAGGTAAGCCGCATCAAGCTCGGTGGAACTTAACTTGTACCCAAGTTCTGAGTAGCGCAGGGAAAGGGCGTGACGGCCGGAATGTTTTCCCAGCACCAGGGTGTTAGTAGGGACGCCAACCGATTCGGGAGTCATGATTTCATAACAGAGCGGATTGTTAATGACGCCGTGTTGATGTATGCCTGCCTCATGGGCGAAGGCATTCCGTCCGACGATGGCTTTGTTTGGTTGCACGTCAAAGCCTACGATGGCAGAGAGCAACCGGCTCGCCGGATAGAGCTCTTGAGTCTGAACGCCGGTCTCAAACGGCAGCCGATCTGACCGCACATGCAGCGCCATCACGATTTCTTCCAGCGAGGCGTTGCCGGCTCGTTCGCCAATGCCGTTGATGGTGCACTCAACCTGCCGCGCTCCTGCCTCGATCGCCGCCAGGCTGTTTGCCACCGCCAGACCAAGGTCGTTATGGCAATGAACGCTGATTGTGACGGGAAGGTCTTTCACCACTCGCCTGTTTACCGTTTGCACCAATTGTGAAAACTCGTCCGGTGTCGTGTAACCGACAGTGTCGGGAACATTCAGTATCGAGGCGCCGGCCTCAACTGCCACCGCAAGCACTTCACAGAGATAGTCGACGTCGCTTCGGGTTGCATCTTCGGCGGAAAACTCGACATCTTCCGCGAAGTTGCGGGCCAGGCTGACTGCCTGACGTGTCATCTCGAGCACTTCTTTGCGCGATTTGCGCAGCTTGTGTTCCAGGTGAATGTCTGAAGTCGCGACGAAAGTGTGGATGCGCGGGTGGACGGCTCGACGCAAAGCCTCCGCTGCCCGGGCGACATCTGGTTCCGCTGTGCGGCACAGGGCGGCGACAGTGGCCGTGCGGCATTGCGCGGCCACAGCTACGACAGCGTCAAAGTCGCCGTCGGAGGCGATCGGGAAGCCTGCTTCGATAACATCTACTCCGAGATGTTCCAACTGTTGCGCCATGCGCACCTTCTCGTTCAGATTCATTGAACAACCCGGCGATTGTTCGCCATCGCGAAGGGTCGTGTCGAAGATTGCTATCCGTTCTCTGTTCATTAGGCGTGGTTCCTCCCTCCGAATCGAAGCATTTATGGTAGTCGGCCGCTGGAAGGAAGTCAAAGTTATAATCTTTATGGAATCATAATTATATATGATACGATAAGCAGCGCTTCTTAGGATCATAAGTTGGCTAAAGGAGTTGTTCGTGGACGTCAATCAGCTCGAGGTGCTTGTGGCGGTGGCTAAAGAGCAGAGCTTTTCCCGGGCGGCCCAGGCCCTGCACCGAACCCAGCCGGCAGTTAGTCAGGCTATTCGCCGGCTCGAAGGCGAATTAGGTGAGCCCCTTTTCGACCGCTCGTCCAAAGATGGAACGCTGACGGCAAGCGGTCGTGTGCTTTTCGATTTTGCCGAACAAATGCTAAATCTGCGCCAGGGCGCGCATGCCGCGATCAAGGAACTGAAAGATCTGCATCGCGGCAAGCTGTCGCTGAGCGCGAATGAATACACAGTGATGTATTTGTTGCCGGTGCTGGCCGTTTTCCGCGAGCGTCACCCGCACATCAAGGTGGAGGTAAAGAGAAGCCTGGCAAGTCGCATCGCCTCGGAAGTGCTCGGGCGAGGCGTCGAGATTGGAGTCGTCTCTTTCAAGCCCACTGAGCCTGCAATCACTTCCGTTCCAGTCATGACCGATGAACTGGCTCTGATCGTGGCCCTGGGCCATCACCTGGCCGGAAAGCAAACGGTCTCGGTACGTGAACTCGGCGCCGAGTCCTTTATTGCGCATAATGTTGCCTCGCCATATCGCGAGCGTGTGGTCCGCACTTTTGAGAAGTATAAGACCCCTCTGAACATTTCTATGGAAATGCCTACCCTGGAGGCAATTAAAAGGCTGGTCGAGCAGGGAATGGGTGTCGCGTTGATTCCCAGACTGGCGGCACAGAATGAAATCGCCCGCGGGCAGTTTGCGGCCGTCACCGTTCGCGAAATGAGATTCGAGCGTCGTTTACAACTGATCTACCGAAAGGGCGCCAACCTGTCCCATGCGGCAAAGGCTTTCCTGCGTGTGGCCAGGAGTGTCCGTACAAATCCTTAGGTAGGAATAGTAGCCACAGATTAGAGTATTAGCCACAGATAAACGCAGGTAACGCGGATCGGAGCGGACTTGTTTTCTTGAGCAGGTTTTTTGCGATTAAATAAATCGATCCACGAAATTACACGAACCGAAAAACAACTGACACGAAAGCTCCTCTATTTATTTCGTGTAATTTTCGTGGATCATGTCTTAGGTTTTTAGTTGCGGCTCTGCTGCGCTTATAACGCGAAGCTCCCATAAAACGCACTATTCTCGCCCGATCTCTGCCAGGCATCAGAAACCGAGTTGCCGTTATACGCAGCTTTCGTCGTGTAGCCGACTTTGCGATTTTCTAGGCCGACGAGCGGTGAGTACCACACCAGGTTGGGCATCTTGCAGCAGAGATCGTTGGGCATGCCTTCGACGTTGATTGCCGCCTCAGCAGTAGCTACAGAATAGGTTCGACCTGACCGCACAAACGTGATCGGCGCGTTGCGCACGCTAACGATCCTGCCCAGCGACGCAGCATATTTTTCCTTGAGGGCATTGAGCATTGCCATTGCCTGGGTGCGCGAGGCCGCAGTATCGATGATGATCTCGGAGCGGCGAGCAGCGTCTTTGTCCGAGAGGTTGGTATCGGCTGATACGATGGCCATTACTCGCACCCCGGCAAGATCTACTCCTTGCCATTGACCGGAGGTAACATTCCAGGCCATCAGCGCGTCACGTCCACTGGTGGTTACTTCACCGTTGTAATGGCAAGCCCCTGCAAAAACGCTGGCGGTGCGTACTTCGACATAATCCCCGCGAAGGCTGACGTTCTCCGCTTGTGAACTAAAGACCACCAGGCATAAGACGGAAACGGTCGCCAGGCCTGCAAAAAATAACTTACGCATTTCTCACCTCCAGAAAAAAAGAACAATCCACGAAAATGGTTCAGTCTGTGCTCGGAAAGAGATTATAGCTCTTTCAAAGCGAGGAGCTATAACACGATCGACCGGGAACACAATTGTCCGGATGCACACGCTTATTGTCCGGCCCGATCACCTCCTGCGTTTCTCGACACCAGCAATGATTGCTGGCGTCAATATATTGATCGGCGCTCGTTGCCAGGGAGTCCAGCATGAAGAACTTCTTTGATCGCAGCGAGGCGCAGAAATGAGACCGGACGACGGGGTTTTCAGAATTTACTGTGCTTAATTTGTCTGCCATGGAGAATCGCTCCTTCACTGGATCATTAACTCCCAACCTCGGCCACTTTTGCCAATGCTCGTCTAACCAACGTCCGCGTCAACGGCACTTTATAAGCGTTCTTTTCCAGCGGCTTGGCATCGGCAAGCGCCAGCCGGGCCGTTTCAGCCAGCACCTCTTCATTCAACTTCTTTCCTATTATGAACTTCTCAGCCGCCGGTACGCGCCAGGGAATCGGAGCCACACCGCCCAACACAATTCGTGCGTCCTTCACTGTTTTGTTTGGTTGCAGCTCTACCGCGGCAGCCACGGAAGCAAGAGCGAAGTCAAGCGAGTCGCGCTCTTTGAATTTCAAATAGGTGGAGCGTCTGGCCAGGCCCGAGGCAGGCACCATAACCTGCGTAATGATCTCGTCGTTCTTCAACACGTTTTCGCGGCGGATACTGCCGTCGGTCGGCAGCGTAAAAAACTTCTCGAGCGCGATCACCCGTTTGCCCTCGGCGCCGGTCACGGAGACGCTTGCGCCAAGTGCCACCAGCATCGGCGCAAGATCCGAAGGGTGAACAATGTATGAGGGGCCGCCGGCTATGATCGCGTTGTACTTGTTCTCGCCTGTAGCCGCGTAACATTGCGAGCCGCCTTTTTTCAAACAGATGACCTCTTCCAGGCGGAAATACCAACAGCGCGGGCGCTGACAAAGATTTCCTCCGATGGTGCCCAGATTCCGGATTTGTGGCGTGGCCACTGAATGAGCAGCCTCGGCGAGACCCGGAAAGAGTTTCACCACTATCGGGTTTTCCTCGAGCTGCGCCAAAGTTACAAGGGCGCCAATCGTCAATCCTCTCCTGGCATCGCCATCAATCCGATCCAGCCCGCGAATACTTTTAAGATTCACCACCCGCGTCGGGCGGGTTATGTAGTCCTTCATCGTAGTCAGCAGATCCTGGCCCCCGGCGATCGGTCGCGGCGAATCGTCGACATCCGCAAGCGGCGACTGAGTAGTCAGCGATTGCACAGCTTCGGTGATACCGGTTGGATTAATCCACTCAAACGCCTTCATGTCGTTTTCCTCTCATTCACCAGACCCAGCAAAACTTTGTCCGGCGTTATCGGCAGTTCGCGCACTCGCAGTCCGCAGGCGTTGTAAACGGCATTGGCCAACGCGCCCAGCGCCGGAATGATCGCCGGCTCGGCAATGCCGATCACTGCCTCGCGTTTGTCTTCATCATCGATGATTGGTACGAGTTCCGGCATTTCGAGAGAGCCCGGCAACTTGTAATCTCCGAATCCCGGATTCAATTGCATCCCGAGCTGCGCATCCATAACGCGGCCTTCCCACAGTGCCATACCGAGTGACTGGATCATTCCGCCATTGATCTGACTCTCCATTGTCAGACGATTTAACGGTAACCCGCCATCCTGGACGTGGACCATCTTTATCGGCCGCACGTGACCTGTTTCGATATCAACCTCGACTTCCGCAAAACAGGCGCCATGAACTCCTCTTGCTTGCAGGTCTGAGCGCCACTCGCCGTGCGCTGTAATACCGGCGGCGGGCAGCGTGGCGCAGGCTTGTTTCCAGGGAACGGTCTTTCCGCCTCCGCTGACATTGCCGCCTGCGAACAGGACGTCTTCGGGTTTCCCGACGCCCAAAACGGGCATCAGTTTCTCCGCCACCGCCAGGCGAGCTTTGATCGCAGCGTCCTTGACTGACGGCGAGAGCGAAGCGGCTGTGGTTGAGCCTCCGGACGCATTCGCTGCTCCCAGCTTTGAACTGCCAATTTGTTCGCTGACATCGCGAATTTGCAATCCCAGTTCTTCCGCAACGATCGCGCGCGTGTAGGTACGTGTGCCGGTGCCGAGGTCCTGTGTTCCTACGGCCACCAAAACGGAGCCATCGCGGGAAACGGTCACGTCAACTTTGCATTGATTGTTACCGCCTCCGCCCCAGGTTCCCACCGCGCATCCCATGCCTCGTCTGCGTGGTCCACTTCCGCTGCCCGGACTCGGATTTCTCTTGGCCCAGCCAATCTCTTTGGCCCCGCGGTCCAACTGTCTGTGGTAAACCTCGTCGCGCAAATTCATTTTGCGAAAGGCGACCGGATCCATGCCGATCTTGTACGCTAACTCGTCCATCATGGACTCGATCGCGAACGAGGCCTGGGGATGGCCCGGCGCCCGCATCGCGATCGAGGAATCCTCGTTGGTGTGAAGCGCGAAGACTTCCCGGTAAAACTCGCCCGCTCGATAGATATAAGGCTGGCCCGCCTGTGACCCGCCGCCGAGACCGCCGAGACGGTACTGGCGTGCTTGCAGGGCCACCAGGGTTCCGTCCTTCTTCACACCAGCCTTCAACTTTTGCCACGAGCCGGAACGATTTCCCGCCATTACGAATTCGTCATAGCGAGTGAGCATGAGTTTGACCGGGGCCTTCGTCTCTTTCGAGAGTCTACAGGCGAGCATTCCCTCCGTGCCTATTCCGAACTTCGAGCCGAATCCGCCACCCATGTGTTGCACGATCGAGGTGACAGAGCTCTCGGGCAGCCCCAACTCTTTCGCCGCATCGCCGGGAATCGTGAACGTTCCCTGGGTTGAGGCATAAACCGTGGCGGTATCACCTCCGCTGAAGTCCACGAGGACTCCATGTGTCTCAAGGCAGGCATGATGTATCCGCGGCGTTCGATATTCTTCTTCCAGGATTGCGTCACAAGTTGCAAAGGCGGCCTCGACTTTTGCCTGATCGCCGCGCTTTTCCTTCTGCTGAAGGTTGTCTTCTTCAGCAACCACCTTTGGGGCGCCGGCTTTAATCGCTTCGTCGGGAATTACCACGTGGGGCAGCACTTCATATTTCACCGCCAACGCTCGAATGGCGTCCTGAGCAATCTCCGGAGTCGTGGCGGCGACCGCGGCGACAGGTGCTCCGGCAAAGCGATACTCCTCAAGTGGGGCTTTGATAACGGCGCGAACCCCGGGAAGGCGCAATGCCGCGGATGGATCGAATGATCCCAGCCGTGCGTGTGCATGCGGACATCGGAGCACACGGCCGTACAGCATTCCCGGCAAACGAATGTCATACGTGTAATGCGCGGCGCCGCTGACTTTCAATGGGCCATCGATGCGCGAAAGGCGATGATTCAACAGCGTATGTTTGTCGTTCGGTCCCCAACCGGGGCCGGTGTCCTCATCGACTTCGATCTCGACCATGGTCTCGACGCCGTTGATGACGCGCGGGACTCTGATTTTCTTTTTCTTTTTCTCAGGTGCCTGCTGCATGAGAATCTCCGTGGCAGAATATTTCAATGCTTACTCAAAATCTCCCAAAGGCTCACCAAGAAATCTGAGATCTGAGATCTGAGATCTGAGATCTGAGATCTGAGATCTGAGATCTGAGATCTGAGATCTGAGATCTGAGATCTGAGATCTGAGATCTGAGATCTGAATTCCGAGATCTGAAATCTGAGATAATCTGAGATCTCAGATCTCTTCAACCCCACATCCCCACATCCCCAAATCCTTCTACGCTTTCTTCGCTGCTGCCAGGGCAGCTTCAAACACTCTTGGATAGGTGCCGCAACGGCAGAAGTTTCCCTTGCACGCCTCGCGCACCTCTTCAAGCGTCGGATTGCCGTTCTGCTTCAGTAGCGCAGAGATAGTGGTTACAAATCCGGGAGTGCAAAACCCGCACATCAATCCATCCTTATCGACGAAAGCGCTCTGAACTGAATTGAGAGCTTCAGACGAGCTTAAACCTTCAGCAGTTGTGATTTGTTTGCTGGCAGCGTCAACGGCGAATACGAGACACGAATAAGCAGGTTTTCCGTCCAGCAAAACCGTACACGCGCCGCAGGTTCCCATGTCGCAAACCAGTTTTGGACCGCTGACAGCGGGGTCCAGATGGTTGCGTAGCGCATTGAGCAGCGTTGTGCGCGGCTCGATCTGAACAGTTCGCTTCTGGCCATTGACGTTTAGAGCGATAGTCACCATTCCCGACAAAGCTCGACTGGATGACTGTTGTTCCTCAGTTAGAGCGTCGGCCTCGGCTTCGATCCATAGTTTGTCCGCCACGGCGGCAGTCGCCCCCGCAATGCCCACCCCTTTCAAAAACCGTCTCCGGCTGGGATCGTGCGGGACACCTTCTTTGTCTTCACGGTCTCGAGAGTTACTCATTTGGGCGCTCCTGCTGTCTCATGCGTCAGGTACGGGTAGGTTCGTCGGGCTGAGAAAATCCTTGACAACAAATTGCTGGCGGCAATATTGTTCGCACTTTGGACAAATACTGGTAAGACCATTAAGCGGCAAGTCGACCTTTCGTTCATCAACCCGCTCCAATGCAATCAACTGATTTGGTAGCCGATTACTTTACCTGGTTTTTACGTCGAGGCCTTAACGTTAGCACAGGCAGTCAAGGGCATGCCAGCCTGAGTTTTCCTGTTTTTTGTCTTCCTGGTCGGAGGCGCCGACGCCGATTCAGCATGAGGCGAGTCGATCCACTAAAAGCAATCATCGTCATCAGCCTAAGCTTGTTCTGCGCCCAAGCCACTGCCGAGGTTGGAGGGCAGACTCGATTTCATCCGGCGGCGTTACCTCGAATAAAGGCCCAAACGGACTGGTCGCGAGCTCTGATCGAATCCACGATGAAGCGTTATCCCACTGCTAAAGACCTCGGCAGCTGGGGTTACGCGAAGTCGCTGTACCTTTGGGGCCAGTACCTCGTTTGGCAGCGAACAAAAGATCCCCGGCACCTCGACTACATAAAGGCCTGGGTTGATTCGCACGTCGATGCGAATGGCGTCGTCACCAATACTAACGCCGATGGCAAAGTCACGGAGATCTCGTTCGACAATCTGGACAGCATGTTACCGGGCAACCTGCTGTTGGTTCTTTACAAAGAGACAAAAGACAATCGTTACAAGATAGCGGCCGATAAGATCAGAAAGCGATTCGATACCTATCCCCGGACTAGCGACGGTGGATTCTGGCATGCAACCAGTAAGAACCGTGAGTGGCAGTTGTGGGGTGACGGCGTTTTCATGTCGATGACGTTCCTGGTTCGTTACGGCAAGCTGTTTGGCGATGGCCAGTATGCTAACGACGAGGCGACCAGGCAGCTCACCACCTATGCCGGCCATTTGAATGATCCTGCGACCGGCTTGATGTTTCACGCTTATGACGAGAGTGGTACGTCAACCTGGATCGAGCCGGGCACCAAACACTCAAAATATTTCTGGTGTCGAGCCATGGGTTGGTTCGGCATGACCCTCATCGAGACGCTGGACTTAATACCCAAAAATCATCCGAAGCGACCGCAGCTGATTGCGCAAGTCAAACAACTGGTCAAAGCTTGGGCGAATTATCAAGACAAGAACAGCGGGCTTTGGTACCAGGTGGTCGACAAGGGAGATCTGCCGGAGAACTGGCTCGAGACGTCCAGTTCAAGCATGTACAGCTATGTCACCGCAACTGCGGTGCAGCGTGGTTATGTAGAGAAGAGTTACCTGCAAGTTGCGCGAAAGGGTTACGCGGGTGTGCTTGGTAAAATCTCTTTGGGAACAGATGGCTTGGCCAACATTACAGATATTTGTGAAGGCACGAACGTGGCGGATTTGTCTTACTACCTCGCCCGAAAGCGAAATACAAATGATTTTCATGGACTGGGAGCATTTCTCATAATGAATGAACGTTTGATGAAGGTGTTTCCGCAAAGGTAAGCGAGGGAGAACAAACGCGAAGCAACGCAAAGATCCCCCCGACTTTTGCGTCCCAGGTTTCTACCTATTACCGTCGCCGGCGCGATAAAAAACCATTTCACAAGTAAAGATTTCGCTGAGGAAACAAAATATGCTTCGAGCACTATTACGCTTATGCTTCGTCTTCGCAGTCGTAAACGTTCTCGTCACTCAGATCACGGCTGCGCCGCGAATCAAAGTAATCAAGCTGGCTATTACAAATCCGACTAACGAAGCACGTCTTGCCGAAGATGTTGTGCTCAGGGTCGAGGATCTGAAGCGGATTGCGCCGGATTTCAGGGCCGGCAATGCGATCGTTACGACCAGCAACGCCGCAACGCTCGAAGAAGACGCCCGCGAGCTGGAGACGACGGAACTACCTTCTCAAGCAGACGATCTCGACGACGATCGAAAGCTGGACGAGTTGGCTTTCCAGATAGATTTGGCGCCAAAACAAACCCGCATTGTCACCATCGCTTTTGGCGAACCAGTCACCGTTGCTCGTTTGCGTAGCGAATATCAACCGCACACTCACGCAAAGTTCACGCTGCGCTTTGATGGATTAGGCTGGGAGTCGGACATCAATGCCTGGCGGATCTACTTCGACAAGCGCAACGCCATCGATCTCTTCGGCAAAAGGCGGGCGGGCTTGTACCTCGAAATGTTTGGTCAGCCGGAATATGTTTATCATGAGGAGTCACCTTTCGGGCGCGATATCTACAAGATTGGCGAGGCCCTGGGCATCGGGTCAGTCGGCGCTCTGGTTAATGGACAGGTGGTGAAGGTTTCGGATGTTGCCCAGCGGGCCTGGCGCATTGTCAGCACTGGGCCGGTGCGGGCTATCGTCGAGGTAGAGTACAAAGGTTGGAAGGTTGGAGGGACCTCAGTTGATCTCACGAGTCGAATGACAATTTGGGCAGGGGAACGTGGTTTTGAACATCGCGTTACTGCAAAGAATGCTGAGGGGGTAACACTCATTACCGGCCTGCCGCGCAAGCCCGGGTTAAGCGCGTTAACGCCAGACGATGTGGGTCCAGACGTCAGCATTCTGGGAAACTGGGGACATCAGGTGCTGATGACCGGTGCAACCGCAACTGAGTCATTGCCAGATCAGAATCTTGGATTGTTTCTTGTGCTTCCCTCAGGTTCAGATTTGAGTAACGCTCAACTGGCTTCGAACACAGACAATGTGTTGGCGACCGTGCCGCTGAAAGATGGGACGGCCCGCTGGTATGTTTCGGCGGCCTGGGATCAGGAAGGCAGTGACAGAATGCAGATCTCAGCGCAGACCGCGGGAGACAGGAACAACAACGGCACGCTGATCTTGCCGCCAACAGCATTAACAACTCGCGAGCAATTTGCCGGTTATGCGAAGCAAATTGCCCGCCGGCAATTACAACCGGCCACAGTAAGTTATTTATCGACGGCTGCCACTGCTCAGCCGGCCGCGCAGGACACGCAGTTTCCTGAAAAAGAAAAAACTTATGCAGAGGCCATCGATCTGTTGCGTCAGGCAGCAGAACGTACCGCTCAAAAATGGGAACCAATTTTGACTGCCTCAAAGCCAGAGGATGTTAATTTTCGTGGCGGTGCCCTTGGTTTCTTCACGGAGGGTAATCAAGATACAGGCGACTGGAAAGATCAGAAGGGTTACTACTGGACAGGCGGCTTTTGGGTAGGTGAATTGTGGCGGCTTTATCGCCAAACAAAGGATGAGCGCTTTAGGCGCTGGGCTGAATTGTGGCATGCGCGTCTCATTGGTAAAGAAGACACCGAACATCACGATACCGGGTTTCTGAATTTCTACACCTCGGCTCTTGCGTATGAGATCACCAAGGATCAGAAGTATCGCACCAGCGGTCTGCGCGCCGCGGAGCGCTTGAAGCAGCTCTACAATCCCACTACTCAACTGGTTGCGTCCTGGGAGGTCAATGGCGACGACACAATCATCGACACGATGATGAATCTTCAGATTTGGTGGTGGGCCACGCGCATGACGGGCGACTCGCAATGGCGTGAGATGGGACTGAAGCACGCGCTTAGATCGGCAGAGTTACTGGTACGTGACGATGGTTCGGTGATTCAATCAGTGCATTACAACCCTGGCGATAACCGCCAAAAGTTCACGCCGAATCGAGGAAATCTTGAAGTCTCGAACAACGCAAAGCCAGGCGAGTGGGTCTTCTACCATACTCACCAGGGATTCGCCGCCGACACTGCGTGGTCGCGGGGAACTGCCTGGGCGCTATATGGTTTCACAGTGGCTTACGCGGAAACAAAAGATCCACGTTTACTTGCTGCTGCCGAGAAGGTGGCGGCGTTTGTTTTGGATCGTCTGCCCGAGGATCGAGTTCCCTGGTATGACTTTTTTGATGAGGGCGTCCACTTTCGAATCCGTGACACGTCCGCCGCGGCGCTGATTGCCGGTGGATTGTTGCGACTGTCGCAGTTGGCCCCGGACCAACAGCGAGCGACGCTCTACAGGAAAGAAGGTGAACGCACGACCCAATCAATCGTCAACCATTATTTGACGCCGGTCGCCAAAGGAGATACCACTCCGCCCGGAGTGCTGCGGCACGGCTCGAGCACGCGTCCGAATGATGGAATGACGATCTATGGCGATTACTACCTGCTCGAAACGCTCCAGTGGCTTCAGGAGCACCCATGACAGCGCGCAGCCCAGTCCGTGAAGCGGACGGCTGAGGCGGACAAGCTTGCTCAGATTCACTAAAAGATCTCCCCGCTTCAATCGTCCGTTTCACGGACTGGCTCTGATAGTTTTATGTTCTCCCAGCAGTTAACTGCTGGGCTATTCTCAGACGTCCGCTGCGCGGACTGCCTGACCTACAGGTCCAGCCAATCACCGCTGGATTTAGTCCTGTAAAACACCGATCAAAATACGCCTTAAATATTTCCCACAAAACTTCTCACAAAACTCTTGACGTCGTCGCAAATTGGTATTATAAGTCTGGGGCCTTAGCCAAAATTGATATGACCAATTTTAAGCCGCCACGTCTTAAGATCATCAAAGCTGTCCGTGCCGGGCAAGCTACCGAGCAGGTTGTCGAGCGCGTTTACGAGCTAATTAAGCGCGATGAGTTGAAGCCGGGCGACCGTCTTCCGCCCGAGCGCGAGTTGGCGAAGGAACTTGGCATCAGCCGTCCATCCCTGCGTTCGGGATTGAGCTCTCTGATTTCCATGGGTGTGCTCAAGTCTCGCCAGGGCGCGGGAACTTTTATCGCCGCAGGTCCGCCGGTGCTTGATAGCGAGCCGCTGCGGCTCCTGGCTGCTCTGCATGGCTTCAGTTTCGAGCACATGTTTGAAACGAGATCCGTGCTCGAGGTGGGGGCGGCGGGATTGGCGGCGGAACGGGCAACTGGCGATCAATTGGCCGCAATGTCGGAAGAAATCGCTGAGATGTTTGCCACTTTGGAGGATCCGCAGCAGTTTCTGGTGCATGACATCGCATTTCATCGGGCAGTGGCGGCTGCTTCTGGCAACCCAACGCTCGCAACCCTGGTCGAGATGGTCTCGGCGGTGATGTATGAGCGGCGTCGCGAAACCATTGGCCGCGCGCACGACTTCAATGAGGCGCTGGAATTGCACCGTGACATTTATCGGGCTATCCGGGCGAAGAAGCCAGACGAGGCCCGTGCGGCAATGCGCGAACACATCGATCGCGCGCGCAAGGCCTTTGCCCTGGAAGAAAGTCAGCAGCAGGCTGCGGCCCGGCAACAAAAAGATCGCGCCTGAGTTTGTATTTCCTGGTGCGTTCGAGCCTGCCGTCGAATCCCTTGCACGGCTCGAAGCATAAACCTGAAGGATAACTAGATAGGTTCCAACCGTTTTTGAATTGGTTGCTGCCAAAATTGTCCTAAGAAGAGACAATTAGCTTTTATGACGACTTACGACCCCTTGTTCCAAGGTCAAGTACCCGCAGCATCGCTACGAAGGAGAACTCCTATGTCTAGACTCAAAGGTCATTTTCTCGGAATCGTGTTCGCGGTATTTGCGATTCTAGTTTCCGTATCGCTTGCCAGCGGACAAACCGTCACGGGTTCGGTCTCCGGCACCGTCGTTGACAGCTCTGGTGGTCTCATACCTGGAGCTACGGTAACTATCATCGCCGATAAGACTGGTGAGTCGAGAAATCAGACCAGCACCGGTGAAGGTCGATTCAGTTTTGCCGCGCTCCAGCCCGGCACATACACCTTAAAAATTGAGCGGCAGGGATTTCAAACTTTTGAACAAAAGAGTGTGATCCTCAGTGCTAATGAGAACCTCGCCCTCGGAGAAGTGAAGATGCAGGCCGGGCAGGTGAGTGAAATGGTCACTGTCACGAGTGTCGGCACTGTGGTCGAGACACAGAGTAGTGATCTCACCGCTCGATTGACCTCTGATCAAATTGATTTGATTTCGACAAAGGGTCGCGACATCACTTCACTGTTGCGCCTGATACCCGGAACTTCAAATGATGATGACATCGAAGGTGTGGGTGAGGGATTTGGAACTAATTTGCCGAACATCTCAGGTCAACGGGGCCGTTCCACTGTTTCCACAATTGATGGCTTGAATGCCAGCGAACCGAGCGGCAACAATAAATTGAGCATGACGATTAACCAGGACGCAGTTGCCGAGGTCAAGGTCCTGCGCAATAACTATGCTGCCGAGTACGGCAATAACGGCGGCGCCTTAATCAACGTGGTGTCAAAGGGCGGCGGCAAGGACTACAGGGGAAGTGCCTACTACTTTCTGCGCAATGAGGCCCTCAACGCATCTCCGTTTTTCAACAATAAGGCAGGTCTAAAAAGACCGCTCTATCGTCACAATATCTGGGGGTTCAACGTAGGTGGGCCCGCGCCCATTCCGCGGTTCGGAGAAGGCGGCCCGGCATTGATAAGGGACAAGGTCTTTTTCTTCTTCTCGTATGAAAAGCCACACCAGATTACCCCACAGGATCCGCGTTTCGTGACTGTTCCCACGGCGTTGGAGCGAGCGGGTGATTTCTCGCAGTCAGTTAACTCAACGAATGCAAAGGTGTTCATTAAAGATCCACTCAGGTCCGGGAATTGTAGCGCTATAGATTCGAGCGGATGTTTTCGTGATCCCTCGCGAGCGAGCGCGAGCAATCCACTTGGCTTAAACATCATTCCGACGTCGCGATTCAACACTAGTGGACAAGCGCTGCTTAGCTATTTCCCGCTGCCTAACGCCATTGGTGCTCGGACGGCAACTGGGGGCGCTTACAATTACGTGGTTCAAAGTCCAGTGGACGTCCCGAAACGCAGCATGGTTATCCGCTTTGATGTCAGGTCCTCAGACAAAGACAGCTTCTATGGAAAGGCGCAATGGTGGACATCGGACAATCTGGGAACCGGAACTTCGGGTTGGCCGAGCGGGGACGCCAGCCGGTGGGGAATCCAATCGCATTATCTATACAAAGATAATGGTCTTTCATTCAACTGGGTTCATATCTTCAATTCAAGCGTCGTCAACGAGGCGAATCTTGGTTTGCGACACGACTCCGAAGGCTTCATACCCGGAGATGGTGAAATCGACCGTTTGACCAAGAGTTCATTGCACTACACTGCGCCCCAACTATTCCCGCAAAACAACACGCTCGGGCTCATTCCAAGAGTGACAAACTGGAGCGGCGTTCTCGGAGTGGCGCCTGCTCAAATTAACTGGCTGTCTCGTTGGGGTGAAGTCGGCAACGATTACATCCTTCCGTCTTTCGCGGATAACCTTTCCATCACGCGGGGCGATCATAGTTATAAATTTGGGCTGTACCTGGAGCACGTGCGGAACGGAGAAGCTCGAGGGGGCGACTGGTCCGGGTCGTTCAATTTCAGCGGCACAGACAGTGGCCTTACAGCGTCAGGCTTGAATACGGGCTATGCCTACGCCAACGCATTGATCGGTAATTTCGCGCAGTATAACGAGCAGAGTGACCGCCGTGGCGCTAACGTCGATATGTTGATGGTCCAATGGTATGGGCAGGATCAGTGGAAAATCAGCAGGACCTTGACAGTTAACTACGGACTGCGCATGGGCTGGCATAATCAGTGGTTGCAGCGCGATTTGGGGTACTCAAATTTCGATCCTACCCGCTTCGATCGTTCCAAAGCGCAAGTTCTCTATAGACCTTTCTGTGTGGGCGGGACTCCGGCGACAACCGCCTGTGCGAACGCCAACCGCCGTGCCCAGAACCCGATTACCGGTCAACTCTTCACTAACACTAATCTCGTGGGCACATTCGTTAAGGGTGTCGGTGATCCGCTGAATGGTATCGTATTACAGAAAGACGCCCCCAGAGGGTTCATGAAAGCCCCGGGCTTTAATTGGGAACCGCGAGTGGGCTTTGCGTGGGATCTTTTCGGTAACGGCAAAACAGTACTGCGCATGATGGGAGGCGTTTATCATACCTATCGCCTTGGCGGAGGAACAACCGGGGGCAACCTGGTCAGTAATACGCCTTTTCAGAGTAATTCAAGGATAGATTTCGGCAACATTGACCAGATCGCTAATCTCGTCAGTACTGCCCTCCTCAGGACGACAGCGTTGAAGGCGGTTGACCCGAACTTTCATCCCCCCACAGTCTACAACTACTCCATTGGCGTCCAGCGGGAACTCGGTTTCAAGACCGTGATCGAGATCAGTTACGTTGGATCCCAAAGCCGGCATCTGGGGGAACAGCGCAATATCAATGGTGTTCCTGATGGGTTCAAGTTCATTAACCTGCATCCGGAAAACAGAAACCCGTTTTCCGCCGTCACGCAAAATGGATCGGCTCAACTAGGAGCGCTTGCAGACGATTTTTTGCGTCCGTTTCAAGGGTATCAGGACATTCAGTTGATCTCATATACCGGTAACTCGAACTATAACGCCCTACAGGTTCAGGTTAATCGGCGATACACGCGGGGTTTCCAGTACGGCGTTGCGTACACGTGGTCAAAAACGTTGGAGACCGTTACCAAAGACGGCCCCGCTGACGACGGCGATGCGGTTTTCGGCCGACCTTACAAGGCGTTTAACTACGGTCCGGCCGACTTCGACCAAAAGCACATTTTTACTGTCAACTACATTTGGGATGTGCCCAGTCTAAGCACTCACTTTGGGAACAACGGCTTTATCAGAGCGGTCTTTGATGGTTGGCAGATTTCCGGCACGACCTCATTCGCGACCGGAAAGCCAAAGGCGTTTGGCACCGGGACTGGGTTGAACTGGACTTATGCTGGTACAGCCTCGGCGACAAACATTACCGATTTCACTGGCGGTGAAGTAAATTCGCGGCCCGTTGTTATTTGTGATCCAAACCGGAATCCTGGGACCTTTGCTCCCGATGGGACTCCTTATTTGATCGACACCTCCTGCTTTGCTAAGCCTGGCACGATTGGGAGCATCGGTAATCTGCAGAGAAATCTAATTCGGCTGCCCCACATCTTCAACAGCGATGTGGCGTTTTTCAAGAATTTTCGTTGGGGTGAGAAGCGTGCAGTTCAATTGCGCTGGGAGACATACAATGTTTTCAACCGCGCAAATTTCACGGACATTAATGGAGCCATGACTTTTGACGCGGCCGGCAACCAAACCGACAAGAATTTTGGCGCACCGCGCACCACTCGCTCGCCGCGTGTGATGCAGGCATCGTTCAGAATCA
Source organism: Pyrinomonadaceae bacterium (assembly GCA_035644135.1). Lineage (GTDB taxonomy): Bacteria > Acidobacteriota > Blastocatellia > Pyrinomonadales > Pyrinomonadaceae > PSRF01. The sequence continues at coordinate 63,213 of DASQPD010000188.1, forward strand.
ACTTCTGATCACGATGCCGTTTTAACGCGTTCGGTTCAAGAGCAAGGCCTGCGCGGCCTTGCTCTTCTACCAGCAAGCTGCACACGAAAGAGCCCCTCGCCCAGGACTGCTAACACATAATCTTAGGAGGCCAAATATGCGCTCTCTAAAAATTACAGCTGCAACGCTGCTTTTTACGCTCGTGTGTGTTGGGACGTTGTTGGGACAGACAGCAACAGGAACAGTCAATGGCACTATCGTCGATCCGAATGGAGCAGCTGTACCGGGTGCAGTCGTAAAGTTAATTAATCAAGCGACAAACATTGAGACGGAAGTGACTGCCAGTGGAAGTGGTTATTTCACCTTCGTTAACCTGAAACCGGGTAAATATGTGCTTAGAGTTGAGGTGCAGGGATTCAAAGGTGTGCAGACGCCGCCCTTCGATGTCGGGGTGAGCGAGACGGTCACTCAGAATGTGGACCTAACGGTTGGCCAGGTCTCAGAAACTGTGGAAGTTAACGCAGCCGGCGAATTAGTCCAGAAGTCCTCCAGTGAACTGGGCACTGTTATTTCGGAGAAAGCGGTTGAGGATCTCCCACTGAACGGCAGGAACTTCACACAGCTACTAACGTTAACCCCGGGAGTTACTCCGGTCTCGACATCGCAAAACAGAACAATCGGAGGAGTAGAAGGCAACGTCGGAATTCCCGGCTCTGGTTTTGCGGATCCCTCATTCCACGGTCAACAGAACCGTTCCAAGCTCTATTTCTACGACGGTATTATCAATACGAATATACGAGGACCAACCTACATCGTGATTCCGAATATCGATCTGGTCCAGGAATTCAAGGTGGTCGGTCATGATGCCAAAGGTGAATTTGGCGGCGCTACCGGTGGGGTTGTGAACATGGTTTCACGCTCAGGCGGCAACAGTTTTCACGGCTCTGCTTTCGAGTACGTGCGCAATGATGCCTTCGACGCGCGCAATCCATTTGACGTCTGCACTTCGGCCCGGTGCAAGCCAGGGCAGGGCGTGCCCGATAGTCCCTTGCCATTTCGGCAGAATCAGTTTGGGGCAATCCTAACTGGTCCAATTATCAAGAACAGAACTTTTTTCTCGGTCGGATATGATGGCTGGCGTTACAGCCAACCGACCCTGGCCCTGTCTTACGTTCCAACGGCAGCGGAAATCGCCGGCGACTTCACGAGCACACCTTTCAGGCGCCGCATCTTTAATCCGTACTCAACTCGGCAGACGGCGCCAAACACATTTATCAGGGATGAATTCCGCTGCGATGCTTCCGGAAACCCATTGCCGGTCGATGCGCAAAAACGGCAGAACCAGAGCATTGGGACGCCGTGTTTTAAAATCCCGCAGGCTTTGATTTTTGCCCCGATGCAGCAGTTCTTTCAGACGTACGCTGCGAAGCCGAATCTCTCGTTTCCCGGCGATGTAACCAACAACTTCGCGCAAGGTCGATCGGGCACGAACGATTCCAATGGTTATCAGGTGCGGATCGATCACCGCTTTAGCGATGACGACAACGTTTTCTTCCGGTTTACGCAACAGCGGGTAACGGTCTTCAATCCGATTGGTGATCAGGGATCAACCGCGGGAAGCTCGGCGGGCAGAAATTATGGCGGGGCGTGGACACATCTCTTCGGTCCAAACGTCATCATGGACGTACGCGCTGGATATGCGGGCCGGCCGGGCGTTGATTCTGGTCAGCAGAACCAGCACGAGTCCGGTATAGATCCATTGAAGCAACAGGGATTTGGCGACGTTGACAAGTACGGTGGACTGCTGGTCCGCCTGAACACAGCGAATTGGACTGCGGGCAGCAACAACGATTTTGGCGTTCGCGGCGAGGCGCTTCGAGAAAACCCGAACTGGAGTGTTACGCCAAATCTGACTTGGTTGAACGGTAACCACACTTTCAAGATGGGAGCCTGGTATATCGAAGCCAAGCGGATTCAACTGAACACCTTCCAACGATATAACTTCAGTGACGAGCAAACACGTGGACTAACGGGCGTTTCAGGTACGACTGGTTTGTCACTTGCGTCCGCTTTGCTCGGCTTCCCCAACGATTTTCAAGCACAACTGCCGACATTGCATGGTGGTCCAGTGCAGTTCAAGTACGCTGCCTGGGCGGCTTATTTTCAGGATGAATGGAAGGTCAAGCCAAACCTCACGCTGAGTTTAGGTTTGCGCTACGACTATCTGACCCAGCCGAAGACGATCGATGGCCGTCTTTGGAATGCGCTCGATATTCCAAATCGGCGGTGGATTATTGGCGCGAAAGAAATGCCGCCGTTATGTAGCGTCGCCAGGCAATCACCATGTATTCCGGATGCGTTCCTGGCTGATCCCCATTTCAGCAACGTAATCCTGGCAGGTAAGGAATTTTTTGCCCCGCCGCCGGTCAGAGACAATGTGGGGCCACGCGTTGGCATTGCCTGGACGCTCAATTCGAAAACCGTGCTTCGAGCAGGTTATGGGCTTTATTGGGATGCAATTCCCGCTCGGAGCCAATACGCCCAAAACGATCTGGAGATGGCAGTATGGCCGGATGCCACGGCGTTTGCTGGTACTGCAAATACATCGGCCAACTTTGCGAACGGCACACAGGCAAACATCGTTCAACTGCAATCGCAAGGCTTCGCCACTCCACTACCGACGACTAATCCCTGGACGCCTGGCAATACCTTTGGCGACGATCCGAATTACAAAGATGGCTATTCCCAACAGTGGCACGTCGAGTTGCAACGAGAATTGGGTTCACACACTCTGATTTCCGTCGCTTACGTGGGCAGTAAAAATGGCAGACTTCCTTATTCAGGTTTCGCCAACACTGCTAGCCAGGCGTCAAGAAATACGTGTGCGGCTAACGACGCGGCATGCAATGCAGCATTCCGCGCAGCCGTGGATGCGCTCAGACCCATGCCCTGGGTCGCAGCCAACATTAACTACACGCTCAGTACGGGCTACTCCAATTACAATTCGTTGGAAACAAAATTCCAGCGAAGGCTCTCCGCCGGTTTACAGACATTGGTGGCATACACCTGGTCAAAATCCATTGATGTTGGCAGCGGCTATTTCAACGTTGAGAATGGCCCGGGCGGCGGATCGACCCTCCAGAACTTTTATGATTCGAGTACGGGCCGTGGTGTATCGTCCTATGACATCCCGCATTTCCTGTCCTGGTCCACACTCTACGAATTCCCAGCGGGACGGGGAAAGAGGTGGTTTAGGAGCGGTCCAGCTTCATGGCTCCTGGGAGATTGGCAAACGAACTTCATCCTTCAAGCACGGAGCGGCGCCCCATTCAACTTGCAGGTGGCCGGAGATCTGGCGAACCTGCGAGGCAATGCGCCAACGGCTCCAGGCAATTATCTGCGTCCAAACTTGATCGCGGATCCATTTAAAGCTGGACCAGTTCCGGCGAATCCCGATCCAAATTGCCAGAAGACGATCTCTCAGGGAGGACGAGCCGCCGACGCCGTCCGCACCATTGCAAGCTGGATCAATCCCTGCGCTTTTGGTATTCCCGACGGCACGTTCGGCAGTCTCGGGCGAAACGTATTTCGAGGACCGTCAGTCTTTAATATGGATCTGTCGCTGTTCAAGAGCTTCCCCGTCCGGGAAGGATGGAAACTTCAACTGCGTGCTGAGGCCTTCAACGTATTCAACGTTCAGAACTGGGACACACCGGCAAATGCAAATCTGACGCTCAATTCTGGCAACGTCATCGTCGCGAATGTGGGCCGGATTTCGGGCTTAGCGCAGGGCACAAATCCACGTCAAATTCAATTTGGCATCAGGTTCGTGTTTTAGAGTGAGCAAGGACTGCAGGTTAGTGGATTCACTGTGATAAAGGCGTTGGTGTTTCTCCAAAAAAGATCCACGAAACAACACGAAATTTCGTGTGATTTCGCGGATCTTATTTGCATTTGGTGGCGAGCTTGGCGACGCTTTGTATGCGTCTGCTTGTTCGCGCAATTGATCTCAGCCTCGGGATTCGCACAGACCGTTTCAACAGCACCACGTGTGTTTTTGCTTAATCCGAAAAACTTACAGGAGACGAAAGCACGAATCCACGCGGGAGACAAATACTTTGACGCGGCGCTGAAAAAGCTCGAGAGCGATGCTGAAGTGGCTATTAAATCAGGTCCTTTCTCGGTGGTCACCAAACAGATAACCCCGCCGAGTGGAGACAAGCACGATTACATGAGTCAGGCTCCATACTTCTGGCCCGATCCCAAATCGGCAAACGGCTTGCCTTACATCCGCCGCGACGGTGAACGCAATCCGGAGATCAATAAGATCTCGGATCACCGCAGCCTGGACCAGATGGTGGCTGGAACCGAGACCCTCGCGCTCAGTTATTACTTCCGGGGCAACGAAGCGCACGCGGAAAAAGCGGTGCTTTTACTACGGGCTTTTTTCCTCGATCCCTCGACGCGTATGAATCCGAATCTGCAGTATGCCCAGGGCATACCGGGAATCAATACCGGCCGGGGAATCGGGCTGATTGAAACCCGAGGGTTGACCCGGGTTGTCGATGCCATCGGATTGCTGGGTGGATCGAAAGCCCTCACGGCCGCCGACGAGGAGGGCTTGCGAGACTGGTTTGCCAAATTCCTGCAATGGATGCGCGAGAGTAAGAACGGGCGGGACGAAGCTGCTGCCAAAAACAATCATGGAACTTTTTACGACGTTCAGGTCGCTTCATTTGCCCTGTTTCTTGGGAAAAATGGCTTAGCAGCAGAGGTTCTGCAAAGCGCTCGTGAAAAGCGCATAGCCGTTCAGATTGAACCGGATGGCCGGCAACCTTTGGAATTGGCGCGCACCCGGGCCTGGAGCTACAGCGTCGGGAATCTCGACGGCCTGATGCAATTGGCGCGACTTGGTGAAAACGCCGGCGTTGACTTGTGGAATTTCAAAACGGCTGATGGCCGGAGTATCAGCCGGGCACTCGACTATCTTCTGCCCTTCGCATTGGGCGAACGAAAGTTCACCTATCAGCAGTTGGGAGAGTGGCCGCCGCAGATGTTGTTTCCATTATTGCGGCGGGCTGCGAGCAAGTACCGTGAACCAAAATATAGACGGTTACTTGTGAAATTGCCTCCGATAGACATGTCTGATCGCAGTGTGTTGGTTGGCCCAACGACTGAACAAACACGAGCAGCGACTGCAAACTGATCCACGAAGTTATACAGCGCAGCACAGCCGCAACCCAAAACCTAAGACATGATCCACGAAATCACACGAAATAAATGGAGGAACACTTCGTGTAACTTTGTTTTTTGGTTCGTGTGATTTCGTGGATCGATTTGAATACTCGCAAGAAAACTTGCTCAAGAAAACAAGAAATTGTCATTTCGTTACATGAAAACATTCTTGCCGCTTCGTGAAGCGCGCGAGAATCCCATTGGTTGTATGGAAAACTATTCGCGTCGGGCATTCCTTTCGTTAGCTATTGCTGCGCCAGTGTTGTCGATAAAGGCCCGATCGCTTATCTACCCGCCGCCTCGCAAGATCAAGATTGACAGTCCTGACGGAAATCTTCGATTTGAACTGATGCCCAACGAAGCGGTGCTGGCTTACCGAGTGCTCCGTAATCGTGAGCCCGTGATCGAAACTTCTTCGGTCGGGATCACTGTTGATGGCGTGAATCTCACCAGGGCCGCGGTGCAACGATCTGTCGTGCTTTACACTATACGAGAGAGTTATCCAACGCGTGGCATCCATTCACAAGCAATAAATCACTGCAACGGTGCGAGCATTCAGCTGCGCCACATCCAAAGTAAAGCCGACTACACGTTGGAGGTCCGCACGTTCAATGACGGAGTGGCGTTTCGCTTTATCGTGCCCGGATCCGGCTGGCGTGTTCCGGACGAGGCTACCGAATTCACCTGTCCTGCCGGCAGCACGGTGTGGTTTCATGACTTTGAGGGGCACTACGAGGGTATCCACACCAAAAAAGAGATTGCCGACGTTAAGGCCGGTGAGTGGTGTGCCCCGCCATTAACTGTAAGGCTGCCCGATGGGCATGGTTACGCGGCAATTACTGAAGCGGCATTGACCAATTATGCCGGGATGGGTCTCGAGGCAACTGGCGAAGGTAGATTCCGGGCAGTCCTGGGCCATGCCTTACCGATAAGTCACCCGTTTGAGCTCAGATATAAACCGGAAGAAGCAAAACGCCTCTCGAAGCCCGCAGCTATCGAAGGTCCGATAATTTCACCCTGGCGAGTAATTATTGCCGGAGCGGACCTCAACGCGCTGGTCAACTGCGACATCATCCAGAACGTGTCGGCTCCGCCTGATAGAAAGATCTTTCCTGCGGGGGTGAACACCGCCTGGACAAAACCCGGTCGCTGTGTCTGGCGATACCTTGACGGAGGACAGAATACGCTCGAAGGGATGAAAGAGTTTTCCCGACTCGCCGGCGAGTTAGGGTTTGAATACAACATGGTCGAGGGCTTCTGGCAGCGCTGGCCGGAGGCGCAGATGAAAGAACTGACTGATTATGCAAAGCAGTACCAGGTAGGTACGTGGTTCTGGAAACACAGCAGAGACTTGAGAACACCTTATGCGAGACGTCAGTTTTTTGAGCTGTGTAACCGGGTGGGGGTGGTGGGCGCGAAGATCGATTTCTTCGATCACGAAGCCAAGGAGATTATCGATCTTTACCAGGCTTTGCTGCGCGACGCAGCTGAGCACCAGGTGATGGTCGAGTTTCACGGCGCAAATAAGCCCGCGGGTGAATCGCGCACATGGCCCAACGAGATGTCGCGTGAGGCCGTCAGAGGTTTGGAATATCGCAACATGCAAACGCGCGCGGTGCACAACACGACGTTGCCGTTCACCCGTTTTCTGGCGGGCCATGCCGACTATACGCCGATGCACTTTGGCGAACGCCGTCGCGAGACATCCTGGGCGCACCAGATCGCCAGCGCCGCTGTGTTTACCTCCCCTTTATTGATCTACGCTGCTCATCCGGCAAATATTTTAGCCAACCCGGCCGCTGACTTAATCAAGAGCATCCCCAGCGCCTGGGATCGAACGATTGTTCTGCCCGTGAGTGAGATTGGTGAGATCGCGGCGTTTGCGCGACGCCGCGGCAGGACCTGGTTTCTGGCGATCATGAACGGGCCACGGGCAAGAGAGATCGAGGCGCCACTCTCGTTTCTACGTCTGGGAGGGTATAAAGCGATGCTCGTCAGTGACCAGGAGGACGATCCTGCGGCGGTCAGGATCGACAATCGAAGCGTCAGCGGCAAGGAGTCGCTAAAAATTCAGCTGCGCCCGGCCGGCGGTTTCATTGGGCGCTTTTCTACGTGAGATAAGACGTAGTGGGTTCAAAGCATCCACGAGTTAACACGAAAACATGGATCCATGGTCTCTTCAAAAGAAGAAAGCAGGAATCTTTGATCTTTATGGCAGGCCGGCTTTACACAAAAAGTCCCGACTACCGCCACGTGGAGCGCGATCAGTACAGTACCGCGAGCGAAGCGACCGGATGTTGCGCTTCAACTAACTAATTGACTGGCTGCCAATTGTGAGAATCACATCTGGAAGTCGAGAGTAACATCCGGTCGCTTCGCTCGCGGTACTGTACAGACCATCGCATCTTTTTGTGCAAGGCCTAGCAGGCATGTATAAGGCTGCGTGAGAGAAAGAGCTCGCCGTGAAAAAGCTGGCAATAGGAGTTTGCTTAATTCTTTTTAGTTGGGGCTTTGCCCCTTCACGGCCGAGCCACGTGCCGAACCTGGCAGTGCTTGAGCGTGGCCGGGTTCTAAGAGCAGCCAATCAATATCTGAAAGAAGAGCCGGTGACGATTACGGCTGCCACATCTCCTCGCAGTGCAGGAGGTCTGCACGACTTTTTTTCCGAAGGTGACTACTGGTGGCCCGATCCTCAGAACCCCGGCGGGCCCTACATTCAACGCGATGGAATGTCGAACCCGGATAACTTCGTGGCTCATCGACGTTACCTGATGCGGCTGAGTGTGCAAATGCCGGCGCTGGTGGCGGCCTGGAAACTGACCGGGAACCCGGTTTATGCGGAACATGCAGCGCAACATCTCCGGGCCTGGTTCATCGATCAACGAACGCGAATGAATCCGAACCTGCAATACGCGCAGGCCATTCATGGGCGGTCCACCGGAAGAGGCATCGGCATCATCGACACTATTCACCTGGTCGAGGTCGCGCGCTCTATCGAAGTAATGGAGGGTGCCCAGACGTTATCTCAAACGGAGCTGGCCGTAATCAAGCAGTGGTTCCGCGATTACTTGCATTGGATGACTACCCACAAGTATGGACAGGACGAGCGAGACGCAAAAAATAATCATGGCACATGCTGGGTGACGCAGGTGGCGGCGTTTGCCCATCTGGTCGGTGATAGACAGTTGCTGGACTACTGCCGCGATCGGTTTAAGACGGTGCTGATACCGACTCAGATTGCCGCCGACGGAAGCTTTCCCCAGGAGTTAAGGCGGACGAAGCCTTACGGATATTCGCTATTCAACCTCGAAGCGATGGCTGCGATCTGTCAGATTCTATCAACTGAGAAAGACAATCTATGGACATACGACCTCCCGGATGGGCGTGGATTCCGGAAGGCAATGGCCTACATGTATCCATATATAAAGGACAAGGGCAGGTGGCCGCTCGCGAAAGATGTGATGTATGACGACGAGTGGCCGATGCGTCAAAGCAGTCTTCTTTTCGCTGGTCTGGCATTCCGGAACTCCGCATATCTGGATCTTTGGAAGACGCTTAAATCCGATTCGACGATTGAGGAAGTAGTGCGTAACTTCTTCATCCGCCAACCAGTGCTTTGGGTAGGTTGATCGTCATGGTAAATGACGTTTCGCGAGATTTCCTGTCTACCTAATAATGTTTGACGTCCGATAAGCTTTTTTAGCTTGTCGTAACGTGCGACAAACTAAAAAGTTTATCGGACACTTGGGTATTGCTCTTGTGTGGCCCAAAAAATGAGGAGCTTAATGATGTCTAAAACAAAACCAAAGCTCTTAGCCGCGGCCGCGATATTGATCGTTACTGCGGTAACTTCGACTGCACAAACCTTTGACGAGCGAACGGTCAAACTCGTTCCCAACCGGATGCTGGCAGAGTCAAAGGCTCAACGCGACCAGCGCCTGCGATGGTGGCGACAGGCTCGGTTTGGAATGTTTATTCATTGGGGGCTATATGCAGTACCTGCCGGCGAATACAATGGTAAGCGATCTGAACGAATCGGTGAGTGGATTATGGAATGGGCCAACATCCCTCGTGCTGAATACGAGAAGTTTGCGCCGCAGTTCAATCCGGTCAAATTCAATGCGACGGAGTGGGTACGCATCGCCAAAGATGCAGGCATGAAATACATCGTTATCACGTCAAAACATCACGACGGGTTTTCCATGTACGATAGTGCGGTCAGCAAATATGACATTGTTGATTCCACTCCCTACCACAAAGATCCAATCCAGGCGCTGGCCGTCGAATCGAGGAAACAAGGACTGAAGTTATGCTTCTATTACTCAATTTTAGATTGGCATTATCCGGCAACATATGTAGAGGCGCCGGGAAAGGATCCGACTGCCGGCAATCGAACGACAAAGCTTCGTCCCGGCGGCAAAGAGGAATATCTCAAGTATATGAAGGCGCAGTTAAAGGAGCTAATAACAACTTATGACCCTGCTGTGCTCTGGTTTGATGGTGAATGGCAGGACTGGTGGACCGAAGCAGACGGTAAAGATCTCTATGCGTATGTGCGCGGCCTCAAACCCGACATCATTATCAATAACCGTGTTGGCAAGGGGCGGCAGGGAATGCAGGGGATGAGCAAGACGGATCAGGAGTATGCAGGCGATTTTGGCACGCCTGAACAACAAATCCCTGCGAATGGGCTGGCTGGCGTCGACTGGGAAAGCTGTATAACGATGAATACAACCTGGGGATTTAAATTCTATGACGACAAGTGGAAATCCGCGGAAACGATTATTCGAAACCTGATCGACACCGCTTCAAAGGGTGGGAACTACTTATTAAATGTTGGACCAACGGCTGAAGGGCTCATTCCTCAACCAAGCATCGAACGGCTTCAGGAGGTCGGGAAGTGGATGAAGGCCAACGGAGAGGCAATCTACGGTACCACCGCAAGCCCTTTTGCCAAACAGCTCGAATTTGGCCGAGCCACCAGCAAACCTGGACGGATCTATCTGCATGTTTTCAACTGGCCCACGGACGGCAGCCTTAGGGTGCCTGCCTGGGGACAGAGTGTGAAACGCGCATATTTACTTGCTGAACCTAAGGGTAGATTGGCCGTTGCACAGAATAACGAAGGCGTAATGATTCAACTGCCCGTCAGGGCGCCGAATCAAATCGCAAGCGTGATCGTGTTGGAAACAAAACATTGATGCAGTCTCTATGAAAACCATTGCGATTACAGCCGCTGACCTGGAAGGCGTCTTTGCCGTGCCGCCATTGGCGCGTGCGCGCGATGCAAGCCGCTCTATCGACTTTACCGAAAATGATCGGATCGTCAGGCACATCAGCGCGGGCGGAATCAAAAGGCTTATCTACGGTGGTAATGCGTTTCTCTACCACATCAAGCCGGATGAATTTTCGCAACTGCTCGAGTGGCTTACCAGCTTGCCAGACGATCTAATGGTTATCCCCAGCATTGGTCCATCCTATGGCGTCGCAATGGCGCAGGCTAGCATCCTCCGCCGCCACCGGTTCGCCTGCGCGATGATCCTGCCATGCAATGATCCACGCGATTCGGCCGGCTTGGAACGAGGCTACCGCGAGATAGCTGCTGTCGCCGAGACGCAACTAATTGTTTATCTCAAAGACGAGCAGAATTTCGGCTCGGAGCGCGGAGCCGGATTGGATGCCGTGGGGCGCCTGGTCGACGATGGCATTTGTGCCGGCATCAAGTATGCGGTGGTTCGCAGTGAATCTGCCGATGATCCTTACCTTGAGAGCTTGCTTACGCGCGTAGATCGCCAGTTTGTAATAAGCGGTATCGGCGAGCGTCCCGCGATCGGGCATCTACGAGATTGGAAGTTGCCTGGTTTTACAACCGGTTCAGGTTGTATCGCACCTCGGCTTAGTCAGTCGTTATTCTCCGCGTGCCAGAGGCGAGATTGGGTCAAGGCAGAGAATTTGCGCTCAAGCTTCATTCCCCTCGAAGACATGCGTGATGCCTGGGGACCGGCAAGGGTATTGCACCACGCAACGGACCTCGCCGGAATCGCTCGGACTGGACCACTGCCACCGTTTGTTTCGGAGCTTGCAGCAGAGCAGGTGGAAATGCTCGCTCACGAGGTTAAACGTTTGATTCGCATGAATTCGGATTGACTGTAAGACTTAAGAGCACAACGTAGAGATCTGCCGAATCACAGAAAACCGATTCCGAAAATTCAACCATGGAACCTGGCGAACTTCGCAGCAGACTTACCGGTGTAATAGCTTTTCCCATCACACCGTTCAAGAAAGATCTATCTCTTGATCTGACTGGTCTTCGTCATAACCTGAAAAAGCTCCTCGAACACCCGGTGTCCGCGGTCGTTGCCGCCGGTGGAACCGGCGAGATGCACTCATTGACGCCCTCCGAGCATATTCAAGTCCTCGAAACGACAATAGAAACAGTTAACAAACGCCTACCCGTAATCGCCGGCGTGGGGTTTAATCAGTCGTTAGCAGTCGAATTGGCAACGACCGCTGAAAAAGCAGGCGCTGCCGGCATTCTTGCTTTTCCTCCTTATTATCCGCAGGCGGACGATGAAGGTTTGATCGCGTACTACCAGGCAATCGGCGCGGCTACAGGGCTTGGCATGCTCATCTATAGTCGAGATTGGGCCCACTTCACTCCGGCAATGGTCGAGCGCCTGGCTAATATTCCGACATTGATGGGCTGGAAAGATGGTCAAGGCGATATCCGGCGATTGCAAGCAATCATGAGCAGAGTGGGGACGCGCCTGCATTGGATCGGCGGTGCGGGTGATGACATGGTCCCAGCTTATTACAGCATTGGTATTCGCACCTACACCTCCAGCATCGCAACAGTAGCGCCTCGGCTTTCACTCCGATTACACGAACTGGCAGCTAACGATCGTTACAATGAACTGATGACTTTGATGCGTAGATGCGTGATTCCGCTTTACGCGATTCGATCGCGCCGTAGGGGATATGAAGTTTCAACCATGAAAACAATGATGGACATGGTCGGACTGGCAGGCGGCCCAGTCAGACCTCCTTTGGTAGATGTTACTGCCGATGAAAAAAATGAATTAGGTGAGATTCTAAAAGAGTGGGAGGAATTCCTATCTTAGAAAAGATTAACTGGGGATTAATTGGCTGTGGCGACATCGCGCGCAAACGTGTCGCCTCTGCCTTGCGCGATACGCGGCAGTCCGCACTCCTTGCAGTCAGCCGTGCACGGTCCGAGTTGGCTGAGTCATTTGCGAGGCAATTTGGTGCGAAAAAGTGGTACCCAGATTGGCGGGACCTGCTGACTGACGGCGAGATTAACGCTGTCTACCTGGCGACGCCGGTTCACTTACATGCCTCGCAATGCATCGAGGCTGCGAATGCCGGGAAGCATGTCTTATGTGAGAAACCAATGGCTATGAATGCGGCAGAGTGCGAGCAGATGATTGCCGCCTGTCGAGCTAATGATGTGAAGCTGGGGGTTTCATATTACCGTCATTTCTATCCAGTGGTGGCGCGAATTAGGAGCCTAATCAGTGCCGGTGAAATCGGAAAACCGATACTAGCCCAGCTAAATGCTTTTGAATGGTTCAACCCAGATCTTTCGGAACCTCGTGGTTGGCTCCTTAAACGTGAATTTGCAGGTGGCGGACCAATGTTTGATTTTGGGTGTCATCGTATCGAGGTTCTTTTGAACCTGTTTGGCCGGATAGATCGGACCACGGCGCTCGCGACGAAGGCATTGTTCGATCGCGAAGTTGAAGACACCGCCGCGGCTGTCTTTCAATTTGAACAAGGAACTTGTGCCACGCTAACGGTCAGCCATGCCGCTCGGGAACCGCAGGATACACTCGACATTTTTGGCTCTAAGGGCTCGATTCACGTGCCAATCCTAAATGAAGGGCGAATGCGTATCGCGAACGCGGAGGGCGAGCGGGAAGAGTCGTATCCCCCGGCGGCAAATATTCATCAGCCGCTGATCGAGGATTTTGTCGAGGCTGTGACGCAGGGCCTCGAGCCGCGTGTGGGCGGCGAAATTGGAAAGGCTGTGGCAGAAATTGAAGATCGGATTTACGCCGGAACGAACGATCCACCAAATCAGCCGAAGAAGAACCAATAAAACACCGATGGTTGCAAACCTGTTCGTCTAAGTTCGCATAGAAAAACGCCCGGTTTTGCGGAGCGAGCTTGCATGGCACTTCCAAAAATAAAGATCGCACGAGAACCTGAACCGAGCCAGGCGTCCGCGTTGCGAGACTCGCCGCAGCGATGGTGGCTGCTGCTGCTGCTCTTTGCCGCCATGCTGATTAGCTACGTTCATCGCGGCGCTTTCAGCGTGGCCGCGCCCTTCATGAGTAAGGATCTGCAGCTTTCGAAAGCGACCATCGGACTCGTGCTTTCCGCTTTCTTTTGGATCTACGCCTTCATGCAAGTCCCCGCGGGTTGGGTCGTTGATCGATTTGGCGTGAAGCGCGCCTACTCGCTGGCTTTCGTCTTTTGGTCCCTGGCTTCTACGCTTACCGGCTTTGCGCACGGGGTTGCGTCCCTCGTTGGTCTGCGAGTCGCCCTGGGCGCGGGACAGGCGATTACTTTTCCCGCGAGCGCCCGCGCGGTGGCCAACTCCTTTGCGCAGAGCGAACGTGGCACGGTTACCGGTATCTATCTTACCGGCGTTCGCTTTGGAGCAGCGCTGGTTAATGCGATCGGTGCGTTTTTCCTCGTGCGGTATTCGTGGAAACTGTTTTTTCTCGTTACTGGATTAATCCCGCTGATCTGGTTGCTGCCATGGACAGGGTTTCTAAACAGGTGGGAAGGCGATCGGGCAGCGGAGAATCGCTTCAAACCGCAGATAAGGAATGACCCGTTTCTCGCCAGTTTCCTTCTGCTTCGCCACCGCAGCGTTGTCGGCATTTTTCTTGGCTTCTTTGCCTATGACTACGTTTGGTTTGTCTTTATTACGTGGTTGCCTGGCTACCTGGTGCTCGAACGTCAATTCACAAACCAGGAAATGGCCCTCTATAGTTCGATTCCATATCTGCCGATGTCCGGCATCATCGTTTTCTCCGGGTGGTTGAGCGACTGGCTGATCAAACGCGGTCGCGAAGAAAGACTCGTGAGGAAAAGCTTTATTGTCGTCGGTTTGGCGATCGGCTGTTTGATAGTTCCGGCGGGCTTTGTGACGGATAAGTTGACTTCCGTTTGGCTGCTGACAATCTCGCTCTGTGGCCTGGGCATTTGTTCGCCAAATACCTGGACCCTCACGCAGGCGGTTTGTGAGAAAAAGATTGTGGGAACAGTTGCTGGTATCCAGAACTTTGGGGGCAACCTCGGCGGCATCCTGGCGCCGGCGTTGACTGGTTACCTTGCTCATGTAACTAATTCATTTGCGCTTCCGTTTGCCGTCGCCGGCGTCATTTTGGTAATAGGGATGTTTTCGTATTGGTTCTTGATTCAAAGTGAGGTTGACCTTCCTGATCAGCCTCAATACTTAGTCTGATAAGAACGGCCGTTTAGGGCAACCAAAGCAGATTGATCCACACGCATCACACGAAGAAACGCTAATGACAAAAACTCCTGAACAGTTGCGCAGTTACCGCTGGTTTGGCCCCGGCGATTTGCGATCGTTCGGACATCGCTCGCGGACCAAGCAGATGGGGTACAGCATCGATGATTTTCAGGGGAAGCCTGTTATAGGAATTATCAACACCTGGAGCGATCTGGCAACGTGTCACAGTCATTTTCGGGATCGCGTCGCAGAAGTTAAACGAGGTGTCTGGCAGGAAGGAGGATTTCCAGTCGAGTTGCCTGCAATGTCCATAACTGAAACTTACATGAAGCCCAGCCCAATGATGTACCGGAACTTTTTGGCCATGGAGACGGAGGAGCTTCTCCGCAGCCAGCCGATCGATGGTGTCGTATTAATGGGTGGATGCGACAAAACAACCCCTGGTCTTTTAATGGGCGCAATCAGCATGAACCTGCCGGCGATCTATTTGCCGGCTGGTCCAATGCTGCGGGGCAACTGGAATGGACAGGTGCTTGGCAGCGGCAGTGACGTTTGGAAATTCTGGGCCGAAAAATGCGCCGGAAACATCAGCGATTGCGAGTGGTCACAAATGGAAGATGGCATCGCCCGCAGCCCTGGACACTGTATGACCATGGGCACAGCCTCCACCATGACCGCCATTGCTGAGACGCTGGGCTTGACACTTCCAGGCGCTTCGTCAATTCCGGCTGTCGATGCAAACCACGCCCGCATGGCAACAAATTGTGGCCGGCGCATAGTCGGGATGGTTTGGGAAGACCTGAAACCACGTGACATCCTGACCGATGCTGCTTTTGACAATGCCATCACTGCGGATATGGCGATTGGGGGATCTACCAACGCCATCATTCACCTCATTGCCATGGCCGGGCGCGCAGGTCTCAAGTTGGATCTGAATCGCTTTGATAAAATTTCAGAAAAAACTCCCATGATCGCGAATCTGCGACCCTCTGGCGAATATCTGATGGAAGACTTTTACTACGCGGGAGGGCTGCGTGC
Organism: Pyrinomonadaceae bacterium; assembly: GCA_035644135.1. Lineage (GTDB taxonomy): Bacteria > Acidobacteriota > Blastocatellia > Pyrinomonadales > Pyrinomonadaceae > PSRF01. The sequence goes on from DASQPD010000188.1 coordinate 78,970, forward strand.
TCTGCTTAGAGAAATTGGTCTCCTGCTGAATCTCGAATGCCTGACCGTTAACGGTCACTCGCTCGGGACGAACATACAGTCGGCCCACATTTTCAAGACAGAGGTCATTCGTTCATTAGCCAACCCGGTTTCGCTATCTGGTGGCACTGCGATCCTGCGCGGCAATCTCGCTCCAAATGGGGCGGTCATTAAGTTGACTGCGGCTACACCAGGTCTTTTGAACCATCAAGGCCATGCCGTTGTTTTCGAAAACTACAGGGACATGGCCCAACGAATTGACGATGACCGATTGGCCGTCGACGAGAATTCGGTCCTGGTGTTGCAGAACGCGGGACCGCTTGGGGGTCCGGGAATGCCTGAGTGGGGAATGATTCCGATTCCGAAGAAGCTACTCAAAAAAGGCATTCGCGATATGGTCCGAATCTCGGATGCACGGATGAGTGGAACCGCTTACGGCACCTGCGTGCTACACGTTTCACCGGAATCATTTGTAGGCGGCCCGCTGGCGTTTGTTCAAGATGGCGATCTGATTGGGTTGGATGCAGCCAAGCGAAAACTGCATCTGGATGTAAGCGATGAAGAGCTGGCGCGCCGCCGCGCGAATTGGAAAGCGCCGGCTCCCCGGTATGAACGAGGGTTCGGCGCTTTGTATGCCGCCCACGTGACGCAGGCTGATCAAGGATGTGATTTTGACATTTTGCTAGCCGGGCCAGAGACGCCTGAACCGGAGATATTTTAGCGTTTTGAAAAGAAACTTAGCCGCAGATTAACGCCGATAACGCGAATCTGAACAGGTAAGAAGTTGAAGAAGCCTACGAAGTTACTACTCCGTTTTGATCTGCGGCATCCGCGTTAATCTGCGGCTAATTTTTCACAACTGCTGCGGTTGGTGGGATTTTCCGACGTTTGAGGCAAGCGGATCAGGTTTGTGCATCCGATAATTAAGTAAAAAGAAAGTGACTGAACTTCAGGGCACATCAATCATCGGATTCGAGCGCGGTGTTACCGGACTCGAACCGTTTCAAGCAGTCAATCCTGTCACGGGTGCGAAGCTTGCGCCTGCGTATTACACAGTCACGCCGTCCGAAATTGAGCGCGCCGCCTTCCTTGCCCATGACGCGTTCGAGACTTACCGCCATACGCGCGGCAAGACGAAGGGGTTGTTTCTTCGCAAGATTGCCGAGAACATTGAAACTCTTGGTGAACCGTTGGTGAGGCGGGCGACCGAAGAGACCGCGCTGACGGCAGCGCGCATTTCTGCTGAAATCTTTCGCACCTGTTATCAACTGCGCCTCTTCGCCGAAATGGTCGAAGAGGGCTCCTGGGTTGATGCGCGAATCGATCTATCTGATCCCCTCAGGCAGCCTTCACCCAAGCCTGATATTCGCTCGATGCTTCGTCCACTTGGACCAGTAGTCGTATTTTGTGCCAGTAACTTCCCATTGGCTTTCTCGGTTGCCGGTGGTGACACTGCATCAGCCCTCGCAGGCGGAAACCCGGTCATCGTCAAGGCCCATCATGCGCATCCCGGAACTGCCGAACTTGTGGGTCTGGCAATCAGCGACGCTGTTCGTCACTGCGAACTTCCCGCCGGCCTCTTTTCTTTGTTGTTTGGAGCGGGTAGTAAAGTTGGACCGCAGCTTATGGACCAGCAGGCGATCAGGGCGGGTGGTTTTACCGGATCGCGGGCAGGTGGTCAGGCTTTGATGAAAATGGCTGCCGCTGGACCAGACCCGATTCCGTTCTATGCAGAAATGAGCAGCGTGAATCCCGTTTTTATTCTTCCCGACGCTCTCCGCGAGAGAGAGGAACAAATCGCCCTCGAGCTACATGGCTCGGTTACGCTCGGCGCTGGTCAGTTCTGCACCAACCCCGGACTGGTCTTTATCCCAGCGGACGGAAGCGCTGGCCTGATCGAGCGGCTGACCGCAAAGATGTCGAGCACCGCTGAATTCACAATGCTTACCAGGGACATTAGCCGCGCCTATTGCGAAAGAACCTCGTTACTGGCTGCGCACTCTTTAGTGAAGCCGCTTTGCAAAGCTGCGGGCGTCGAAGGGGCCGGGAATTGCAATATCAGTGCAGGATTTTTTCTGACGGACGCGCAGTCGTTTTCAGCAAATCCGGAACTAGCTGCGGAGGTGTTTGGTCCGGCAACTTTGTTGATTACCTATTCAACCTCAGGTCAGTTGCCAAAACTCGCTCGGGCTCTTGAAGGTCAGTTGACTGCGACAATTCATGCAACGGAGTCTGAGCTTCGCGAGTGCGCCCAGTTATTACAGGTGCTTGAAACCAAAGCCGGACGGATCATTTGCAACGGCTTTCCCACGGGCGTTGAGGTCTCTCACTCGATGGTCCATGGAGGACCCTTTCCCGCAACCTCAGACGGGCGCTCCACTTCGGTGGGCACACGCGCGGTCCTTCGTTTCGTGCGACCCGTCTGTTATCAAGATTGGCCCAGCTCAGCTTTGCCTGACGAGTTGGAGAATAGTAACCCGTTGAATATTTGGCGGCTGCTTAATGGTGAGTTTACGAAAAGCGCGGCCTAGCACGCCGTTTTCGAGCGCGGTTCTCTCTGTGAAGCAAACCGACAACTTCTTGTTGAGCAGTTGTTCTTGCGAGTAAACAAATCGATTCACGAAATGACACGAACCTAAAAACAAAGACACACGAAATGTTCCTCTATTTGCTTCGTGTGATGCGCGTGGATCATGTCTTACGTTTTGCTTGCGGCTCTGCTGCGCTCCGTTTACCAGTCGCTTTGCCAAAAAGTAGGAATGATAGAGGGCATCAAGTAAGAGTAAAGTTAAACCATGAAGCTCACAATAATCGATTGGACCATCATGCTCGTGTACTTCATGTTTGTTTTGGGAGTGGGCTTTGCGCTCCAGCGATACATGAAAACGAGTAAGGATTTCTTTCTTTCCGGGCGATCCTTGCCGGCATGGATCACCGGATTGGCTTTCATCTCGGCCAATCTCGGCGCCCAGGAAGTGATTGGTATGGGTGCCTCGGGCGCCAAGTACGGAATTGCCACGAGCCACTTCTATTGGATCGGTGCGATACCGGCAATGGTTTTCGTCGGCGTGTTCATGATGCCCTTCTATTACGGGTCGCGCGCCCGTTCAGTGCCTGAATATCTAAAACTGCGCTTCGATGAAAAGACCCGGGGCTTCAACGCCATCTCTTTTGCGACGATGACAGTTTTTTCCTCGGGAATTTCCCTTTATGCAATGGGACTCTTGATGGGCGTGCTGCTGGGTTGGAACTTTACCTTTGCCATCATGGTCGCGGCGGTCATCGTTCTGATCTATATCTTTTTAGGTGGTTTGACTTCGGCCATTTACAACGAGGTGCTCCAGTTCTTTTTGATTGTGTTTGGTTTTGCGCCGCTGGTCCTGCTGGGTCTCAAGGATGCCGGCGGTTGGAGTGGATTGGTGACGCGCTTGAATGGTGTGGCCACGGCGCAGGGCTACCAGGCAGGGGCCTGGAGCTCGTCGTGGCAGTTCATGTCTGCTCCGTCGCACAATCCAATGGGAGTTGAATGGTTTGGGTTGCTAATGGGATTGGGCTTTGTGCTCTCGTTTGGCTATTGGTGCACAGACTTTCTGGTCGTGCAACGAGCAATGGCTGCCGATTCGATGTCCGCGGCGCGACGCACACCTCTGATTGCGGCAATCCCCAAAATGGTTTTTCCGGTACTCGTTATTCTTCCCGGAATGATCGCAATAGCGCTGACTTACCAGGCGGGAAGCAGCGGGTTTGTGCTCCCCAAAAAGCTCGACGGCACGTTCAACTATGACCTCGCGATTCCGATGATGCTTGGTCACTATTTTCCCACGGGCATTCTCGGAGTAGGTTTGACCGCGCTCATGGCGAGCTTTATGTCGGGAATGGCCGGCAATGTAACCGCCTTTAACACGGTGTGGACTTACGACATTTACCAGTCATACCTCAGACCCGGCGCCAGCGATCAACACTACCTTTGGATGGGCCGCATGGCCACGATTTTTGGTATCGCGATCTCAGTGGCGGCGGCCTATGTCGCCACACGCTTCAATAACATCATGGACATGCTGCAACTGGTATTTGCATTTGTGAATGCTCCACTGTTTGCCACTTTCCTGCTGGGGATGTTTTGGAAGCGAGCGACCGGGCACGGCGCGTTTGTGGGCCTTTTATCGGGGACTGCGGCTGCTGCCCTGCATCATGGACTCACTCTGCCTCACGGCGCGATGGCCGGAATAAAAGGCGGCTGGTTCGGAGCAATGCACATTTATCCCAGTGAGATGGCTCAGAACTTCTGGACTGCGATTTTTGCGTGGACCACCTGTTTTGTTGTTACCGCGGTGGTTAGCCTGTTGACAAAACCGCGGGCCGAAAGCGAGCTGGCCGGGCTGGTTTACTCGTTGACGGCAAGGCCGAAGGAAGATCATTTGCCCTGGTACAAGCGGCCCGCGGTCCTGGGGGCGATAGTGCTCGCAGTGGCCCTCGTTCTTAACATAGTTTTCTGGTAGGTGAATCATGGGACTTGATATTCGATTACCCATTGGCTTGATGTTTACGATACTAGGCTTACTGCTTTTTGGTTTTGGCATTCTTGGTGACAAGGCCATCTACCAGCAGGCCTTGGGCATTAATGTCAATCTCTGGTGGGGTGCTGTCATGCTGGCGTTTGGACTCGCAATGTTGTGGTTTGGCAGGCGGGGCACGAGGAAAGTTAAAACCGATCCAGACCGGGAGTGACTATCTTGGAATCCGCCGCTGAAAGAACACCAACAGTTGGAAATCCGGCCCGTCGCGGTCGAGTCTTTCGCGCCCCAGGCCGGGTCAATCTGATAGGCGAACATACCGACTATAATGAAGGCTTTGTGATGCCTGCGGCCCTGGGCTTCTCGACTTTTGTTACCGTTACGCCGCGCGCTGATCGAAAGCTACTGGTCTTTTCGGAAAACTTTTCCGAAGAGGTCGAGTTCGATCTTGCGGATGAGCATGCGGTCCCACGCCATCATTGGAGCGACTACGTCCGAGGTGTTGCCGTAACGCTGCAAGACGCGGGCTATTACATAAGCGGCGCCAACCTGCATATTCGCGGCGAAGTCCCAATCGGATCCGGACTCAGCTCGTCGGCCGCAATTGAGGTGGCTACGGCGTACGCCTTGTTGAGCAATTCCAACCAGCAAACAGACAGAGTGAATTTGGCCCAGCTTTGCCAACGCGCCGAAAACGAATTTGTTGGCATGCGTTGCGGGATCATGGACCAGTTCATTGCCTGCTGTGGCGAAGCGGGAAAGTCGCTGCTGCTTGATTGTCGTTCGCTCGAATACCAGTTGTTGCCATTACCGAAAGCTGTTCGCCTGATCGTTTGCAACACAATGGTCAGACATCAACTCGCCGGCGGCGAGTACAACACTCGTCGTAAAGAGTGTGCTGCGGGTGTTGAAGCACTGGGCCGCAAGCTGCCCGGTGTCCGGGCTTTGCGGGATGTCAGCGAGCTGCAGCTTGAGCAACATGCGGCGCTGCTGCCGCCGTTGATTTACCGCCGTTGTCGCCATGTGATTTCAGAAAATGCTCGAGTGCTGGCTGCGGCCGGCGCTCTTAACGAAGGGGATTTCGCGAGCTGCGGCGAGCTGATGAATCGGTCCCACGACAGTTTGCGTCAGGACTATCAAGTCAGTTGCAGGGAGCTTGACCTAATGGTCGATTTGGCTCGGTCCGTACCCGGTGTTTTTGGCGCGCGGATGACCGGAGGCGGATTTGGCGGCTGCACAGTCAATCTGGTCGAGGCGGGTGCTGTTGAGCAATTCAAATCAGTGGTCGCGAAAGGTTATCTCGAGGCAACTGGCATTAAGCCAGGGATTTACATTTGCGAAGCGTCGAATGGAGCTGAAGAGTTGTACCGCACTCGGGGAAGTAGCGACCAGTGAAACAAGCCATTTAACGCAAAGGACGCGAAGAGAAGACGCAATGTTACTTAACTTTGCGAAAACCTTTGCGTTCTTTGCGTCGAAGAGTTTTGCATCGGTAAAGCCTGGACAGCAATCGGAAAGCAAAAGTGTTGGAGCTAACAAAACACCCGCACCGCCGTCACAATCCGTTGACCGGAGAATGGGTGCTGGTTTCTCCTCAACGAGCCGATCGTCCATGGCAGGGTCAGATCGAAGAGTTGCCAATCGACCTTCTCCCGGCCTTTGATCCGGAATGTTATTTGTGCCCGGGCAATGAGCGAGCAGCCGGTGCGCGCAACCCGTCCTACCAGGACACGTTTGTTTTCGAGAATGATTTTTCAGCGCTGCACAGCAACACTGGTTCGGAAGAGCTGGCGGAAAACGGTTTGATCCTCGCGCAGGCCGAACCGGGAGTTTGCCGGGTGGTTTGCTACTCGCCGCGGCACGATCTCACCATAGCCCGTATGAGCGTTCCAGAGGTTCGCCGCGTCGTGGATATCTGGACGAGCCAGTATAAAGAGCTCGGGACTCTCTCATTTATTAACTGGGTGCAAATATTCGAGAACCGCGGCGCGATGATGGGGGCGAGCAATCCTCACCCGCACGGGCAGATCTGGGCCAATGCGAACCTGCCAAATGAGGCACACAAGGAGGACTCAGCGCAAAGGAACTATCAGCGCGAGCATCACAGTTGCCTTCTTTGCGACTATCTCAAGCTTGAGCTGAGATTAAACGAACGGCTGGTCTGCGAGAACGAAATGTTTCAAGCCCTTGTTCCGTTCTGGGCAGTTTGGCCGTTCGAAACCATGATCTTGAGCAAGCGGCACGTGAACGGACTCGATGAGCTGGCTGATGAGGAGCGTAATCAACTGGCTGAGATTTTGAAGCTGGTAACCACCAGGTATGACAATTTGTTTCGCACCTCTTTCCCCTACACGATGGGATTTCATCAACATCCCACTGATGGGCAGCTTCACCCCGAGTGGCATCTGCATGCGCATTTTTATCCGCCACTGCTGCGATCGGCGATAGTACGAAAGTTCATGGTCGGCTATGAGATGCTCGCCGGCCCGCAACGCGATATCACCGCCGAATCTGCGGCGGAAAGATTGCGAGCATTGTCCGCTAAGCATTATCTCGATGCGAGTTTTTGAGTTTTTCTCGGTAAACCCGGCGTCTTCTTTGTCAAAAGTGTGGTTTGAGTTCTTTCGTGGGTTTTAGTGGATCACTTCAATTGAGTTGTTGACCAGCGCTAAAAACGATCCACGCGAATCACACGAAAAAACCCAACCTGACGAAGGCTATGACTTAAATGAAAAACAATTTGCGGAGCTCAAGTAAAGCAGTTTGCTGCCTGATTCTGTTCACCCTATTAACCCAGGTAAGTGCTGTCTCGGTATTGCCTCAGAGGTCTGACCGCACAAACCGTATTTACCATCAGGGCTGGATCGATCTGAATAAGAATGGCCGGAAAGATGTCTATGAAGATTCCACGGCGAAGATCGGCAGACGCATTGAAGACCTGCTGTCCCAGATGACGCTGGACGAAAAAACCTGCCAGACTGCGACGCTGTATGGATACAACCGCGTGCTCAAAGATGAGCTGCCGACGCCGGATTGGAAGAACCAGGTCTGGAAGGATGGGATCGCCAATATCGATGAACATCTGAATGGCTGGGGCGCCGGCTCACGGAGCGTTTATGCGTCCGATCTAAAACAGCACGTCTGGGCCATGAACGAGGTACAGCGTTTCTTCGTTGAATCCACCCGGCTGGGGATTCCCGTTGACTTCACCAATGAAGGCCTGCGCGGCGTTGCTTTCAAAACTGCAACCAGTTTTCCTTCCGAGTTGTCGCTGGGACATACCTGGGATCCCGAACTGGTGCGTGAAGTGGGAAGAATCACCGCCGCTGAAGCCAGGGCGTTGGGTTACACGAATATCTATGCTCCAACTTTGGATGTCGCGCGCGATCAGCGTTGGGGTCGCTTGGAAGACGTTTACGGGGAAGACCCTTACCTGGGATCGCGGCTGGGCGTCGAGATGGTCAGAGGCTTGCAGGAGCATTTCACCGTCGCTGCAACGGCCAAACACTTCGCTATCTACAGTGTTGGCAAAGGCGCGCGTGAGGGCCAGGCGCGCACCGATCCGCAAACGTCTCCGCGCGAAGTGGAAAACATTTTCCTGCCTCCTTTTGCGGCGGCCATCAAGGAGGCGGGTTTGCTTGGCGTGATGAGTTCTTACAACGACTTTGATGGCATTCCGATCACCGGGAGCGAATATTGGCTCACGCAACGACTAAGAAAGGACTTCGGCTTTAAAGGTTATGTTGTGTCCGATAGCGCCGCCGTGGAGTACCTCTATAACAAACATGCGGTTGCCGCTGATATGAAAGATGCGGTTAGACAAGCGATCCAGGCCGGACTCAACGTAAAAACAAATTTCACCAGGCCTGAAGACTACATTCTGCCGCTTAGAGAATTGGTCAAAGAAGGCAAGGTAACGATTGAGACCCTTAACGACCGGGTGCGTGACGTGCTGAGAGTCAAGTTTACGATTGGACTATTCGATCACCCATACGTGGACGATGCAGCGCAAACGGAAAAACTCGTAAACTCAGCTGAACATCAAAGCGTGGCTCTCCGGGCGGCAAGGGAAAGTACAGTGCTGCTGAAAAACGCGAACAGCACATTGCCTCTCAGTAAGAACATCGGCTCGATCGCGGTAATTGGACCGAATGCCGACGATGATAGCCTGACTCAGTACCGGTATGGGCCATCAGGCGTGCGTGGTGTCACAGTGCTTGAAGGCATCAAGAAAAAGTTAGGCGAGCAGGTAAAGGTGAGGTATGCGAAAGGGTGCGACGTGGTTAGTGCCCATTGGCCCGAAACCGAGGTGTTGCCCGAGCCGCTTACTGATGACGAACGAAAAGGAATAGCAGACGCTGTGGCTGCGGCAGGCAATTCAGAGATGGTCATTGTTGTGCTCGGAGACTCTGAAAAAACTGTCGGCGAAAGCATGAGCCGCACCAGCCTCGACTTGCCGGGCCGCCAGTTGGAGCTGCTGCAAGCGGTGTATGCTACAGGTAAACCTGCTGTGGTAGTTTTGCTCAACGGCCGTCCGCTGAGTATCAATTGGGCTGACAAGTACGTCCCGGCGATTATCGAGGCTTGGTTTCCGGGGGCACAGGGCGGCGCCGCAATCGCTGATGTGTTGTTCGGCGACTATAACCCCGGGGGCAAACTTACCGTGACTTTTCCGAAGACTGTCGGCCAGATTCCATTCAACTTTCCCGCCAAACCCAATTCGCAATGGGAAGGGGAGCGATCGCGTGTTAACGGCGCACTTTACTACTTCGGTCATGGTTTAAGTTATACCACCTTCGCTTACAGCAATTTGCGTATCACTCCTCTGCGAGCGCGGCAAGGGGGCAAGGTGACAGTCACCGTCGATGTGCGCAACAGCGGAACGCGCGAGGGCGACGAAGTAGTGCAACTCTACACGCGGGATCTTGTCAGCAGTGTGACCACCTATGAGAAGAATCTGCGTGGCTTTCAGCGGATACACCTGCGACCCGGTGAAACACAAACCGTTAGCTTTGAGCTGGTCGATCGCGACCTGGCCCTGTGGAACCGGAGCATGCAGTTTGTAGTCGAGCCGGGAATGTTTCGGGTGATGGTTGGATCTTCTTCGGAAGATATTCGGCTACACGGCGAGTTTGAAATTTATTGATCCTCTTCGTGTATTCCTCAGCCTTGCACTAAACGGCAGAAGCTGTAAAAAAAATAGTCTATCCTGGATACCACTCAAGGAATGGAAATTCGCAAGTTGGGAAGGTGGGCTTGCCCCCGCTCAAGATCCGCACCCACTCAACACTGAGATCGGCCCTGAAAGTTGCAAAAGACTTCCTCAGCTTGGGCTGTCAATTCAGTGTTGAGTGGGTACGGATCTTGAGCGGGGGCAAGCCCACCTTCCCAACTTGCGATTTCCGTTCCTTGAATGGCATCTAGACGTCGCCTAATCCACAAAATACTCGAATCATAAGTTTAAAAATCTTGACATCGTTAGCGGTAACGACTAGTATCCGTTACCGCTAACGACAAAGACTTTTCAGTCCTTCTGCTGGTGGTAAGGAAATTCGAATCGTTCAAGCCTCAAACCTCTAACGACAAGGAGAAAAAACGAGAATGAACCGGCGAAACTACCTGGCGTTGATGGGAGCAGCCGCGGGCGCAGTGGCCACTGCATCTTCGCCATTTGGGGTTGCTGCCCAGGAGCCAAAGCCTGCCGATCAGGGTGCTCCGACTACCTCGACTGTCGAAGATCGAACGCGCCGCATGAAGTGGTGGCACGACGCAAAGTTTGGCATGTTCATTCACTGGGGCCTCTACAGTGTTCTGGGCCGGCACGAATGGGTGATGGAAAATGAGGGCATTCCCGCAAAGGAATACGAGCCCCTGGCCGACCAGTTTAAGCCAAAGCCAAATGCCGCTCGTGACTGGGCGCGTCTCGCTCGCCGGGCCGGAATGAAGTACATGGTAATGACCACCAAGCACCACGAAGGCTTCTGTAATTTCGATTCAAAACTGACGGAGTACTGCGCAGCCAAACGAGGGCCGGGGCGTGATCTGGTACGTGAATACGTCAATGCCGCGCGCGCCGAAGGATTAAGATTCGGTTTCTATTACTCGCTGATGGATTGGCATCATCCGGATGGGGCTCGCTGCCTGAAAGATGAAACTGCCCGCCGGCGGTTTGTCGATTACATTCACGGTCATGTTCAGGAGTTGATGACCAACTACGGCACTGTTGATGTTCTCTGGTACGACGTCCCCTGGCCCCTTGATGCGAAGGGTTGGGAGTCGGTCGAGATGAACACGATGGTGAGAAAGCTCCAGCCGGAAATCATCATCAATAATCGCTCGAAGATACCCGAAGACTTCGACACGCCTGAGCAGCGCATTGAGGCTTCGGCAAATCGGCCCTGGGAGTCGTGCATGACCCTTAACGACAGTTGGGGTTATCACGTTGCCGATCACAACTGGAAGAGCCCGACCACCGTCATTCGCAATCTGATTACCTGTGCCCGTGATGGAGGTAACTATCTCTTGAATATTGGTCCCATGCCGGACGGTTCTGTGCCGCCTGAATCAGCGACCGTACTCTCGACTGTAGGCGACTGGATGAGTAAGCATGGAGCGACGATTTATGAATCTGATCGTTGCCAGCCGAGGCGCGGAAATTATCTGAGCTTCACCCGAAAAGGTAATACCTTGTTTGCTCACGTGCACTATTGGCCGGGCGACACCGTCGTCATCGGCAATCTGACGAGCAAAGTCACCTCGGCGAGATTTCATGGCAGCGATCAGACGGTGAAGTTTGTTCAGGATGACTACCGGATACGACTAACGGGCCTGCCAAAGACGGCCCCGGAGCTGATAACCACGTTCGCGCTGGAGTGTGATGAAGAACCACGCCAGAACCATGAAGGCAAGCGAGCGGAAAAGCCACGTGAAGGTCGTTACTGAATCAATCGTGACTACGCGAGGAAACTGTGGTGATTGGTAATTCGTGTTGTTTTCATTTTCCATTCGTCATTTGACATTTTTCAGTTTTCATTTGTCATTTTCTGAGTCTTTATTCGTGTAATTTAGTGGATCGGATCGTATTGGCTCACAAGAAGAATTGATCCACGAAATCACACGAAAAGAAAAAAGCAAAAATGACAAATGAGAAATATGAAAAATGACGAATGGAAAATGAAGACGTGACGCAACTCTCGCCGACCTAAGAGTTGTCGAGGCGACCGCGCATGGAAAACATCGTAGATGGTCATCAACACTTCTGGCAGGTGGGTCGCTTTGACTATCCATGGTTGACGAGTGATCTCGGAGTCCTCTATCGCGATTACTTGCCCCGGACACTGGCACCCATACTCAAGCAAAATCAGGTTACGAGCACGGTGCTGGTTCAGGCGAGCAACTCTTTGGCGGAATCGCGCTGGCTACTCAGTCTCGCGGGCCGGTATCCATTCATTGCCGGGGTGGTTGGTTGGGTCGATCTAATGAGCTCCGAAGTTGAGCAGCAATTGACTGAGTTTGCCGCGGACCCAAAGTTCAAAGGTGTGCGACATCTGGTCGAAAGTGAGGCCAATGACGATTGGTTGGTGCAGACAGCCGTGCTCGAGGGACTGAAAACTCTGGCCGCCCATCGTATGTCCTACGACTTGTTGGTGCACACACGACATCTCCCCTACGCCAGAACCGTTGCCGAGACTTGTCCCGAGTTGTTCCTGGTGGTCGACCACATGTCGAAACCTCCAATAGCGACCGGCGCAATTAGTCAGTGGGCAAGTGAGCTAAGACAACTCGCGGCCTTGCCTCGCGTCTATTGCAAGCTTTCGGGCCTGGTAACTGAAGCGAACCACTTGTGCTGGAAGATTGACGACTTACGGCCGTTCGTCGAATGCGCGCTCGAGTTATTTGGGCCGGACCGTCTGGTGTTTGGCAGCGATTACCCGGTTTGTCTGTTGGCCGCTTCATATGATCGAGTGCTCGACTCGTTTCAGGAACTGCTTAAAGATCTCGATGATGAAAAACGGGCGCGAGTGTTCGGTGGGAACGCTCGTGAGTTTTATCGGTTGGAATGAAGCGATGAGTGAAACCTACTTTATCACCGGCGCGCAAGGATGCATTGGCTCGTGGATTGTCAAGGCTCTGGCCGAGCGTGGTGATACCCCGGTTGTATTCGACCGTAGTGACGACCCGCGCCGGCTCAGAGCGATTATGGACGAAGCCGACCTCGCCAAGGTCCGCTTTGAAATCGGCGATATCAGCGACTCGAAGCGAGTGCTTGATGCGCTGACTAACTCCGGAGCGCAACGAGTAATTCACCTTGCCGGACTTCAAGTGCCGGTGTGTAAGTCTGATCCGATAAAAGGCGCTCTGGTGAATGTCGTCGGCGCCCTTGCCTGCTTCGAAGCGGCGCGGATCGCTGGGGTAAAGCAACTAGTCTATGCCAGCTCGGCCGCTGTTTATGGCCTGGAAGAAGATAGCGGGCCGCTGGATGAAACCGCCGCTTGTGAGCCAAGCACGCATTACGGCGTTTTCAAGCGGACCAATGAAGGTAACGCGCGCGTTTATTTTCTGGATTACGGACTCTCGAGCATTGGACTGCGGCCGCTGACAGTTTATGGAGTGAACCGCGATTCCGGTCTCACGAGTGATCCGACAAAAGCAATGAAGGCAGCTGTCCTGGGCCAGGCGTTTCACATTCGCTTTGGTGGCTCAACGGACTTTCAGTATGTCGCTGATACAGCCGCTGCTTTCATTGCCAGCGCCGACAGCGATGTGCCAGGCGCTCATATCTTCAACCTGCACGGGGAAACGATTGCGGTGGAACGGATCTCCAGTTTTATCAATCAAGAGTCCGGCCGCGAGCTAGTCACTTTCGGTGGCTCGCCGTTGCCGATTGCACCTGCATTAAGCGACGCCACAATCCGCAGGGTCATCGGCGAAATCCCCGCGACGCCATTCGAAACCGGAGTGTGTGAAACGATGCAGCGGTTTAGGGTGCTTCGGGCGTCGGGTCGTCTGGATACAAGCGATATCGCGCCGGACGTTACACAAGGAGTAGTGGCTTGAGCACTTCCGCAATGATTGATGGCGGTGGGGTCAGGCGTGGAGCCGCTGCGACTATGCGCGCCAGTGTCTTGTGCGATGTGGGCCGCATTGAGGTGCGTGATGTGCCGCGGCCGTCGATCTCGCCGCACGAAGTTCTGGTTCGGGTCGCAGCGGTAGGTCTTTGTGGCACTGATGCTCATATCCTTGCCGGGCACGCGAATTACAACACCAACGAAAGTGGCATCCCGATCCCTTTGGCTGTGCAGCCTCAGATTCTGGGCCATGAGATTACCGGCACGGTCGAACAAGTGGGAACGCTGGTCGCCGACGTGGCAGTGGGCGACCGAGTCGTTTTGGATCAGGGACTGAATTGCGTCAGCACCCGCCGGAGTCTTTGCCAGTACTGCCGCACAGGTGATTCGCACCAATGCGAGTTTTATCGTGAGCACGGAATCACGGGATTGCCTGGCGGTCTCGCGGAATTCATTGCGCTCCCTGCAATCAATACTGTAAAGATTAATTCGCTTCTGGAGTGGACCGCCGCGGCGCTTACCGAACCGCTCGGATGTATCATCCATTCTTCCGACGCGGTGGCCCGGGCCAATACGCGCTATGCGATCAACGACGAGTCGCCGGATCGTCGCGTGCGCACGATCATGATCTGCGGGGCCGGGCCTGCGGGTTTACTATTCACTCAATATCTGCGAAAAGTGCTCGGCTACGATGGCCTATTGCTGGTTAGCGATCCGAACAAGATCAAACAGGAACTGGCAAAAAGGCTCGGTGCGGATGAGACGATCGACCCGGGTGAGTACGATCCGGTGGAAGTGGCCCGCGAACATAGTGGCGGCAAGGGAGTCGAGTACCTGGTCGAGGCCTCCGGCGCAGGTCAGGTAGTGGCTTCGATCCCCGGGTTGATATGCAAGCAGGCAACCGTTCTCCTTTACGGACATGGTCACGCCGGAGCCGACCTGAGCGTCTTGAACAACTTGATGTTTAAGGAGCCGGTGCTGGTAACTTCGGTCGGTGCTTCGGGTAGTTTTGAATCGGACGGTCGACCGTCAGTGTATACCCAGGCGTTGCGTTTGCTTGAGTGCAAGCAGATTGATGTTCGCTCTTTGCTAACTCACAAGTATGCTTCACTTGAGGACGTGAAGAGAGCGCTGACGACCGATATTTACGCGTCAGATTACGTAAAAGGGGTCGTCGTGCTGTAGGTATACGTAGATAATTTGGAATTGCGACTCCCCGACCGATCTGTATCCACGAAATAACACGAAACGAACGACAATACCAGTCTTGCGATATACACATAAATAAGTGCAAATTCAGAATTCTAAATCAGTCTAAATCCCAAGTGCGCGTTTCGTTATTCATCACCTGTCTTGTCGATCAGCTTTGGAGCGCAATCGGTGTCAGCACCGTTGAAGTGCTTCGCCGCGTTGGCTGCGAAGTGCAGTTCGACGAGCGGCAAACCTGTTGCGGGCAACCGGCTTTTAATACCGGCTATCGCAGCGAAGCCCGTCAGTTGGCCGAGCGCTTTGTACGCACCTTTGAGGAGAGCGATGCTGAATTTATCGTCAGCCCATCGGGCTCATGCACGGCTATGGTCCATCACTTCGCCGAACTTTTCGCAGACGAACCTGATTGGCGCCGGCGAGCAGAGGCGGTGGCTAAGCGAACTTACGAACTCAGTTCATTCCTGGTAGGAGTTCTGAAAGTTGAGGACGTTGGCGCCAGATGGAAAGGACGGGTGACCTGGCACGATGCGTGTCATGGCTTGCGAGACCTGAACTTGAAGAGCGAACCTCGCCGCCTGATCAGCAAAGTACGCGGCGCAGAATTTGTTGAGCTTAGGAATGCCGAGGCCTGTTGCGGATTTGGTGGAACATTTTCTGTGAAATATCCAGAGATCTCGGTGGCGATTTTGGACGAGAAAATCGAGGCCATCGAACAGGCCAAAGTGCAGGCTGTGGTGGCCGCCGACGCAAGTTGCCTGATGCAAATTGGAGGGCGCCTATCGCGCAAGGGATCCAATGTGCGCGTAATGCATTTGGCCGAGCTCCTGGCGTCGCAATGATTGGGGCCTTTCTTGAGATGTCGGGTTTGGCAAGAAAATGCGATCCTCGGGGATTCAAGTTTGAAGTGCAACATGACTCTCATTCACACCGTGGCTTTAGCCCGGTGTTAAGGTGCCCGGCTGATCCCAACCGTTTTAACGGTTTATGGTGTGAAACTGACAAGAAAACCGTTGAAACGGTTCAAGTCTTTGAAGATTGCTTTGACACCGGGCTAAAGCCGCAGTGTGAATGAGAAAAAAAATTCAAGAGAAACTAATTTTCATCGTTGTTGCACTTCGAAGTTGAATTCCCTTCCACGAACACACACGAAATGTTCCGTGTATTTCGTGGCTGGTCTGTATTGGTGGGGTGGGCGCCCGCACCGATTGTCCTGACATGAATCATCCAACCGCGGAAACATTTCATGAAAATGCTCGGGTGGCCCTGGCTGACGAGCAACTGCGCGGAGCTTTGCGGAATGCGACGTCTCTTTTCGGTGAACGCCGCCTGTCAGCCGCCAGGAGTTTGAACAATTGGGAAGGGTTGCGCTCTCAGGCTCGCGAGATCAAAGACAAGGTGCTCCTCAATCTGGACACCTATCTCGAACAGTTCGTTTGCCAGGCGGAGGCTCGAGGAGCGCGGGTGCACTGGGCCAGGGACGCCCATGAAGCGAATGAGGTTATATGTCGTCTGGCAAATGAACGGCGAGCCCGCGTGGTCGTCAAGAGCAAGAGCATGACCACCGAGGAAATACATCTAAACGACTCGCTCGAGGCCGCCGGGTTGCAGGTAATCGAAACTGATCTCGGTGAGTATATTATTCAACTTGCCGGAGAGGCGCCTTCGCACATCATTGTTCCGGCTATTCACAAAACCAAAAAGCAAATCGCGGAGCTTTTCACAGCACGGCTCGGTATTCAGCCAACCGATGATGTAGCCAAACTCACGAGTACGGCCAGGACGATACTGCGCGATCGGTTCGCTGCGGCTGACGTGGGCGTCAGCGGCGTCAACTTCGGCATCGCTGAAACCGGCACCATCTGTATTCTTGAGAATGAAGGCAACATTCGCCTGACGACCAGCCTGCCTTCACTGCATATCGCCGTAATGGGAATTGAGAAGCTGCTGCCTCGTTTTGCCGACCTCGACGTGTTTCTGAAGTTGCTTCCGCGCTCGGGCACCGGTCAAAGACTAACGACTTACCAGTCGCTGATCACGGGCACCAAACGAAGACCCGGTGATGAAGGGCCGGACGAGCTGCACATCGTATTGCTCGATAACGGTCGCTCGCGAATGCTGGCCCATCCGGTGACTCGACAATCGCTCGCCTGCATACGGTGTGGCGCCTGTTTGAACGCGTGTCCGGTGTACCAGCAGATCGGCGGCCATGCGTACGGCTCTGTGTATCCGGGACCTATTGGCGCTGTGATCACGCCGCAGTTGTCAGGCCTCGCCAGGACGTCGCAATTACCCTATGCGTCCAGCTTGTGCGGAGCCTGCCGCGAAGTTTGCCCGGTCAAGATCGATATTCCTCGACTGCTCCTGCACTTGCGTAGCGAGATCACACAAAGTCACGAACGCGGAAGCGACGCGAAAGGGATCCGCTCGAAAGCTGAGCGAATCGCGTTCCGACTTTGGACGACGGTTATGACAAGGCCCTGGCTGTACGGGATGAGCGCCAGTGTAGCTCGTGCGATGCAGCGATTGATTGTTCGCCAGGGGAGAATTGGCAAGCTCAGCAAGAGTGCGGCTCGCTTTGTTCCTCAGCTTGGGGCCTGGACCGCCGAGCGAGACCTGCGGCCGTTGGATACCATTAGTTTCCGCCAGCATTGGCGAAGCGAGCTAAGAAAAGCGCGATGAATCACGGCGAGGCTAACAGGCAGGCGCGGCAGACGATCCTGAGGTCCATTCGAGATCATCTTGCCGCAAGCACTGCGACGGACACAATTTATAACGAGATTAAGTTGAATGATCACGTCGCATGGTCTGGAGACGAATCAGGGGCTAAGGCCACCAATACCTACTCACTGGTCGATTTGTTCCGCGAGAGCCTGGAAGCAGTCGATGGCCACTGCATCGTAGTTGAAAGCGAGGCAGAAGCTGTGCAGGCCCTGCGTGGAATTATTTCGGATCTGCGCGAAACGCCGCTGCGAGCGCGCCGGATTGCTTTATCCGATGCGCCGCTGGTTCAGCAACTGGTAAGCCAGCTTGACCTGGACTTCGAGGATGTCTCAGTCGTGAAGGACGCCGGACATATGTTTAGCTACGATGTCGGCATCACCAGCGCGCAAAAAGCTATTGCGGAAACAGGAACTCTCGTGCTGGATTCAAATAGCGAGCGGCATCGGCTGGCATCATTGCTGCCGCCGGTACACATCGCGATCATTGATGCGAGCCAAATCTGTCTTACTCTTGGAGAGGCCCTGGCTCACATTCATCAGGATGACGGCGAATTAAGTGCGACTATTACATTTATCACAGGGCCCTCGCGCACTGCCGACATCGAGTTGACCCTGGCGATTGGTGTGCATGGACCACAGAGGCTGTACGTGATTGTTAATTTATGAAAATTATCAGTTTTCTAAAGCAAGATGCTTTGTTCAGCCGGCCTCGTCTCGGCGCGTTACTGGAAACCGGCTCCATTCTGGATTTCCAAAGCGCAATCGCAGCGAGCTCTACTAATCTCCCTGCCGGAGGCACAACCAACTACCTTGACTGGTTCGACCTCGACAATCCTCTCCTGCGGCAAGCGTTTGGGCTTTATGAACAGCTCGCTGATTCGACGGAACCGTCCAGCGCTTCGATGATTTTCAATCGGGCGGAGGTGCAACTGCTGGCTCCCGTGCCGCGCCCCGGGAAATTGATCTGCATCGGCCTTAACTATCGCGATCATGCAGCAGAGAGCAACATGAAGATTCCAGAGAAGCCCGTGGTATTTTCCAAGTTCACTACCTCGGTAATTCCGGCGGGCCAACCCGTCGTTCTGCCACAGTCCAGTCAACAAGTGGATTATGAAGCGGAACTCGCAGTCGTAATCGGTCGCTGCGGCCGGAATATCAAAGCCGAGCAGGCCTTCGACTATGTCCTGGGTTATACCATCGTCAATGATGTCAGCGCGCGTGACTTTCAGTTTGCCGATGGTCAGTGGCAACGGGGCAAGTCGTGTGACACGTTCGCGCCAATGGGGCCAGCCATCGTAACCAAGGATGAAGTTGTGGACCCGCATAAGCTTTCCATTAGACTTAAACTCAATGGTCAGACAATGCAGGATTCAAACACTGGCCAGCTAATCTTTGGGGTGCCGGCGTTGATTGAATTCCTTTCCGAAACGATTACCCTTGAACCGGGTGATGTAATCGCTACCGGCACGCCGGCAGGCGTCGGTTTTGCTCGCAAGCCGCCGGTATTTCTCCGCTCCGGCGACGTCATGCAAGTGGAGATCGAGAAACTCGGCACACTCGAGACGCCTGTGACCTCGGTGCCGGCAACTGTGGAGCTGTTCGCTCGTTCAACACACTAGAAACGAGAAGATTGAGATGCGAAGAATCGTGCCCTTGCTGGTCGCTCTGAGTCTGGTTGTTGTCATTTCAAGTTGCACAAGAACTGGCTCTTCTTCCGGTAAGAAGAAGCTGACAATTGCCGTCATCCCAAAAGGCACCACGCATGAATTTTGGAAAAGCATTCATGCGGGAAGTAACAAGGCTGCCATTGAGCTATCCGGGCAGGGAACTGAAGTTGAAGTGATCTGGAAAGGACCGTTGCGCGAGGACGATCGCGAACAACAAATACAGGTAGTTGAGGGATTTACTTCGCAGGGCGTTGACGGCATCGTGCTGGCGCCGCTCGACAACCGCGCGCTGGTGCGCCCGGTCGAGGAGGCAAAGCGCGCGGGTGTCCCTACGGTAATCATTGACTCGGGGCTGGAATCAGAGGGAATAGTTAGCTTTGTTGCTACTGACAATCGCAAGGGCGGGATGCTGGCTGCGGATCGAATGGGCCAGCTGCTGAATGGAAAAGGGAAAGTTCTGATGTTGCGCTACCAGGAAGGATCCGCAAGCACTGAGGACCGGGAGGCCGGGTTTCTCGAACAGATCAAGAAATTTCCGGGCATCGAGTTGATTTCCACGGATCAGTACGCCGGGGCTACCCGGGACACAGCCAAGCGCGCATCCGAGAATCTGTTGAACCGTTTTGGCGAAGACGTTCAGGGCATCTTCACGCCTAATGAGTCTTCGACTGCCGGGATGTTGCTGGCGTTGCAGGATATCGGCAAAGCGGGAAAGGTGACCTTCGTGGGCTTTGATGCCAGCCAACCGTTTATCGACGCTATGAACAATAATCAGTTGCACGGCATCGTGGTCCAGAATCCGTTCAACATGGGTTACCTTGGGGTCCGCACAATGGTTGATCACTTACTAAGCAAACCAATCGAGCGCAGGGTTGATACGGGGGTAACGATGGTTACCAAAGACAATCTGGGTTCACCTGATATACAAGCGCTTTTGCATCCACCGCTGGATCAGTATTTGAAATGATCTAAAGTCGGGAGTCGAGAGTCTGGAGTCGCGAGTCAGGAGTCGAGAGTCGAGAGTCTGGAGTCTGGAGTCAAGAGAGTCGGGAGTCTGGAGTCAAGAGAGTCGTTGGAGTCTAGAAAGTCTTGGAGTCTGGGAGCCGGGAGTCGAGAGTCTAGTCCTGAGCTTTGAGACCAACTCCAGACTCCGGACTCCAGACTCCGGACTCCAGACTCCAGACTCCCGACTCCCGACTCCCGACTCCCGACTCACAGACTCCAGACTCCGAATTTGGCCGATGATTGCTGAAGTAAAACAACACCGCGCACTGCTGAATCCCGGTTTTCTGCAGACCTGGCTGAATCGCGTGGGGCCGATCCTCGGCCTCGTGCTGGTGATCGCCATCTTCTCGCTTCTGATGCAGACTCCCGAGCGTTTTCTATCTCCCAACAATCTGCGAGTGGTGCTGTCGCAAACCGTCATCGTGGCGGTCGGCGCGATCGGAATGACCTTGATAATTATCAGTGGGGGTATAGACCTCTCAGTCGGCTCGACCATCGCGCTGAGCGGAGTCATCACCGCGCTCGGAATCAATTCCGGGCTCCCGCCAGTGGCGGCGCTGGTAGCCGGCATCCTCGTCGGTGGAGTCGTCGGCGCCGTAAACGGCCTGGTGATTACCAAGTTGAAAGTGGTGCCGTTCATCGCCACACTTGGCATGTTGGGCATAGGGCGAGGAACGGCAAAATGGGTTGCTGGTCAGCAGACCGTAAACATGCCCGACACCTGGATCAATGAACTGCTGGTCATGTTTCCCAATCCGCCGTGGTTACTCGTAGCTCCAGGCGTCTGGATCACCGTAATCCTGGCATTGCTGGCCGCGCTGATTCTCAGAAACACGGTTTTTGGCAGGCGCGTGTTCGCACTTGGCTCCAACGAGGCGGCGGCACGTGCTTGCGGGATCGCTACCGACCGATTAAAGGTTTGGATCTATGGGCTGGCGGGATTGCTTTTCGGACTGGCGGGAGTGATGCAGATGTCGCGCCTGCGACAGGGCGACCCCACAGTGGCCGCAGGTTCTGAGCTCGATATCATCGCCGCGGTTGTTATCGGCGGTGGCAGTCTGAGCGGCGGTGAAGGCAGCATTTTAGGTTCGATGATCGGGGCATTGATTATGGCTTTTCTGCGTAACGGTTGCCAGCAGATTGGTTGGCCCAATTACGTCCAGGAAATCATCATTGGCGCAATTATCGTCATTGCCGTTGCGGCTGATCGCTGGCGTACGGCCCGGGTTGCGGCGTAAAGCAAGCTGTTAGCTTGCTTCGCTGGGATGCGCTCGATTGCGAGTTACCTGAGGCGGCCGGAACTGACTGTTTGCATGTGAGGAGCTTATTACGCGACGTACGCAAGCTAACAGCTTGCGTTACCTGATTCTGAATGCCGATTACCATTACTGACATTATCGTTCGCGACATTCGCTTTCCGACCTCAAGCTCGCTTGACGGCTCAGACGCGATGAACACCGATCCAAATTACTCGGCCGCGTATGTTGTGCTGCAAACCGACAGCCTTCAGCCGCTGGAAGGTCATGGGCTGACCTTCACGATCGGACGCGGCAACGAACTTTGTGTCGCCGCAATTGATGCGCTCAAGCCGCTCGTGGTCGGTTCAACACTCGAGTCATTCGCCGCGGACATGGGAGGCTTCTGGAAACACATTACGTCGGACAGCCAGCTTCGTTGGGTAGGACCGGAGAAGGGCGTTATTCATCTGGCCACAGCGGCCGTCGTTAATGCTGTTTGGGACCTTTACGCCAGGTTTGTCGGTAAACCACTCTGGAAAGTGCTCACCGACTTGTCTCCGGAGCAGATCGTTTCCTGCATCCCGTTCAGTTACATCACCGATGCTTTAACGCCCGCTGAAGCTCTAGAGATGCTGAAACGGAATGAATCAACGAAGGCCGGGCGCGAACTCCAAATGCGCGCCTCGGGATATCCTGCGTACACAACGTCGGCCGGATGGTTGGGTTATTCAGAAGAGAAGATGAGACGCCTGGTGCGCGCGCGACTGGCCCAGGGCTGGACTCATTTCAAGATGAAAGTGGGCCGCAACCTCGAAGATGACATGCGGCGCGCGCGACTGATTCGAGAAGAGATCGGTTGGGATCGCAAGTTGATGATGGATGCGAATCAGGTTTGGGATGTTTCCCAGGCAATCCGTTGCATGGAAGCATTGTCGGAATTTCGTCCGCATTGGATTGAAGAGCCCACCTCGCCTGACGACGTGCTTGGACATGCAACCATCGCCCGGGCTATTGCTCCGATTGGAGTTGCGACTGGTGAACACTGCCAGAACCGCGTCATGTTCAAACAACTGTTGCAGAGTGGGGCCATCAGTTTTTGCCAGATAGACAGTTGTCGTCTGGGAGGCGTCAACGAAGTGCTGGCAGTACTGTTAATGGCGGCCAAGTTCGGCGTACCAGTGTGCCCGCACGCCGGGGGCGTGGGATTGTGCGAGTACGTGCAGCACTTCTCACTCTTTGACTACATCGCCGTGAGTGCCTCGCTGGAAAATCGCGTGCTTGAATATGTCGATCATCTTCATGAACATTTTGTCGCCCCTGTAGTAATGAGGGGCGACCGTTATCTGCCGCCCAGCGCTCCCGGCTTTAGCATTGAGATGAAAACCGAATCATTGACGCGATACGAATTCCCCATTGGTGAGGCGTGGCAGGAAGCCCAACTGACCGCCGGGTAGTGTGCAATTCCGAGTTTGTCACCCCCGAGTACGGCTTTGCACAAAAGTCCTATCGCGACGAGGTGTCGAAGCATTCTTACAGTACCGCGAGCGAAGCGACCGGATGCTAAACGCAACTTTGCTAAGATTCTGACCGGTAAAGCCATTCAGGACGTTAACTGAATGTAGCATCCGGTCGCTTCGCTCGCGGTACTGAATTGACAGTCGCGCGTCGAACAAGCTTTTGTGCAAAGCACCCGAGTACTACCGAGAACAGGAGTTAACTTCGAATGCCAGTACCTTGCAAACAAATATTTCTCGCGACAGTCGTCCTCTTTTTCTGTATTGGCGCTGCACCTGCGCAGTCCACGTCGCCAACTCCAACGCCACGCGGGCCGACTAAACCAATCCGGCCGTTCGTGGTTATGTCTGCTCAATCCTTAGCTGACCTGCAAAAGAAACTCGCAGGAGAGAACAAGGCTCAGGATTTGATGGGCGGCGAAGGAATGCAATTGCGGGTGGCTATCCAGCACGAGAAGGGTAAGCCCGCCGGGCCCGCCGAAGTGCATGATGCGTCTGACGACGTCTATTACGTGACCGAGGGTTCGGCCACGCTGATGCTCGGCGGAACTCTCGAAGCGCCGCAAGAAATCGAGCCAGGCGAATGGCGAGGAGCCAACATCATCGGTGGGAAGACATTTGATATTGCCAAAGGCGATCTGATTATTGTGCCCCGTGGCACTCCGCACCAGCGCAGTACTGCCAACAAGGATTTCACAATGATTCTGATAAAGGTGTTTGCCGAGGCGCGCCCGCCGATTCAAGCTAAACAATAAAATGACTTTGCTTTCGCTTTACAACGTGACGAAAAGCTTTGGGCCGACACTCGCGCTCGATGGAGTGTGCCTCGAACTGCGCCCGGGCGAGGTGCATGCTTTGATTGGCGAAAACGGGGCGGGCAAAAGCACCTTAATGAATGTCCTCGCGGGAGCTCTGCGACCCGACGAAGGAAAAATCGAGATCGACGGCCGGCCTTACATGCCAACGTCAGCGCTCGATGCGCGCTTGAATGGGATTTCTCTGATACATCAGGAACTCGCTCTGTGCCCCCATCTTTCGGTCGCCGAAAATGTCCTGATGGGAATGGAGTCTTCCTCGCGGTTTGGCTGGCTCGATCGGAAGATCCTGCACGAACGAACGATGCAAGTTCTCAAGTCGTTCGATCATCCGGAGATCCGTCCTGAAACTCGAGTGACGCAACTATCAGTTGCGGCCCGCCAGATTGTGGAAATCTGCCGGGCCATCGCGGCGCGGGCGCGTATCATTCTTATGGACGAGCCCACGAGCAGCTTGCAACGCGCCGATGTCGAAAGGCTGTTTTCGCTGATTAGCAAGTTGCGCGACGAGGGGATGACGATTGTTTACATCAGCCATTTTTTGGAGGAGGTACGCGAGATTGCCGACAGATTTACCGTGCTTCGCGACGGACGCACCGTCGGCACCGGCCAGATTTCCTCGGTAAACGATGATGAGTTGATTGCGCAAATGGTGGGACGGCCCGTGCAAAGTTTGTTTCCCAGTCGACCTGCTGCCGCTGCCACTGCAACGGATCCGATTCTGGAAGTGTGTGATCTGGCGGCACCGGGTGTGAAGCACGCCAGTTTTGAACTGCGGCGGGGAGAGATTCTGGGCATCGCCGGACTGATGGGTTCGGGCCGCACCCAGCTGATACGTACGATCTTCGGTTTGGAAAAGGCCGATGCAGGCACAATCAAGCTAAAGGGAAAAGCACTAATGGCGCGCGAGGAAACGCCGGCCCGGCGCTTGTTTCAACGGCTGGGCTATCTGAGCGAGGATCGCAAAGGCGAAGGCTTGGCGCTGACTCTTTCGGTTGCTGACAACGTAACCGTTACTCGTTTCTCTTCCTGTTCCCGCTTCGGTTGGCTCAATCGAATAGTTCAGGGAAAGCAGGTCGAGAAGCTGATCAACTTGTTGCGAGTGAAGGCTCGCAGCGTGAGACAACCGGTCAGTACGCTATCAGGTGGCAACCAACAGAAGATCGCATTGGCGCGGTTGCTGCACCAGGATGCGGACGTGCTGCTGCTCGATGAACCCACGCGCGGCATTGATATCGGGAGCAAGGCGCAAATCTATGAAACGATTGCTCGTTGTGCCGCGGATAACAAGGCTGTGCTGATCGTCAGTTCCTATCTCCCGGAACTCTTCGGCATGTGCGACCGCTTGGCGGTAATGAGCCGAGGCCGTTTTCTATCTGCTCGACAGATTCGGGATTGGACCCCCGAATCGGTAATGGAGGCGGCAATTGGTTCAGATCGTGCCACGGTTCCACAGCAATCAACTTAAGTGCTTCCTTCAGGAGGTGTGATGGCTCGTCCATTGGGTTTTTGTTTACTCGTTCTGTTATTAGCGACAGCAATTCGAGGTCAAGTTCCCACTCCCACCCCAAGTCCCGCGACGTGCGATGACGTGAGGGCGCAACTGGAACGTGATGAAGCCAGGTTGAAAGACTGGCCGGCCCTGGCCCGCTATCATGACGACAATTCCAGGCAGCCGCCGCGGGCAAAGAATGAGAAGCGAGTGGTGTTCATGGGCGACTCGATCACCGATTCCTGGGACAATCCCAACAACGGTGGATTCTTTCCCGGAAAGCCCTACATCAATCGCGGCATCAGCGGTCAAACGACACCGCAGATGCTGATTCGTTTTCGCCGTGATGTGATCGACCTGGAGCCCAGGGTGGTAGTCATTCTCGCCGGGACAAATGATTTGGCAGGCAACACTGGACCAACAACGCTGGAGGCCATTGAAGATAATCTCAGCTCGATGGTTGAACTTGCTCGACTCCAGAACATTCGTGTTGTGCTTTCTTCTCTGTTGCCCGTCAGCGACTACGAGCTGAGAGATGGCAAGCCAATCATCCAAACTGTTCGCCGTCCACCGGAGAAGATCAAAGAGCTGAATCAGTGGATGAAGGAATACGCAGTTCGGAATCATTTGACCTATCTCGATTACTACTCAGCGATGGTCGACGATAAGGGATTTTTCAAGGATGAACTGAGCAACGATGGGCTCCATCCGAATGTTAGAGGGTATGAAGTGATGAACTCGCTCGTGGAGGCGGCTATTACAACGGCCTTGAAGAGATAGATGCCGACCACACTCGAAGATATCGCGCGCTCGCTAAACGTCTCGAAGATGACGGTCTCGCGCGCCATCAACAATCATCCGGAGATAAGTGCCGATACGCGCGCGCGCATTCTCGAGATGGCGCAAAGAATGAACTATCGGCCCAATCAATTTGCGCGGGCCCTCACGACGAATCGTTCGTATCTGATTGGCATCGTTGTTCCAGACCTGATGCACTCGTATTTTGCCGAGATATGTCGGGGTGTGGAATTCAATGCCAGACCCGGGGGTTATCAAAATCTGATTTGCAGCACGGATGAAGACTTTGCCAAAGAGATAACCGAGGTCGAGGCGTTGCTTTCGAGAACGGACGGACTAATCGTAGCCTCTGCTTCGTCACCTAAGGATGCCCGGTTCTATCGAAGGATTGTCAGCGAAGGGGCAAAGATTGTACTGATCGATCGGGTGGTCGAAGGCGTGCGTTGCCCTACTGTAACCACCGACGATGTTCAAGTCGGGATCCTGGCAACGGAACATTTAATTCGCACCGGTCATCGAAGGATCGGGCACCTGCGCGGACCTGAAGTTTCGACTGCGCTGAAGCGATTTGATGGGTATAACCAGGCCTTAGCGAAACACGGTTTGTCTCGCGACAGAAATCTGGTGCGCCAGTGCGGCTATACCGAACCGGATGGTTACGAGGCGATGAGCAGTTGGGTAAAGGAGAGAAAAGTCCCGCGAGCTGTTTTCGCGGCAAACGATCCTGCCGCGATCGGCGCCATGGCCGCCCTGAACGATGCCGGTTTGAGAATACCAGAGGATGTTGCGCTAGTGGGCGGCGGCAATATTCACTACGGCGATATGTTGAAAGTGCCGCTCACAACAGTTTCCTGGTCGACTAGTGAAATGGGTCAACTTGCTTCGCGGCTGCTTATCGACCTGATTAATGGTAAGAAGAAAAGGGTAAAGAAGAACCACTTGATAGTGAAGCCCGAACTGATTATTCGCCAGTCCTGTGGCGCCGCCTCCGCCTGAACTTATTAGAATCCACAGATTACGCAGATTACGCAGATTAAGAAGGCAGTAGGCAGTTAGCAATAGGCAGTAGGCAGTAGGCAGTAGGCAGTAGGCAGTAGGCAGTAAGCATGCAGAAGAGACCAGCTTACTGCGTACTGCTTTCTGCCTTCTGCTTATTGCCTTTTGAATCTGCGTAATCTGCGTAATCTGTGGATCCCACGTCCTGTGGCGCCGCCTCCGCCGGAACTTATTAGAATCCACGGATTACGCAGATTACGCAGATTAAGAAGGCAGTAGGCAGTTAGCAATAGGCAGTAGGCAGTAGGCAGTAAGCATGCAGAAGAGACCAGCTTACTGCGTACTGCTTTCTGCCTTCTGCTTATTGCCTTTTGAATCTGCGTAATCTGCGTAATCTGTGGATCCCACGTCCTGTCGCGGCCGCGATTTTAAAAAAAACACTAGCCACCCACGAAATACTTCTTGACGCCATCCGCGAGTAGGAGTATATGTTCCGTGTTAGGACAAATTCTTGCTCGTGCGCTTGGCCAACTTTGGCCGCGTTCGGCGATCCGATCACAATTAGGCAACCAAGCAGACGAAGCGGTCGCGAAGTAGCGATTTCCACGCTGAAACGTCAAATTTCCCGGCTTTTGACCCAAATAGCCGGGACCTATGAGCGGTTACCGTCGTAGGGTGCTGAGCCTCGGGGCAGCCGTCCCGAAGTTATTAAGTCCTATTCAGAGACAATTTATAAAAGATGCGCAAGATTAATCCGCATGATTTTCGAGTCGCCCGCCGGGGTACCAGCCGGGAGATCAACCGCCAGATCGTTCTAAACCTGATCCGAGCGCATCAACCCGTCTCGCGCGCTGACCTTGCCCGACTCATGAATGTGCGCCGCGGCGTCGCCAGCCTCCTCGTCAGCGAACTCCTAAACGAGGGGTTGATCTTTGAGGGCGCCCTCGGAGAAGCGGTGGGCAGAGGGCGACGCCCCACGTTTCTGTACATCGATTCACGCCAACGATGTGTTGTAGGAGTGGATATTCGGGCCAGTCGCACCTACATCATGATCACTGACCTGATGGGCCGCCAGCTCGGCGGCGTGAGCAGTTTTCAATCCAGCAAAGATGTCGAGGTACTAATACAGGAACTCACGAAACGAGTAAGACAATGTCTGGCTGAGTACAAGGAGATTGGAGCTTGCGAAGGAATCGGCGTCGTGGTCCCGGGCATGGTCGATCCCGCGGCAGGCCGTGTCTTGCATGCTCCTACACTTGGTTGGCGCGACATCAATCTTCGCGATCCGCTGGCTGCGGCGCTCGGCAATCCGGTACAGATTGAGAATTCGGGTAAAGCCTGTGCCCTGGCCCAACTGTGGGCCACCCGCAGCGATGTGGTTGCTTCCGGTAATTCTGTTTTTGTCAGCGTCTCAGATGGTGTCGGCATCGGCATTGTCGTGAATGGAGAGATCCTTCGCGGCAGACACAACACTGCCGGCGAGTTCGCGCATGTCCCCTTGAGCATCGATGGACCACGCTGCTCATGTGGTGCCACCGGTTGCTGGGAAGCGTACATATCAAATCTCGCTACCCTGTCGCGCTATTTCGGTCGCGATTTGTCCGATCGCAAGCCGCACGCTTCTGAGACCGCTGCTTTCACCGTTGAAGATCTGATTGCGCGAGCCCGGGCCGGCGACCCCAAGGCGCTGGCTGCAATCAACTCGACCGCACGTTATCTGGGACTCGGCCTCGCCTCAATTATCAACGTGATCGATCCCGCAAGAATCTATGTTGGCGGTGAAATCACCACCGCCTGGAATTTGATCGAGCCAATTGTCAGGGCCGCGTTACGCGAACGAACCTTGACTGACTTTGGAGGGGCCACTGAGATTAGCGTGGTGCCTGCCGAAGAGCACCCACGTTTGCGTGGCGCGGTGGCGCTTGTGGCTGCGCCTGCCTTCGCTGCGCCGATGGTTGCCTGACCGGAAAGATTTGCCGCTTATGAACCGGGCCACGAGTGGAAGCGTTAATTGCCAACCAAGCAGAAACGAGCAGGTGAGAAGTTCGCCCGCCCCGTCGCACAGATTGAATCTGAAGGAGTAAGATTATGCGAAAACCGAGAAACGTTTGGACCCTTTCTTCGCCTTACCTGCAAATTTTCACACTTCTGCTGCTGGCGGTATGCGGTGGCTTTAGCGTAAACGCACAAACCATTTTTGGTCGTATCTCAGGCACCGTGAAAGATGCCTCGGGAGGAATTGTGCCTAGCGCAACCATTACGGTTACCAATGAGGCTACAAATCTGACCCGCACCGCGACCACTGACGAGAGCGGGTTTTACACGGTCACGAATCTGCCGGTCGGCACTTACAGGGTGACTGTAGAGCAGAAGGGATACAAGAAAGCGCTGGTCGGCGGCAGCGTGCTGAGTGCCGACGAGCGCCTGACTGTAGACGTCATGCTCGAGCCGGGCGACATTTCTGAAAATGTCGAGATCACATCCGCGGTGGGCGAGAGTGTCAACACTACTTCAGGTGAAGTGGCGCGCGTTGTTGATCGGCGGCAGGTGCAGAACCTGGCACTTAATGGTCGCAACTACATGCAGTTGGTGACGCTGATTCCCGGCGCTGCCATCCTCGACGAGAATCAACTC
The DNA here is from genome assembly GCA_035644135.1 of Pyrinomonadaceae bacterium. GTDB lineage: Bacteria > Acidobacteriota > Blastocatellia > Pyrinomonadales > Pyrinomonadaceae > PSRF01. The sequence continues at coordinate 108,658 of DASQPD010000188.1, forward strand.
GCCCTGACTACAAGTCTCAGTATCAGTCAGGCGGCTATCAACGGGAACCGGCCCAACTACAACAGCCTTTCGGTTGATGGTGGCTTCAACATGGATTCCGGAAGCAACAATAGCCAGATCAACAATGTCGGCATCGACTTTATACAGGAAGTAAAGATCCAGACGTCCAACTTCTCCGCCGAATACGGTCGCAATGCCGGGGGTGCCGTCAACGTAGTGACTCGCGGCGGTGGCAATTCTTATCACGGCGCCGTCTTTGAGTTCATTCGTAATGACAAGCTTGACGCTCGCAGTTTCTTCTCACCAGTAAGACAAAAGTTGCGCTTCAACAACTTCGGGTGGAATTTTAATGGGCCCATCAAAAAAGATAAGTTCTTCTTTTTTGCAGGCCAGGAGTGGAAATATATTCGGCAGGATGCAGCGCCTGTTCGCCGCAACCTTCCGACGAGAGCTGAGAGGCTTGGAGATTTTAGCGGCCGTACCGGGACGCTCAATGTTCCGAACGGGTACACGGCAATCAATCCTGCAACCGGGGCAGTTGTTCCGGCTGGGCAACCAATTCCTGGTCGCAACCTGGCCAACTTGCGATTGAACGGGGCGCCGGTTGGTGTCACACCTAATGGTGCCGCGGTGGCTGCGGTCTATACAGCGATGGAGAAACTCGCCGTCGCTTACTCGGATAGGCCGACGGCTAATAATGCGACCTTTCAGCAGCCCAATCCCTTTAACTATCGGGAAGATAACATTCGTCTCGACTACCGCTTCAATGAAAAGCACAGCATCTACGGGCGCTACCTGCACGATCATTACGATCTGATCGACCCGTTCGGCACTTTCATCGATTCGCAATTGCCGACGATTCCGACGAATCGACTACGGCCCGGAACGAGTTATCAGCTTTCGTACACCTGGCTGATTAGTCCAACGCTGATCAATGAAGCCAAGATCAATGCCTCGTGGAACGGCCAGCGCATTCCTCCAGTTGGGGACTTCTGGAAGCGTGAAACGTACGGCTTTACGTATCCACAGCTCTTCTCGGGCGGACGCTTCGACAACGGTATTCCGAATACAACGGTAAATGGGTTCGCAAGCTTTAGCGGTCCTTCCGCCTCATTGCTCTCACCGACGACGGATATCGCGCCGAGTGACAATGTCACGATTATCCGTGGCAAGCACTCGATCAAGACCGGCGCGCTGTATGTCCGTAACCGCAAAGATCAGAATGGTCGTTCTATCTATACCGGTTCGCTCACGTACAACAATGCTGGTAACAACAGGACCACCGGCAATTCCTTTGCTGATGCGTTGTTGGGAAATTTTCGAACTTACAATGAAGCCGACAATGATCCGATTGGTTTCTTCCGCTTCAATCAGTTCGAGGCGTACGTCACGGATAGCTGGAAAGTCATTCCCAGCCTTAGCCTGGAGTTTGGGGTGCGTTACTACCATTTTTCGCCAACCTATACGCAGGCGAACAACATGGCCAACTTCGATCCTAGTCGTTACGACCCGAGCCGGGCAGTGACAATCCTTGCCAATGGCAACATCGATCCCACCAGGGGTGGCAACCGGTTCAATGGTCTGGTTCGCGCTGGAAATGGCATCCCTCCCGAGGAAGTTGGACGAGTCAGTGCTGCCGGCAGCCCGCTACTTGATGCCGTTCCCACGGGAGCTCCGCGTGGGTTTTATCAACCTGCCAACAAACTCGCGCCGCGATTTGGATTTGCTTACGATCCATTCGGCGACGGCAAGACCTCAATTCGGGGTGGCTTTGGCATGTTCTATGACAAGGTTGAAGGCAACCTCATCTTTTCGCAGCTAAATGTCCCACCGTTTATCAATAGCCCGCAATTTGAAAACGGTAATATTGCCAATCCTTCCGGTGGAACGGCATCGGCCCTGGCGCCTTTCGGGACGATCAACGCCATTAACCCGGACCTGGATGTTTCTTACTCGATGAATTTCAGTCTCGGCGTGCAACGGGAGTTGCCGCACGGCTTCTTCGTCGAAGCAACCTATGTGGGCAATGAGGGCCGGCACTTGATACGCCAGCCGGATCTCAACGCTGTGCCTTTCCCGTTGCTGGCGGCCAATGCAGCATTACCAAGCCCTCTTTCAACAAATGCCCTGCGTCCGTATAAGGGTTTTAGCGCGATCTCATTTCGTCTGTCAGATGCCAACTCAAATTACAACGGATTGCAGCTTTACGTTGCCAAACGTAAGGGTAACCTCGAGCTTACCGCCAGCTATACGTGGTCGAAGGTACTGACGGATACGAGCGGCAACGGCGACGGATTAGATGTGGGCGAGGATCCATTCAATCGTCATTTCAACTACGGCCCGGCCAGCTTTGATCGGCGGCACATCTTCGTAACCACTTACGATTATCGTCTGCCTTTCTTTAATTCCTTGAGAGGTATTGGACGAGCCATGCTCTATGGCTGGGAGGTCAGCGGTATTACGCGTTACCAAAGTGGCGCGTACTTTACCGTCACCGGCAACACACCGATCGGTGCTCGCCGAGCCGACTATCTGGGAGGGCCAGTGCTGCTTCCAAATCCCGGCCCCAACGGTTGGATCAATCCAGCAGCATTTGCCGCTGCGCCTGCCGGCCGTCGGGGAAATAGTGGGGCCGGAATCGTCCACGGTCCCAATTTACAAACTTGGGATTTCTCCATGCGCAAGCAATTCAATATTACTGAAAGAGTCAATGTGCGCTTTCAGGCGGACATGTTCAATGCCTTTAACCGCGCAAACTTCAGATCTCCGAGTCTCGTAGTTACAACGGCCGGCTTCGGCACAATTACCGCCACCGGGCCGGCGCGCAACATTCAGTTCGGCATCAAGCTGAATTTCTAAAAGAGGGACTCGCTCGGCACTAGGAATTACCGCGGAGAGGACCGCAGGTTATGTAGTGCGGCCTCTCGCGCTTCGGTAACTTTAGTCGCTTGCCACGACGACTACGCCAAAAAGAACACGGTTGACCTCGAAATGATTTGGATTCGCCGATAAGTTGTCAGCCAAAGTGTCAAATCGTATGAATCCGCAACCTCGTTTTGTGGCGTTGAATAGTAGGCCTATTCTCACGCCCGTCTTACTTCTCGTTTTGTTGGCGGGTAATAATGGCTTGTCTTCTGACGTCCGCGCCCAGTCCTCAGTGGCCGCCCCTGCTCGCACCGTTGGCACAGAAGGATTACGTCGCGAGGTGAACGAATTTTTGGGCAAAGAGTTAGCGGTCCACCTTGGCGACATCAGGAGCCTTACGCCGCCTCCCGAACGTGTGGTGGGTGCATTAACCGTCGGTGAATTCTCCTGGGGCACGTTCATGCGGGCGTTGGCGGCCTATGCCGAGACAACCGGCCAGCGACAGTTGGCCCAGCGCGATCTCGCAAAGTGGGTGGGACAGATCGGTTTAATCGAGGCCAAAAATGGGGGCAAGGCTTTTTCCCAACTCTATGCCGCTCTCGCGCTTCGCCACTTTGGCCGCGACCTGAAGTCGAATACGTTGTGGTTGTCGCTTTCGCCTGACGAACAAACTGCCTGGCGCTCACTGCTTAATCCCGAGCGGTTTTACGATCCCCGCACGAATAAAGTAATTAATCTTCCTGAAAACTATCTTGGTGTTGCTGCCCGCATTGCCAGTATTGGTTACGAGTTGGGGATCTCAACTGATCGGACATTTCTCGATAAGTTGATCGATCGGGCGGCAATCCAGTTTACCGGCGGAGCGATATATGCAGATGACGCACCGCCGACTGGACGATACGATCGGTACTCAAACGAATATGCTCGCTACGTCTGGGAAGCAGCCGAGCGCGCAGGCCGCAAGGACATTTTGGAGAAACTTCGGCCGTCACTCCTGCGCCAAATGCGCTTGTGGTGGGACCTGATTTCGGAAGACGGCTATGGCTATAACTGGGGACGCAGTCAGGGAATTGTCAGTTATCTCGACACGCCGGAAATCGCCGGATTCCTGGCAGCGCATCCGGAGTTTCGACCGGCGTCACTGACGGACATTGCCGCCCTTTATTATCAGGCCTGGCGTTATCTGCGTCACGACTATCGCGACGATACACATCTGCTATCACTCTTTGCCTTTGGGCGCGGTAACTACTCGTACATCACTCGCGAACGTGAGTGGCAGCAGACCACGGGCTTTTTTGGCAAGCTCGCCAATTCGCATACGGCCGTGGCTGAAGCGCTCGATCGTGAAGGCATCAAGAGCTTTCCGGCAGTCCCGAAGTTGCCACGTGTTGCACGCTTTGAGTTCTTCAGCCAGGGACAACGACCCGCCGGTGTTTGGGTTGTACGACAGGGGGCTTTACGTTTTGCCTTGCCGATAACGACGGGTCCCAAGCCGGGCATCGCGGACTATCTGCCTTCTCCGCATGGTCTCGCCGGTTTTGCGGCCCCGGTCGAGCAGATCTACCCTGCCTTAACTCCTTACCTCGAACTTGCGGACGGCAGAACCGTCGTCGCCTCTGATGGCGCAGACGAGATCGAGCCCTCGGCCGATGGTCAGAGTCTCCGCGTTCGCTGGCGCCGTTGGGCGGTCGTTGGCGCAAAATCCGGAGAATGGTCGGATATAGGTTTGACGACTGAAGTCATTTGGCGAATCCAGAAGGACAAGTTAATTCGCCAAGAGTCCCTGACCTCGACTCTACCTATTACGATCCGGCATTGGCGACTTGCAGTGCCTGTTTCTTATCCGATCGTAGCGACGAAGGTTGGTCCAAAAGGACGTAAAGATAGTTTCTTCTCAGAACGAAGAGGTCTGGAAGTGCAAATGCAGAATGCCACGTTTCCTTTTGCGGCGTCGGTCACCGCAACGGGAGATACGCCCCTGGGACGTGGAGTTCACGGAGCGATCCCTTTACATCTGTTATTTGAAGCGGACAATCTGATCGTTACACCGAATCGACCGCAAACATCCAGGTTGCTATTGGCTGTTACCAGTAAGGGACTATAAAAAGCAATGAAAACAATCGCAATGAAGAACATGGGAGACTACCGATGAACGAAGAAGTGACGCTCGAGACTATTACTCCAGAAACCTGTTTTGTGCCCGCGACGCACCAGGGCAGAGGCCGCCGCACGCCGGTTGCACCTGAGAAGACCGCGATGCGCTATCTGCACTACGGGCGCATCACCCTTGCTCCCGACGATGAGCCGGTAAGTTTCGCAAACGATGATCAAGAGACGGGACTGATCTGCTTGAAAGGCAGGGCAGACGTCAAAGCTGAGGGCCGGAGCTTTCGACTCGAACAATATGACGCCCTTTACGTGCCGCGTGACTCGCAGCTGGAAGTCACTCCCGCTGGCTCGGAAGGCTGCGACGTGGCTGAAGTCTCGGCGACTGTTTCGCAGCGATACCCTTTGAAGTTCATTGCTTACAAAGACGTCCGGCAGAATCCGAAACTGCATTTGATCGCCGGCAAACCTCCCGCTGAACGAGACTTGAACGTGCTTATCGGCGCAAACGTCGATGCGGGCCGAATCATGGCTGGGGTGACATTCTCAAGACCGGGCAACTGGACCTCCTGGCCGCCGCACGAACATGCACGCCTGCTCGAAGAGGCTTACCTGTTCATAGACATGCCGGCTCCCTCTTTTGGTGTGCAGTTCGTTTACACAGATCCTGCAGCGCCTGAGTTGGTGCAGGTTGTACGCGAAGGCGACTGCGTGCTGATGCCCCAGGGGTATCATCCGAACGTGGCAGCGCCCGGGGGGCAAATCAATTTCCTGTGGATGATGGCGGCGATTAGGGAAGGTGAAGATCGCTTATACGGTGTGGTCAATGTCCAGCCCGAATATGCGGCCGGGGGGTCAGGCCTGGAAGCTGTTGCAGGTAAATAAAAGGGCACAAAGATGTCTTCCATTGATGAGAAACCAAAACCCGGTGCAAGTACAGGCGGAAATGGCTTTCCGCGGCACCTCAACTGGTCCAACGTGCTGGTAGAGCGACCTGCCGAAGGCATTGAACGTCAAATGATCGTCGGTGAGAACCTGATGATCTGCCGCTTTCGGTTTGCACCGTTGCTGGTAACTCCAGAACATGATCATCCGCACGAGCAAATGACGATTGTCGAACGAGGCCGGGTTCGATTCTTCATTGAAGGCAAAGAAAGGATTGCGTCTGCGGGAGACGTCCTGCACTTTCCTTCGCATTGCTGGCACGGGGCCACCATGCTGGATGAGGAGGTGGTCCTAATCGACATCTTCTCGCCGGTGCGCGAAGATTTTCTGAACGGGAACAAGAAGTAATCGATTAACTTTCCTGCGCCTTTAGTATTCTCTTTGCGTCCTTTGCGTGAAATCGTCGTGAAAGCAATCTTCACGCAAAGGCGCAAAGAGAATACTGAAGGCGCACTGACTTGAACCAACATCCTTGATTCTCGATAGATTCAAACTGGAAGGCAGGATCGCTTTAGTAACTGGCGCTTCTGCTGGTCTGGGCGCAGCAATCGCCCTGGCGCTGGCTGAAGCGGGTGCACAGGTCGCCTGTCATGGCAACACGCGTTCGCCCGCAGCTACCTGCGAAACTATAGAAAGAGCCGGCGGCATTGCCTATTCGCTTACCGGCGACCTCAGCAAGCCTGAAACCGCCGCCGCGCTCATCAGCCAAACGTTAATGAGGTTTGGAGGTCTCGACATTCTCATTAACAATGCGGGCACAATCCGGCGTGCCCCTGCCGTCGATTACTCGGAGCAGGATTGGGCCACAGTGATCGAGGTCAATTTATCGAGTGTGTTTCGTTTGTCTCAGTCGGCGGGCAAACAGATGATTGAAGCTCGGCGGGGTGGCAAGATCGTTAACATCGCATCGCTTCTTTCTTTCCAGGGTGGCATCACCGTTCCGGCATACGCCGCCTCCAAGGGTGGAGTGGCGCAGCTGACAAAGGCCCTGGCAAACGAGTGGGCCAGGCATGGTATCAATGTAAACGCGATTGCCCCGGGTTACATACGCACGACAAATACTGCTGCTCTGCAAGCCGATGAAGTGCGTAACCGTCAAATCCTCGAACGTATCCCCGCCGGTCGTTGGGGCGAACCCGAAGACCTGGCTGGAGCAGCCGTTTTTCTATCCTCAGCCGCAAGTGACTATGTGCATGGCCATGTGCTCCTGGTAGATGGTGGCTGGATGGGACGATGAGGTGAGGGTAGGCGTCTCGAGAAGAAATTATTTTCCATTCGTCATTTTCCATTTTTCATTTGTCATTTTGGCGAGCGACGTTAGTTCGGAGATAAAAATGGGCGACCTCAGCGAAACGGTGGAACCACCGTCGCGTGTAAAATCCAAGGCAGAAATCTCACCACCCCAATCCGCCGCGGCGAGCGTTAGTGGTGCAGCAATTCTCGCGGTCGAAGAAATCGGGCTGCGTGTCGGACGTTACCGCTGGCTGATCTGTGCGCTTCTCTTCTTCGCGGCGACCATCAATTATCTTGATCGTCAGGTGATCGCTACTCTCAAAGACGAGTTGCAGCGATTGGGAGTGTGGGATGAAATCGGGTACAGCTGGGTCGTTTTTGCTTTTCAAACGGCCTATGCCGTGGGACTGCTGGGCGCCGGGCGAGTAATGGATTGGCTCGGCACTCGCAAGGGCTTCTCACTCTCAGTGCTTTTCTGGAGCCTGGCAGCAATGGGTCATGCCCTGGTGACCACGGTAGCTGGTTTTAGCGCGGCGCGGTTTGCTCTCGGCTTAGGTGAGGCCGGCAATTTCCCGGCATCGATTAAGACGGTGGCAGAATGGTTCCCCAAAAAAGAGCGAGCGCTCGCCACCGGCATTTTTAACGCCGGAACTAATGTCGGTGTTTTGGTGGCAGCTGCCATCGTACCTCCGATCACTTTAGCCTACGGATGGAGATGGACCTTTATCGTTACCGGCCTGGTCGGTTTTGTTTGGATTGCTCTTTGGCTTCTGCTTTATCGTCGACCTGAGGAGCATCCCAAATTGTCAAAGGCGGAACTTGCTTACATTCGCAGCGACGCGGAAGAGGTTGAAACTCGGATTCCCTGGAAACGACTTATTCCGCACCGGCAAACCTGGGCATTTGCAATAGGGAAGTTCATGACCGATCCAATCTGGTGGATCTATCTTTTCTGGCTTCCCGATTTCTTGAAAAAGAGCTACGCGATCGATCTTAAGAATGTAGGATTGCCGCTGATCACGGTGTATCTGATTGCCGACGTTGGAAGCGTAGCGGGTGGCTGGCTCTCCTCTTCGATGATCAAACGCGGCGCGACTATAAATCGCGCTCGCAAGACGGCTATGTTGATCTGCGCGCTCGCGGTAGTACCGGTCGTGTTTGCAGCAAAAGCCTCGAGTGTTTGGATCGCGGTGCTTCTGGTCGGGCTAGCCGCGGCCGCACACCAGGGCTGGTCGGCAAACCTCTTCACAACGACTTCCGATATGTTTCCCCGCAGGGCCGTAGGATCGGTAGTCGGCATTGGCGGCATGGCAGGAGCAATCGGCGGGATGCTGGTATCTAAAGTTGTCGGATACATCTTGCAGTTTACCGGCAGCTACCTACCGATTTTCATCATTGCCGGATCTGCGTATTTGATAGCGTTGCTCGTAATTCACCTGCTGGCGCCTAAGCTCGAACCTGTCGATGTCTAGCTTCACGAGCATCCAGCTTCAAGATAAACTCCTTGTTAACCATTGCCGATTGCCGATTGCCGACTGCCAATTGGGAATCCGCAAATGAATTCAAATCGGCAATTGGCAATCGACAATTGGCAATTTGTATAGGATCTCATGACGAATCTGAATATTAGGAAGAAATCAGACTGCCGCTGGGATGTAGTCAGTCTGGGCGAAGTTATGCTGCGACTCGACCCTGGCGAAGGGCGCATCCATACAACGCGCTCGTTCCAGGTCTGCGAAGGTGGTGGTGAATACAATGTCGCGCGCGGCCTGAAGCGCTGCTTCGGAATGGACGCCGCGATCGTTACCGCGCTGGCCGACAACCCTGTTGGCAGATTGGTCCAGGACTTGATCTACCAGGGCGGAGTGGATCAGTCTCACGTGCGTTGGGTGAAATACGACGGCGTGGGGCGCGAAGTGAGAAATGGACTCAACTTTACCGAGCGCGGATTTGGAGTTCGAGCCGCACTTGGTTGTTCCGATCGAGGCCACACCGCAGTTTCGCAACTTAAGCCGGGCGACATCGACTGGGACCAGATCTTTGGAGCTGAAGGCGCTCGCTGGTTTCACACCGGCGGCATTTTTTGTGCGCTATCGGAAACCACCCCGGCCGTCGCCCGCGAGGCGATGCTTTCTGCCAAAAGCCATGGAGCCATCATCTCTTACGATTTGAATTATAGAGACTCGCTGTGGAGGTCCATCGGTGGCCGTGACAAGGCAGTCGCGGTCAATCGAGAATTGGCGCCGCTGGTGGATGTCATGATCGGAAACGAGGAAGATTTCACAACGGCGCTCGGCTTTTCCGTCGAGGGCCTGGATGAGCACCATTCAAAGCTCGAGGTGGCAAACTTTGAACGCATGATTCAGCGCGCCGTCAAAGAGTTTCCCAACTTCCGCGTCGTTGGCACGACACTTAGAAACGCCAAAACAGCTACGGTCAACGATTGGGGCGCAGTTTGCTATGCTGAAGGAAAGCTATATCAGGCGCCTATCCGCGAGGACCTCGAAATCTTTGATCGTATTGGCGGGGGCGACTCATTTGCTTCGGGATTGATCTACGGCCTGCTTACCGACCGCGGGCTACAGTGGGCGGTTGAGTGCGGCGCCGCGCACGGTGCACTTGCAATGACCACACCCGGAGACACGACGATGGCGACATTGGCCGAAGTCGAGCGTGTGATGAAAGGCGGCACGGCCCGCGTGGCGCGCTAATCTTTGGAGTGCGGCCCCTTGTCGCCGCTTTTTCAAATTACATTATGGACCAGTCTATGAATTGGATTAAGCGAAGTAAGAAAAGCGCTGATAAGGCAGCGCACTCCAAAGAGAGGCGGAGACCACTGCGGCATGAATAAAACAGAAGTCATCAAGCAGATCAAAGACGTCGGGCTGATTCCGGTGGTGCGCGCAGCCTCGGCGGATGAAGCCATGCGGGCCATTGAGGCAATTCGCAAAGGCGGTCTGTCGATCCTCGAAATCACGATGACGGTTCCAGGCGCGATTGCCCTCATCGAGCAAGTGGTTGCGCGCTACGGCTCCGACGCCCTGGTCGGGGCAGGTACGGTGCTCGATGCTAGTATGGCGCGAGCATGTATTTCCGCCGGCGCGCAGTTCATCGTTAGCCCAGCCCTTAATGTGGAGACAATTGACACCTGTCGGCGCGCTGAGGTGGTGGTGTTGCCGGGAGCACTGACTCCGACCGAGGTGGTCCACGCATGGAGCGCCGGTGCTGATTTCGTAAAAATCTTTCCCGCCGGCGCTGTGGGTGGCGCCAGTTACCTGAAAGCACTCAAGGCACCCCTGCCGCAAATTGAGCTGGTCCCCACCGGCGGTGTGTCCTTGAAGACCGCGGCTGAGTTCATCAAAGCCGGGGCGAGTGCTTTGGGAGTGGGCGCCGATCTAGTAGATATCAAGGCGCTTCGTGAAGGTCAGGACTATTTGGTTACCGAGCGCGCGCGGCAGTTTGTCGAGCTTGTGCGAGAGGCGAGGGCGAGCCGATGAATCAAGCAATGTCCCCTTTTGCAGTGCGGCGCCTTGTCGCCGCTTTTGTCTCATTCGTTTGAGGCTACTCGAGTGACTTGAAAAGCGGCGACAAGGCACACTCCAAAAAGAGCGCGTTGCTTACTGATTTACGCCGCTAGCCAAAAACCCCCCGTCAACCACAAGCACTTCTCCGCTAACAAAACTCGCGGCGTCAGAGGCAAGAAAAACTGCGGCGCCAGCCAGCTCCTCGACCTTGCCGAAGCGCTTCATTGGAGTGCGCAGCAAGAATTCCCGTCCACGTTCCGTTTCATCCAATAACTTTTGGTTTAGCGCTGTGCGAAATACGCCCGGAGCGATCGCGTTAACACAAACTCCAAGGCCTGACCACTCGACCGCCAGTGACTTTGTCAGCGAAGCAACGGCAGCCTTACTCGCCGAATAGGCGGCAACTTCATAGAGCGCCACAAAAGTTGAGAGGGAGGCAATGTTTATTATTCGGCCGTACTCCCTTTCCAACATGTGCCGGCCAAAAACCTGACAAGCTCGGAGCGTACCAGTGAGGTTGGTTTCGATAATGTCGTTCCAATCTTCCTCGGAAAAATCAAGCGTTGGCGCGCGTTTAGTCCGCCCAGCCGAGTTCACCAGGATGTCAACTTTGCCAAACGCGCGAACGCTTTCATCCAGCACATTCTGCAAAGACGCCCGATCTGAAACATCCGATGGAACTCGGAGCGAGCGCCGGCCTTTTGCCTCGATCTCCTTTGCTGCTGCCTCGACCAGTTCGAGGCGACGCGAGGTTGGCACGACGTCGGCCCCTGCTGCTGCAAGTCCATGCGAAATTGCCCGTCCAATGCCGGAGGTGCCGCCGATAACTACCGCAATTTTTCCGTTGAGTTCCAGGGACGAATAGCTCATATGATCAAGATTGATGAGTGCTAGAGGTTAGACCACTCTACAAGAAAGCAAATAGTGTGTACCCCTTCACAATCGGTTGCGTCAAGCCCCCCAAAAGCGTTCTAACTCCTAGAGTTACTCCACATCTTATAAGTCCTGCCGGCCTTGAATAGATCGGATCTGCATGGTAAAGTTTTTTCCTCCAAACACGGCAAGTGGTAAAACCATTCCACACGTGTCGTTGGTAAAGATAACATAATCCTTTTTGATAGTTTGTGTCGCTTGCCCGCACGCAAGCTAACAGCTTACGTTACGTAGGCGGTCTGAGAAAAACATATGAGTACCTTTCAACTTCCGCGAGCTTCACGGCTTAGTGAGTACGCCATAATCGTCGACCCGATTGACAACGTCGCGGTCGTCAAAACCGAGACTACTCCTGGTTTGGAAGTCGTAATGCCGGATGGCCGGGTGGTCCAAGTGCGAGCCACAGTCGCTCCCGGCCACCGTTTTGCGACTTGCGATATCCGCTCAGGACAGTTTGTATTGCAGTTTGGTCAGCCGATCGGCACCTCGCTTGGGATCCGGCAGGGCGAACTAATTACGCCGGACAACATGTCGAACGACGTTCCCATTGTGCGCCATTTACCAGAGGACCTGAGCACGCCACCGCCCGCGTATCTTCCCGAAAATGAACGCGCCAGCTTTATGGGGTTCCGCCGGCCAGACGGGCGCGTCGGTACGCGTAACTTTGTGCTCATCGTCCCCACCAGTATGTGTGCAAGTCACGAAGCACTACAGATCTCGATGATGGCAGAGTTCACCCTATACAACCGACAGAAATATCCCAACGTTGATGGGGTCGTGGCCATTCCGCACAACAAAGGTTGCGGTTGTCAGGATGGCTCGACCATCGATGTCATGCTTAGGACCCTCGCCAACTATGCTGACCATCCGAACGTGGGCGGAGTGGTCCTGATCGATCTCGGTTGTGAAAAAACTAATCTTGCGCTGGTTGAAAAATATCTCCTCAAACGAGAGAAGACCTTTGCCAAGCCGGTTGCCAAGATCGGCATACAGGAGGTTGGGGGCACTCAGGCGGCGATTGAACGAGGACTGAAAGAAGTCGAGCAGATGTTGCCGGCAGTAAACAGCGTCGGTCGCGAACAGTTTCCAGTCAGCGAACTGGTGCTCGGAGTGAAATGCGGAGGATCGGATGGATTCTCAGGAATCTCCGCCAATCCTTCATTAGGCCGCGCCGCAGATCAACTCATTCGGTCCGGCGGCACCGTTTTGCTAACCGAGGTGCCGGAGTTTTGTGGGGCTGAACATCTGCTGGCGAATCGCGCCAGAGACGCCGAAACCGGGAAGGCAGTCTACCGCATGGTCGATTGGTACAAGGAATACGCTGCGAAGTTCGGAGCGGTGTTGAATAACAATCCGAGTCCGGGAAACATCGCGGGTGGACTGCTTAACATCACCGTCAAGTCTCTGGGGGCAATTTCCAAGGCAGGCACGACTCGTATTGAAGGAGTAGTCGAGTACGCCGAAACGCCAACGAAGCGTGGCCTGAACCTGATGCAAGGGCCGGGTTACGATCAAGAGTCAACACCTGGACTGGTTGCGGCCGGCGCCACAGTGATAGTTTTCACGACCGGTCGCGGCACCACCATCGGCAATGCTATCGCTCCTGTGATCAAGCTCGCGTCGAACACTCCGGTATTCGAACGAATGTCACGGGATCTCGATCTCTCTGCGGGTGGAGTAATTGACGGCACAGAAAAAATTGATCAGGTGGGCCAACGAGTTTTCGAATACGTTTGCCAGGTGGCGAGTGGCGACGTGCTGGCAAGAGCGGAAGAGCACAAACACCGCGAGTTTCAGTTCTGGGCTGAGCAGACTGTTTCGCTTTAACAAATGTAGAAATTAGAATTTAGAAATTAGAATTTCGTGTTGCGCTACTTGAGTTCTTTCCAGGAAGCAGGCAATCTTCATTACACGAATTTCTAATTTCTAAATTCTAAATTCTAAATTCTTCTTGGGGGATCTATGAAAAGAAACGCTTCGGCAAAATGGCAGGGTGGACTCAAAGACGGCAAGGGAACAATCTCCACAGACAGCGGTGTTCTTGATAACGCGCAATACTCGTTCACAACTCGGTTTGAGGAAGGCAAGGGAACCAATCCGGAAGAGCTAATCGCGGCCGCGCATGCGGGGTGTTTTTCGATGGCGCTTTCAGGACAGTTGGGAAATGCTGGATTGACCGCCGATAGTATTAATACGACCGCCAGCGTGACTCTCGAGAAAACAGACGCAGGTTTCACGATCACTAAGGTCCATCTGGAAGTTGCTGCCAGGGTACCCGGGGCAACTCAGGAAAGCTTCGAAACGGCAGCGAACAATGCAAAGGCCGGATGCCCGGTCTCACGTCTGCTGAAGGCTGAGATCAGTATGAATGCCAGGCTCGAAACGTAAAGGGATTTTGGATTGCGGATTTCGGATTTGGAATTTCGAAGCGCGCACTTCCTGGATCCCAATTAGCCTGGTCCAGGCGTTAGCCTGATTCGTGCTGCTCAACCGTGGCGGGGTTGAATTCGAAATCTGATCTGAAATCTGAAATCCGCAATCCGCAATCCGAAATTCTTCCAAAGTGGCAACCGAAACTCTTACACTGATCGGGAAAGGCTCGCCGGATCTCGAGCTTGCTCAACCGGAACTGGCCGCAATAATTGAGGAAGCTCTGGACGCAGTCGGCCCGGGTGAACGTGTGCTGGCGATCATTCCGGATAAGACTCGCGACGACAATACGGACGTTCTGTTTCCCACCGCCGCGCAGACCCTTGGAGAAAAAGGCGTTTCCGCCTTTGACGCCCTCGTCGCTCAGGGAACTCATCCGCCGATGACGGATGAACAAAAGCTCTCGAAGATCGGCGGTAAGAATTTTGCCGGCCACATATTCGATCACCGTTGGGACCGCGAAGAGGATCTCGTCACCCTAGGCGAGCTGACCGCACGGCAAGTTGAAGATCTCACCAACGGTCTGGTTGCTGAACCGGTACCGGTGCGTCTCAACAAACTTCTTGCTCCCGGCGTCTATGACACGATCCTGGTTTTTGGCGCAACAGTGCCTCATGAGGTGGCTGGCTTTGCCGGCGGCGCGAAGTATTTTTTCCCCGGAGTAGCCGGGCCCGAGTTAACGCATACGACGCATTGGCTCGGCGCCCTGGCCGGTATCGAAAACGTAATCGGCAACGTCGAGACGCCGACCCGCCACTTGATAGAGGCCGCCGCCGACCTGATTCCGGCGCAAATTATTTCGTTTAATACCGTAATCACCCGCACGGATGACGGCCGCCTGGTTACTCACGCACTCTTTGCCGGAGACATTCGCGAGGCTTTTCGTCGTGCTGCTGCAGTCAGCCGCGACGTACATATCCGCTATACCAATCGCAAATACAAGAGGGTCGTTGCTCTCCTTGATGAGCACTATGACGAGCTTTGGGTCGGAGGTAAAGCGAGTTACAAACTGGGCGGTATCATCGAAGACGGCGGTGAACTGATCATTTACGCGCCGCACCTGAAGGCAATATCTCAGACTCATGGCGCGTTGATTGAGAAGTATGGCTACGCGCCACTGGAGAGCGTTCGCGACATGCTCGGAGTCTCGCAGGAGTTGCGCGAGAACTTGTGCATCGCCGCTCATCTGGCCCACGTTGCTTATGCCGGTCGTATTAATGACGAGGGTCGCGTTGTGCCCCGCTTCAAAATCACAATGGCGAGCGGTATTGATGAACAGACCTGCAGACGGGTTAATCTGGGGTTTCTCGATTATCGGAGTTTTTCTTATAAGCAATTCGAGAGCGATCCGGAAACGTTAATTGTCAACAATGCCGGGCGCGACTTGTACAAGCTCCGATGCGGTTCTTCGTAAATCGAACGTAACGCAAGCTGTTAGCTTGCGTCGGTGCAGCACCACCCAAGCTAACAGCTTGCGTTACTAATGCAAGAGTTCGTGTGATTTTCTGATCCCTTCAATAAAGCCTCGCTGACCAATAAGTGAAGTACGTTCCAAATTGAATTTCGCGAGTATTAATTTAGAAATCACTGACAGTATGTGATTCCCGCCAAGGCAGCGAAGGCTCTGCCTATACATGTAGGGGCCCTTGGACTACACTCTTGCTTGAATCTACTGGCCCCCTGATAGACAACAAATTGCCCTGAAGAGCGTCCAGAATTGTGTGGCGCACAGGTGTACTGCCTACGCCAAACTGCGAGGTTTCGGCATGAACGACAGCTCTCTCGGTGATGACCTCTTTGGCAATCCATATCGTGGCGCTGACGGCGAATTCCTGATTGTCGGACTGGGAGCGTCGGCGGGCGGTATTCAAGTGTTGAAGGAGTTTTTCGCCAACGTGCCGGTCGACAGCGGCATGGCATACGTTGTCATCCTTCACCTCTCACCTCATCACGAGAGCAGGTTGGCTGAAATCCTGCAAAGCGCCTGCCCAATCCCTGTCACCCAGGTCGAGGACCATGTACGTGTTGTTCCCGATCATGTTTACGTCATCTCGCCGAATCAGAGTCTCTCGATGAGCGATGGACACCTCGCGCTGTCGGAAATGACCAGAATCGAGGAACGCAGGACCCCCATAGACATCTTCTTTCGGGCTCTTGCCGAATCGCACCATGCGCGGGCAGTTTGCGTCGTTCTTTCGGGTTCGGGATCTGACGGCTCAATGGGGCTGAAGCGGGTCAAGGAGTATGGCGGGGTTTGCATTGTGCAGCAACCAGGCGAAGCTGAATACCCGGACATGCCGCGTCACGCGATCGCGACGGGGTTCGTTGATTATGTACTGCCGGTTGCGGAGATTCCTGCAAAAATCATAGCCTATAAGGACCGTCTGGGAAGCCTTAGTATTCCAGCGGAGCCTCATCACCAACTCGAGGCAAATAACCAGGCATTGCGCGAGATTTTTGCGCTCTTGCGTGCTCGCACGGGTCATGACTTTTCCAATTACAAACGCTCGACTCTTTTGCGGCGGCTGGAGCGGCGCATCGGCCTCCATGAGCTAGCGGATTTGAATGCTTACGGCAACTACTTGCGCGAAAAGCCTGATGAGGCACGAGCACTCTTAAAGGATCTGCTGATTAGCGTTACTAACTTCTTCCGGGATCCGGCTGCGTTTGACGCACTCGAAGAGAGAATCAATACCAGTTTGGTGCAGAGCAAGGGCGCTGGAGATCAGGTCAGAATCTGGGTCGCAGGCTGCGCCACCGGAGAAGAGGCTTACTCGATCGCGATGCTCCTCTCCGAACGCCTTGACCATGAAAATGAGCCCCCGACCGTCCAGTTATTTGCAAGCGATATAGACGAGTGGGCCATTCGTAAAGCGCGTGAAGGGTATTACACGCTCAGCGATGTGGCGGATGTCTCGCCTGAGCGTCTACGTCGGTTTTTTGTACGAGAGGGCGAAGGGTATCGCGTGCGCCGCGAAGTAAGAGAGCTGGTCCTGTTTGCGCAACACAACATCATAAAGGACCCGCCGTTTTCACATCTTGATTTGGTCGCCTGTCGCAACCTGCTTATTTATTTGAATCGAACGGCCCAACAGCGCGTTCTGGAGGTACTTCATTTTGCACTAAACCCAGATGGTTATCTGTTCCTCGGCAGCTCTGAATCTGTCGAGAGTTCGAGCGATCTTTTTGTCACGGTTGATAAAGAAAATCACATCTTTCAGAATCGCGCCGTCGACAGCCGTTTCTTTCCCATTCCTTACTTGGGGGTTACAGCGCAAAACCCTCAAGCTGGGGCGACGACCTTCTTACCCAACGCACGCGCCCAGGAACGAATCACCTACATAGACCTGCACCAACGGCTGCTTGAGCAGTATGGGCCACCTTCCGTTCTGATAAACGAGAACTATGACATCCTGCATCTCTCACCGGACGCGGGTAAATTCATGCAAATTCCGGGCGGCGAACCCTCTCTAAATCTGCTCAAGACGATCCGTCCGGAACTCAGGATCGACCTGAACGCCGCGCTGTATCAGGCGACACAGAATCGGCAGACCGTTGAGGCGCGTGGACTTCCACTCAAGCTGGATCATAAGGCCGAACGCATAAATCTGATTGTCAGGCCGGTCCTGCGCGAAGGAGATACCGCCCGCGGTTTCATTCTTGTGTTGTTCGAGATGGACCATGAACTCAGGGACGTTGCCGGGGTCGAGCCGGACGTCGCTCCAGCCGAGCCAAGGGCAAATCAGCTTGAACAGGCGCTGATCCGGGCCCGGGCTCAGCTTCACTCCAGCGCTGAGCAATATGAACTTCAACAGGAAGAATTGAAGGCCTCGAACGAAGAGTTGCAGGCCATGAACGAGGAGTTGCGCTCGGCAGCCGAAGAATTGGAAACCAGTAAAGAGGAGCTGCAATCCGTTAACGAAGAACTTACCACGGTTAATCAGGAGTTGAAAATCAAGGTCGAAGAATTGACCCAGGCCTATAACGATTTTCAAAATCTGATGAATTCAACTGACATTGCCACGATCTTCCTTGACCGCGCAATACGCGTCAAACTTTTCACTCCCCGCGCGCAAGAACTTTTTAACCTTATCCCGGCTGATGAGGGCCGGCTGCTTTCCGATATTACCAGCCGGCTGAACGATGACTTCCTAATGTCAGATATCGGACGTGTTCTTGAAACGTTACAGCCTGTCGAGCGCGAAGTGACCACTATCGAAAAGTTATGGTATTCCATGCGGATACTTCCTTACCGCACGATTGACGATCGCATCAGCGGGGTGGTGCTGACTTTCATGGATGTTACCGAGAGTAAGGAGGCGGATCAGAAGTTGCGATCGTTCGGCGAGCGGTTGCGCCGGGCTACGGAAATAGACACCGTGGGTATCATCTTTTTTAAACCCGATGGCAGCATCGCGGATACAAACGATGCCTTTTTGCGCATGAGTGGTTACAGCCGCGACGACGTATCGAAGGGCCGAGTTCGCTGGGACGACATGACGCCGTCTGAATGGATGCCACAGTATCTCCAGGCCCTGGAGGAATTCAAAACAACTGGCCGCACTACGCCCTATGAGAAAGAATATATCCGCCGGGACGGATCACGTTGGTGGGGTTTGTTCTCGGCCACGCAAATCGGCGAGGATGAGGGAGTCGAATACGTCATTGATATCAGCGCCAGGAAGGAAGCTGAAGCAACGTTGGCCCGCCTGCGAGTGGAGTTGGAACAAAGAATTCAGGAGCGCACGACTGAGCTCGAGACGGCTACCACCCAGCTGGCAGAGGCGAAGACCGCTCTGGCTCAAGTCTCAGCTGAACTAAGTGAAGCAAGCTCAGTGCGCGCGCGGGCGACGCGAATGCTGGTCAGCGCACAGGAAGATGAGCGGAAAAAACTGGCCCGGGATCTTCACGACCAGTTGGGCCAACAACTCACTGGCTTGCGTCTGCAGCTCGAGATTTTGAAAGGCCGGCTGGTTGAAGATGAAAAAGCATTTTCGCAAATCGAGAAGACTCAGGTAATCGCGCGGCAGATCGAAACCGATATAGACTTCCTGGCGTGGGAACTGCGGCCATTGACTTTGGATGATCTTGGGTTGAACACAGCGCTCAACGATTACATCCACAAGTGGTCTCAACATGCAAACATTCCGGCTGAGTTTCAATCCGAAGGATCCGACAAGGTACGTCTGGCTCCAGAGATCGAGACAAACCTGTACCGGATTGCGCAGGAGGCACTCAACAATATCAGAAAGCACTCACGGGCCAGCCGCGCCGAGGTCATTCTTGAACGCCGCGATCATCACGTTGTACTCATTATTGAGGATAATGGCAGCGGCTTTGGAGGCACGACAAAGACAAGTGAAGGAATGGGCATCCTTAACATGCGCGAACGGATCGTCCTGCTTGGCGGTACGCTGGAAATCGAATCGGTGCCAGGTAGGGGGACAACTCTGTTTGTCCGCGTTCCCACGTCGCTTGCTAAAACAGCGGACTAGAAGCTGACCCTGCTTATTCGATGATTCGTTGTCTTAGCGGAGAACTTTAATGGCAAAGTTACGCATTCTGTTGGCCGAGGATCACGAGACAGTGCGAGAAGGATTGAAGATGATCCTCAATGGCCAGGTGGATATGGAGGTCGTTGGCGAAGCCGGCGACGGTTATGCGGCGGTCGCTCAGGGCCAGAAACTTTTGCCGGACATAGTCGTCATGGACGTATCGATGCCCAGGCTCAATGGACTGAAAGCGACCGAAAGACTCAAACAGTGCTGCCCGAGCGTCAAGGTGCTGGCCCTAACGCGCCATGAAGAAGATGGTTACTTGCAACAGGTGCTTCGCGTCGGAGCATCGGGCTACGTACTCAAGCAGAGCCCGCCCGCCGAATTGCTCCACGCGATCCGCTCCGTAGCCGCCGGAGGCAAATATCTGGATCCGGCGGTGGCTGGAAAGGTCATCGGCAGGATTGCCGGAAAACAATCGGCCCCACGAGGCAAACCAAAAGAGGAGGTCAGCGACCGGGAAGAAGCAGTCCTGCGTTTGATTGCCTGGGGCCACAGTAACAAGGATATTGCGACGCAACTCGGACTCAGCGTCAAGACTGTTGAAGCGCATAAAGCGAATGCGATGAAGAAACTAGGAATGAGCAGTCGTATAGACATAGTCCGCTACGCATTACTCCAGGGATGGTTGCAGGAGACCTAGAGGTGTCCCAAACGCGTTTCTTGTTTTCCTCCCTGACAAAAGTCTTTAGGTCCAACTCGCCGGATCCACGAACTTACACGAACCCCACCACACGAATAGGGAAACTCCCTACCAACTTCTCCGATAGTCCCAATAGGCAACCGCCTCTCAACATTGAGACACTCCCGCCGTCAACTCACAGAGTCGGGGAGCGTTTCTCTCTGACTTCAGGTCGGAGTGGACAGGCGTTTCCTTTCTTGATGGTTGGTCTGAGTGTTCAGCCGAAAAACTGAACCGAACCAGGGGGAGGGGTGGGTCTTGACGGCTCACCCCTTAGTAACCCCGAATCCTGTTTCCGCGCAAAACTCGAGCGACCTGAGATACCGCTCAATTCGACTCTTATGAAAAGGCCCCCAATGCCCCACACAACAAACACTTTTCAAAATCCTTTGGCGGCCAGGGACAGAAAGCCGCTGGTCCTGGTGATTGAAGATCACGAAGACACGCGCTCACTTCTGAGATACATGATTGAGGCCAATGATTGCTCAGTAATCGAAGCTGAAGATGGCGAACAAGGCGTCAATATGGCCGAACTCATGGTTCCGGATCTCATCCTGATGGACACCAGTCTCCCGCGTCTTGACGGCCTCGAGGCGACGCGTCGCATAAGGCGACTTGCGGGTACCGAACGCGTTCCTATCATTTTCATTTCCGGGTTTACGCATCCGGAATCTCGGGCGGAAGCTCTGGCCACCGGCGGCAATGACTATTTGGTTAAGCCGCTCGACCTTAATGATTTGGATGCCGCGGTTAAGAAGCAGCTGGCCAAAGATAGTCAGTTGTTCCGAACGGCGTCGCCGGCGTCCTGAATGAGGGCTTCCTTTCTTAGACAATAAGGCGGGCCAGTCGCTCTCAATGAAAACAGAACAAACAGACGACACTGAAGGCAGGCGAGGCCGGCATGTATACGCCTCTGTCCAATCTACTCTTCCAGTCCAAATGGACCTGGGTGACAGGGCTCGTGCCAAATCAAATTACAAGAATGCCAAGACCATCCCTTTTAATGGATTACTTACAAACAGACTATTGACAGGCTTACCTGGTGAAGACTTTGCCCAGCTTCTGCTTCATCTTGAACCTGTTTCCCTTTTAGCGGGCCAGGACCTTTATGAATTTGGCGCTGATGAAGTGGATTTCATTTATTTCCCCGAAACGGCTGTGATTTCGCATGTGTATTTTCTGAAGGACGGCAGTACGACTGCGGCAGCCATTATCGGCAAAGACGGCATTGTCGGCCTTTCCGCCATTCTCGATGCACCTCGCCCGTCGTATTGGTCTCAGGTCACAATCGGGGGAACTGCCGTGAGGGTAAGACCGGACATCATTAAGCAGGAGTTCTCGAGGGGTGGGGCGATGCAAAGGCTGGTGCTTCGGTACCTGAGCAGGCGCCTGGCGCAATTATCCCAAAAGGCTGTTTGCAATGGCCGCCACAAACTGGAGGAACGCTTCTGTACCTGGCTGTTGATGATTCAGGATCGCGTCAGCGACGACAATGTGCCGCTTACTCACGAGGAGATGGCCCAACACCTCGGCGCGCGGCGAGCGGGCATTACCGGTGCTTGTAATGTGCTGAGGGATAGCGGAATCATCACATATCATCGTGGATTGCTTTGTATTGTGGATCGGGCAAGTCTCGAACGGACGGCCTGTGAGTGTTATCGCGACCTCAAGGAGTTTCAGGTCGATTGAACAGTGGCAATTTCTTGTTTTCTTGAGCAGGTTTTTTTGGCGAGTAAACAGATCGATCCACGTGCATTACACGAACCGAAAAACAACTGACACGAAACTCCTCGTGTAATTTCGTGGATCATGTCTTAGCTTTTTGGTTGCGGCTATGCTGCGCTGCGTACTCTCTGTTTTTGATCCATGTAATCGGCGTTTGTGTCTGGCTTACCTTCCTTTTTCACAGCCTTCCGCCGCACGAATTCAAAACGAGTTGCGTGTTTAAGTCCTACACGAGTTCTTTTGTTGCACCGTTGAAGAAACAATATTCCCAAAGCTCACCGGTCCAACAGACCTCTCCGCTGGTCCAAAGGTAGTGATATCTCGCCCATTTGCTGACTTTTGAGACTCGCCATAAATTCTCCACAAATGACCTCCGGTAGTTGAGCGGGATGACAAACTCCCGGCACTCTGCTTGCTAGTTCTGGGCCGGATAGATTGGAGACTCTGAGAGCTACACCATTCTTGAACGGAATTGTTAAAGCACAGGAGGGAATTGAAATGCGAAGCTTTCTCGTAACAGTGGCGGCAGTTACAACTCTCGGGTTGGCAGGCTGTTCTGAAACCATGAATACCAACAACAGCAATAGCGCCATGACCAACACAAATCAGATGGCGAGCCCGGCGAAGCAGAGTAGTGCCACACTCACTCAAAGTGATCGCGCTTTTTTGAACGAAGCAGCCGCAGGCGGCATGGCCGAAGTTGAGCTGGGCCGGTTAGCTACACAGAAAGCGCAGAATCCGGAAGTAAAGCGGTTTGGCGAACGCATGGTGACCGATCACTCGAAGGTGAATGACGAAATGAAGCAGCTCGCGGCGCGCAAGGGAGTCACAGTGCCAGGGACACCAACCGCCGAGCAGAAGGAAGAGATGGATAAGCTTGCGAAATTGTCCGGGGCCGCCTTTGATCGCGAGTACATGAAGCTCATGGTTGAGGACCACGACACGGACGTGAAGGCATTTCAGGAGCAGGCGAGCAACGCGTCCGACCCGGATGTCAAGAGCTTTGCGAGCAAGACCTTACCCACGCTCGAGGAACATCAAAAGATGGCCCACGAGATCGCGGGGAAGCTTAAGTAACCAGGACTTTCAGGGGTCCAGTTTCCTAAAGTTCATATAACGAAGAGACGCCATTGTTCGCTTAGTCTAGGTTTTGGTCTCTGGAGGGGCCAAGATCCGAACGCAACTCTGTGTAACAAGTGACAATTTCTTGTTTTCTTGAGCAGGATTTTTTGCGAGTAAACAAATCGATCCACGCGCATCACACGAACCCAGAAACACGAAGTAACACGAATATTTCTTAGTGTTGCTTCGTGTAATTTCGTGGATCGTCTTTGGTTTTAGTTTGGCTGCGGCGCCCGGCCGTGATGTGCACTCTGTGTCTCAGTGGTCGTAGTACTTCGCAAAGTTCTATGGCTGTCCCGGTGGCAGGCCTTCTGCTCTCAACCTGGGCTGATGAAGAATTGACAACTAGATCGAGGCCACGCGAGGTTTTCTGGCGGATAATGATGGTGCCGGAGGTCGGACTCGAACCGACATGAGTTTGACCTCGCCAGATTTTGAGTCTGGTGCGTATACCAATTTCGCCACTCCGGCTTCGAGGTTGCCGATGATAAAGCCTGAGGCCTTACGGGTGCAACCACCCCGGGGCGAGACCCCAGTTGGAAGTTGCTTTAATTAGAACAGTGGCAGAAAATGGACCGTGACCCTGAAAGTATGCAGTCAACCCCCAGGGAATTTAGTACTCTCCCGCAAGGAACATTCAACTTGGAAGGGAAGAGCTATGAAGAAATCACTCTGCCTGTTGCTTCTAGTTACCGTACTGCTACTAGTCGTCCCGCCCGTTTCGGCTCGTACCTGCGGTCGCCTGAGGCACCGGCATGGCAACTACTGGCATACACATTACGCTTGCGTCGGAGACAACCATAAGCACGGACGTAGTTTCTGGGCCAAGCATCGTGACAAGCTCACAACAGCGGCTGGGGCGGGAGCCGGAGCCGTAATCGGCGGCATTGCCGGCGGCAAAAAGGGTGCAGCCATCGGCGCAGTGGCCGGTGGCGGGGGTGCCGCGGTCTACACTTATGGCATCCGCAAACGCCGCCGGGGAGCCCGTTATTAACACCAACTAAAGACGAAAAGCGCGCCTAAGCGCCGGCGCGCTTTCTCCCCCGCCCAGCCGATCCCTGCCTTTATGCCGTTTATTCTGTTAATTTAGGCCCGCCGTAAAAACTTGTTTGCCACCGTTAATGAAAACCGTTAGAATACGCTAGCCTGTAGTAGCGGCGCAGGACTTCCCGCCCAGACAAAGCCCGGAAAAAGCCGCCCCCCAAACCTCAGCAGCGCTGGTTTGATAGCTGCAATTTTCCAGGGTTTCCAGCTTTACGATCCTATTGCTTCAGGAGTTGATCACATGCCAGGGGATGTGCGGTCAAGAATTCTCATCGTTGACGACGAACGCGAGATTACAGAGATTCTTTCGGATCTACTGAGCCCTGATTATGACTGCGTTACGTGCGGCTCGGCCGAAGCGGCGCTGGCCTATTTGCGTGGCAATGAATTCGCGCTCGTGATCTCGGACATCACCATGCCAGGAATGAGCGGCTTGGATATGATTCCGCACGCCAAGGAACTGGCGCCCGACACAGTAGTAGTAATGATCAGCGGCATGCAGACGGTCGAGAGCGCCATCGGCGCGCTGCGACTGGGCGCCTTCGACTATCTGATGAAGCCATTCGACCTGCGACAGGTAGAGGCCGTCGTCAAAAGGGCCCTCGATCACCATGACCTGATCATGGCCAAGCAGCGTTACGAGAATCATCTCGAAGAATTAGTCGAACAGCGGACGGCCGAACTTGACCGTACCCTTGATTCGTTGGAAGACGCGTACCGCTCCACCTTGCGTGCTTTAACTGCGGCCCTGGAAACGCGTGATTCCGAAACTCACGGCCACTCCGAGCGGGTTGTTTCATACAGTCTGCGTTTGGGTCGTGAATACGGTTTGAACAGCGCCCAGATGAAGTCGCTCGAGTTCGGTTCCTTACTCCATGATATCGGCAAAATCGGCGTGCCCGATTCCATCCTGCGCAAACCTGCGAAGTTGACTGAAGAAGAATGGGTGCAAATGCGCGAACATCCGGTGCATGGCCAACAAATATTGCGCGGAATTGAGTTCCTCGAAGGCGCGGCCCGGGTTGTAGCACAGCATCACGAGAAATGGGATGGATCGGGCTATCCCCTCGGTCTGAAGGCCGAAGACATTGATCTGAACGCCCGGATCTTTGCGGTGGCAGACGCCTTCGATGCGATGACCAGCGATCGTGTCTATCGCCGGGGCAAGTCCTACGAAGCTGCCTCGCAGGAACTCGATGATTGGGCCGGCAGACAGTTTGACCCGAAAGTGGTCGAAGCATTTCACCGCGTGCCCAAAGATGATTGGGACGAACTTCATCGCCTGTCGTTGTTGCCCAGAAATGAAGAGTATCAGGTAGGCCGAGTAGTGAAGATGATGGAATCGGGCGCGGATGCTCTGGTCGGATAGCCCGGCATTTTCTTTCGAAAGACCAACGATCCAAGCTTTGCCTCAAAAGTCTTTTTCGGCTTTGAAGGCCGCAAAGAAGCACAAAAAGCGCGAACGATTTATCGAAGACCTTGTGCTTTTTGTGCCTCTTTGTGGCGTTTAAGGCAACGGTAGCGATCCACGAATCAACACGCAGCGTTTCATCTCATTTCGCGGATCTCTGTCTTTGTTCAATCTACTCCTGATTTTGGGATGGCACGACGTATCCGCGGCGCGAGTGTAAGGTGAGTCCTACGCGTCTGGAAGCGACTTCGATCTTTCTGTATTCACCCACCTTTGCCGATGACAGTGGTCGCTTTGGGCGATAGGTAACTACGTACTCAGCTCCAATGTCCGCGGCAATATCCTTTGCCTCGCCCATCATTTGGTCGGAACTTATCGGCAGGAAAATCTTTCCACCTGTTTCTTCGGCAATTCCAGTCAGCACCTGCTCGCTCTTACGGGTTTCGTCTTCATACGCTTTACGTTTGCGTCGCATGGCCGGATCGAATCTGATGCTCACTCCGAAAGAAGGACTGCGAGTTGTTCCTGGCGGCAGAGTGGGATCGGTAGCGGTGATGGGATCCGAACTAGCCGGCCTCTGGCCGCCGCTTACATTGGACGTCTTTTTTTGTCTGACGAATTCCGTATAGCTGATCACATGCACGGTGGCGCGGGCGGCTATCAGCTGTTTGATTGCGTCGCTGCGGTCGGCCTTTCCCCCAGTGTCGACGCCGTCGGTGATCAGTACCACGTGACGACTACCTTCCGGTCGATCCTTTAATTCCTGAGCAGCCGCAACCATGGCATCAGCGAAACGGGCGCGCTTTCCTGAGAGGACCTTCGTCTTCAGAGCCTTCAACACGAGCTGTTTATCCGACGTCCAGCGCTGCAAAACATCGACCGAGTTGTTGAACTGCATTACCTCAACTGACGAGCCTTGCGGCAGCAATTTCAGAACCTGGACAGCCACGGCTTTTGTGAGAGAAGTTGACTTAGACACTTCTCCGAGCCCGCTCACTTCCCCGCCCGTATCAAGCACCAGCAGGACATTGGCCGGAATGTGTCTTACGCTTCTTATTTGCTGGGCGATACCGTCCTCAAGAACCAAAACGTCATCAGTTACTAATGTGGGGTCATAATGTCCGAACTGATCCACGGCTATAACGGGAAGCCGTACCTCCTCAGTGAAGACCCGAACCGGTTCCTGCTCCTGCTCTTGCGGGGTTGGGGAAGGTGACGGCTTGGGTGCTCCTCTTTGAGCTTGCAGGTCCGGGGACACCACCAGTAACAATAGGAGCAAGCCGAATGTAGTCGATACGCTGGACATTAATCTTCGTGGCTAATTGAAACTGCCCGCTTTGATGCCCCGGTAGGTGCCGTCGCGTTGCCTCGGTTTTTCTCATTCACACCGCGGCTTTAGCCCGGTGTCAAAGTAATCTTCAAGGACTTGAAACCGTTTCAACGGTTTTCGTGTCAGTCTCACGCCATAAACCGTTAAAACGGTTTGGGGTCGGCCGGGTACCTTAACACCGGGCTAAAGCCGCGCTGTGAATGAGAGGCATGCATCCACCAATGACAAATGGAAAATGGAAAATGATGAATGGAAAATGCCTTACCATGGTGATGGACTGCCACTCAACCTTAAGAATCTATCCGGAAGCCTTTCGCGTCTGGGCTTGCACAGCGGTGATGGCGACTGCGTCAACGATGTCATCCGCTTTACATCCTCGGGATAAATCGTTTGCCGGACGGTCAAGTCCCTGGAGGATCGGACCGATCGCGGTCGCTCCCGCCAGCCGTTCAGTCAGTTTATAAGCAATGTTGCCTGATTGCAGGTCGGGGAAGATCAGCACGTTGGCGCGTCCGGCCACCGCCGAGCCTGGTGCTTTCGACTGGCCGACCGAAGGAACCAGGGCCGCATCAGCCTGCAACTCTCCATCAATCTCCAGGTCTGGAGCACGGGCTTTTACGGTTCGCGTTGCTTCAACTACCTTGTCGACCAGGCGATGTCTGGCACTTCCCTTGGTCGAAAACGAAAGCATCGCCACACGAGGTTCGACACCGAGGAGGGCCCGGCACGAGTCGGCCGAAGCGAGTGCAATTTCTGCCAGCTCTGCCGCGGTTGGTTCGATCACCACGCCACAGTCAGCAAAAACCATCGCGCCGTTATGACCAAAACTCCCGTCTGGCAGGGCCATCAGGAAGAAACTGGAAACAAGTTTGAAACCGGGACGAACGCCGATACACTGCAGCGCGGCACGCACGGTGTGGGACGTGGTGTTGGTTGCTCCGGCCACGGATCCATCAGCTCGGCCCAGTCGTACCATTAGATTGCCGTAATAGAGCGGATCGGCTAAGACCGTTCGGGCTTCGTCGGTGTTCATGCCTTTCGCGCGCCGCAAGTCAAGAAGAACGGCCGCCATCTTGTCAAGATCTGAGGCGCGGCGATGATCGATCACCGAGACGCCTCCCAGATCGATTCGCTGTTGTTGGGCGGTGGCGCGAATCAATTGCTCATCCCCAAGCAGGGTGATTTGGGCCAGCCGGTTGCGCGCACACATTCCCGCTGCGACCACTGTTCGCGGATCGTTCCCCTCAGGCAAGACGATGTGCTGTGGCCTGGCAGCGGCGCGTTGTCGGATGTTTTCGAGTATGTTCATAGGAAGAAGTCTCGAGTCGGGAGTCTAGAGTCTCGGAGTCCAGAAAGTCTAGGAGTCTTGGAGTCCAGAAAGTCTAGGAGTCTGGAAGTCTTGGAGTCCAGAGAGTCTGGAGTCTGGAGTCTGGAGTCTGGAGTCTAGAGTCGGGAGTCCGGACTTTAGCAAGGCTTGGCGTGTCCGGACCCTTGACTTCCCAGACTCCCAGACTTCCCAGACTCCAAGACTTTCTAGACTCCCGACTCCCGACTCTCCAGACTCCTAGACTTTCTGGGCTCCAAGACTCTAGACTCCAGACTCTAGACTTCTTGTTTGGGAGGCAAAATGTCTTCTCTAACTAACCGGCGGATGAAAAATCTGCTGCTTTTCATTCCTAATCTGTTGCTTCTAAGTGCGCGTTTGATGGTCGACTCTCGCGTGCCCGCTAAAGAGAGGCTGCTGGTTGCAGGTGCGATCGTGTACGCGATAATTCCGCTGGACCTGATACCCGACATGATTCCGTTTGTGGGCCAGGTAGATGACGTGTACTTGATCTCTTTGACGCTCTTGCGGTTGATGACCGTGACTGAACCTGCGGTTGTGCGCGAGCACTGGAATGGCGGAGGCGACGTGGTCGAGTTTGTGGGAGCCGCGGCATTGTTGGCGGCGAAACTCTTGCCAAAACGGATCCGGCGAGTACTCACGCAACGAGTCGAGATCGACAAGAGGCCGGGTCCGAAACCGCTGGTGGTTGAACGCACAGCATCTCAGGAATCAATTCCGGGCGGGATTAATTAGCAAATCAACTTCCGGTTCCTGGCTGCGGATTTTTTTGGTTTGAAGAGAGAGAATCCACGAAGTCACACGAACCGAGCCAAAAACACACGAACGAAGCAGAGCACTCACGTCTCTTTCAATCCGGCTAATAGTTTTTCATGGATGCCGCCGAATCCACCGTTAGACATAACCGCGATAACGTCACCCGCTTCAAGTTGCGGCAGCAAGTGAGCGACAATCTCATCTGCATTGGGAAGAGCACACGCCGGTTTCCCGCCGCTGGCTATATCCTGAATTAGCTGAGCGGTATCGAGCATTCGGCCTTTTTCGGTCACCTTCTCGCGATCGAAAACGCCGGCTATTACTACATAGTCGGCATCCGCAAATGCGCTTGCGTAATCATCCTGAAATACGGCCAGTCGCGAAGACCACGAGCGGGGTTCAAAAACCGCAATCACTCGCCGCTCGCCAAACCGGTGGCGCAGCGCACCCAGAGTCTCTCGGACAGCTGTCGGGTGATGAGCAAAGTCATCGATGATCGTCACGCCTCGTTCTTCGCCACGCACTTCCGCCCGGCGGCGAACATTTTTGAAAGTTGCCAGCGCCTCGCCAATCTGCTCGCGCGGGATCCCCCACGCATCAGCAGCGATGATCACCGCCAGACAGTTAAGCAGGTTAAAGTCGCCGAACAGCATTGTGCGAAAACGTCCCCACTCAGCGCCTTCGCGGAAGACTGTGAAGCTCGACAACTCGCTTGAGTAGTCGCGACTCCGAATCTGCCAGCGTGCAGTTTTGTCAAAGCCAAACGTTTCGAGTTGGGTGAATAGTTTTGGCCCCATTGACTGGACCACATCTCGGACCGGTGGACTGTCCCAGCCCGCGATCAGGCGCCCGTTCGCGGGAACCAAATTCATCAGCCGTCGAAAGGCCAACTTCACGGCAGCAAGATCCGCATAAATATCCGCATGGTCAAACTCGATGTTGTTTACGACCGCCAGCTCCGGCAGGTAGTGCATAAACTTGGGTCCCTTGTCGAAATAGGCCGTATCGTATTCATCACCTTCGATGATGAAGTATTCACTGTTGCTGACGCGAAAACTGACACCAAAATTTTGGGCGATCCCTCCGATGAGAAAACCAGGATTTAACCCGCCCTGTTCCGCGACCCAGGCCGCAATGCTGGTGGTGGTTGTTTTGCCGTGTGTCCCAGCGATGACCAGCGAGCGGCGACCGCGTATGAATTCCTCTTTCACGACCTCCGCCTGAGAGCGATACACGAGCCGCCGGTTTAGTGTCTCCTCCACCTCCGGATTTCCGCGTGGAATGGCATTGCCTACCACGACGCAGTCAGGCGCCGGTTCTAAGTGTTCAGCCAGATAGCCCTGGAAAACATTGATGCCAAGGGTCTGAAGCATGGTGGACATTGGCGGATAGACATTCTCGTCTGAACCAGTGACACGGTGCCCGCGCGCATGCAGCATGCCCGCCAGCGAAGCCGTAGCCGTTCCACAGATGCCTATGATGTGATAGTGCATACTAAGTCTGCTCAATCTGCCAATTCGCAATCGAGCACGATAATCCGCAGATTACACCGATTACGCCGATTAGAAGCAAGTACAAGACTTGGGCTATTGCGAACTCAGACATCAAATGCCTTCTAATATTTAGGCTGCACGTGCGAACGTCTCGGCCGGTGGCCGCCGACGGCGCAAAGGTCAGTCAGCGGGATTCTTATTTCTTCGCTTCAGCTACCTTGAGGTCCTCCTGGACCATTTCTCTGATCAACTGCTCGAACGTGTACTCAGGATGCCAACCTAGTTCTGCGCGCGCCTTCCTCGCATCGCCAGTCAGCATGTCCACTTCGGCCGGTCTGTAAAACCGCTCGTCGATCTTGACGTAACTTGAGTAATCCAGTCCAAGTTGCTCAAAAGCAAGCTGGCAGAGTTCGCGGACGGTATGGGTCTCGCCGCTGGCAATCACATAGTCTTCAGGAGCGGGCTGTTGCAGCATCAAGTGCATCGCCCTGACGTAGTCTTTGGCGTGTCCCCAATCTCGACGAGCGTCGAGGTTCCCAAGTCTCAGCTCGTTGGCCAAACCCACCTTGATCTGCGCTGCAGCGGAAGTGATTTTGCGTGAGACAAACTCGTGACCGCGGCGGGGTCCCTCGTGATTAAAGAGAATACCGCTAATCGCGAAGAGTCCATAAGTCTCGCGATAATTCCGGGTGAGCTCGAATCCCGCTACCTTGCTAATGCCGTAGGGCGAGCGCGGATGAAACCGCGTTCTCTCGTTTTGCGGCGTCTCCTCGACTTTACCAAACATCTCCGATGAGCCGGCAAAGTAGAAACGGCAATTTGGGCGCAGTTCTCGCAGTGCTGCCAGCATGAAGTGGGTGCCGTTGATGTTCGTATTCATGGTTGAGAAACCATCGGCGAAACTCTCGGCCACAAAACTCTGTGCTGCCAGGTGGTAACACTCATCGAATTCGTGCCGGCTGATGACATGGAAGAGACTCGGATAGCTCTCCAAACTCGCCGGGTGCAGAGTAATTCTATCCAGCAGATGTTCAATGCGACTGAACCGCCTTTGCGGATCTTCCAGAGCAACGCGGCGCACTAAACCATGTACTTCATACCCCAGATCAAGAAGGTGTTCGGCGAGATAGCTTCCATCCTGTCCGCTAATTCCTGTTATGAGCGCCGTCTTCATGAATGTTCACTTATATTCGCAAGTTAAACTGAATAACAAGGTCGTCAGCTTAGGACTCCGATCGTCGCAGAGGCTGGCGCTTGGTCTCGCCTAAGATCTCATTAATAAAGCGGGCCAGCTCACCCGCCCAGTACTTCTTTGTTGCGATTGCTGGAATGGGATCCGTCATCTTGCCTTCGCTGATTCGCGGTAGTTTGCTCAACACGCTTGAGAGCGCCTCGGGATTCGGGATGATAGAGACCGATGGAAATTGGCGACACAATGCTTCGAAATCCGGCGAGGGTGTAAACCCAACCAGCACGGGCCGTCCTAACATCAACAATTCAAAAATCTTTCCCGGAAAGACAGAATAGCTGGCCGGCCATGTTGGGTAAAAGAGTGCGGTGCTCTTGCTTTGCAGAAACAAAGAGGTTTGGTGGGCAACCAGTCCCAGCACTTTCACAAATGGCCACTGGCGGAAAGCTGCTGCATCATGCTTGCCACAAAGAACAACTGCACATGGCCCTTTGCCGGATTCATTGAACCCGGCGATCGCGTTTAGAAACTTTTCCACGTGCTGTTCCGGGTAGAGTGTTCCGGCATAAGTGAGGATAGTTGAATAGCTGGAATCTATCTGTTCAAACTCAGCGAGGGCTTTGAGATCGTTGTTGTCGGGAACAATTTCGCCGACCGGCTCCGCTCCGTTGTAGATAGCCCGGACCGGTTTTTCCAGGGGAGCTAATTGTTGCCGCAAGAGGTCAACCATCCCATCAGTGACAACCGTAATGGCCGCCGCCGATTGCAGGTGCTTGCGCTGCAATGCCAGTTTCAGCCGGCTTTGAAATCCTTCGCCGAGATTCTGCAGCCAGAGATCTCGAAAGTCAGCAATCCAGGGCACGCCCAATCGTTCAGACAACTTTCTGGCCACGCGAAAAACGCCTACAGGAGAATAGGAAGCAATGATTAGATCCGGCTGGAACGACTTGCCTTCAAGGTAAGTTGAGCATTGGCGGAACCAGCCTGAGTGGTCCGGGTCGGGCCACATAAAGTGCCCTAACCCGCGTAATTTGCCCGGCAAGGGCAATCTGCTCCAACGGCTTTGAACGAAGTTCGTGTAGACAACGCGGTCTGCTTCGATCCAGGCTGCATTAAGCGTTCGAGTCGGCCGGCTGGAAGCGTAAAAGTCACCGGTGTTGCGTTCCTCTGGATCGTAATAACGTGTCAGGACGAGGGGTTCGTGACCAAAGGAAGGAAGGTGCCGCAACCATCCTTCCAATCGGCGGCTGGCCGAAAAGTTCGCTGGTGGGTAATACAAGCCTAAGAGAAGCACTCGGGCCATTTTGCGCGTCGCTCAGCAAAACCTGGCTATGTTCATGGCAACAGTATCTTCAGGGCTCTACACGTTTCCATGATGGGACGTGGACCATCCAGAAACAAACGTATCGTGTTGAAGAGCCCGGCCACTCACGAGTTGTAGGTGGAATTAACGCGACCACTTGAAGAAGTAAACTGAGTATGTATAGCATAGCCTGCTTTATTTACGTAACAGAGACTGCCTCTCAATCAGCTAGCCGAAATCCAATTGGCTCAAGAGCACTCAATGAACAAATGTCTCATCTGTGATTCCGCGGCAGCACCGTTTATGTCCTTTGGGCAAATGCCGGTTGCCAACGGGTTTCTGAGCCCTTCACAATTCGAGAATGAATATTTTTTTGAACTGAGCGTTGTTTTCTGTCCAAACTGCCGCATGGTCCAACTGGCCAAACAGCCTGACCGCGAGCGGATGTTCAACGAGAATTACGCCTTTTTTTCGTCGACCTCAACGAGGATGGCGGAACATTTTCGCGCCTTCGCCGAGATGGTGGTCACGAAGTACCTCGGGCAATCCGATCCGTTCGTGGTAGAGCTGGGAAGTAATGACGGGATCATGTTGCAAAATTTTAGGAACCTGGGGATTCGTCATTTGGGAATCGAGCCCTCAGCGAATGTAGCACAGGTCGCGATTGACAAGGGCATTCGCGCTATCTGCAGGTTTTTCGACGAAGAATTAGCCAGCGAGATCGTCGCAGTTGATGGACAAGCGGACGCGATTCTCGGGGCGAACGTAATGTGCCATATTCCTTATTTGCATTCAGTCGTGGCGGGGATGAAGACTCTGCTGAAACCTGAAGGCGTGATCATTTTCGAGGATCCATATCTTGGGGATATCGTTGAAAAGATCTCCTACGATCAGATCTATGACGAGCATGCCTTCTATTTCTCGCTGGCATCCGTCTCGTACCTCTTCAACCTGCACGGGTTGGAGGTGATTGATGTCGAGCCTCAGCATGTGCATGGTGGATCAATGCGTTACACCATCTCGCACACGGGCGCCCGCGAGGTGTCGTCTGCTGTCATTGAGTTGCAGGGAAGAGAAGAGGCTCAGGGCCTGCACCGGTTGGAGACATTTGAAAGATTGCGACAAAACATCGAGCGGTCACGGGACGAGTTGAGATCGCTTTTGACAAATCTGCGTCAAGAAGGGAAGCGCATTGTCGGCTACGGCGCGACTTCCAAAAGCACAACCGTGACAAATTATTGTGGCATAACACCGGATCTAGTCTCCTTCATCAGCGACACTACACCGATCAAGCAAAACAAATTCAGTCCGGGAGTGCATATCCCGGTTCGCGCATACCAGGAATTCGCGGATCAATATCCAGACTATGCATTACTTTTCGCCTGGAACCATGCAGACGAAATCATGGCGAAAGAGCAGAAGTTTCAGGCCGCTGGAGGCCAGTGGATAGTCTACGTACCCAATGTCGAGGTGCGTGGATGATTCTGTGCAGCAATCCGCAGGCTCAGTATCTTGCGCACCGGGATGAGATCGACAGAGTAATTCTGCAAGTCCTCAACAA
This sequence comes from Pyrinomonadaceae bacterium, assembly GCA_035644135.1. GTDB lineage: Bacteria > Acidobacteriota > Blastocatellia > Pyrinomonadales > Pyrinomonadaceae > PSRF01. The sequence continues at coordinate 143,210 of DASQPD010000188.1, forward strand.
GGGTTGGTACATCCTTGGGGATGAAGTCAAAGCATTCGAGACGGAATTTGCCGCCTATGTGGGAGTGGCGCACGGAATCGGTGTTGGCAGCGGCACTGAAGCGCTTGAGTTGGCGCTGAGAGCTTGCCAGATCGGAGAGGGCGACGAAGTCATAACCGTCTCGCACACAGCCGTCGCCACCGTGTCGGCCATCGAGGCCGCCGGAGCACACCCGGTCCTGGTTGACATTGAGCCTGATTTCTTCACACTCGATCCAGCCAAGCTTTTTGCAGCCATAACTCCCCGGACTAAAGCTATTATCCCAGTGCATCTGTATGGTCAACCCGCCGATCTGACCCCAATTCTCGATATCGCTCAAGATTACGACTTAAAAGTTATTGAAGACTGTGCCCAGGCGCATGGAGCAATGTACCGGGGACGCCGCGTCGGCTCGTACGGCGATATTTCCTGCTTCAGTTTTTATCCGACTAAGAACCTGGGTGCGATCGGTGATGGTGGAATGCTGGTTACCGACGACAAGGCGCTGGCCGAGCGCGCTTTTCTATTGCGGCAATATGGCTGGGTCGAGCGATATGTCAGCAGCATCCAGGGCGGGAACTCGCGACTGGATGAGATACAAGCCGCTGTCCTTCGGATAAAACTTCCCTACCTGGACAGTGATAACGCAAGGCGCGCGAGTCTGGCGGCGGAATACGACGAACACCTGGCGGGACTCGACTTGAAACTTCCTCGCCGGCGCTCTGATGCCCAACATGTCTATCATTTATACGTTGTCCGATCGCCTCAGCGGGATGGGCTTCAGACTTACCTGAAGTCCCGGGAGATCGGGGCTTTGGTCCATTATCCGGTGCCGATACATCTTCAACCCGCTTACCACAATCGGCTGCGCGGCAGTGACGAGTTACCTGAAACAGAACGAGCGGCCAGGGAAGTTCTTTCACTACCCATGTATCCGGAACTTGCCGAAGCGCAACTGCAAACTGTTGTCAGCGAGATCCGAACGTTCTTAAGGAGTGTATAACGGTGATTGAAGGCGTGTCGCTTAAAGACTTAGTTACCTACCCGGACGAGCGCGGCTTTTTTCGAGAGCTGATTCGATTTTCAGATGATTTCTTTGCCGAGGGTTTCGGGCAGTGGAGCCACTCGTTGATGTATACAGGTGTCGCCAAGGCATGGCACATACACAAAGTACAAGTAGATTGGTGGTACGTGCCGAGCGGCGTATTGAAGGTCGCCTTGCACGATACGCGTGCGGATTCAACGACCTATCGGGAAACCATGGAGCTTCTGATGGGTGACAACCAGCCGTCCAAAGTCCTGCGTATCCCACCCGGTGTGGCGCATGGTTGCAAGTGCATTAGTGGCCCCGCTCATCTCTTTTATGTCACTTCGAAAGTATATGACCCCGCGGACGAAGGACGAATCCCCCACGACGATCCGGCAATCGGATATGACTGGGTGAAGGGACCTGCTATTAAGTAGGGTTCTATGAAGATAGGCCGAATCGTCAGGAGGCTTGTCCCACCCATATTACTCGATCTGTTTTACTTCGCGCCTCGCCACCACGAGACGGCAGATAAGATATGGGAAGGAATCTATCCTCACTATAGGGATGTGCCGGTCTCCGGCCCGTTGTTTGACAGCGATACCTGGACCGCCAAGACCCGGTCCTACACAAGGCAGGTACTGGTTTCGGCAAAGCAAAGCCGCACGATTCCATTATCGGTCACCGGAGAGCACATGCTGCTGCCGCTGTTAGCGGCCGTAGTCTGCGAGACGTCCGGCGGCGAACTCAACATTCTGGATTTCGGCGGCGGAATGGGTATCACCTATGTTCATTTAATGAGCAGTTTGGTAAATTGCCGGTCCCTTAACTATCATGTCATCGAGCGAGCGGGAATTTGCAAGGAAGGCGCCGCACTCTTTGAAACGGACGACCGGATCCATTTTTGGACGGAGGTCCCGGAAAATCTAGCTAAACTTGATATCGTCTACATGAGCAGCGCGCTCCAGTACGTAGAAGACTATCGCTCGCTGTTAAGACGACTGGCGGCCCTGGGGGCCAGGTATTTTCTTTTCGTGAAACTCTCAGCGGGTGACTTTCCGACGTATGCGACTGCTCAAAAAAACGTGCCCGGCACCACACTGCCTTACTGGTTTCTTAATATTGACGAACTTGTAGAAGTGATGGCTGAAAGTGGTTATTCGTTGAGGTACAAAAGCGCCCTGGATCAGGAATACGATCAGAGCAACTTTCCGTCGAAATATCGACTGGGCCGAGCGTGCAATCTCCTTTTCTCAAAAATCTGATCCGGCTTCAACAGGGATGAATAAGGCGACGAACAAATTACCGCCGAAGATTATCCTCTGGGGTGGTACCGGTCAGGCAAAAGTTGTGCGTCCGATCGTCGAGTGGTTCGGCTCAAGAGTGGTGGCAGTCTTTGATGATACACCCGATCTTAGAGCGCCGTTTGCTGATGTGGATCTCCACTGTGGGAAAGAGGGATTCCTCAGATGGATTGCCAGCCAGCGGCGAGAAGAGATAGGTTTTTCTATCACCATCGGCAATCCCCATGGTCGCGTTCGGCTGCGGCTGCACGATTTGTTGGTAAGTGAGGGGCTGAGACCAGTCAGCGTGATCCATCCGTCAGCCTGGATAGCGGAAAATGCGGTAATCGGCGATGGCGCCCAGATTATGGCTGGAGCTATCGTCGGCGCAGAGGCCACGCTTGGCCGCCAATGCATTATCAACACCAAAGCGAGTGTCGATCACGAAGATATCCTGGACGACGGTGTTGAGATTGCTCCAGGCGCAACCCTTTGCGGACTTGTTCACGTGGGCGTGAACGCCTGGGTTTGTGCCGGGGCCACTGTTCTGCCGCGAATTAAGATCGGAGCAGATGCAAGAGTTGGCGCGGGAGCAGTGGTTACCAGGGACGTGCCTAACGGCGCGACCGTGGTGGGAGTTCCCGCCAGGTCTTTAAACTGAGGAGAGTTGTTACATGGAACCCATCTACATGGCAGGGCCTTCAATTACGGAACATGAAATCGCCGTCGTTAACGACGCGATGCGTTCTGGCTGGTACGAAAAACCCTATTGGTATGTCGAGACCTTCCAAAAAGAGTTCGCTGCTTACCACGGCCGGAAGTACGGGATCATGACGCCGAATTGCACCATGTCTATCCACTTGCTTCTTACTGCCCTGGGAATCAGCGACGGAGACGAGGTGATAGTTCCCGAATGCACCTGGATAGCCACTGCCGCGCCCGTTTCTTACCTCCGCGCGACGCCGGTGTTCTGTGACATTGAACCGGTCAACTGGTGCCTCGATCCCGAGTCGGTTGAGCGCTGCATAACACCCCGGACCAGGGCCATCATCGCAGTGGATTTATTTGGGAACATGCCTGTCATGGATGAAGTGGTCTCGTTGGCGGAGAAACACGGCATTCCCCTGATTGAAGATTCAGCAGAAGCATTGGGCTCGATCTATAAGGGAACCCGGGCGGGTAAGTTTGGTGTCGGTTCTGTCTTCAGTTTTCATCGCACAAAAACTCTCGTTACCGGGGAAGGCGGAATGCTGCTGCTAGATGACGACAAGTTGTATGAGCGCTGCATGTTCCTGCGTGACCACGGGCGCAAGCCGGGAGGGCCCGTCTACTACAACTATGAAGTGACTTACAAATACATGCCTTTTAACCTGCAAGCCGCGCTTGGCTACGCTCAATTTCAAAGACTTGACGAGTTGGTGAACAAGAAACGAGAAATCTGGCAGATGTATAAAGAGCGTTTAGCTGGTGTCGACGATATCGAATTGAATGCAGAGCCCGAGGGTGTATACAACAGCGTATGGATTACGGGATTGGTGTTTGGCAAGAGTCATAATTTGAGCAAACTGGATGCTATGGCAAGACTGTCTGAGCTCGGTCTGCCATCGCGGCCCTTCTTTTATCCGCTCTCATCGTTACCAGCGTATCCTGGTTTTGAAGAACGCTACCGCCCCCAGAACCCACGCTCGTATGACATATCGGCACGTGCTATAAACTTGCCAGGTGCTCTCAACCTGACCGTCGATCAAATCGATGCCGTGTGTGACGGCATCAAGAAAGTCTGCGAACAATCACGCTCTGCGCTGGTGGGATCATCGTAGGGCAGCAGGTATCATCTCGATTGCTTCCAGGAAAAACCACCGCCTCGAAAATGATCGGTCTTCATTCGCCCGCTTATGATTCGTGTATCGTGAAGTCGCCATCACGTTGAATTTCATGCCTTGCGATAAGGGGATGTGAGTGTCGGAAAGCACAGATAAGCAGACCTTGCCGTTGCTGACGGGGCAAAGAGTATTGATTACCGGAGGGCTTGGCTTTGTCGGCAGCAACCTTGCTCACAGGTGTCTCGGTCTCGGCGCCGCGGTAACAGTTTATGATTGTCTGGATTCGCGCTCCGGCGGAAACATGTACAACATCCAGGATATCCGTGATGACGTTCGTGTGATCGTTAATGATATTCGTAATCTGGAGGGAGTTGGTTCTGCCATTCTGAATCAAGACATCGTTTTCAATTGCGCCGCATATACTTCACACCCGAATTCCATGCGCGAGCCCTTGACTGATATCGACGTCAATTGCAAAGGGGTGATCAATTTACTGGAAGCCGCGCGACGGTTCAGTCCGGAAATCAAGATCGTCCATGTGGGGACGAGCACGCAGATCGGGAGAATGCAATTCAACCCCGTCACCGAGGTACATCCCGAGTTTCCGGTTGATATTTACTCGGCGAACAAAAGCGCCGCCGAGAAATACGTCTTGATATACGGCGCCGCTTATCAGATGAGAACTACGGTGGTGCGGCTGGCAAATGTGTTTGGTCCCCGTTCGAATATCAAGAGTAGCGACTTTGGTTTCATTAATTACTTTATTGGCCGGGCCCTCCAGGGTAAGGAATTGACGGTTTATGGCGACGGCCTCCAGCTGCGCAATATTACCTATGTGGACGATTGCGTCGCGGCACTGGTGTTGGCGGCCAGTGAAGAAACTAGTAACGATCAGGTGTTTTTTGCGGTTGCGGATAAGCAGTACAGCATCGCGGAAATCGCCAAAACCCTGGAAGAGAAGATTGGTGGCAAAGTCAAGTTTGTCGAGTGGCCGGCGGAGCGCAAGGCCATTGAGATCGGAGACGCCGTTATCAGCAATGCGAAAATAAAGACCCTGCTCAAGTGGAACCCCCTGTTTGATCTGCAGACGGGCCTGGTCAAGACCCGGGACTATTTCACCTCCTGTTTGAATCACTACATAAGATAGTCGTATGCGAATAGTAATTACGGGCGCCATAGGCCATATCGGCTCGCACTTCATTCGGGGAATTCCCACCGCATTTCCCAGCGCGGAGATCGTTCTCCTCGACGACCTTTCGACCCAGCGTTATTGCTCGTTGTTCGATTTGCCGGTTGAAGGTCGATACCGTTTCATCGAAGCGGATGTGCTATCCGCGGATCTCCGCGAGTTGTTTGCCGGCGCCGATGTGGTCGTCCACCTCGCAGCCATTACTAACGCAACTGCCAGCTTTGATATTCAGCAAAGAGTTGAAGAGGTCAATTTCTCCGGCACTGAGAGAGTGGCGCGAGCGTGCATCCACGCGGGCTGCGCACTGATTTTCCCATCAACCACCAGCGTCTATGGCACGCAGGCCGAAGTGGTTGACGAGAATTGCCCGCTCGAAGATCTAAAGCCGCAAAGTCCGTACGCCGAATCCAAGCTGAAAGCGGAGCGGCTGCTCCAAAAGTTCGGCGCTGATGAAGGGTTGCGGTTTCTGATTTGCCGTTTCGGAACGATCTTTGGGACCTCGATTGGAATGCGGTTTCATACAGCAATAAACAAATTCTGCTGGCAAGCTGTAATGGGCCAGCCCATTACAGTCTGGAGAACAGCGCTTCATCAGAATCGCCCTTATCTGGACTTGGGCGATGCCGTCAGAAGCCTCGATTTCATCATTCAGCATCGGTTATACGATCGCCAGCTCTATAACGTCGTGACCGTCAACACGAGCGTGAATGACATTATCGACATAATCCGGACTCACGTGCCGGACCTTAAGATCGAGTATGTCGACACAAAGATCATGAACCAACTCTCGTATCATGTATCAAACGATCTGTTTAAGGACCTTGGCTTTCAATTCAAAGGCGATTTGCGAAGCGGAATAGGCGAAACAGTCCGGTTACTGCAGCAGGCACACAAATGGTGAAGGATCGTGGCAGCGAGAAAATGAACACAAATCCACCAGTGAAGGACCACATGCGCACACGAGACGAGTTTGAAGAGTCAAGGATTCAGTGGGCCAGGAACATGGCGGCGGACTCAGTTCTGGGCGAGAAGTCGCTCGAAGTCCTCACAGATGCCGATCGTTACAATTGGATTCACCAAACAACGTGGTTCGGCGAGCCGCTTTTGCAGCTGCCTCAGGACATGTTTGCCTTGCAGGAAATTATTTTCCGGACCAGGCCGAGATTCATTATCGAAGTAGGAGTAGCCTGGGGCGGCTCGTTGCTGTTCTATTCAACGTTAATGGAGGTGCTGGGAGGAGAGCGCATTATCGGCATTGACATTTACATTCCAGATGACCTGCAGGAAAGGATCGCCGCTTTCGGAAAACTTGCAGAAAGGATCACCTGGATCAACGGCTCGTCGATTGACCTCGCTACTCTGGACCGCGTGAAACAAATCCTCGCTGGCTCTCGCGATGTTTTGATAGTGCTCGATTCAAACCACACTCACGATCACGTGCTGCAGGAGTTACGTTTGTATTCACCTTTAGTTGGTAGGGGGAAGTATCTGGTTTGTGGCGACACAGTGGTTGAATTCATGCCCGAGCAGACCCACCGGCCAAGGCCCTGGGGGCCGGGCAACAATCCAAAAACGGCCCTGGACGCTTTTCTTGCAGAAAACAAAAGATTTCGCGTTGATGAACGGCTCGAGAACAAACTGTTGTTCACCTGTAATCCCGGCGGCTACCTGGTCTGCTGCGAGGAATAGAGGAATAGAAGGTGGACCAGCAAGAAACCCTGACGAAGTTATGAATAAGAACCCGGACCTGACCATCCTGCTAACGTTGTGGGATCGAGTGCCCTGCACGTTTCGTTGGATGAGTTACGCAAGTAAAATCAATCTTCCGTTTAAGGTCTTGATTGCCGATGGCGGGTCAGATCAATCCGTGCCTGCAGCCCTTGCGGATCCCGCGAGGTACCCGAATGTGGACTATGAATACATTCGGTATCCCTATGACGCTACCCCGACGCACTATTACGCCAAGGTGCTGGATGCGCTCGGCCGGGTTAAGACCGCTTTCGTCGTGCTTGGTGATAATGACGACTTTTTTGTGATCGATGCGCTGCTTCGGAGTGTGGAATTCCTCAAGGGGCACCCCGATTTCAGCTCGTGTCGCGGAATCATTGGCGGTGTCAGGATATCGCCCGATCCGGCTTATGGTGAATTCAGCAACGTTTATGGAAACCAAGTGTCGTTCGTAAGCAAGGTGTATCCGGATAAGTCCACCCTTGAAGAGACCGCGGTGGGACGCGTGCATAACTATTTTTCAAGCTACCGGGCAAATTGGTACGACGTGTTTCGCACTGAACAGACCAGAATGAGTTTTCGCGTGTTGCGTGACCTGGACACACAAGATCTGATTTTGTCTCAGCACATTCCGATGCTCCTCGGAGTTATTGCCGGCAAGGTCCAGGTCGAGCCTTACTTATACCTGGTCCGCCAGTTGGAAGGACTGACCTCCTGCGATCAGATTGAGACTCGCGAAAAAGGAGATCTTTTCGATCGTATGCTCGCGGATTCGTGGTCCGCCGACTTCAAAGGGTTTCTCGATGCGATGTCGGCTGCTGTCTCCGAGAAAGACGGGATCTCAATCGAAATGGCTCGACAGCGGATCAAGGAAGGTTATCGAACGCTGATGACCCCGGGCATTGTCGGGTGTCTGTTAGGATCCCTTCCCCCGGGCCGTTCGACCCGAATAAAGCAAAAACTGAGTTCACACATGGGACCCGCGGGTACTGCGCTGTTGAAGCTCTATCCGGCTGTTTCTCGCCTGATCAGCGGACAACCTTTGGCGAGCGCTCGCGATTCTATTTCAGCTGAGGACGCCATAAGAACGGACGTCGCTTTCAAACCTATTTACGAATTCCTGGCCATCCCGCCTCAATCGATTCCCGACTCTCGGCAAACCGATTTCCGCAGTGACTTGCAATACAGCAGTTCGAGCTAGGGTTGCCTTCTACGACAGATTAGATAAACATTCCAACTGCATTTCACCAGGGGGTTTCGGGAACGAGAGCCTGCCGCGAAGGTTATCGCAACGAGGAGTGTTTGTGGTGGGGAACGCCGTTTACGATTCTACTTTCACAATTCGCAACTGATGCTGGTTCACCTTCGGCGATTATCATCGCAGACTTTGATTTACGGTTTAGGCGACGCGGTTACACGTGTCGCCGCCTTGATCTTACTGCCGATCTACACACGTTTTCTGACCCCTGACGATTACGGCAAGTTTGCCATTGCTACGTTGTTTGCCACCGTGCTGGCGCTTATTCTCGATTTCGGCCAGCGAACAGCATTCTTCCGCTTCTACTTTGATACTGACGATCCGATTGCGCGCCGCAAACTAACCGGCACGGTTCTCCTCTTTCTCCTGTTAGCTTCGACCGCAGTTCTAATCCCATTAACATTGTCGTTTAACCGCCTCGGCCCCTTGCTCGTCCGCGATGCGAGCCTTGTGCCGCTAATTCAAATCAGCCTGATCAGCACGTTTTTCGATGTCGGCTCGGCGATTCCTTTCGCCATCTTTCGAGCCAGACAATACGCCGCCAAATATGCGGCGCTGTCGCTCGCCCGCTTCACAATTAACGTAACGCTCAACATCATCGCTATCGTGGTCCTTCATCTGGGAGTGGTTGGCCTGGTTTATGCCAATCTCGGAACCTCGGCGCTCTTTTTTCTCATCTGCCTCGTGCTAACCGTGCGCGATATCGAATGGACCATTGAACCGACTCTCTTAAAGCAGCTTCTGCGCTTTGGTCTGCCGCTTATTCCTGCTGGCCTGGCTTATTGGATATTGAATCTTTCGGATCGGTTTTTTCTTCAGAGATACGCAGATCTAACTCAGGTGGGGCTTTATTCGGTCAGCTACAGCATCGCGGCAGTACTGCACATGGTAATAGGCTGGTTTAATACCGCGTACGCGCCATATTGTTATTCGATAGCGAAGGAGCCGGGGGCCACTACAATCTACGCGCGGGTGATGGTTTATTCGATTGCCCTGCTTACGCTGCTCGGACTGGGGTTAAGCCTCTTTGCGCGAGAAGCCTTAGCGTTGTTGACGCCACCTTCCTATCATGCCGCAGCTCCGATTGTTCCCTTGATTGTGCTTTCGTACCTGTTCTTCGAGGTGTACTACATTGTTTCTTTCGGGTTCGATCTCACGAGAAAGACCGGCTATGCTCCTTTCATCATCGGGACAAGTGCGCTGATAAATCTAGGCCTCAATGTAGTACTAATTCCGCGTTATGGAATGTACGGAGCGGCTGTGGCTACTCTTGTCTCTTACATGTTATTGCCGGTGATTGAGTATCCGATTGTGCGTCGACTTTATCCGGTTCCTTACGCTTGGGGCCGCCTGGCGAAGCTATTCATCATTAGCTGTTTAGTCTATTTGGCGGGCGCGTGGCTCAAAACGGGCCGCATTTTGATTGATCTTGGTAGTGGGCTTTCACTGATTCTTGTTTGGGGCCTGGCCTTGTATTTGGCACGATTCTTCACGCCGCCTGAGCTTTCCGCCGCACGTGCGGCGGCGCAGCGGCTCACCACGCTTTTTCGTAAGGGACTCCCACCACCTACGATCGAAAGTGTGGTAAGCGGAGAGAAACCTGACAAGGGTTGAGGAAAACGTTTCGGAAAATCGCTGTTATGAAATGCGGCTCGTAATAAATACTGATATACATCCATATCTACAACATTCGATATGCGACAAGTTTGTTTGAATGAACGACAAGAACTAATCGTGGCTCAAGTACCTGCGCCGACGGTTCTACCTGGGCAGGCATTGATAAAGACTGCCTATTCCCTAATTAGCTCGGGAACGGAATTAGCTTCGACCTCTGGGCCACAACAGAGAACCTTGAATCGCAGGCTTGACCAGGCGAACAAATTGCGCGCGAGTCTTCAGCGCGAAGGTATCGCTGCAACACTTTCAAGAATTCAACAGCACCTCAATCGGCCACCGATCCTTCAGGGTAGGGGGTATCTGGCAGCCGGCGAAATACTCCAGGTCGGCGAAGGGATTGATGATCTTCAGGCAGGTGATTTAGTCGCGTGTGGGGGAATTACCGCAAATCACGCAGAGATCATTACGGTTCCTCGCAATCTGCTCGTACGCGTACCTGCCGAAGTAGATCTGCGCGAGGCCTGCTTTACAACTCTCGGAGCTATCGCCATACAAGGCATCCGGCGGGCGGAGGTAACCTTTGGCGAAACTGTTGTAGTAACTGGAATGGGCCTCATTGGCCAATTGGTGACCCAATTACTGCGGGTTGCGGGATGCCGCGTTATTGCCATAGATCTGATTGAAAAGCGTTTGCACCTGGCCAAAGAATTGGGTTCACAACATGTAATAAAGGCCGATGTTGAAGATGCGGTTAGCCGCGTACACCAAATCGCCGGCGATTATGGCGCCGATGCCGTGCTTGTCTGCGCCGCAACGCCCAGTGATGTACCCGTGAATCAGGCGTTTGAAATGTGCAGAGAGCGCGGCCGCGTAATTATTGTCGGCGACGTGGGAATGAGGCTGGACCGGGAACATTTCTACCACAAAGAACTCGATCTTTTGATCTCTCGCTCTTATGGACCCGGTCGTTATGACTCAGAATATGAGCAGCTCGGCGTCGATTACCCGATTGCGTACGTTCGCTGGACTGAGAACCGCAACATGGCTGAGTTCATCAGGCTTTTGGCCGAGCGCAAAGTGCAGGTTCAACCACTAATCTCGTCGGAATATGAATTGGACCAGGCCGCGGACGCATATCGCTTCCTGGCAGAAAAATCCAGGGACACCCTGGGCGTCGTGTTCCGCTACGAGGCAGAGAAGGGGCAGGATGATTCCCGCGTCGTTCACCTGAAACGATCCGTAGTGGTAAATCGAGCGGACCGTACTCGCGTGGCAGTCATTGGCGCCGGGAGCTTTGCGCGCGCTTATCACTTGCCCAATTTGATCGGCAATCCTGACTGCGAGCTTTCAGCGATTGCGAATCCGACCGGCACCAGGGCTCGGCAGGCAGCGCAGGAATTCGGCGCGGCGTACTGCACCACGGACTATCATGATGTGTTGAAGGACGAAAACGTTGACGCCGTCATCATTGCGACTCGACACGATTTGCATGCCCCAATCGCAATTGAGGCAGCGCGTAGCGGCAAGCATATATTCGTTGAGAAGCCGCTGGCACTTACGCTGGAGGATTGTACAAACGTTAGCCGGGCCGTTTCTGAGGCAGGCGTGCTGCTAACGGTTGGATTCAACAGACGTTTCGCACCACTGGCAAGAGAGTTGAAGAGAGTACTTGTCGGTCTGGGCAGCCCTAAAATGCTTACGTACCGGGTTAATGCCGGATACCTGCCGCCCGATCATTGGACGCTCGACAAGACGCAGGGGGGCGGCCGGATTCTGGGAGAGGGATGTCATTTTTTTGATTTGCTTTACTATCTAATTGGAGCGGAACCCGTTCGTATCACGGCAACCCTGGCCGAAGCCTCCGACGGGGCCTCGAAGGATCCAGCCAATGTATCTGTAAACATTTCATTTGCTGACAGCTCAGTTGGAACCTTGATGTATACGACAGTTGGTCACAAGGACCTGCCTAAAGAAAAGCTCGAGGTCTTTGCAGCCGGGCAGGCATTTGTGCTGGACGATTTCAGCTCCCTTGAGTCTTACGGCGTGGATCTGCGAAAGTCCCAGGAGAAAGCAGACAAAGGTCACGCGCAATTATTGCAGCACTTCATCCAGGCGGTCCGTGGCGAGACGGCCCTGGAGATTACAGCTTGCGACGGAGTCAGGGCCACACTCTGCGCGTTGAAAGCATTGGAATCAATCCGCACTGGCACGTTTGTCGATATGCGTGCGAACGGAATCAGATAACCATCCCGGGTTTGAGGGCCGCCTTATCTTTGGCTGAATCTTCCGAATACAAAGGCAAACCTCCGCTCGCTTTCCTTAGACCGGGCTTTCGCACGGTTCTTCGAGGAGAAATAAGTGCGCGCGTCGCCCTGCTGGAGTATCTGCATCGTTGTCGGGTCGCGCTGAGCCAGCGATACCAACGCAAATACGCCGATCACCTTGTTTCGCAGCCGGCTCGACTCCTGCCGCAATTTCAAAACCTCTCGTCCGCCGCCTTGTTAGAGCATTTTCGGGTGCGACAAACACCAGCCTTTTTACCCGGGTTCATGGAGCCTCATCACACAACCGCATCGCTACAGAGAAAACTTTTCCCGGCGGAGACTGAGCGAATGCTGGAAGCAGCGCAGTTGATCAAGAGTGGGCACAGTTGGCCTTTGCTCGGGTTCGGCCAAATGGATTTTGGTGATCAGATTCAGTGGAACCGCGACCCACTCTCCGGAAGAGTTTGGCCGCTCGATTTCTACGCCGATATTCCAATGTGGCACTCGGATGGGTCGGACATTCGAGTCTTATGGGAATTAAATCGGCTCGGTCATTTCCTGACTCTGGCCAAAGCGTACGTAGTAACCGGAGACGAAGAACTGGCGGAAGAATTTTTTGCTCAACTCGAAAGCTGGCGTATGCAGAATCCCGTGGCCCGGGGACCGAATTGGAATTGTGCCATGGAGGTTGCCCTGCGCAGCATGAACCTGCTTGCAGCTTTTGCGATTTTCCGGAAGTCAAATAGTCTCAGTGAAGAACGACTCAGAGTGTTCCTGGCAATCTTGGACCAGCATGGTGTCCACATTCGGCGTAACCTTGAGTTTTCACATGTAGTACGAGGCAACCACTACCTTTCAGATCTTGCAGGCTTACTCTGGATCGGAATCATGTTGCCCGAACTTCAGGCCGCCAAAGCATGGCGCGAGTGGGCCCTTGCGGAACTGCTCAGGGAAATGGACAGACAAATCCTGACAGATGGCGCGGATTACGAGGCGTCAACGGGTTACCACAGGCTTGTGCTTGAGCTGTATCTCTATTCGTTCATCCTTTGCCAGGCGAATGACATAAGGATTGATCAGAGGTACTGGTCCATATTGCACTCAATGCTCAGTTACACCCGAGCATTGCTTCGCCCCGACGGTTTTGTTCCGCTTATCGGTGATACCGATGGTGGCCAGGTGTTGCCGCTGGTCCATCACACCGGGGATGATCACGCCTACTTGTTACCTTTGGGAGCAGTTGCCTTGGACGAACCTGGGTTCAAGCTGCAGCAGTTACCGGCATCGGAAGAAGTGCTTTGGGTTTTCGGAGGAAAGGGCCTCCGGCAATACGACGCCCTTCCGGCTGCCGCAGAAAAAGCATCATCGCAGGCATTTCCCGACGCAGGAACCTATGTGCTGCGCAGCGAAGATCTGTTTTTGCTGTTTAATGTCAGTGGGACTGGAATGGAGGGCAGGGGTGCCCACGGACACAATGACGCGTTGAGTATCGAAGTCTCAGCGTGTGGGCAGCCTTTTCTGGTGGATCCCGGGCTCTTCGTTTATACAGCCGACTTGCACGAGCGACATCTATTCCGATCGACCGCCTACCATTCAACCATTCAGGTGGGTGCTTTCGAGCAAAGCAGCATTAGCGAGAGCTCGCCGTTTAGCATGGGAACGGAGGCTCAACCACGGGTTCTGGACCACGAACTGGGCATCGAGCACGAGTACGTAGCGGCCGAACACACCGGTTATCAGCGGTTGCCGCACCCGGTAACCCATCGCCGCACAGTGACATTTTTCAAGCTTGAGCGTTATTGGTTGGTTGAAGATGAACTGTTCGGTGCTGGTGAGCAGGAGCTTGTGGCGCGCTTTCATTTTGTTCCAGGACTCGACGTCCGGCCGCAAACCGATGGCAGCGTAGTAGCGTACGACAAGGTTTCCGGCTCGCAACTGGTCGTTTATGCGCTTGACTTGCAAGAGGTTGCACGCACGGAAGCACGCTTCTCATCACGTCACTATGGCCACAAATCAGCATCGATCGCCGTTTGCTGGTTATTGAAAACCGTCTTGCCCCGCAAGCTGCGCTGGGTACTTCTGCCTATCTGTAATGCAGAAGACCCAGCCGAAAGAATAAGAGTCGTGCCGCGTTAAACCAATCGTAAGCTTCGATTTCAAAAAAATGCTTGACTTCATGCAGCAACATTGAATATTGTGCACCGCCACTTTGAATTGGAGCTTTAATAGCCGCCAACCTTGCTTCTTAGATTTGGCCCTAACCTCTCTACGTTGAAACTATTTTGGGATATGACTTGATACTTTTATTGGCTCTTAAGCTCATCCCGACTCTCAAGTAGAGGTCAATAGGAGAATATTCGTTCTTGTCAGACTCAGGCCCAGGGTGGTATTGCTGAAGGTAATAGCCTAGTCACCGCATCACCTCGACGCATCCTCTACCGGCCTTAGGAAGTCACCAAGTAAACCTGTAACTCGCGAGTCATTGAGTGTGTATCGGACTTTTCGTTCGGCCACCGTGACCCCCAGCCTACGCTGGTCGCGTCGGCGATAACCGATTGCTGGCCTTCGCGGCAACGTGATCCTAACTAAACAACTGATAACCCACCTCGATAAGGAGAATTTCAATGAGTAAGTTTCGCCACACTTTTCATGGTTTAGCAGTCGTCATTTTCACTTTGACGGTTACTTCCCTGGCCCAGGCACAGGCGACCCGCACCTGGGTCTCCGGAGTCGGCGATGACGCTAATCCGTGCAGTCGCACTGCTCCTTGCAAGACGTTTGCGGGCGCCATCTCGAAGACCGCCGTCAACGGTGAGATTGACTGTATTGATCCGGGTGGCTTCGGAGCTGTAACCATTACGAAATCCATCACGATCGACGGTGGCGGTACGTTTGGTTCCATTCTTGCGGCGGGAACCCAGGGTATCATTGTCAACGACGCTACCAACACAGCCGTCGTGACGCTTCGCAACCTCTCCATCAACGGGGCCGGAAGCGGCACCAACGGCATTAACGTGCTGGCCGGAAAATCACTTCACGTCGAGAATGTTGAAATTTTTGGTTTTACCGGCAACGGGATAAATGCGGCATTGAACTCAGCGCCCGTAGCCGGCTTCGACTTGTTTATCGACGATGTGGACATAAGGGACCTTCGCGGAGCGGCATCCATTGGTGTTCGCCTGTCCGCGCCGTCGCAATTCATTGCGTCCGTAATGGATCACGTTCGAATTGAAAGAGTTCCCACTGGTGTCCAGGCAGGCAATCTCTCTGTCGTCGCCATCAGGAACTCTCTGATCACTCTTGGAACCACAGGTGTTGCAATGCTCGGCGGCTCAAACGGAATCATTGAAAACACAATGCTTACGAGTCATACGACGGGCATATCTACGGCGGCTAGTTCCACTACCCGCATCTCGCAAGTCTCTATCATCTTATGCTCGACGGGCATCGGCGCCGGCGGAACGGTCCAATCGTCCGGGAACAATAGAATCCTCGGCAATACGTCGGATGGTCTAACGCCAACAGTCGTCAACCCGAAGTAACCGTTTAGGAGAAAACCCTCTTCCGCCGCTGTTCCTCCCTCTTAGATCCGGCACACGGCGGAAGGGAAATTTCCTTTTCGACCAGGTAGGCGATTGTCCGTTTGCGTACCGCCGTTGGGCAGCGCGCGGAGCAATCACATTGAGGTCTACTTCAAGCAGGGCTTTGACGCTAGACCCCGCCACGCGAAGTTAACTCGGAAGGATGAAACGCGATGAAAATCTGTAGTACCTCTAAAATCCTTCGCCTTGCCGGCAAGATGAAGAGTCTACCCACTTTTACTGTACCGGCCCTCGCCACAAAACAACGTAAACTTAAATTAACTTTTGGTTTGCTGTGTCTCATTCTCGTTGCTGCCGCTTTCTACACCGCTTCTTCTGCTTCATCGGTAGCTCGTCTTTCTGACGGTAGCTCGCGAGGTTCGCAAATCAAGGAGAAGCGTCGACTATCAACTCTGCGGGAGCCCGCGCGATTTCCTGGGGCGAAAGGTCTGTTTTCTCTCCCGCTGCCAGCCCTGCCACAGGCGCCGGCTGATGAATCAATTGAGACATTCGCCTCCGATTGTGTAACTCCGCAAAATGTCTTCAACCTGGGCGATACGGTTTGCGCGCGCATTAGCAACGCGCCTCTCCGTGATCCCGCATTGCGGCAATTCAGTTGGAGCGGCACCAAAGGCTTTGTGCGCCAAACTCAGGATGTCACTTTGGATCCGGACACTAATTTGTTCACTCTTCCCGGATCCAATACCTCGACCATAGACGATGAAATTGTTGATAACCGCGGTACCTGGAATGTCAGCAGCAACTCCTCCGGCGACAACACGACTCGAGCTGTTGCTTATTTCAATGTGAGCGATCCGGCCAACGCGGCTGCCGACCTGGTAGTCTATGACTCAAGCCCCGAAGAGGCGCCGATAACACCCGGCGTCAACACGGCATTCTTCTTGTGGATAAGTAACACCGGTCCGGACGTTGCCCAGAACGTTCATGTGACCCAGGCGTCGCCTCCCGGCCTGACATTCGTCTCAGCCACCCAGGACACTGGGCCAACCTTCAATTGCACCAACAATATGGGGATGGGGATCACCGACTGCTCGATTGCCAGCCTGGCGAGTGGTGCCACAGCAACTATCACTCTCAACTATGCAGTTAGTGGCAGCGCATCGAACGGCGTGGTTTCCAGTGTGGCTGATATTTCCAGCGACACCAACGATCCGCGCCCTGACAACAATTCGTCTTCGGCGCGAGTCGAAATACGGGCCGCTGGAGGATCGCCTGCTACGTGTGCCCTCGGCTGCCCGGCGGATATCATAGCAACGGCAAATACGACTCAAGGCACTCAGTCGGGCGCCTTCGTTAATTTCACTGGCAGCGTCGAAGTATCTGGTGATTGTGGAGCGGTAACTTTTAATCCGGCATCCGGATCATTCTTCCCGGTAGGCACAAATTCAGTCGGCGTTACCTCTGGAACTGGCGGTGGCTCGTGCAGCTTCACGGTTACCGTGCTGTCCTCTGCGGCGCCGACAATTGATTGTCCTCTGGCCGACGTTACGGCTCAGGCCTCCGCAGGTGAGCTCGAATTGTCCGTCAGTCTGACGCCGCCGTCCGCAACCGGCACCGGAGTTACCGTCAGCGGTATCCGCAGCGATAATCGCGATGTAACGGATCCATATCCAGTCGGAACAACCACTGTTACATGGCGAGCGACCGACTCCAATGGCAGGCTGGCGTCGTGCCCGCAACGCGTAATAGTTACAAACACAGATGCGCCGACCATCTCGTGTCCAACTAATAGAAC
Organism: Pyrinomonadaceae bacterium; assembly: GCA_035644135.1. Lineage (GTDB taxonomy): Bacteria > Acidobacteriota > Blastocatellia > Pyrinomonadales > Pyrinomonadaceae > PSRF01. The sequence goes on from DASQPD010000188.1 coordinate 160,754, forward strand.
CTTTACGGCAGCTCCGGGGACATGTGAAAAGACAGTGCTCATAGAAGATCTCGGCACTCCTTCAACAACGCCCTTTGGTCTGCCTCTGACAGCCGAGCGCAGCGACAGTCTTTCCCTTGGGGCTCCGTACCCGGTGGGACAGACTGTTATAACGTGGACTGCCACAGATAGCTTCGGCCGCTCAGTTTCTTGTGATCAAACAATAACTGTAACCGGTACAGGAGACACATCTCCGCCTGTGCTAAGCGTTCCGCCCGATGTGTTGGCATTCACCAGTTCATGTTCAGCATTGCTCGATGATGAACTGGGCGTTGCTACGGCGACTGACGATTGCTCATCCTCCGTGAACATCACGCGCACGGGCGTTCCTGCGGGTTTTGTTTTCCCGACTGGCACTACCAATGTTACTTACAAAGCAACTGATGGTTCCGGAAACATGACAACGGGCATTCAACACGTCACTGTGAAGGAAAGTCCGGCCATACCTCCGACCGTCACTGCACCAGCCAATGTCCTCGCAGACACTGGTCCGGGTGCAACGATCTGCGGAACGGTTGTCAGTGACGCAACCCTCGGTGTCGCTACGGCAAACGATAATTGCCCGGGAGTGACTATCGCACGTACTGGCGTACCAGCCGGCAATGTATTTCCGGTGGGAACCACCACAGTTATCTATACGGCGACTGACGCTTCCGGCAACACTGCCTCAGCCAATCAAACGGTCACGGTCACGGACACCACACCGCCAGTTGTAACCGCTCCGGCCGCTGTGACGCTCTTTACAGGTCCCGGCGCCACTTTGTGCGGCGTCACAGTCAGCAATCTCGATGCTACTCTCGGCACGGGCTCGGCCACCGATAACTGTGCGGGTGTTGGCGCTGTGACTCGGTCTGGATTACCTGCCGGCAACGTATTTCCGGAGGGAACCACCACGGTTACTTACTCGGCAACCGACGCTCATGGCAACACGAGTTCGGCGAACCAGGTCGTAACAGTTGTTGACAACACCGCTCCGCTAATCACGTGCCCGGCAAACATCACGCTGGAGCCAACCTGTCCGTCTGGCGCGGTAGGTACTTATACCGCACCGGTCGGGACGGACAACTGTCCGGGAGCAACAACCTCCAGGACAGCTGGTCTGGCAAGCGGATCGGTCTTCCCGATCGGCACTAACTCGGTCACCTATACCGTCAATGATGCACACGGCAACTCGACTTCGTGCTCGTTTACGGTCACAGTGCTCACACCGGCGGCGGTTATCCAGAACATGATCAATGAGGTTAACGCGCTTCCCGGACTTAGCGGAACACAACGCCAAGGATTACTCAGCAAGCTACAAGCCGCCCTGGATGCCGTTAACCAAGGCAAGACCAATGTTGCCTGCAACAAGCTGAACGATTTCACTAGCCAGGTGCAGAGCTTCATTAACAATGGCACACTCACCCCGGCGCAGGGCCAACCGCTGATCAATTCCGCCGCACATGTACGGAATACGCTCGGCTGTACTGCTCTTGGCTGTAGCTAAAACGAAGATGAGGGAGAACCAAAACGGCTCTCCCTCACGCTCTCTTAAAAACTCGATAAGACATTGAGGGGTAGATCAGCATTTCTACTCCTTTTTGTTTTGGACTAGGTTAAGTTAAACAGCAGGCGCTACTATTCTTTGCCCGAACCTAAGCTGATTGGTATCGGTTTCATCGTCCGAAACGTCTTCTAAACAAGATTCACAAGAGATATTTATGGTCAACCTCTTCGTTACAGGTGGCGCAGGCTTTATCGGGTCCGCGTTTGTGCGGTTGGTTCTTGCGGAAGTTCCAGACTGCAAAGTCCTAAACTTCGACGCGCTGACGTATGCCGGCAATCTGGATAATCTCGATGGCATAGACTCAGAACGACATTCCTTTGTCCGCGGTAACATTCTCGATTACCAGGCCGTGCTTGCTGCTTTGGAAAAGGATACTGACGCCGTAGTCAATTTCGCAGCCGAATCGCATGTTGACCGCAGCATCGCTTCCGCCGATGAATTCCTCCGCACAAATATCCTTGGGACGCAGGTACTGCTTGACGCAGCGCGGGAACGAAATGTGCGACGTTTTGTCCAAGTCTCGACGGATGAGGTGATGGGGAGCTTGACTGAAAATACGGATTCATACTTTACAGAACAATCGGCGTTTGCGCCGAACAGTCCTTACGCGGCCTCTAAAGCTGCGGCCGAGCACCTCGTCCGCGCGGCTCACAAAACCTTTGGACTTGACATGGTAATCACTCGCTGCGGAAATAACTATGGTCCGAGACAATTTCCAGAAAAGTTTCTCCCGCTTGCTCTCTCTAATGCTCTGAGCGATGAGTCGATCCCTCTCTATGGGGACGGCAGAAATGTGCGCGACTGGATTTATGTTGAGGACCACTGCAGGGCCATTCGTCTGGCGTGGGAGAAAGGGAGATCCGGAGCAGTTTATAATATTGGCGCCAGAAACGAACGCACAAACATCGAGCTGCTGGAATCTTTGCTCGCAACCCTCGGTAAACCTCGATCGCTGATACGCTTTGTCCAGGATCGTCCAGGCCACGATCGACGTTACGCTATTGACCCGACACTTGCTGAAACCGAACTCGGCTGGCAACCGCTCGAAACCTGGGAGAGTGGCTTGAAAAAAACGGTTGACTGGTACTCTCAGAATACTGAGTGGGTTGCTCGCGCACGCAGCGGCGCATATCGTGATTACTACAAGGGACAGTATGGTACGGAGGTCGGGACCCTTTGAGAGTGATGGTTACTGGAGCGGGAGGGTTGGTAGGTAACGCGACAGTGCGTCACTGCAAAGCTCTCGGCGATCAGGTATTTGCATACACGCATGACGCTCTGGATATCAGTAATCTTAAAGGGGTGGAAGAAATAATTCAGCAATGCCGACCCGACGCGGTCATCAATTGCGCCGCCTGGACCGATGTCGACGGCTGCGAAGCACATCCTGAAAGGGCCACGCTGGCCAACTCAGTGGGACCTGAAAACCTGGCACGAGCGAGCCGTAAATTCGGCGCGCAGTTGATCACCATATCGACTGATTATGTTTTTGACGGGACGAAGGAGGGGTTTTATACGCAGCGCGACGATCCGAACCCGGAAAGTGTTTATGGAGCTTCAAAACTCGAAGGTGAACGCCGGGCGCAGTCAGCCTGTGCGCGCACCATCGTTGTGCGGACCGGCTTTGTTTTTGGGATTGGCGGCACGAATTTTCTGAGCACCCTTATCGATCGGGCTCGTCGAGGGGAACATCTTAAAGTGATTAGCGATGCCCGGGGCACTCCAACGTATGCGCCCCATCTTGCCGCTCGGCTGCGTTTGCTGGCCCAGGTTGATCTACCCGGGATTCTCCATGTAGTGAATTCCGGACCGGGCGCCAGTTTTGAAGAGTTTACGCGCGAGGCGCTGAGGGTGGCGCATCTCAAAACTCAGATTGAACCAATTACGATGCAGTCTTTACCCAGGCCGGCTCGGCGACCGTCAAATTCTCGCCTGAAATGCCTGCTTTCGGAAGCAATTGGGTTGGCTGAGATGCCGTCGTTGGCGGATGCCCTAAAGGAATTTATCGCCGCTTCATAGGCTCGCGACGAGGGCGCTTTGAGCTGATTTTCAACACGGGTAACTTGCGAGAAAATGCTGGTCTGTTATTATTCTAACCCCTGGTTTTTGCTTCTCTGATGATCCGGAACTGAAGGTCAGAAGATATGGTTTCACAAGATAATCGTCTCATACCGGTGAGCCCCGTTGAACGCGGCCTCGATCGTCCGCTGGCGGACATCGCGCAGTCTAAACCTTATGGGGTTTCGGGCTCAGAACCAACCACCATGCGGGACTACCTTTTCGTAGTGCTGAAGCGGAAGTGGCTGGTCCTCAGCCTGGTTCTGGTAATTACCTCGCTGGTGGCAATTCAAATGTTCCGCCTGCCTTCCACTTATGAAGGCGAGACGACAGTTCGGATTGAACCCAAGCCTCGCAGCGTGCTGCAAACCAAGGACATCGTTATCAATGCGCAAAGCGATCCCAACTTTTGGGGAACTCAACTCAAGCTTTTAGAGAATCCGGCTCTCGCGCGCCAAGTCGTCCTGACGCTTGATTTGCAGAACAATCCCTCGTTCTTTGGAGGGCAGATGCAAGGTGGCATCTTTGCTTCGTTGCGTCGAATTTTTTCCAGTCCGCAAAAGAACGCCAGTTCGAACGCAAACACTTCGGGGCTTTCCGTGGTCGGCGAAAGTGAAGTGACCCTCGGCTCGCTGACTCCGGAACAACTTGCCAAGCTCGAGCCCTATGAAGATGCCATTATTGCCGGCGAGACCATCGAGCCCGTGCAGGGAACAAGTCTGGTCAAGATAAAGTTCGTTCATTCGGATCCTGAGTTGGCGCAAAAGATTGCCAATACACTCGCCGAGGTTTTTGTAAACAACAACCTGGAACGCGCGATTGCAGGCTCGACAAAAGCTGAGGACCTGCTGGCCAAAGAAATTGCCAACCTGCAAATCAAAATCAAGCAACAGCAGGAAATGCAATTCAACTATGCGAAAAGCCACAATCTGCCACTGACCACAGATCCGAACAGCAACCTCGAAGCTAAGCGCCTGGCGACTTTAAGCAACCAATTGCTCGAGGCGGAAAATGAGAGAAAGAATTTGCAGGCGCAGTACGAGGCCGCGGTCAAGGAGAACGATCCATTTTCAATTCCCGATGTCCAGTCATCGGCCCGGGTTGATAAACTGCGAGAACGCATCTCAGGGTTGAAAGAAAAAAGGGACGCACTGCTGGTAATTTATACCCCCGAGTGGCCCGAGGTTAAGAAGCTCGACGCGCAAATCAAACCGCTCGAGGCAGAGCTGGCAAAGGCGCCCGCCGAAATCGTTGCTTCCATAAAGCGGAAGTATCAGGCAGCAGTCGCCAGAGAAGATAGCCTCAGGAGATCCTACGAACAGCAGAAGGGTACGACCACTCAACAAACTCGCGATGAAATCGACCTGTTAGCTATTAGCCAGCAACTCGAAACAGATAAGCAGTCTTTGAATACGCTGCTTCAACGGCAACGTGAATTGCAAGTAACGTCGAATGATCGGCCCAACGAAGTGGTCATTGAAACGTATAGCCGCTTGCCGAAAACACCGATTGGCCCACCGCGCCTCCGCAATATCCTGATAGCTTTTCTTTTATCTCTAATGGCCGGTATCGGTTTGGCCTTCCTGCTTGATTTCCTCGATGACACAGTCAAATCGATCGAGGATGTCGATCGTTACCTGCATCTGCCGGCGCTCGCACTGATTCCTGCAAGCCGCGGCGAGAGGGGCAGGCTGATGGGTCTGGGGTCCGCCGCCTCGGGTGCAGTGTCAGAAACAACCGCCCTGGCGATGGTGGATGATGCCCGCTCACCGATAGCCGAATCATATCGTCACCTGCGAACGTCTTTGTTGTTGTCGTCTGCCGGCCAGCCACCCAAGACTATTCTCGTGACGTCCAGTCAACCGTCGGAGGGTAAAACGACCACCGCGATCAATACCGCATTCATGCTGGCCCAAACAGGAGCGGAAGTGCTGATCGTGGATTGCGATCTTCGCCGACCACGATTACACGCTCACTTTGGCATTCCGAATGCTCGCGGATTGACTAACTGGCTTTCAGGAGAAACCGATCTCGACGCGCTGATTCACAATTACGACAAGAACCCCAATCTCAAAATACTGACCTCCGGCGCGGTTCCGCCAAATCCTGCTGAGCTGTTGGGCTCAGATGAGATGCGCCGGCTGTTGCACTTGCTGGGCGAGCGTTTCACTCACATCATTGTCGACTCGCCGCCGGCAATCTCGTTTACCGATGCCTCGATTCTCTCGACGATGGTGGATGGAGTGGTGCTGGTGGTCCATGGCGGCAGGAGTTCGCGGGCAGTCGTGCGCCGGGCCAAGCAACAGTTGCTTGATGTCGGGGCCCACATCTTCGGCATAGTGCTGAACAATGTGAAGCTGGAAACTCAGGACTACTACTACGCCGGCTATTACTCGAGCTACTACTCAGACGCGGATGCTAATGAAGCGCCTGAGGATGCCGATACAGCGGATGCTCGCTAACCCCATGATTGTTTTGCGGCGAGCTTCCAACCCGCATCGTTGCTTCCTACATCTGGCTGGTGGCCTCGTGATTCTCGAGCTGCTTGGCACTCCTCACGGGCAAAACGCGCGAGTGGCGGCAGTCTGTTTTTGACCCTGCGCCAGATATGTCTTTGAGATCCGCCGAAACACAAACTGAAATGAGAGTGCCATTGATTGATCTGAGCGCTCAGCACCGGTCGCTTCGTGAGCAGCTACTGGTGGCCATCGAGCGCGTTGTGGACTCGCAACAGTTTGTTCTTGGCCCGGAGGTGCAGGCGCTCGAAGAGGGCATTGCCCGCTACTGTCATACCCGGCACGCTATCGGCTGTGCATCAGGTTCAGATGCCCTGCTTCTGGCATTGATGGCGCTGGATCTCAAAGCTGGCGACGAAGTAATCACCAGCCCTTTCACATTTTTCGCTACCGCGGCGGCGATCGCACGGCTCGGCGCCAGGGTGATCTTCGTGGACATCGATCCGCGCACTTACAATCTGGATGTAAAGCGCGTTGAATCAGCGATCACCCCGCGAACGCGCGCGATTTTACCCGTCCATATGTACGGGCAGTGCGCTGAGATGAAACCTTTGCAGGAAATCAGCGAGCGGCGTGAGATTCCTATCGTCGAGGATGCCGCCCAGGCAATAGGTGCGGAACACGACGGGTGTCGGGCAGGCTCGATGGGCTTGCTGGGGTGTTTCAGTTTCTATCCGACAAAGAATCTCGGCGGCGCCGGGGACGGCGGCATCGTTACGACTGATGACGATAAGTTGGCGGACCGGTTGAGAACCCTTCGCGTGCACGGAGGCAGAACTGAGTACGAGCACTCTGAGATCGGCATAAACAGTCGACTCGACTCGATTCAAGCGGCGGTCCTGGGCGTAAAACTCAAATATGTGGATGAATGGTCGAAAGCACGCCGCGAGAGGGCCGAACAATACACTCAATTGTTGCATGAGGCTTCGTTAACTGAAAAAGTTGTACCTCCATTCGTAAACAGGGATTCGCGACACATCTTTCATCAATACGTTGTTCGCGTGCCGCAACGGCGGGATGAACTGAGGGACCATTTGTCCGCCAGAGGAATCAGCACGAAGATCTACTATCCTGTGCCCCTGCATCTGCAAAAGTGCTTTCAGTATCTCGGCTACCGGGAACGGGATTTTCCGGCAGCAGAGAGTGCGGCGCTCGAGACATTCGCGCTGCCGCTTTTTCCTGAGCTGAGCAAAGCTCAGCAGGTTTATGTTGTCCAAACGATTCAGAAATTCTTCTAGCCGGCGGCTAGTCGGCAGCAAGTCCGTGGCGTTTCCGCCTGGTTAGAATCGGACCAGTAGGCCCTTGCAGAGTTAAGTTACAACCTGAACAGGCATTCTCTTCCAAAAGATGACTGAGACAATACTGATAACCGGCGGCACGGGTTTCCTGGGAAAGCGTTTGGGCATGAGGCTATCCGCCGACAATAAAGTTGTCTTGAGCGGACGCAATAACAAGCACAACATGGATGCTCAGCAGTTTACCGGCTGTCTGACTCTGCCGATGGACGTGACGAGCATCGAGTCAATCCGGGACATATTTACGGAGGTAAGACCAACCATCGTCATCCATGCCGCAGCCACCAAGTATGTCGATCTTTCCGAACAGCAACCCATGGAGTGTATTGACGTCAACGTGATCGGCTCGCAAAATCTGGCTCGCGTATGTGTTGAAAAAGGTGTGAGCACTGTAATCGGAATGTCGACGGACAAGTCGGCTCCTCCTGTGGGGAACACATATGGGTTGACAAAGGCATTGATGGAACGCGTCTTTTGCGCGATGAACAGCAAGACCCCGACCTCGAGATTTGCCTGCGTGCGGCACGGCAACATCGCCTGGTCCACCGGTTCGGTGTTTCCTCTTTGGAAAAAGATGCACGACAATACAGGAGTAATTGGCAGCACCGGACCGGATATGACCAGATACTTCTCAAAGGTTGACGATGCCGTGGAATTGGTAGTTACAGCCATCCGGAACATCGATCGGCTTCAGGGGTCGGTGGTTTCGCGCGAGATGAAGTCCGCTTTGATTCGGGACATTCTCGATCTTTGGATCCGCGAAAGGGGTGGTCGCTGGGAAAAGATTGAAGGCCGGCCAGGCGAGCGGCCGCACGAATTCTTGATGGGCGAACCAGAGCTTGCCTATACATCGCAGGCGACGTTTGGAGGTGTCACGCATTACGTCACGAGGTTTAATCACCCGGTTCCCACGCCGCTGCCGGCGCCGCTTACTTCGGCAACGGCAGAACGATTATCCGAGCAGGAATTGCTCGAGATCATTAATCATCCACCCGCGGAAGAATTATAGCTCATGATTAGACATGCGATTATCATGGCTGCCGGACGCGGCATGCGGATGGCGCCGCTGACGGACGCGATCCCAAAACCGATGGCGCCCTACAACGGAACGACTTTAATTGCCCGGGGGATTTCGCGCCTCGCGGAAAAGATTGAGCACATTCACGTTACGGTCGGTTACAAAAAGGCCATGCTGGCGCAGCATGTGATTGAGCATGGAGCCAGCACCGTTTTCAATACCGAGGGGAAGAGCAACTGCTGGTGGGTTTACAACACACTGCTCAAGTCCATGGACGAACCGATGTTCGTGCTTACATGCGATAATGTGGTGGATCTTGATTTTGCCGTGCTCGAAGAGAATTATCTCTCGCTCAACTCCCCCCCGTGTATGTTAGTGCCGGTGCGGCCGGTACCTGGACTGGAAGGCGATTTTGTCTTTCATCGAGAACATCTGGTGACGGAAATCAGCCGCCAGAAACAAACCGACATCTATTGCTCTGGAATACAGGTGCTTAATCCGGCACGGTTGAATGAGGTAACAAACGAAGGCGAGAGTTTTTATGACGTCTGGCGACAGTTGATTGCCTCAGAGCAGCTCTTCGTTTCGTCGGTCTATCCCAAGAAATGGTTTGCCGTGGACACCATTGAGCAGTTGACGAACCTGAACAAGTCGCCTTTCTAAGATTATGTTTATCCCACGCGCGCTAATCTTCAAGTTGAGGCAGGGAAGCTGGAGGCTGATCATCGCCTTTGCCGGTGACGGCAAGTTGGCCCTGTCACGATGAAACAACACTATCCGGCTTTTTCCGTTGTCATCCCTACTTACAACCGTGCCGCGCTGATCTTGAGAACCCTCGAAAGCGTATGGCGTCAGACATATCCTCATTACGAGATCATTGTTGTGGACAATTGCTCCACGGATAACACCCTGGAAGTGCTCGAACCCTATGTCCGCGCTCAACGACTCAGACTCATAAAACACGAAACCAATCGCGAGCGGGCGCAGTCGAGGAATACGGGCATGGCCGCGGCAACAGGTGATTATCTTACCTTCCTCGATTCTGACGACTTAATGTACCCGACTAACCTCGAGGACGCCGCGAACTACCGGTCGGATCATCCAGAGAGCAAATGTTTTCATAACCTTTACGAGTTTGTAGATGACCAGGGAAAACTGGTGTATCGGCCGCGATTTCCGGCGGTCGAGAATCAGATCAAGGGCATTGCCAGCGGCAATTTTATGTCGTGCATTGGCGATTTTATTCATCGCGATATCTACACCCACCATCGATTTAGTACGGATCCCGAAATCATCGGCGGCGAAGATTGGGATTTCTGGTTGCGAGTGCTTGCTATATACAAGCTGGGCCGGATAGAAAAAATCAACAGCGGTGTTGTTCAGCATGAAGGTCGCAGTGTTAATCATCAGGACATGGCCAGCCTCGAACAGGGTTTGAAAAAGATCAAGCAAAACATTTGCACCGATCCTGAACTGGCGGGGATCTATTCACCCTATTTGAAATTCATCGAATCGAGTTCGTTGATGTATCTGGCGACACTTGCAAATGCGGGCCAGTGCTACAAGCCTGCTCTTAGTTATCTGTACCGGGCCGCCAGGAAAAATCCCGGAGTACTCGTGACATCCAGATTTATCAGAACCTTGCAGATCGCGATCCAGGGAATTGTGGGCCGTCAGGGCGGGCGACTACAAGATAAGGCTGAGCCGGCTCGAGCCAAGCCGCGCACCTGAAACACAAGGATTGAAAACCGAGCGGCGGTACGAAACTTTTCATGTTTTTAAGATTGCTCCAACTTCTGGCTTGCCCCAAGTGCCGGGGAGAACTCACCTGTGTCGGCGAGGAATTCTCCGGCGATGAGGTAATTGAGGGAAGAATGGAGTGCAACCACTGTGCATCGTCTTACCCGATCAGCTCGGGGATCCCGCGATTCGTCGAGCAGGACAATTACGCTTCATCCTTTGGATTTCAATGGAATCGGTTCAAGTCGGAACAGATCGATTCAGTCAATGGGACCAGCCTGTCCGCAAAAAGATTCTATTCGGAAACAGCCTGGACCGGTGATTGGATGAAAGGGAAGTGGATCCTGGATGTAGGATGCGGCGCGGGAAGATTTCTGGAGGTGGCTTCCCGCGAAGACTGTGAAGTCGTCGGCATGGATCTTAGCAATGCAACTGATGCCGCCAGTGCGACATTGAAAGACCGCAAGAATGTCCATCTCGTTCAGGCCAGCATCTATGATTTGCCTTTCAAAGACGGAGTCTTTGACGGCTGTTACTGCATTGGTGTAATCCAACACACCCCCGACCCGCATAAGTCAATGCGTGCATTGCCGCGCGTCCTGAAACATCGCGGGCGGATCGCGATTACTGCTTACGAACGTAGAAAATGGACGTTGTTGAACGCTAAATATCTTATTCGTCCCGTGACGAGAAAACTGGACAAGAAGGTCTTGTTTCTCACTATCAGAGGGTTAATGCCCCTGCTGTTTCCTGTCACAGAAATCGCTTTCCGGATACCTTATTTGAGCAAATTGTTCATGCATGCAATACCGGTTGCTAATTACGTCAATACTCCCGAATTAAAGCTGGGCCAGCGTTACAGTTGGGCGGTGATGGATACCTTTGACATGCTGGCGCCCCAGTATGATCAGCCGCAGACCGAGGAGGGCGCGAGCCGGGCGCTTATGTCGGAGGGAATCCAAAATGTGCGACGACTCAATAATCCCGGTCTCAATCTGATCGGGGAAAAGGGTTGAATTCCAGATCTGCGAGGCGCTGGTTCGTAAACCCGTCGCGCATCACTTAAATGGATCGTATTGAATCAAGAGTGCTGTTCATCTCCTACAACGGTATGCTCGATCCTCTGGGTCAAAGCCAGGTGCTGCCATATCTGCGCGTTCTCGCGGCGCAGGGAATTCGGTTCACCCTTCTCAGTTTCGAACGCCCGCCAGCTTTTACGGCGGAGGGCAAGGCGCGGCGCAACAAACTGAAACTGGAGATCGCTTCCGAAAATATCCAATGGCATGCTCTACCGTACCATCAGACGCCGTCCCTTCCCGCTACCGCTTATGATGTGTTGCAAGGTATCCGCGTCGCCAGGCATCTGATCGATCAGAACCAAATTGAGTTGGTTCATGCACGCAGCCATATTCCCGCCACGATCGCGCTGGGTCTCAAGAAGTTGTGTGGTGTCAAGATGATTTTCGATGTTAGAGGGTTGATGGCTGAAGAGTATGTTGAGGCGAACCATTGGCGAAAGGAAAGCCTGGCCTACCGGGTAACAAAGTTTATTGAACGACGTGCGCTGGCGGCTGCGGATGGAGTCGTCACGCTTACGGAAAGAATCTGGCCTGTGATCCGTGAGTGGGATGGCCTGCGGGGACGCAATGTGGTCCACGAAGTGGTGCCCTGTTGCGCCGATCTGGAAAAGTTTTGTTTTCGCGTTGACGACAGAAACAAGCGCCGAGCAGAACTGAATCTCGAAGGGCGGTTGACAATTGTCTATAGCGGTTCAATCGGCGGATGGTATCTAACACGAGAAATGGCCGACTTTTTTCTGGAGGTGCTGCGCCAGAGACCCGACGCGCATTTTCTGTGGCTAACAGCGGGCCACCCGGAGTTGATCGAGAGAATCATGAGCGATAAAGGTATCGAGGGCACCTCTTACACGGTCATGAACGTACAGTCCGCGGACATGCCCTCATATTTGTCGGCTGCCGATGCCGGGATTGCTTTCTACAAGCCCGGACCCTCCAAACTGGCTACTTCACCGGTGAAGGTTACAGAGTACCTGGCCTGTGGGCTGCCGGTGATATTGAATGAAGGCGTTGGCGATTCAGACGCCATACTGAACCACTCGCGAGCAGGTGTGCTCGTTTCGAAATTTGAGAGCTCTGAATACGCCAGGGCCTGGAACGAAATGGAATGTCTTATCGCTGATGAGGACACTCGGGAACGAGCACGCGAGCTGGCGCAGAGTCGATTTGATTTGCATGGTGTAGGCGCGGCTCGTTATCGTCGCCTTTATGCGAGGGTTTTTGCGAGCAACGAACCGCCCGGAACCCGCAGCTCTTGAAGATGAAAGTTCTCGGATTAGCTTCCTATCCGATCCAGGCCGCCGCGACCCGGTATCGCCTAGAACAGTTCGTCAAACCTTTGGCAGGGTATGGCATCACGTTGACGGTTCGGCCGTTTCTAAGTGCGAAGCTCTTCGAACATTTCTATCAACGTAGAGCTCTGCTATCGACAGCCATCGGTCTTCTCAGATCCACACTGATGCGCTGCACGGACCTGGGGCGACTGCGAACAGCCGATGTGGTTCTAGTGCAGCGAGAGGCGGCGATCTTTGGGCCTCCAGTCGTCGAGTGGCTGGCTGCACACGTCTTTAAACGTCCGCTGGTGCTGGATTTGGATGATGCAACTTATGTTTCTTATACTAGTCCGACATACGGTCGTCTGGGGAAGAAGCTGAAGTGGTTCAGCAAGACGGACGACTTGATCGGATGGTCCAGCATCGTAACGTGCGGGAATCGTTCGATTGCGGAATACGTAAGCGGTAAAGGAGCTGTCGCGAGAGTTATTCCGACAGTGGTTGACACAGATCTTTTTCGACCGGGGACAGCGCGAAAGGATGGACCTTTGGTGCTGGGGTGGATCGGAACGCATTCTACCTTTCCGTACCTGGAATCGCTTTTTCCGACACTCCAGAAACTGGCGACAAAACACGACTTTAAGTTGAAGATCGTGGGATCCGGCAGAGAGCGAATTAGCGTTCCCGGAGTCAATGTAGAAAACCTTGAGTGGCGTCTCGACCGGGAGGTTGCCGACTTTCAGTCTTTTGATATCGGCTTGTATCCAATCGATGCGAGTATGTACGCGGAAAAATGGGCGGCCGGCAAATCAGGATTCAAAGCCATTCAATACATGGCGGTTGGAATTCCCTACGTAGCGACGCCGGTGGGAGCAGCAGCCGAAATAGGAACGCCGAGCATAACTCATAGTCATGCTGTTTCGCCGGATGAGTGGTTCCTGGCCCTCGATTCATTGATAACCAATCGCGAGCAGCGCGTGCAGATGGGCGCGGCCGGGCGACAATACGTTTGCCAAAATTATTCTCTGGCAGCGCAAGCGCGGAAGCTTGCCGAGGCGCTCAGGGAAGCGGCGGAGAAAGGAAAAGCGTCTCGATAGCCCGATGCGCAGTACAAGCAAATCCCGGCTGTTACTATTGACATGCGTGGCAATACTGCCCTCTTTCTTGAAGCGGCCAATCTATCGGATCTTTTTTCGTTACCGCATTGGAAAGCGCGTAAGGATAGGCTTGAGTATCATCGACGCCGGGGATTGCCGGATTGACGACGATGTGTGCATCGGCCATTTCAACGTCGTGATCGGTGTCAAGAAGCTGGTCATTGGAGATCATGTGCGGATTGGGTATTTGAACATATTGCGCGGCGGCGACGAGATCCTGATCGGGCGCTATGCGGAAATCATCCGCATGAACGAGATTAATTCGATTCCGGATCCCGACGTCGTAAATCCGACAGATCCGCGGTTCTTGCTTGGTGATGGCAGCGTGATTACAGCTGGGCACAAAATAGATTTTACCGACAGGGTGCAAATCGGCCGGCGAACAATTTTGGGCGGGCGTAACTCATCGCTCTGGACACATAATCGGCAGCGCACCCTTCCCATTGAAATTGGGTCATTTGCTTATGTCGGGTCTGAAATTCGAATTGCACCCGGCGGAGCACTCCCTTCGCATTGCATTGTGGGCATAGGTTCAGTGATTACCAGCCAGCTCACGCAGGAGGAGTTTCTCATTGCCGGAGTTCCGGCTAAGCCCGTCAAACAGTTAACGTCCGAGGATAAATTCTTGATTCAGCGGAAAACGCGCAACGATCTACCCGACGATATTTAGGGCGCCCTAATCTTTATGAATGGCCTTCTTACATTCGTAGCTCTGCTAATTTGCGGCTTGATCGTATTGGCAGTGCCGTCATTTGTCGCCCAGTTCAGCACGGACTACGGCATCGTCTCTGTTTTTGATACCGCCAAAGCAATGTTGCTTTGCACCGGTCTTGCAGCCATTGCCGGTTACGCGGCTCATAGACAGGGATCCGAGGGCCCATTTCTACTGAGGCTCTTCGTATCAGCCTTGCTTACGCGCATGCTTGTCGGCACGGGCATCTTCATTTTTAAAGCGCAGGAGTTCTTTGGCGGTGATGCTACGACATACGATCGCTATGGCTTCGCGCAACTGAAGGGTTGGGGTGGTGATCGATATTATCAAACGCTGGTGAACACGTTTGTTGGTGAGGGGCAGGGATCGGGTTGGGGAATGGTCCACATGGTGGCGGCGGTCTATGCTTTGCTCGGCCGGAATATGCTCGCGGTACAGTTTGTTAATTCCGTGCTCGGGGCAGCTACGGCAATCATCATCTTCCTCTGTGCCCAGCAGGTTTTTAACAGTGTGCGGGTCGCCCGCCTCGCGGCCATCGCCGTTGCATTTTATCCCTCACTGGTATTGTGGTCCTCACAGGGGCTCAAGGATGGACCAATCGTTTTCTTCCTCGCCCTGGCGATCCTGGCCACTCTTAAGCTGGGAGAAAAGTTCAACCTAAAGTACATAGTGATTCTTGTCTGTTCGCTCTTTTCACTCCTGAGCTTGCGGTTTTACGTCTTCTATATGCTCACCGTGGCGATTGTCGGCGCTTTTGTTCTCGGCATGCAAAAGCTTACGGCAACTAACTTTTTGCGCCAGTTCATGATCATGGTGCTGTTGGGATTGTCGTTGACTTACCTTGGCGTTACCAGGTACGCCAATGTGCAGTTAGAGAGCTATGTCAGTCTCGAGCGCGTGCAACGAAGCCGGGCCGATGCAGCTTTGAATGCGCAATCCGGCTTCGGTAAAGATGTCGACGTCTCGACTACACAGGGGGCGCTTTCCACAATCCCGGTGGGCTTGCTCTACCTGCTTTTCGCTCCTTTTCCCTGGCAACTCACTTCGCTGCGACAGAGCATCACGTTGCCGGAAATGATAATCTGGTGGGCCTCTTTTCCGCTGCTGGTTCTGGGTCTTTGGTTTTCGATTAAGTATCGCCTGCGACAGATTTCGCCAATCCTAATCTTCACGATAATGCTTTCCCTGGCCTACTCGGTATTCCAGGGAAATGTGGGCACTGCATATCGCCAGCGCGCACAGCTGCTGGTCTTCTACTTCATTTTCGTGGCGGTGGGTTATGTCCTGTTGCTCGAAAAGCGTGAGGAGCGACGACGGCAAGAGATGCTGCTCAAGGAACAGGCTGTTACTGCCCGGATTAGTTCAGTGGTTCCACGCGGCAACCCGGTACCTGGTGAATAAAGGCCTGCGGCTTCTGCTCAAAGCAAGCCTTTGCAAATGATCCGTCACGGACCTTGCCTGGCATTCTTGACCAGACCTCGTTTTGGACAGCTGTGAGAACGTTCGTTAATATAGACCGTCCTGTTACGTCATGTTTCACAAGACAATAAAAAAGTTCAAGCCGGCTTACTGATGGACCGACCTCTGCTCGACTAGTTTAGATTATCTATCGTGTGTGGAATTGTAGGCATAGTTCGTAGCGACGCGAGGGCCATCGATCAGGCGCTGGTGGGACGGATGTGCGCCGCGATACGCCATCGGGGACCGGACGACGATGGATTCTATTTTGACGAATTCGCGGGCCTGGGCATGCGGCGGCTTTCGATTATCGATCTGAAGAGCGGAAAGCAACCGATCCACAATACCGATCGCAGTGCATGGATAGTCTTCAACGGTGAGATCTACAACTATCGCGACCTGCGCAAGCAGCTCGAGAAACTGGGCCACACTTTCTACACCAACAGCGATACCGAGGCCATTATCCACGCCTACGATCAGTACGGGGCTGACTGTCCAAAGCATTTGCGCGGCATGTTTGCCTTTGCCATTTGGGACAGCCGTTCGCAGGAGTTGTTTTTGGCGCGAGATCGCGTTGGCAAGAAACCGCTGCTTTATGCCCAACTCAATGGACAGCTTGTTTTTGCATCGGAATTCAGCGCGCTGTTGCTTCATCCCGATATCAGCCGGGAGATCGACTACGCGGCACTGGACAAGTATTTGTCGTTCATGTGTGTGCCCGCGCCGCTAACCGCATTTCGAGCGATCAAAAAACTTGAACCCGGGCATTCGCTGCGCTGGCGCAACGGTGAGCTCAAAATTGAACGGTACTGGCAACCTGACTTTTCACACAAGCTCGATATCAGCGAGGAAGAGGCCGGCGAGCGGGCCATCGCCATTCTGCGGGAAGCCGTTCGCGTCAGGCTGATGTCCGAGGTTCCTCTTGGCGCATTCCTTTCCGGCGGGATCGATTCGAGCACCGTGGTCGCGCTGATGAGCGAGGAATCGAGCGAGCCCGTCAAGACCTTCTCGATCGGATTTGAAGAGCAGGATTTCAGCGAACTTCATCATGCCCGCCGCGTGGCGGAACATGTCGGCGCGGATCATCACGAGTTTATTGTTCGTCCTGATGCAATGGAGGTGCTCCCTTTGCTCGTGGAGCACTATGGCGAGCCCTACGCGGACTCGTCCGCTATTCCGACTTACTATGTCGCTCGGGAGACTCGCCAACATGTGACCGTGGCCCTAAACGGCGATGGAGGGGATGAATCGTTTGCCGGGTACGAGCGCTACGCGGCCATGCAATTGGCTGAACGTTATCACCGGCTGCCGGCTTTGCTCCGCCAGTCGATCATCGAGCAAGGCGTAGATCTATTACCGACTTCCGAAACTCAGCGCAGTCGCGTGCGGGACGCGAAACGTTTTCTCAAAGCCGCGTCCCTGCCAAAGGTCGAACGCTACTTGCGCTGGGTCAGCGTCTTCGATAACGAGCACAAGCAGGCAATCTATTCTGAAGCTTTCCGGCGCGAAACGGATGGAGCAGAGGCCGCGAGATTGCTCGAGCCATGGTTTGCTCGCGCAAATGGATCAGGGATCGTCGATGCGGCTTTGCTGGCTGACATAATGACTTACCTTCCGAACGATCTGCTGGTAAAGGTTGATATCGCCACCATGGCCGTGTCGCTTGAAGCACGGTCGCCTTTTCTGGATCATCACGTCATTGAATTTGCCGCAAGTTTGCCCGAGAAGATGAAGTTGCGCGGGCTGACAACGAAGTATCTATTGAAGCGGGTGTTACGAAGTTTGCTGCCACCCGAAAACCTTAATCGTCGAAAGATGGGATTCGGAGTGCCCATTGGCCACTGGTTTCGGGGAACGCTGCAGCCGTTCGTGCGCGAGAAACTGCTATCGGAAAAAGCCCTGCGCCGGAATCTGTTTCAACCCGAGGTGGTCAAAGACCTCATTGACCAGCACACCGAAGCCAAGAAAGAAAACTCCGCGCAGCTGTGGACGTTGTTGATGCTCGAATTGTGGTTCGAACGGTTCATCGATTGATTTTCCTGCTCAGTCTGTTTCTTTTATTTTAGTGGGCGATCCGGAATGAATGAGGCCGCTGGATTGACTCAGACATCTGATACTTAAGGAGGCTCCCGAGTGAAAGGCGTCGTATTGGCAGGCGGATTAGGGACGCGGTTGCGCCCGTTAACTGCGGTTACCAATAAGCACCTGCTACCCGTTTATGACCAACCAATGATCTACTATCCCATTCAAACGCTCGTGAATGCCGGGATCACCGACATCATGATCGTTACCGGCGGCAATTCAGCCGGCGATTTCCTGAAGTTGTTAGGGAACGGCAAAGCATTCGGACTCAAACATCTGAACTACACTTACCAGGAAGGCGAGGGCGGGATCGCGGAAGCGCTCTCCCTGGTCGAACATTTTTCCGCCGGCGATCCCGTCTGTGTCGTGCTGGGCGATAACATAATTGAGGGGAACATTCACACCGCCGCGCGTGCTTACCGCCATCAGGGAGGCGGGGCAAAAATAATTCTTAAAAGGGTGCCCGACCCGCAGCGTTTCGGTGTTCCCGAACTCGACGGCAAGAATGTGCTGCGCATTGAAGAGAAACCTGAACAGCCAAAATCGGATTATGCCGTGATCGGGATCTATATGTACGACGGCGAGGTCTACGACATCATCCGCACGCTCAAGCCTTCAGGTAGAGGAGAACTCGAGATCACGGATGTCAACAATGCCTACATCGAGCGAGGCGAGATGACCTGGGAGGAACTCCAGGGCTGGTGGACCGACGCTGGAACGTTCGAAAGCCTGCAGCACGCTTCTAATCTGGTGGCGAAGACCGGAGCAAATAAACTAAATCTAGACGATGCAAGCGAGGTTAGAGCGAATGCCTGAACAATTCAGGATCGCAGGTTGACCAGGCGGATTACTTCTGTTTTATCAGTCGGTGAACACCGGCAATGAAAATTGTTCGCATTATCGCTCGCCTGAATGTTGGCGGACCGGCGCGTCACGTGGTCTGGCTCACTGGCGGATTGCAGGATGAGATGTGCGAGTCACTGCTGGTGGCAGGCACAGTGCCCGCGGGTGAAGATGACATGAGTTACTTTGCTCGCGACAACGGGATCTCCCCGGTGTATATCAAGGAGATGAGCCGGGAGATTTCATGGCGCGATGCGATTGCGGTGTGGAAACTGTATCGTCTGTTAGTGCGTGAACGGCCCGATATTGTCCATACCCATACAGCAAAGGCCGGCACTGTCGGCAGAGTTGCCGCCATTTGCTATCGCTGGCTTACTCCGGCAGTTTTGGCAGGACGACCGCGACCGTGCAAGGTCGTTCACACTTACCACGGTCATATCTTCCACAGCTACTACGGTACCCTGAAGACAGGAGTTTTTCTGTTGATTGAAAAGGCACTGGCCCGGCTGGGGACCCATCGGATCGTTGCGGTGAGCGAACAACAGCGGCAGGAAATTAGCGAGAAGTTTGGCGTCGGTCGCAAAGAACAGTTCGTCGTTATTCCTTTGGGTCTTGATCTCAGCCCGTTCGCCGGTTGGCAAAATCGACGACATATTTTTCGGCAGCAGCTGCCCGCGGGGGATGACGAGGTGGTTGTCGGTATCGTGGGCCGCCTCACGGATGTGAAAAACCATCAGCTGTTTCTTGAAGCGGTCAGCATATTCAAAAAGGACGCGGGAACCGATCGGCGGGTGAAGTTTGTGATCATTGGCGATGGCGGTTTGCGCCGGCAACTCGAAAACCAGGTGAAAGAATTAGGGCTTGAGGCCGATGTCACGTTAGCCGGCAACCGAACTGATCCGCAGAACTTTTATCCGGCGTTGGATATTGTTGCTCTTACTTCGAAAAACGAAGGAACACCGTTGACGCTCATTGAAGCAATGGCCAACGAGCGGGCCGTAATCGCCACGGCAGTTGGCGGCGTTGTCGATCTGCTTGGTGAGCCCGTTTCCGGAGCGCGAGAGGGTGGCTATGTCGTCTGCGAGCGAGGTGTCCGCGTTCCCGCTTCAGACGCGCAGTCGTTTGCCGCCGGTCTCGCTCGCTTGGTGTCCGACGGCCGTTTGCGCGCTGAATTGGGAGAACGCGGTTTAAGATTCGTGGAACAGCACCATTCGAAAGAGCGGCTGTTGAGTGATGTAAAGAATCTCTATGGTGAGCTCATGCAACTCGCGCCAGAGACGCTGGGCGTGCGCTCGCCGGAAGAGCCGACGTGTAACGCAAGCTGTTAGCTTGCGTGCGTGGTGAATCCACGCAAGGTCGGACGCAAGCTAACAGCTTGCGTTACCAGCACTTACTCAGAAAGGGAAACCAAACTTGCGAGTGCTCATTACTGGAGGCGCCGGATTTATCGGCTCTCATCTGGCCGATGCTTATCTCGAGCGCGGCGACGAAGTCTTTGTAATTGACGATCTCTCGACTGGAACAATCGAGAATATCCAGCATCTCAAAAACAATCCGCGTTTTCATTACACAATCGATACAGTCCACAACCATCCCGTTGCCGCCGAGCTGGTGGACCAGTGTGACGTGATTTTTCATCTTGCTGCCGCGGTAGGTGTAAAGCTGATCGTGGAAAGCCCGGTGAGAACGATCGAGACCAATGTTCGCGGCACGGAAGTCGTGCTGGCATTGGCCAACAAGAAAAAGAAGAAGGTCTTGATAGCCTCGACCTCGGAAGTCTATGGCTTGAGCACTGACGTTCCCTTTCGCGAAGATGGAAATCTGGTGATGGGAGCTACCACCAAGGGTCGCTGGAGTTACGCCTGTTCCAAGGCGATCGATGAGTTCCTGGCACTTGCTTACTGGCGCGAGAAAAAGCTGCCGACAATTATCGTCCGTCTCTTTAATACCGTCGGTCCGCGACAGACTGGACAATACGGCATGGTAATTCCGACGTTCGTGAAACAGGCCCTTTCTGGACGACCTATTACAGTTTATGGCGACGGCAAACAGAGCCGTTGTTTTGGCTATGTCGGCGACGTCGTCGGCGCGCTACTCAAGCTTATGGACCACCAGGAGGCGGTTGGCCAGGTTTTCAACATCGGTTCGAATCGCGAGATCACGATTCTCGATCTCGCCCGGCGGGTAAAGGAGTTGACGAACTCGAAGTCGGAGATCGTGTTCGTGCCCTACGATGAAGCCTACGAAGAAGGATTTGAAGACATGCCGCGCCGCGTTCCCGACATCAGTAAGATAAGTGACCTGGTCGGCTTTGAACCCCGCATGGAGCTTGAAGGCATATTGCAAAGCGTCATCGAGTTTCACAGCCACTCACAGGCCGTCGGCGGTTAACTCACGTCACAGTGCAAACAAATCCACCAACTGCGGAAGCTGTGAAAAAAGGAAACTTAGCCGCAGATTAACGCCGATAACGCGGTTCAGAACAGGTAAGGAGTTAAAAACCTACGAAGTTACTATTCGGTTTTGATTTGCGTCATCCGGGTTAATCTGCGGCTAATGTTTTTTATGAATCCGGGTGTGCTGATGACTAGCTTGCAAAATTACGCTAGGATTTCCCCGTCGTTTCATTTCCTCGTCGGCGCAGATGCTGCTTAACACATCCAATCTTGTGGCGGTGGCCGCTTCGTTCGGAATGGCCCTCGTCCTGACACCAGTCGTGCGCGCTATCGCTCGACGTGTCGGGATGGTTGCCAAACCCAAGACCGATCGCTGGCATAAGAAACCCACAGCCATGCTTGGGGGCGTCGCGATCTGGGTTCCGGTGGTGCTGTGTTACCTGATCTTTGTTCCCCATACTCCTTACGGCTGGGTGGTGATCGGCTCCAGCACCTTTCTGTTCCTGGTCGGCCTCGTCGATGACATCATCCACACAAAGCCTTATCAGAAACTGATCGGCCAGGTGCTGGGCTCGGCATTCGTTATTTATTACGGACTGCACCTGCCTTGGACTCACTCGCTTCCACTAGATATGGCGATCACCATCTTCTGGTTGATCGGGATCAGTAACGCGCTCAATCTACTCGATAACATGGATGGCCTTGCAGCCGGCATCGCTGTGATTGCTTCCGGCTTTCTGGCGTGGAGTTTTTTGACGACCGGGCAATATGCCGATGCGATGATGTTGCTTACGTTTGCGGGAGCTTTGCTCGGCTTTCTCCTCTACAATTCGCATCCGGCGTCGATCTTCATGGGCGATTGCGGCTCGCTCTTCATCGGATTCTTTCTGGCGAGTTCGGCCCTGGTAAATGTCTCGGGTGGACGATCGCGCAGCTTCCTGCCGGTGCTCGCGGTACCTATCCTGGTACTGTTCATTCCGATCTTTGACACGACTTTAGTCACCGTCCTGAGAAAACTTTCAGGCCGAGCTGCGTCACAGGGCGGCCGCGACCATACTTCGCATCGACTCGTGGCCCTCGGCCTGTCGGAACGACATGCAGTTTGGATGCTCTACGGCTTTGCCGCTTTATCGGGACTTGTAGCGGTGATGGTCCAACGAGTGAAGACTGATGTCAGCCTCGCGGCGATTGCCGGATTCACCATCCTCTTGACCTTAATCGGCGTCTATCTGGCGGGCGTAAAGGTTTACGATGAATCCGATGAAGCCCTGGCGCTGAAGGAAAAGCCACTTTATGCGTTTTTGGTTGATCTTTCCTACAAACGGAGGATATTTGAGGTCCTGCTCGATCTGGTATTGATCATCCTCGCATATTGGAGCGCCTATGCGATCAAATTCGGCGCTTTTTCGAGGAGTCCCGCGTGGACCTTGTTCCTGCGCACTTTGCCGGTACTCGTCTTCGTGAAGATGCTGGTCTTCTTGAGCCTGGGAGTGTACCGCGGCATCTGGCGGTACACGAGCGTCGACGATCTTATCCTATTCGCAAAAGCGGTAGTGCTTAGTTCAGTCGCCAGTGTGGTTGCGGTCCTTTTCAAATTTCGCTTTGAGGGTTTTTCCCGCACGGTTTTCCTGATTGACGGCTTGTTGATGCTCATGTTTCTGGCCGGGAGCCGCATGGCTTTTCGACTCTTTCGCCAGATGATTCCCGCGGGCAAGGCGGGTGGAGGGCGGCGCGTCTTGATTTATGGAGCGGGAGATGGCGGCGAATTGATTTTGCGAGAACTGCAAAACAACCGGAAATTGAAACTATCGCCAGTCGCTTTTCTTGATGATGACCCCGCCAAGAGTGGCAAGGTTATTCATGGACTGAAGGTGATCAACGGAAATGGCGATCTTGGTGCGCTGTGTGCGCGACATGAAATCGATGAGATCGTTATCTCGAGTTCGAAAATGCCGGAAGAGCGCGTCGAAGAGATCTTGCTTTGCTGCAATGAACGCCGAATCACTGTCAAGCGAATGCGTATTACGATCGAAGAACTTTCCAACTAGACAGACTGGGCTTTATGGCTGAGGTGATCCAAATCGATGCCCGCAAGGCGTTCGCACGAATCCTGATGCTGCTCCTTTTGGCGCTGGCGTTGGTGTGGAGTTGGTTTGTAGTCCGCTGGTATGTCGGGAATACGATGGCGGAATATTTTGATCCCGATGAAGGTGATATTAAATCCTTAAGAACCGCAGTCTCGTTGGCGCCTAATGATCCTCTGCCACACTGGCGTTTGGGTGACATTGTCCAGAGGAAATTTCCGCCCGACCAACTGGGCCAGGCGATCCAGGAATACGAGAAAGCGGTGAGTCTTTCGCCCAATGACTATCGATTCTGGATGTCGCTGGGCAGGGCGCTTGAAGAGTATGGCGACACTGAACGGGCCGAGAAAGCCCTGCGCCGCTCCGTCGAACTGGCGCCATCGTATTCGTACCCGGCCTGGTTTTTGGGCAACCTGCTGCTCCGCGACGGGCGTTACCCGGAAGCTTTTGCGGAGCTTCGCCGCGCGAGCGAAAGCAATGCCGAGCTCCGTCCCCAGCTTTTTAATCTCGCCTGGGAGGTTTACAACGCCGACATCGAGACCGTAAAGACGGCCATCGGTTCGACTCCCGAGGCAAGGGCCCAGTTTGCGGAATACCTGCTCGGGCGCGATAGAGCGGACGATGGTCTCAAGGTATGGGGCACTCTGAGCGAGAGTGAAAAGAAGGCAAACCGCGACGCGGGCAAGTCGATGCTCACTACGCTGCTTGCGGCAAAGCGTTTTCATGAGGCGATGTCGATATGGAATGACCTGTCGCCTTCGATAAACTATCGCGCCAGCATTGGAAAAATCCTTGACGGCGGTTTTGAAGATGACCTGCCGCGAGAAGGTGACACGATTTTCGGCTGGCAAGTAAAGACCGCTCCGCAAACTCAAATCGGAATTGACGTGAACACCGGCCACGCCAGTAATCGCAGTTTGCGTCTGACGTTCCAGGTCAACTCGCGTCTCGATGCGATCAACGTTTCTCAGGTAGTCGCGGTGCTGCCGGCCACAACTTACAACTTTGAGTGCTACATCAGAACGCAAAACTTGCAGAGCGCAGCTACTCCCATAATTCAAATTGCCGACGCTGCCGATGGATCGATTTTCGCCACCTCCGATCCGGCGCCGTTGGGTACCAATGGCTGGCAGCGGCTGGGGCTCACTTTCAAGACAGGGGAAAAATCCGGCGCGGTCGTGGTCCGCTTCGCCCGCGCTTCTTGCGGAGACAATTCTGTCTGTCCGATCTTTGGCACAGTCTGGTATGACGACTTCTCTCTCAGCCGCTGAGGTTGATCCAACTTCAGCTCAAATGCAAAAACCGGAGACGCGTTCGCCGTCTACCGGTTTTCGTTTTCGACATACTCTGGCAAGCCGGTTCGCTTTTCTTATCCTGTGTGTGGCAATTGTTCTTTCCGCACTGGCTTATGGCACGGTGCACTATTGGGCTTTGGCCATATTCAGTCTGGGTGCGGCGGCCATGGTCGGGCTCTGGGTGTTGGACGGATGGGGGTTGGGATTCTTGCGGCTCAGTCGAAACAGCTTGCAACTGCCGTTGTTGGGCTTGCTCGCTCTTGGCTTGGTGCAATTGCTTCCGCTGCGGAACGCTGAGGGCGGCGCCGGTCTGACTGTGGCCGCGGTTCGTTCATTATCGTTTGACCCATACTCAACGCGTTTATTCCTGGTCCAGGCAGCGGCTCTCTTTATCTACTTCGCCGCGGCGCTGGTTTTCACCGACACCCCTCATCGACTGCGTTTACTGGTCAGAACCATTACGATCTTCGGGTTTTTTCTGGCGCTCTTCGGACTGACACAATCTTTCACCAGCCCAAATAAAGTTTATTGGGTGCGAGAGTTGGCTCAGAGCTCGGCTTTCGGACCGTTTATTAATCGTCACCACTTTGCCGGGTACATGGAACTGACTATAGCGTTACCCCTGGGGCTGATTTTCGCCGGGGCCATTGAGAAAGAGAAAAGATTCATCTACTTGTTTGCCGCCGGTCTGATGGCCGTGGCGCTGATCATGACCAACTCTCGCGGTGGAATCATAAGCCTGGTAGCGGAAGTACTTTTTCTTGCCGTTATTGGAGGAATCCGCCGCCGCAAGCGAAGCGAGGAAAAGACTCGCCGTGGACCCGGGACTGCGGCTCGTACTGCCCTGGCATTGGCCCTGATCGTTGTCTTCTTTGCGGGTGTGGTGCTGCTCGGTGGTGAGGGAGCGCTGAGCCGTTTTGTGGGAACCGTAAATACCGAGGATCCAACTACCGGCCGCGCACACTTTTGGAGTGTGACGGTGGACATTATCAAGGCCCATCCGTTTCTCGGCACCGGCCTGGGGGGCTTTGGACTCGTTTACACGCGCTACGATTCACGCAATGGCTTGTTTCGACTGGAACAAGCTCATAACGATTACCTGCAAATTCTTTCTGACGCGGGAATTATAGGCGCCGGAATGGCACTGCTGTTTGTGATTTTGTTGTTTCATCGCGCCTTCGTACGCCGTGAGTCTCGAGACGACTTTCGCCGCGGCGTGTGTATAGGTGCGCTTAGTGGTTGTTTTGCGGTGCTGGTGCATAGCTTTTTCGATTTCACTCTTCATACCACCTCAAACGCTTTATTGTTTCTTGTTCTGGCGGCACTGGCTACGATGAACGGACGGGTTGAGCAACCGCAGGCGCGCCGCAGACGCCGTCGTCGCTCAGCAGCGCCAACTACCTCGACGCCAATGACTCCAACTCAAGAACCAGTTGAGGTCAGCGAGCCTGCGCGAGTATGATTGGCGCGCTATCCAGTCTCGAAAAGCAGTCTGCATTCTCTCCCGAATAAACGAAAAGGAGACGCCAATACGTGGCTTCTGCGACTTCGGTCAAATCCGACCTAAGCAAAGGGCAGCCCTCCCTTGGTCCCACATCCCTGCCCGGCTTATGTCTTGCGGCTGTTTCACAGCACAACAAAGCGGATGCACTGAATCAGAAGATCAACGGCGAATGGGTGCAAACCAGTGCCGCAACCTTCGTCGAACGCGTGCGCAGCGTTGCGCTTGGTCTGGCGGCGCTCGGCATTCGTCCAGGTGATCGCATTGCCTTGCTTTCCGAGAATCGTCCTGAATGGTCCATCGCCGACCTGGCGATTCTCAGCCTGGGCGCGATTAACGTCCCTATTTATACGACCCAGGCAGTTGAGCAAGTAGGTTATATCCTGGCCGACTCAGGGGCGCGCGCGATCTTTATTTCGAACCGCAAGCTATATCGTCACGCGAGTGTAGCCCTCGCCGACCGCAAGCATGTCGAGACCCTTATCTTTTTTGATCCGGAAGGAGCTGATGATCTCGAGCGCGCAATCACCCTCGAATCAGTTGAAGCTAACGGTCGCGAGCAAGCGCGTCTTCGACCAGAAGCCTTTGACGCTTACATGAATGCGGTGCGACCTGACGATCTGGCCACCATCATTTACACCTCGGGAACAACCGGCGAACCGAAGGGTGTAATGCTGACGCACAACAACTTCATGTCAAATGTGGTGTCCATTAACAGCGGGCTGCCTATCGGCCCAACCGATGTCGCCCTTTCAGTGCTGCCGCTTTCCCACATTTTCGAACGGACAGGTTTTTACATCTTCTGCTATAGCGGCGTTTCCGTTTATTACTCGGCGTCGTTCGACCAGGTAGGCGAGAATCTTCGCGAGGTTCGCCCAACAGTGATGACTGCTGTGCCCCGCTTGTTTGAAAAGGTCTACCATCGCATTGTCAAAAGAGGCATGGCTGAGAAAGGTTGGAAGCGACGTGTCTTCACGCGAGCGCTTGCTGTGGGCCAGCGCTACGGAGAATTGGTGGACAAAGGGAAGCGGATACCGGCTCGTTTGGCGATACAACAACGTTTGGCGAACCGGCTTGTGTTTTCAAAATGGCGTGAGGGGGTAGGTGGGCGATTGCGATACTTCGTTTCCGGTGGAGCTCCTCTATCTCCGGCACTCTCCTATTCTTTTCTAGCCGCTGGTATTCCGATTCTCCAGGGATACGGTGCGACGGAATCCTGCATTGTCTCGGCTAATCGTCCGGACAACAATCGAGTCGGCTCAATCGGCCTGCCGTTTGCCGGAATTGAGATCAGGATTGCGTCGGACGGCGAAATGCAGATCCGCGGCCCGAATGTCATGCGTGGGTACTACGGCCAGCCCGAGGCGACTGCGGCAGTCCTGAAAGACGGCTGGTTTGCCACCGGAGACGTCGGCTTTATCGACGGTGCGGGCCACTTGCACATAACCGACCGAAAAAAGGACCTCTTCAAGCTTTCCAACGGAAAATATGTTGCTCCTCAACTGATTGAGAGTGTCTTGAAGCAGAGCGAGTTTGTTAACCAGGTCGTGGTGCTTGGCGCTGGACGTAAACAACCGGTTGCCTTGATCGTGCCGGATTGGGAATCGCTCAAACAGGCTTTGACCGCAGCGGGTGAGGATGTGTCGCAAGGTCGAAAGGAACTCAGCACGAATCCGAAGGCGCTTAAGCTTGTCCAGCGAGACGTGGCCGGGCTTACCGCAGAACTCGCCGACTATGAACGGGTCCGCCGCATTGCGCTGCTGCCGGACGAATTCAGTATCGACAGTGGCGAATTGACGCCGACTTTAAAAGTGAAGCGTGCCGTCATCGATAAAAAATATGGTGACCTCATCGAAAGGCTTTACTCCTAGAAGAAAAACTGGGAACGCCTTCGGCGTTAGTCCCGACAGACTCTGAAGGTTCAGGACATACCAAAACAGCTTGCAGAGACTCATTTACATTGGCGTCGCGGGTTTACTGGGCACGCTGGCTCGATACGGACTATCCGGTGTTGTTGCGCGTCGATTCGGTGAGACATTTCCCGCCGGAACGCTGGTAGTGAATGTTACAGGCTGTTTTTTTGCCGGCGCTCTCGCCTACCTATTACAGGAGCGATTTGTCGTGAACCCGGAGATGCGGATTGCCGCAATGATCGGGTTTCTGGGTGGGTTCACCACGTTCTCTTCTTTTGGCTTGCAGACCTTCACCCTGCTCAGGGATGGCGAGCTTGGCCTGGCGACCATAAATGTTGTTGTTTCAAATGTCCTGGGTCTGTTCGCAGTGTGGGCTGGCTACATGCTTGCCAGGCTGTTGTAAGGGTAACAATGAAAATACCTGAAGACGGTTATCTGCTGCGGATATTCATCGGCGAAAGTGATCGTCATGGGCATCATCCACTATACGAGTCGATCGTATTGAAAGCCCGAGAGAATGGATTGGCGGGCGCCACCGTCACTCGCGGAATAATGGGTTTCGGCAAGAACAGCATTCTGCACACCGCGAAGATCCTCCGCCTTTCTGAAGACCTGCCGATGATTGTCGAAATTGTTGACAGTCTCGAAAAGATTGAGCAATTTCTTCCTCAACTGGATCAGATGGTCACCGACGGACTGGTAACGCTGGAAAAGATCCGTGTCATCCACTACCGAGCCTGAGAATGATTTCCCGCTGATCCACTTCACACAGAATTAACATCTTGTTAATGCTAAGTTCAGGCAGCGAGGCTAACCTCCTGCTCTCGCCTTTCCTATCTTGCGGAGGACAAAAAAAATGCGAAGCAGCTCGAGATCCTTTTTCTGTCTCATCGTTGCGACCGCGCTGATTTTATTTGCGGCAACCAGGACCCCTTGTCAGAAGAACGACGGAATTGATAACCCCTCAAAAGCTGAAAAGGGAGGGTTGGAAAAGCCGCCATCGAGCGATGGGGAGCGTATCAACGCGTTGGAGGAATCGCTCAGGCAGCAGGCGGCCCAGCTCGATGAGCTGCGTAAGTTGATAAGTGCACAACAAGCAACCATTAATCTGCTGGCCGGTCGATTAGGCGCGGGCGGGCATGAAGGCGCGGTGGAAGAAGCGAAAGTTGCGGCGGCAACTGGCGCCCCAGAAGGTTCGAGCGGTGAGACTGCCGTCGTAAACGCGAATCCCCAGACTTCCCCGCTCGAGAATCGTTTGAAGGCAGTAGAAGAACGCGCCCTCAAAATAGGTCCGTTCCGGTTTAGTGGTGATTTTCGGTTGCGCTTTGACGGTACTTTCCGGCCTGCAAGCAAAGCGCCGAATCCACCTTTAACGCACGCACAGAATGCTCGTGCACGTTATCGCCTCCGGCTCAACTTCGATTCGGATCTTTATCCCAATCTGAGTTTCCATGGGCAACTTGCGACCGGACCGATCAACAATCCACTCACACTGGACCAGGATTTTTCCGCAACTACCGCTCGGCACCCGTTTTTTATCAGCGAAGCATGGATCGATTATCACCCCAACAAGGCCGTGCAACTCCAGGGCGGCCGCTTGCAGGAAATCTTTGCAGACAATTCAAGGTTCTTGTTTGACGACGATATTCGCTTCAACGGATTCAATGAGAAATATGTCTGGTCCCTGAAGCATAAACCCCTCGACTTAAGCAGCATCGAGTTTCGAGCCGGGCAGTACATTCTCACGAATCCCAACGTTGCAATCATCACGCCCGGAAGTCCGTTGGCCAACGCCGGGCAAATCGTGGGAAGCACCGGGAGGTCAGCAAACCTGTTTCATCAGGGAGTGCTCTTTAATCAGCAATTCAACAAGAAATGGAGCGATCAGTTCGGCGGCGACGTGCAACTGTATCGCAATCCTAATCAAATCGCGCTCGCTTCAACGAATGACGGGCTTGTCCTTTTAATTCAGCCCGGCCTCGGTCTCGCACTATCGGGCCCATTGACCGGTACCGGGACCGCCACGACCACACCCGGCGGCGCCATTTATTCAGCTCGCAGTTTCAAGATCGGGCGTCTCACATATCGTCTGAACTATTCGGGTTTTAAACATGGCGATCATATGTTTCCGGTAACTTTCAACTTTCAGTTTGCCCGCAACATGGGAACCGGGCTCGACCAGCGTGATGCATTGCTCGCGGCGGTGCAGGTCGGCAGGATAACGAAGAGAGGGGACACTTCATACCTGTATGTTTATGCAATTAAGGGAGCGAACTCGATGATCTCGCAGGTGACTGACGACGACCTTGGGACAGGGACGGGAGTGAATATCCATACAAACTATTTCCGCTTCGAGTACGGGATAGCGAAGAAAGTAACTTTCCAGAGTCTGGTGTTCATTCAGAGTCAGATCCGTAACAGCGCCCCAAACTTTTTCGTTCCTCTCGGTGCTTTTGCACCTAGAACTTATCGCCTTCAGCAGCAACTGGTGTTTTCGTTTTGAGAGGGAGTTAAGCCACGGCTAGATGGTTTCCTCTGCGGTAACGATCATTCATCTCAAGCTTGCGGTAAGATATCCGGGGAGGGGTTCTTATGCCGGAGCACGAAGTGGTCTTCCTTTTTGACGTTGATAACACCTTACTTGACAATGACCGAGTCACGCTGGACCTCAGGCGCTACCTCGAGCGTGAGATCGGCCGCGAGCGCAGCGAACGGTACTGGACACTCTTCGAAGCATTGCGCAGTGAACTCGGATATGCGGACTATCTGGGCGCCCTTCAACGTTATCGGGTAGAGTGTCCTTACGATTCTAAGGTACTCACCGTCTCGACTTACCTGATTAACTATCCCTTTGCCAACAGGTTGTTTCCCAACTCGCTCGATGTAATAGAGAAATGCAAACAATGGGGACCAACCGTTATTCTTTCGGATGGCGACGTGGTCTTTCAGCCGCGCAAGGTTGAACGTTCCGGTTTGTCTGAGGAGGTGGATGAGAACATTCTCATCTACATTCACAAAGAGCAGGAACTGGCGGATGTTGAACGTCGATATCCGGCAAGGCACTACGTCCTCGTCGATGACAAGATCCGAATTCTCACAGCCATCAAGAAGGTCTGGGGCGGGCGAGTCACCACGGTATTTCCGCGTCAGGGCCACTACGCCCACGACACACAGGAAGTTGCCAGGTACCCGCCGGCGGATATCAGCGTCGATCGGATTGGTGATTTATTGAATTATGATTTGAGTGTTTTCCAACGAGCATCGCAATGAGTGGGTTACGGATTGACGAGCATCATTGAACTATAAAGCCGATTAGAAAGCGCGCGAGCCCGGCCCCCATAATCACCCAAAAGGCATTGGTGCGAAAACGAATCAGAATCACTCCGGCAATTATCGCTATCGATAATCCCACCCACGTATGAATGCCTGCGCGGCCGAGAGACAAGCCGGCCGCTACCAGTAGACCGACCACCGCTGGGGTAACTCCTTTCAGGAATGACTGTACAACCGGGTTGGTGTGAAAGCGGGCCAGAGAAGATCCCGCTGCAATCGTCATCAGGAATGAAGGAAGAAAGATGCTAATCGTGGCCACCAAAGCCCCCAGAGTTCCCGCCACCCGATAACCGACAAACGTGGCCGTGATCAAAACCGGTCCGGGGGTAACCTGACCGAGCGTTGTGGCATCTGCGAATTCCTGATGGGTCAACCATTGATGATTGTGGACGACTTCTGCCTCGAGCAGTGGGATCATCACGTATCCGCCGCCGAACGTGATTGCTCCAAGTCGCAGAAAGATTGTCGAGAGCAGAAGCAGCAAGCCGAACTTGGCAATTATTGGGACAGGAGCGCCAAACCAGAAGAACGCAGGCAGACGGTTTTCCGCTTCCAGAACGGCGGAATCGACCGGTGTCTGAGACTCGTCCGTTTCGTTTGCCAGGGCCGCGCGACGTACGCGCTCGTCGGCAAGGGCGCGAGTAAGGTAGCCGCCCACAAAGTATTTTCGTCTGAGCCGGCGCCGTCGCCTTTGCAGCAGCACGCGCGCTCTGATTCGTTTCCGCCTGCGAATGGCTAGATCACCCAGTTTCCGCAACTGCTTTTCGGCGAATGAGTCGACAAATATGCCGACAACACCAGCCGCCAGGACCACCTCAATCACCGTAGCGCCGAGAAACGCAACGGTCAGACAAGCTGCGGCCGCCACTGCCCATTGCCATCGTTGGTTTAGTGTATGACGGCCCATGCGCCATGCGGTGACGATGATCAGGGCGACCACGGCTGCGTTCAAGCCGTGGAAAAGCCGGTCGGTGTCAGGAAGATAACGTAAATGTCGATAGAGGATGGCGAGCAGGATCATCATCAACATCGATGGCAGAATAAAACCGGTCAAGGCAACGGAGGCGCCGCGCCAGCCGCGCAGCTTCAGGCCAACGTAAGTGGCAGTGTTGCCGGCGGCAGTACCTGGCAATGTTTGGGCGAGCGCAAAGCCGGCGGCAAACTCCTGTTCCGTCAACCAGCGCCTTTGCTGCACAGTGAGAGATCTGATCTGGGCGATTACGGCCAGACCGCCACCAAAACCTACCAACCCGATCTTCAGAAATGATAGAAATAGTCCACCGAGTGTCGGGGTTTGAGCAATGCGCTCCAGTTCGCGGCGGGTATACCGGGCGCGCATCCGAATTTTTCGGACGCGATTATTGATTCGGGTGGATCTCGGAATTACCAGTTGAGGCACAGCTATTTCCCAGCGAGTTGCTGAAAACCAGTACGATCCACGCAATCAAAACGAAGTAGCAAGCTGGCTTCGTGCATTTTCAGCAATTTGCTAGGGTATCACAGCAACCGGCACAGTCAGACACACGGATATGAAAGGTCTCTTATTATTGCGACACGCCAAGACGATTCCAGTAGAGGCCGGCGGCTTTGATTTTGATCGAACGCTTACGGAGCGCGGCATTGCCGATGCCACGCGTGTGGGTCGATACATACACGAGCATCAAATTCGTTTTGAGTTTGTTATCAGCTCAGCGGCAAAGCGTGCGCGTCAAACAACCGAGTTAATGATGCAGGCTGCCGAAATTAATGTGGAGGCTCTTTACGACCGGCGCCTTTACGAAGCCGGCCCACAACAGTTGCTCGAGGTGGTGACAACGATCGACTCGCAGCGCGAAAGCGCGCTGTTGGTCGGTCATAATCCTGGACTGGAAGATCTCCTGAGATTGTTAACTGGTGGTAGTGAGTCCATGTCGACATCCACTCTTGCGCTCATTGATGTAGCAGCGGATGACTGGAAGCTGGTGCCAGGGATTTGCAAGCTAAACTGGATTGTCACCCCTTAACTACTATTTAACGTTCTGGTAACGGAGAGTTAGCACGGGCAGTTGAGAATAGCTTCGTTCGGTTAACTGGCACTCGCGAAAGCGACATACTGGCAAGTGGATCAAAATCTCCTGGCTCCCATTCAGCAAATGCGTTCGTCCGGAGAGAGGGTCGCGCCGGTAACCGGTACTCCTACCAAATTCCCGATTCACTCGTTTAGTTCAGAGTGCGTCGCGGCCTGACTGAAACGATCATTGCTCCAGCCCCGGCAGCTCGCGGACCTGTCGGGGCTGCTTTTTGTCGGGATGTTTGTACCAGATCTGCACTTATCTGTAACGCAAGCTGTTAGCTTGCGTCCGACGTTGAATGAACTCAATTCCCCACAAGCTAACAGCTTGCGTTACTTCTACCTTCCCGTTCTCCCCGTCTGCCCAATGATAATCGCGATTGTCTTAACTTGAACTCTTCGCGGTCAGTCTATCGATCGCTGACTCCTTCACCGTAACGCGCTCTTCGTTGCGTCTGATAGCGCTGACTAAGAATTTTGTAGAAACAACGCAAGCACATTCCTTCTGAGTCCTGGTATTTGTCCTCTCGAATCGCCACGCCACGCCACACCAAACACATATTACGTAGAACCTTGTGCGCAGTTGAGCTTTGCTCATCGCTTACTCCTTACTTCAGTTTCCACCGAGGTGTAGCGCAACAGGGTTAATTGTGTGTGGCTTCCGCCTTAATTGTTCGTTAAGACCCGAGGTGCCTGCCATGAATGCGTAAATACTCTTGAATCCCCCAGCATCAGAAGCTGTGAGAAATCAGAGTAGGTCCGGGATACCACTCAAGGAGCGGAAATTCGCAGGTTGGGAAGGTGGGCTTGCCCCCGCTCAAGATCCGAACCCACTCAACCCTGAATCGACAGCGCCTAAGCGAAGGAACTTTTCGCAACTTTCAGGCCGATCTCCGTGTTGAGTGAATGCGGATCTTGAGCGGGGGCAAGCCCACCTTCCCAACCTGCGAATTTCGGCTCTTAAGTGGTATCAAACCAATTTCTAATCTCCCTATTCAGCGGAAATTCAGACACAGTTCAGGCAAAAAGCGTGCAAGAAAAAATTTAACCCGTGTCGTTAACATTTTGGTAACATGAACCAAGTTGCACCGCCCCCAAAAGGCGCTCAGTAAAGTCCTGAACCGACGCATGCCTAAACTTCGCCGGTCCGATTTGGGAGGGTATTTATTTGTTGCCCGCAGCCCAGAGGATACCGTTCTCCATAATTCCGAGACTGTGTTGCCTCGTCAGCATGGTTCTGCTTGCGGCCTTCACATCAGCGAGCGGAAATCCGGCCAGTCATGTCATCTGTAGGGAAGATGTTTCGCCCGAACAGCGGGCCCAGCTGGAAGTTAAGCTTAGGCAAATTACAGGGTTTCACGATTTGTCGTTTGATAGCTCGGGCGCTCTGCACTTCAATCCCAAGGTTGTTTCGGATGGTTCTGTCAGTGCGAGGGCATTGCTCAAGCGGGCTGTTTACGGTTCTCGCGTAATCATCATTGAAGATGCAAGCCGGCGAGCCGACGTGGTTTTTGCTCGGGTTGTTCCCGGCAGATGGAAACACCAACCTCAGAATCCTCCCCCAGTCTTTGTCGTGTTAGTAGATTTTGCCGATTTCGATTACCTCATGGGCGACGGGCCGGCGCTACAAGCGTTCAACGTTGGCTGGGCGGTGCTTCATGAGTTGGACCATGCCGTCGAAGACTCTGAGGACACAACAACCCAGGGTGAATTGGGTGATTGTGAGACACACTTGAATCAGATGCGGCAGGAATGCGGCCTTCCCTTGCGAGTCGATTACTTCCACACTCTTTTCCCAATCGCCGCGAGCAGCGATTTCAGAACACAGTTTGTTCGACTCTCCTTTGTCGAGGAAAGCGGAGCTGCGACGCGCCACTACTGGCTCATTTGGGATGCCCGGCTCGTAGGCGGCTTAGACGAGCGGCGCGTAGCGACTTTGAGATAAGAAGCCCTCACAACTTTTCTGTTTTTTTACCACAACCGCAAATGATCGTAGTAGTCTTGGGACTATGGACCTGACGCGTCGCGCTGTGGCCGAAGCCGTCGGCACCGCAATGCTGTTGGCCGCCGTGGTGGGATCCGGCATCATGGGCCAACGCCTGGCGGATGGAAACATGGCGGTGGCTTTGCTTGCCAACACGGTTGCTACTGGCGCAGCGCTGGCAGCCTTGATTCTGACTTTGGTTCTATCTCTGGCGCGCATTTCAATCCTGCCGTGACGATTGCCGATGCCTGGCGAGGTGGAATCAAGTGGAAAGATGTACCCGCGTATCTCTGCGCCCAGCTCACGGGCGCCTTTGCGGGTGTCGCCGCTGCGAACCTCATGTTTGACTTGCGGGTTTTCTTTGCGTCACATCATCAACGGAACGGCCTGCCGCAACTATTCAGTAAATTCATTGCTACCTTTGGCTTGCTCGTGGTGATCTGGGGCTGTGTGCGCGTCCGCTCGCGACTGATCGCGTTTGCGGTTGCTGCCTACATAATGGCAGCATATTGGTTCACGGCATCAACTTCATTTGCCAACCCGGCGGTCACGCTGGCGCGCTCGGCTAGCGATACCTTCGCGGGTATTCGGCCGATCGATACGCCGGCGTTTATTGGAGCACAGTTGCTCGGTGCGACGGCGGCAACAGTTTTGTTTCGCTGGTTGGCGCCATCAATCCCTCGCCAGGCCGAGGCGGTAATTGTAGGGTCCGCAGCGGAGCTGAACACTGATGACTGAAAAAAAGAGAGTACTGATCCTCTGCACCGGAAATTCAGCCCGGAGTCAGATGGCAGAAGGTTTGCTGCGTCATTTGGCGGGCAATCGCTTTGAAGTCGCGAGCGCGGGAGTTGAGCCGACGAATGTAAAACCGGAAGCAATCGAAGTCATGCGGGAGGCAGGAATAGATATTTCCGGACACCGCTCTAAATCGGTTGATGAGTTTCTGGGAAACCCCTTCGATTACGTTATTACTGTCTGTGACAACGCGAACCAGCAATGTCCGATGTTTCCCGGCAAGGCCCAGCGAATACATTGGAGCATCGAAGATCCGGCGGCGTTAGAGGGTGATAAAGCAGCGCGCCTGGCCGGTTTCCGAAAGGCTCGCGATGAAATCAGAAAGCAGCTGGAGAGTTTTGTTAGTCCACGAAATCACACGAAATAAAAAAATCAACTAGCTCCGCTTGAGGTAGCGGTCCTGCCGGTCTCGGCTTTGAGCTTACTGCGGTCACTCCGTGCCCGGTCATCCATTTGTTTGAGCGTTGAGTGAACGCGAAAGACAACGTCCTCCAAAGCCTTGAGTTCCTGAGATGTTTTATTGCTGGCTGACAGTATGGCTGCAGCGATCTCGCTGCTTAGTTCGTTTGAGAGTGACATTGAATGCTGCCGGCGATTGGATTTGAATCAGTTTGTTCGGAGGCGAGAAGCTTACAGATCCCGTGTTACACCCAAGTTACGTTTATGTTAACTAAACAGATTTAGGATCAGCAGCACCCCCCTCATGCCCTATCCATTCAATACCTCCGGTTAACAACCTTTTAAGGCCCAATTCACAGTTCTTTAACCTTACGTTGCTACAGTCCGTTTTTCGAACTGATGCAATCAGTCTTTCTGTGAAGGCCCAGGGCTTTCCTTTGTTTACAGATCCACTCAACAATCACAGGAGAATCAACATGTCTACTACGGCCCCCCAAAGATTTGGCCACTATTCGCTAATCGCGTTCGCCTTACTCCTTTTGTTTGTCATGCCATTTCAAGGGAACGGTCAAACGGACAGTGGCCGAATTTCCGGAACCGTAAAGGATTCCAACGGCGGGTTGGTCCCCGGCGCTACGATCCTGGTTAAGAATGAGCGCACCGGCGAGGAACGCACGACAACCAGCATAAATGACGGTACCTACATCGTTGCTTCACTCAAGCCGTCTTCGTATGTGCTCACAGTAACGGCCCAGGGGCTGACCGCGACTGCAACAGTGCAAGTACTTGTCGGTCAGGAATTGAAACTTGATCTGACGGTTCAGCCGGCCGGGCTTCAGGAGAGTGTGAACATCGTCGCAGGCGGGGAAAGCGCGATGACGGTCGATTCAGCAAGCATGAATGTGAATGTCAATCCACGCGAAGTGGAAGGCTTGCCAATAAATGGTCGCCAGCTATCTCAACTCTACTTGCAAGCACCCGGATCGGTGAATACTGGTTCAGGTACCTTTGGAGACATCAGGTTCTCCGGCCGCGCGGTCGAACAAAATATTGTGCGATATGACGGAATCGAAGGCACCGCGATCATCGACGCCTCACCGGGTAATCTCAACGGAGAAGTACCGACGCCTTTCCGTCTCCAGTCTTCGCTCGAGAACGTGCAGGAATTTCGCGTGGATTCAAATAACTATCCGGCGGAACAAGGCACCGGCACGGGTGGACAGATCAATGTGGTTACGAAGTCAGGCGGAAACAAATACCACGGCTCACTATTTGAGTTTTTGCGGAATGATGCGCTCGACGCGCCAAACTTTTTCGACAACATTATCGGACAGAAAAGCAAGCTCCGTCTTAATCAGTTTGGTGGATCAATTGGTGGTCCAGTTCGTAAAGACAAAGCGTTCTTTTTCTTTTCATACGAGGGTTACCGGTTACGCGGCGGTGTTAATTCAATCGAGGCGGTTCCGGGTTTGGCTTCTCGCATCTGCGGTCCTCCGCTGGGCACGGGGACAATTGCATGCAATGCCACCAGCGCCAGTCTGATTCCGGCCTTTCGCGCGCCGAACGCGGTGACCGTTCGTACGGGTCCCGATCTTTTTGATACCGTGCAACTGCAGTCGACCAACCAGGTTGATGAGAATTCGGTGGCATTCAGGTTCGACTATAAAGTGAACGCGTCAAACTCAGCATATTTTCGCTTCTTTCGCGATCAAGGCACTAACAATCAACCGGAAGGTGTTACAGGCAGACGTATCGCTATTAGGAGCGTTCCTCAGAACGCTGTGCTTGCCTGGCAATCGATCCTCAAGCCGACGCTACTGAACGAATTCAAGATTGGGTACAATTCGGCGCTCTCGCGGATCAATGGGATTGCTCCGACCCTGAACGGCATTGATTTCTCCAGTGTCTCACTTAACATCGCGGGCAGCGTTGCCGGCTTTGCTCTTCCAGGCCAGGGTGCGAACGCCGGGGTAGCGTCTCCCGGCGGCCTGGTTCGAGCTAATAGCGCAACAAACGGACGAGGCCAACCATACACACCCTACTCCCTCTCTTTCATTGATAACTTAAGCTGGACGAAGGGAAACCATGTCTTCAAGTTTGGTGGCGAAGTCCGGGCGATTCGTCTCTACACTGACAGGCAGGGGGGCACCACTTATACATATTCAAGCATCAACAACTTTCTAATCAACTCGCTCCAGTCAATTCAATTCCTTGGAGATGTGAGTGCGCCGTCTCCATTCAATGATGGTGCTACGGGGCAAAGATTCGCCAAACAGGAGTACTACATTGGCTACGCGCAGGATGAGTGGAAACTTGGACCTGGAATAACGCTGAACTACGGCCTGCGATACGAGTACTACACGCCCTTGCGCGAAGACCGGAATCTTCAGGTGCTATTTGACATCAACACCGGTCACTTGCGGGACCCACACGAAGCGGCTTTCAAGACCTCGAAGAATAGTTTTGGCCCGCGAGTGGCGCTAACCTGGTCCCCAAATCCTTCCGGGACTGGCTACTTCAGCGGTGGCCGAACGGTTCTACGTGGCGGGTTCGGGATCTACTATGGTCCAGGTCAGACTGAAGACCAGATTCAGCCAATTGAGAGTGACAGAGTAAGTGCAAGCTTTACGACCAACCCCATCTTTCCCGCTGGGCCGCCTCTTGCGTTCCCACTTGATCCATCCGCGGCCACAACGTTCTTTTTGAATAACCCGAACACACGTTCGTATCAGCCGAGGGCCTATGCGGGAGAGTATCTTGTTCCGGAAAAAATTTATCAGTACGGCTTCTCATGGCAACAAGAATTACCGTACCAGCTTGTTTTGACAGCCGGATTTGTTGGATCGCAAGGACGCAACCTGTTTCTGCGCAGCGTTGCCAACCGGATCCTTCCGGGACAGACGACAATTCTTGATGGCACTCCGCTGCCGACGACTTTTGGCGTAGTGAATCGGACGAATGCCGCCGGCCAGGTCATCGCCGTGAACACTATCCGCGAATTCGCGATTGTTTCTGGAACATCGACAGTACAGAACCCATTTGCCGAAGTCGACTTTAAGACCAGCGGCGGACACGACAGTTATCGGGCGTTACAAATGTCTCTTAGTCGCCGGTTCAGCAATGGAGTTGTCCTGAACTCCCAATACACTTTCGCACGCAGCTTTGGCAATACAGCAGGATCAAACGAGGCGCGGACAGCCGCAAATAATGCCCGCGCGCTCGCAGAGTATAACTACGACAATGGCTACAATAACTTTGATGTACGCCATAGTTTTAACTTCAGCGCTCTTTATGAACTACCCTTTGGCAAGGGAAAATCGCACGACTTCGGCGGACTCGGCAATGCCCTGCTTGGCGATTGGGAGATCGGCACGATCGTTAATGCGCGTTCCGGCTTGCCGCTCGAGATCGGGATTGTCCGGCCTGATGTCGTTATTCAGTGCGCGAACACGGCGGGGTGTGTGGTGCCAACGGGTGCTGGTGGTGCAACTTCCACTTTCGCGAACGGCTTTGTGGCCCAGTTGCCTGGCACGGTCAATGCGGCAAACCCGTTGCCCCCAGGTTTCATAGCAGTGGTTAATACTCCTGGCGGTGGTGCGTCGCGCAACGTCAGACGTCCTAATCTGGTCGCAGGAGTAAGCCCCTACTTGAATAACGACAGAAACGTGCTGAATCCTGCTGCGTTCACCGCTCCGGCGCCGGGAACCTTTGGAGACACGCCCCGCAATTTCCTGCGTGGCCCCAATTTCGCTCAATTTGATCTCATCCTGAATAAGCGCTTCCGTTTCTCGGAGTCAAAAAGCGTTGAGTTCCGGACGGAGGTCTTCAATCTTTTCAATCGCGCAAACTTCGACGTTCCCGGATCTCGTTTCAATCTTGCTCTTCCCAGTTTCACCCAGGCGGGCGGCATCTTTACTTTTGGTTCAGGCTTACAACCAGGTCAGGCGTACTCGCAGTCACTTGCCGGACAAACGTTCGGGCTCCTCCGCCAGACTGTCGTTCGCGATGTCGGGCTCGGGACAAGCAGGCAGATTCAGTTTGCCTTGCGATTAAACTTCTGACCTTTTGGCTGACGCTAATGGCCGCTCAACCTTGATGTTGGGCGGCCGCAAATCGCACGTGAGGAACCAGATGTCTCTCGTTGAAATGCCGATCAAAAACATGGCAAATTTGGCCCAAGCCGGAGACGACGTTTATGACGACGGCTACCTCCGGGTGGAGCACGAGAATTATTACATCGCTTGCGCCGGGCATGCGCTCAAGCTGGCCCGTACCGAGTTCCTGATCATTTCCAGGCTGGCGCGCTCACCCGGGAGAATTGTCACGGCCGAAGATCAGTGGGGACACGCCTGGGGCAGTTCCAAGCCCTTGAATTCAGAGAGCCTGCACGTCTACATCTACCGGCTGCGAAACAAGCTCGCGCCTTTCAAGCTCCAGATAGACACCATGGTCAACGTCGGATATCGCCTGGTGGTCCCTGAAAGCGGAAAATGACGCGGCACAGTTCACACAGAGTTCAGCTGAAATTCAGGTAGATGTAACACCGCGAATCTAGTCTGGTCGTTCGTTTCATCAACCCAGTTTAGGAGAATACGATGCCCAGCTTTCGACAGCTATCTGCGATAGCCACGCTTCTGGCACTAGTATCACTCGGAACATTGTTTGGTTCGTGCAGCGGCGGCAAGGGACCGGCGGGCAGTGCCGGTGTCGTCAGTTTACAGGGTGCTGGGGCAACTTTTCCCAACCCGCTTTACCAAAAATGGATCAGCGACTATGGAAAACTGCATCCCAACGTGAAGATTGATTATCAGTCAATCGGATCGGGAGGTGGGATAAAGCAGATACAAGCGCAAACGGTCGACTTTGGGGCCTCAGACTCGCCGATGAAGGATGAGGATCTGAAAGCCGCTCCCGGTCCAATACTGCACGTTCCGACGGTCCTGGGGGCCGTCGTGCTGACCTATAATCTCACTGGAGTAACCGAGACGCTTAAGTTTTCTCCTGATGTGATTGCCGACATCTTCCTGGGCAAGATCAAGAAGTGGAACGACAACAGGATCAAGGCAGACAACCCAAATGCGCCTCTTCCAGGCACGGACATTACTGTCGTTCACAGATCTGATGGCAGCGGCACGTCAGCTGTCTTTACTGATTATCTTTCCAAGGTGAGCCCGGAATGGAAAGAGAAGGTCGGAGCGGGTACCTCTCCTTCCTGGCCGGTTGGAATTGGTGGCAAGGGTAATGAAGGCGTAACCGGACAGGTAAAAAACACACCTAACACCATCGGCTATGTCGAGCTTGCCTATGCTGTCCAAAACAAATTGCCCGTAGCTTCAATCAAAAACCTTGCGGGCGACTTCATCCAGCCTACGCTTGAGGCCGTTACTGCTGCGGCAGCGGAATCACTCGCCTCCACCCCGGACGATCTCCGGGTTTCGATCACGAATGCTGCCGGTAAGGGCGCTTATCCCATCTCGAGTTATACCTACATCCTTGTCTACAAAGAGCAGAAAGATGCAACCAAAGGAAGTGCGCTGGTTGATTTTCTATGGTGGGGAATTCACGACGGCGAGAAGTACGCGAAGGACCTGCAATATGCCCCTTTGCCGGGAGAGATTGTCCAACGCGCGGAGGTGAAGATCAATTCCATCACGTCTGGCGGTAAACCGCTTCGTTAGAGTTGAACCGGGGAGGGCTGCGAGCGTTTTTGGGAACGCAACCGTCTAGGCGCGCAAATGCCTCAGACGACGCAATCAATAAAGATAGAGGCTTGCGGATCCAATCTCGATCTGAATGAGTGACGAACCCTCCACTGCTTCCTTTCCGACTCGGCGTCAGAGGCTCCCGACCCTTCTCGGGCGTTGGCGCCGGTCGCTGTCCCCAACAGGCAACACCGGCGACGCCATTTTCAAAGCGGCGATGTTTTCAGCAGGTTTGTTGTTGCTCGTTTTGGTAGTGTCGATGGTTGTCGCACTCCTGTCCGATTCGATGCTTTCACTCAGGCAATTCGGGTTCGGGTTTCTGACTGGCCAGGCTTGGAATCCAATTAAGGGAGAGTTCGGTGCGCTGCCGTTCATTTACGGAACGATTGTTTCGTCTCTAATCGCGCTATTGATCAGTGTGCCGCTGTCACTGGGCATTGCGATATTCCTCGTTGAACAGGCGCCTTACTATCTGGCGCGTCCGGTAGGGTTTCTAGTTGAGTTGCTCGCCGCGATTCCCTCGGTCGTTTATGGACTCTGGGGCATCTTTGTTCTCGCTCCGGTCCTTCGGGTCTATGTTGAGCCATTTCTCGCGAAGTGGTTTGGTTTCTTGCCGTTGTTTCAGGGATCAATTACAGGAATCGGATTGCTCACCGGTGGAATAATTCTGGCCATCATGGTGACACCGATCATTTCTGCCGTCGTGCGCGATGTGCTTGAAGCCGTGCCGAGCTCGCAACGTGAAGCAGCCCTGGCGCTGGGAGCGACTAAGTGGGAAACGACGCGGGTAGTCCTCGTGAATGGTGTGCCTGGCATCGCCGGAGCGATCATTCTGGGACTTGGACGAGCATTGGGTGAAACGATGGCCGTCACAATGGTTATCGGAAATCGCCCACAAATCAGCATCTCGTTGTTTGAGCCGGGTTACACCATTGCTTCGGCAATAGCTAACGAGTTTACCGAGGCGACACAGGATTTGTACTTGAGCGCCCTGGTGGAGTTGGGGCTAATTCTTTTTCTG
Organism: Pyrinomonadaceae bacterium; assembly: GCA_035644135.1. Lineage (GTDB taxonomy): Bacteria > Acidobacteriota > Blastocatellia > Pyrinomonadales > Pyrinomonadaceae > PSRF01. The sequence continues at coordinate 204,041 of DASQPD010000188.1, forward strand.
GTGACTTTTCTGGTGAACGGCGCCGCCAGATTACTGGTGCGCAGCGTTACCCGGCGAACCGCGGGCGCAGGAGCGCCAGTCTGATGAACCAAGCTGATCGATTGCGCCGGCTGAATAGTGCTGTCATGACAACGCTGACGGCGGTCTGCACTTTTGTCGCGGTCGGCATACTGGCAGTCATTCTGGGGTACATAGCCTGGCGAGGAATCGGCGCCGTAAATCTTCGTTTCCTAATCGAAAGTCCGCAGCCGGTTGGTGAGGGGGGAGGTATCGGGAACGCGATACTGGGCACTCTCATCCTTTTGCTGCTCTCCTCCGCCATTGGCTTGCCGCTCGGGATTGCAACTGGAGTTTACTTGTCGGAGTTTGGTACTGGTCGGTTTGGCAGCGCCGTTCGCTTTGTTGCCGACACGATGACCGGAACTCCGTCAATCGTCGTAGGCGTCTTCGCCTATGCCGTTGTGGTTCTGCCTTTAAAGCACTTCTCGGCTCTGGCAGGCGGCATCGCGCTGGCAATAATAATGATTCCCATCGTCTCGAGAACCACCGAGGAAATGATCAGGCTGGTTCCACAAAGTCTGCGCGAGGGCGCTCTGGCTTTGGGAGCACCGCAATGGCGCGTAACCCTGGGTATCGTGATTCCCGCCGCCTCGTCAGGAATTGTGACGGGGGCAATGCTCGCCATCGCTCGCGTGTCCGGTGAGACTGCCCCGCTCCTGTTTACAGCTTTTGGCAGCCGGTTCTTCAGCTATTATCTGGATCAACCGATTGCCTCGCTGACTGTGCAGATCTACAACTATGCGATCTCACCCTACGACGAATGGCATGCTCAGGCGTGGGCCGCCACCCTCGTCCTGATGTCGATCATCCTGACCATCAACATTGGCGTTCGAATTTTGACGCGAAAGAGGTTTTAGCTCGCAAATGTCAACACCTGTTGTGAGTTTGAGACCAAATACCCGCGCGTCGGGCGGCCGGCAGGACAATAAGTCTGCGGCGGAAGGGAATCCGTCGAAGGTCACGGTTAGCGGCCTCAATTTCTACTACGGCCGCGCGCAAGCTCTTTATGACATTTCTCTGAAGGTTCCCGAACGCATTGTAATGGCTTTTATTGGCCCCTCCGGCTGCGGCAAATCAACGTTCCTGCGAACGCTCAACAGGATGAACGACGTAATTCCGGGCACACGCATTGAAGGAGAAATATTGATTGATGGCCAGAATGTTTATTCTCCAGGCACCGACGTTGTGGAGCTGCGCCGTCGCGTCGGCATGGTATTTCAAAAGTCGAACCCTTTCCCCAAGTCAATTTTTGATAACGTGGCGTATGGCCTGCGAATCAATCGTTTGACCAGTGGCAGGACCGAATTGGAGGAACGTGTAGAAGAAGCGCTCAGGGACGCGGCGCTTTGGGAAGAGGTTAAGGATCGCCTGAAGCAGTCTGCGTTCAGCCTTTCGGGCGGCCAACAACAACGCTTATGTATCGCCCGCGCCCTCGCGATCCGGCCCAGCATAGTGCTCATGGATGAACCGGCCTCGGCTCTGGACCCCCTTGCGACTTCGAAAATCGAAGAGCTGATAGTAGATTTGAAGCAGCACTACACAATCGTGATTGTCACGCACAATATGCAGCAAGCCGCGCGCGTTTCTGATACCACGGCATTCTTTTTGTTAGGCAAGCTGATTGAGGTAAATTCAACCGAGAAGATGTTTACGGCTCCCAATGAGAAAGTTACTGAAGACTACATTACCGGACGCTTTGGATAAGCGGATTTCGCGGATCGCTCACGAAATCACACGAAACGATAAGAAGAAGTGTTGCATTGTATGATATAGCGAGATTCTAATCTGGAAGTTATGGAAGAAAGACAGATCAGTGGACTTACACAGACATCTCGATAACGATCTGAACCGGCTGCGCGATCGGGTGTTGGTGTTGGGCGGTGAGGCCGAAACTGCGATAGAGCGCGCCATGCATTCGTTGATGGAACGCGACAGCAATCTCGCTCGCGAAGTGCTGGAGCACGATGACACCATTGACGAGATGGAAGTGGAAATTGATCGGCAGTGCATCGACATAATCGCCCTTCGCCAACCGGCAGCTCGCGATCTGCGCTTTGTGTTTTCTGTGGCGAAAATGACGCCGGTGCTGGAGCGAATTGCGGATCACGCCTGCAATATCGCGCGCGCGGCCATCAATCTGAACGACGAGCCCGAGCTCGAGCGCAATCGTGAGCTCCAACAAATGGCTGATCACGCGGCTTCAATGCTGCGCGCGGCTTTGGATGCCTTTACGTTGATTGATGCCCATGCCGCTCGCGAGATTATTAAACGCGATTGGGAAATCAACGAGCTATACAACCGGGTGTTTCGCGATCTGATCGGGAAGATGGTCACGGAGCCCCAAACAGCGACCAGAGATGCGCGCCTGCTGTTCGTCGCCAAACATCTGGAGCGCGTTGGTGACTACGTCAAAGACATTTGCGAGTTGACGGTTTACATGGCTGAAGCTGCCATCATTAAGCACAATAACTGATCATGAGCCGACCCGTTCTTATCGTCGAGGACGATCCTGATATATCCGAGAGTGTGAAGTACAACCTCGAAAGAGAAGGGTTGGACACCATCGTTGCGGCAACCGGCGAACAAGGTTTGATCGAGGGTCTCAACGAGCGAAAGCCGCCTCTACTCATTATTCTGGACCTGATGTTGCCGGGAATGAGCGGCATTGAGCTCTGCCGCCGTTTCCGGCGCGAACCCCTCACTCGGCGGACACCTATCATTATGTTGACGGCAAAGACCTCAGAATCTGATCGTGTGGCCGGACTGGACCTGGGCGCTGACGATTACATAACCAAGCCGTTTTCCGTTAGGGAACTCATGGCCCGGGTGCGCGCGGTCCTTCGACGCGCCGACGAAAATGCAGCGAAACACTACGAAGATGATCATTTGTCAATCGATTTTGGAGACGTCCGCGTGGTTTGCGATGGCTCGCGGATCAAGCTCACCAACAAAGAATTCACCTTGCTTGCCGTACTTGCCCGGAGTCCCGATCGCGTCGTTACCCGCCAGCAGTTGTTAGACAGCGTTTGGGGTTATAGTTACTACGGTGATGCCAGAACCCTGGATGTTCACATCCGGCGATTACGCCAGAAATTGGGCGGTTGTGGTGACTGCATAGAAACGGTGGTGGGTGTCGGATATCGTTTCATCGGATGCCGGGTCGCGAATCCCGCTGCTGGCCAATCAGTGTGAACAGCAGAGTTAAGACGCCGCTGAAAAATCAGTAGGATCCACGTGCATCATACGAAGCGGCGAGAAAGAGGATGACCAGAGTGCTCAGCCGTTACAGTCTCTTCCTGGGCGTGGTGTGCGTCTTGCTCGCGGTCGTGATCCTCATCTTGTTTCCAGCAACCAACGCGCTGTTCATAGGTCTGCTCAGCCTCAGTGCCGGATTGCTTTTGGCATCCGGTTACTTCCATAAACAAAGCGAACAATCTTCGAACCCGAAGGGCGAGCGACAGTCTGTCGCGAGCGGCCGTGAGTCAACTGAAGAGTTCGCCTCAGGCACACTTCTCGAAGCGACGATGAGCGGCATGCGTGAGGGCTTAGTTGTCGTTGACAGGGATTTGCGCGTAGTCGCATCCAATTCCGCGGCTCACAAGCTATTTGCCCTGGCTGACGGTAATCCCAACAGGAAAAGATTGACCGAGTTAACTCGCAACCCGGCGATCTATGACGCTTTCCTTGACGCCCTGAAAGGCAAGGAAAGATCCGGCGTCAAAGTGGAGATTCACGAACCGTCGCGGCGGATTTTTGATCTGCGCGTCGTGCCGTTAGGCGACGACGACGGGGGGCCCACGGACGGCGCTATTGGTGTCTTCTTCGACATCAGCCGGCTGGAAAAACTCGAACGCGTCCGTCAGGAATTTCTTTCCAACGTTTCGCATGAATTGCGAACTCCGTTGACAGCAATACTGGCGTTCGTTGAAACGCTAGAGAGCGATAAGCTCGAGGAAAACGATGACAACCGCAGGTTCCTTGCCATCATCCGCAAGAATGCTGCGCGCATGCAGCATTTGATTGACGATATTCTCGAACTTAGTGCAATCGAAGCGGGTAACGTCAGAGTTGAGCCACGCGATGTCGAGTTGCGTCCCCTGGTAAACGATGTCGTGGCTTCACTGGCAGCCAGGGCCGCCGCCGGAGACATTACGATCGATAATCAAATTGATTCTGACGCTGTCATTCATGCGGATGCCAGACGGCTCGAGCAGATGCTCACCAACCTGCTCGAAAACGCAATCAAGTTCAACCGCAAACAAGGCCGAGTGAGTATTCGCAGCGAAGCGGGCGCCCTCGACCGGATAATGGTGCAGGACACGGGAGAGGGTATTCCGGCGCAGCACCTCGAACGGTTATTTGAACGCTTTTACCGGGTTGATAGGGCACGGTCTAGAGAGCTTGGAGGCACCGGTTTGGGGCTGGCTATAGTGAAACACTTGGCGAGAGCCCACGGTGGTGATGTCCGGGTTGAATCGAAGCTGGGCGAAGGAAGTGTTTTCCTGATCGAGCTGCCGGCGAGTAAGACGAACGGTCTTGAAGCAGGCGATCCTTTATGAGGCCTCCGGCAAATATGAGGCCTCCAGCAAAGATTGGAATGTTACCTCCGCCGTCGAGTCTTGTCGCTCCGGAATAAAAGCGATTCCGCCAGTATTCTGAGATTCATCGGAATCTCCGGCACCTTTGAGTCACCTCGCCTCGGTTGAGAATAGTAGGTGAGTAGAGGTAGCTCGGCGGAACAAAAATCACAGCAGAACAAATGTACTTGCACGAGGGCCATGAACTGGTGGGATAGCTTCTGTAAATTGTAGGAAATAAGAACAGTCTCCGACGGGCAGGCCGCGGTTTTTCGGAATGAGGTTGTGCGTAGACCGTTCATTTCTTCGTTCGTGGACTTCCTGTTCGCTATCTAGTCTTGCATGCATCCACCCGGATGAAAGAGAGGCAAAGGGGCTTTGAGCTTCCCAGCTTTAATGGGCCGCGCGTGCGAAACTCGCCTTGTTCAACAGGAGTAAAATGGTGAATTAAGCCGGTCTTCCAGAGCTTTCTTGCCCCGTAACCCTGTTTTTTTGCAATGAAATCCCGGCCTACCCCCTCATGTAAAAACTTGTTGCCCATTCTTTAAAACCCTGTTAAGATGGCTGGCGTCAGGTCAAGCGGCCCATCCGCCGTTGATCCAACTTTCCAGGACAGCCCACCTGTTTTCGTGCGGAATCGGGCTCCAGAACCCTACAGCTTCAATCTCGGAACCGAGATTTGAGTAATCAGTTATTGCGAATACGGCCAATTCTGTTAGTTCAAAATCCTGGAATCGTCCCTCACGAATCCGATCCTGGACAGCTAGTCGCAGTTAACCCCTTGTTCTACGTTTCCTCTCTGCCAGGTGGCCAGGTAAATCCTCAGACTACGGCCGGTTAACCAGACGTCACACTTATTCAAATCGAACCATCGACACATTCGCTTGACCTATACACAAGTCACCTTCGGGCCATTACGGAAAATTCCTGTGAAATCTACCAGTCAAGATTACCAAAAAGAAGTTGAGCTCGGTGCCGAACAGCCCCCGCAGCAGCAGCGAGCACGGCGACCAAACGAACGTCAGGGCAAGAGCGGCAAGTGGGTCGAAAGTCTTCGGAATTCTGATGTCAGCCGTCTTTGGTCGGAGTTACACCGGGTCGTCTCGCACCATCCGCTTGTAAGGGCGTCGCGAAGTGCTGGCTTGTTGGTTGAAGAGGGTGCGTCGTCTGCTTTTACCGATTTGACCCAGGAGCTGTTTGTTCAGCTCTTGAGCAAGAACCGTTTTGAACACTATCTCGATACCGAGATGACTGACTATGAGATCGAATGCGAGATTAGTCAGATCGAACTCACAAACCTTCTTACTGCCGAGTTAAGAAAACGCCATCCGGAGAGTTACCGGCTTGCCCGGCGTATCTCCACGTTGATTCAGTCAAGCTCAAACTTTCGCCGTTTTGATTCGAGTGGCATCGACGACGAACCTCATCGACGCCTTGCCGACCGAGTGTACGGGTTGAGTGAATGGCCTGATGGAAAGCGCCGGCGCGACTCTCATGACGTTGAGCAGCGGGTACAAATCATTGCGGTACGGCCACGCGATACCCGCATGGTCGGATGCACCGGCGATTCCCAGGTTGTGATCAGCAATTCTGATCTCGAGGACCTGATAGTATCGGTGCTCGATGCAGTAGATTCGCCCATTGACGTGCGAACCCTGCGCAGTCTGGTGATGTCTCGGCTGCCGGTAATGGACATCTATCTGGTCCCGCTGGACACCGATGACAACGACAATGAGGGTTATCAGTTTGAGCCAGTTGACCGGCGCGAAACACCCGAACAACGCTTGTTGCGACGTGAGTCGGAGGATCAAGCTGCCGGCCTGGTGGATCACTTCCTGAAGAATCTGCACGAGACAGTGCGGGGAAAAGTGAAGCAGTACAACCGGATTCTCGGCGTTTTGTGGCACTGTTATTTGAGTGCCGAACATTCGACCCAGCTTGAAGTAGCGGCAGTTCTGGGAGTCTCAGACTCCCTGGTATCCGACTATCGTCGCAGGATTGAGCAGGAACTACGCGCCCTTTCGTTCTGTGAAGTAGAAGAGGCACGACGCTTCGAAGGAGCGCTGCGTGAACGCGTAAAGACACTGGTCTTTGCCGGGCAACCAGAAGAGGTGGCGGTTTGATCGGGCAGCTAAGTGATTTAGCCCAGTAATTATCAGGTTTTAGACGTTCTCAAGAGGCTGCCGCGCTAAAGCGCCTGCAGCTTCTTTTGCATTTGGGGCGAAGGGCCTTAAGATGGATTTGTTCACGACGATTTCCGTTTAGCGCAGCCGCGCACTTGCAACAAGCTTTCGTAAGAATGTCTGGCAAATCGAAATTCTTCGACTACGAACCTTTAAGTCAACCGAAGGCCTCTAGAAGAGGCGTTCCGCAGGCTGAAGACGGCTTTCAAAGGCGACCTGTGTCCGGCCTGACCTCGGACAAGGCATCATCGTTTGAGAGGGATAGCATTGACCGCGAGGCGAGGCATCAACAGAACGTAACAGGTACTTCTTCATTCAGCGGGATCCTCAAACGCGGTCACACTCTGAGCTTTTTTGGTTTATTCCTATTCACCACAATGTTGTATGTTCGCCCTTACGAGACTTTCCCTTCGCTCGCATGGACGAAGGGAATCACCTTCTGGATCGCCCTGGCTACCATTGTTGCTTATGTGCCGACGCAACTTGGCGTTGATGGATCGCTGACGATTCGTCCGCGGGAAGTAAACCTCGTTCTTTTGTTCTTCGTCTGTGTGATGCTTTCAATTCCGCTTGCCTCAGAAGTGCAAACCGCCTGGAATTCAGCAACCGATTATATAAAGGTGGTTTTGATGTTCGTCGTGCTTGTGAACGTCGTTCGTTCCGAGCTGCGTCTAAAGCTCCTGATCCTACTTGTCCTCTTGGTGAGCTGCGGAATGAGCATAGCAGCTATAAACGATTACAGATTGGGAAATCTTGCATCGAACGGAGAACGAATCAAAGGAATAATCGGTGGAATGTTCGACAATCCGAACGATCTCGCGCTTCATCTTGTGACCATTGTACCTATAGCGATTTCGTTGGTTTTTGCTTCACGGGCTGGGCTCAAAAAATTGTTGTATTTAGCCTGTGCTTTTGTACTAGTAGCTGGGGTTGTGGTGACGTTTTCACGGGGCGGGTTTCTCGGGCTCGTCTGTATGGGCGGCACGTTGTTTTGGCGAATTGCGCGACGAAACAAGTGGATGATAATGCTCGCGCCCTTCATCCTGGTGGCGTTTGTAGCGCTTGCACCCGGTGGATACGGAAAACGCCTGGCAACAACCTCTGACGGATCGGCTGAGGCCCGCACCGATGACCTTAAGAGATCGATCTTCATTGCTGTTCGTCACCCTTTGTTAGGGGTTGGAATGGGGAATTACGTGCTCTACTCCAACAAAGAACACGCGAGTCATAACGCTTACACTCAGGTGGCGTCTGAATTAGGTTTAACAGCATTCGTAATCTACGTCTTGTTTCAAATAGCTGCAATCAAGGATTTGCGAAGAATCACGCGTGAGACGGCCGCTAAAGGTCCTAACTCGCGCTACCACTACTTGGCTATCGGACTTGAAGCCAGTCTCGTTGGATATATGGTGTCCAGTTTCTTCGCTTCAGTAGCATTTCTTTGGTATGTGTATTATCTGGTGGGCTACGCAGTTTGTTTGAGGCGACTTCACGCGGCCTCTGAATTCCGCGAACCGCGCTTGACCGAAACAGATCCGGCGAAGCAAACGGTAGCGGCTAAAGTGCCATTGGCAACTGTTGGCTGAGCACATTGTGCGCTTTCAGCGCGAAGCCTTTGAATTCCCTGTCCTAGTCAGCAAGAGAATGGAATAACCTTAAGAGATGTGCGGAATCACCGGATTCATAGATCTCTGGAGTGCTCGGACAAAGGTCGAGCGGTCTGAGCGCGGTCGCAGGCTGGACCAAATGTGCCAGATAATCCGCCACCGCGGTCCGGATGATCAGGGCGTGTTTGTTAAAGAAGGTGTGGCGCTCGGAATGCGCCGGTTGTCGATTATTGACCTGGCGGGTGGACACCAGCCGATCTCCGGCGAAGATGGCTCGGCTACCATTGTCTTTAACGGCGAGATTTACAATTTTCGTGAACTAAAAGAACTATTGGTCAGTCAGGGCCATGTATTCAAGACGAATTCGGATACGGAAGCCATCGTTCATGCCTACGAGCAGTACGGCGCGTCGTGTGTGGACCATCTGCGGGGAATGTTCGCCTTTGCCATCTGGGACGAACGGTTGCAGGCGCTATTCGTCGCGCGTGACCGCACTGGAAAAAAACCGCTCTATTACACTACAACTTTGAACGGCACATTCGTATTCGGCTCGGAGTTGAAAGCGTTGCTGGAACACCCGGACGTCGAGCGAGAAACAGATCCTGAGGCCCTTGACGCTTACCTGACACTCGGTTACGTCCCTGATCCGCTCAGCATCTTTAAGGGAATTCGCAAACTCCCGCCCGGACACTATCTCTACTTAACCAAAGGCGGGGTCAAGGTCTCAGAGTATTGGGACTTTCAGTTCGAACCGTCCGAGCCCAGGACCGAGAACGACTATCTCGACGAACTTCGAGCCCTATTGGACGAATCAGTACGGATCAGACTGGTTTCTGACGTGCCACTAGGAGCTTTTCTTTCCGGGGGCATTGATTCAAGCACCGTTGTTGCATTGATGGCGCGGCACATGGGCCAGCCCGTAAAGACTTTCTCAATCGGTTTTCACGAGGACAGTTACAACGAGCTGGAATATGCACGTCTGACAGCGAAAAAGTTTGGCACGGACCACCACGAGTTTTTTGTAACACCGGAGATTTGCGACATCGTTGATGAGTTAGCCTGGCATTTTGATGAGCCATTCGCGGATTCTTCCGCTATTCCGACTTACATGGTTTCCAAACTTGCCCGGGAGCATGTCACGGTGGTCCTGTCGGGCGACGGCGGCGATGAGCTTTTTGCGGGCTACACACGATATCTGGTTGATCGTAAACGAAGTGCCTTCTCGCTGATGCCCGGCAGCGTCAGAAGAGGAGTGATGAGGGCGCTCACTTCGCATTTACCTCACGGAACCATTGGTCGGAATTTTATTCACAACGTTTCACTCGATCCCATCGATCGTTACCTGGACAGCGTTTCTGTTTTTACCCGGCTCAATAAGGAGTCGCTGTACACTTCCGAGTTCCGGGCCCAGTTGGGAGGCACTGACTGGGTGACGAGCTGTTTCCACAAGTTAGCTGCATCTGTGAGGACGGGCAATGCACTTGACCGGCTGCTTTACCTGGATAGCAAAACGTATTTACCGGGCGACATCATGACCAAGGTGGATCGGATGAGCATGGCCGTCTCGCTCGAGGCCCGGGCTCCTTTGCTGGATCATAAGCTCATCGACTTTGTGACGCGGATTCCCGCCTCGCTGAAACTCGTGCGCAACGAGACCAAGCACATCTTGAAGCGCGCAATCACCGATCTGGTGCCGCCGGAAATTCTGAACCGTCCAAAACAAGGATTCGGTGTTCCAGTGCAGGAGTGGATCAACGTGCAGTTACGGGATCGGATGCATGAGGTACTGAGCGATTCGCGCACCCGACAGCGGGGCTATGTAAATCCTCAATACCTCGATGTGCTGCTCGATGAGCACGAGCGAGGTCGCCGCGATCACTCGACAAGTTTATGGGCCTTGCTAATGCTGGAGTTGTGGCATCGCCGGTTCGTCGACGACTCGAGAGAGACGACCTTCAGCACTGCACTCGAGAGCACAGCGGTTTAAGAATCGTATCTCAGTTCTCCCTTAACTGGAGCATTCTGGTAGTTGAGACCCGTAGTCCTTCAATTGATTGACAGTTTTCATCAGGGCGGTTCCGAGCGGCAGGCAATCCAGTTGACGCGTCTACTGCGCGAGAGTAACCGCTTTGATGTAAGGCTTGCCAGTCTCAACTCAGAGGGCAGCTTGCGCCCACAGGCAGAAGCACTTCACCTCCCCGAAATCCCATCATTTCCCCTCACCAGCTTTTACGATAGCAACGCTCTCGTACAGTTGCGGCGGTTAATGGCTTTTCTGCGCCGGTCACGCGTCGAAATCCTGCACACACACGACTTTTACACCAACGTTTTCGGAATGGCCGCCGGTTCATTCGCGCGAGTTCCCGCGCGGATTGCTTCAATGAGAGAGACTGCGGGCATGCGCACTGCCTCGCAAAAGAGCGCCCAGCAATTTGCCTACGCGATGGCTCATCATGTGCTCGCAAACTCGGAAGCTGTCCGCAGGAAGCTCATCCAACAGGGAATAAAGGATGCGAAGGTAAGCGTCATCTATAACGGCCTCGATACTAAGCGGATGGTCCAGACGTCTCGAGCTGAAGCGCTCTCGATCGTGGGTCTCTCTTCGGAAACCGCCGGGGCCGAACGCAGGTTTGTCACGATCGTGGCGAACATGCGTCACGAGGTAAAAGATTACCCGATGCTGCTTCGTGCTGCTCGTCGGGTAGCGGAGGTTATTTCCGAGGCCTCTTTTCTGCTGGCAGGCGAAGGTGAATTGTCTGATCAGCTTAAGCGCCTGGCCCGCGAATTGGGTATCGAGCAGCGCACACACTTTCTCGGCCGCTGCGAAAAGATTGGCGCCCTGCTTCAGGTATCCGATGTTTGCGTCTTGAGCTCCAAAGCTGAGGGCTTCTCGAATGCGATTCTGGAGTACATGGCGGCGGCACGTCCTGTAGTGGCCACTGATGTTGGCGGAGCAGCCGAAGCCATCGTGGAAGGGGAAACCGGATACCTGGTAAATTCGGGGGATGATGAGGCGATGGCCGAACGAATCATCTCGTTGTTGCGCGAGCCGGATCAGGCTCGAGCTATGGGTGAACGGGGACGGCGAGTGGTCGAAGAAAAGTTTTCCTGCGCAGCTCAGTTGAAACGGACCGAGGAGCTCTACGATAAGTTAATATCTCGAGCAAAAGTCGAAAAGAAGATCTAAACGCAAAGGACGCGAAGTGAAAAGACGCAGAGTCACGCAAAGAACAAGCCTCTGCGACCTTTGCGAAATCTTTGCTTACTTTGCGTTGACTTAACCGCCAGTTCACGAGTTTGGTTTCAATAAGATGACATCGAACATCACGGTCGAGAAGAGAAAGAAGCCGCTACGCATCCTAATTGTGGCTCCTTCCTTTGATATTCTCGGCGGGCAAACGGTGCAAGCGGCGCGTCTCATTGAACGGTTAAGGCAGGAAGCGAATCTCGAGATAGGATTTCTGCCAATCAACCCGCGTCTGCCCGGTGTTTTGCGAAAGTTGCAGTCAATCAAATATGTCCGCACGCTGGTCACCTCACTGGCCTACGTTGCGTCGCTCCTTACCATGGTGAGTAAATATGACATCATCCACATCTTTTCAGCCTCCTATTTTTCGTTTCTATTAGCTCCAACTCCCGCGATACTGATTGGCAAGCTCTACGGCAAACGATTATTGCTGAACTATCACAGCGGCGAGGCTGAAGATCACCTCCAGCGTTGGCGGCGGTCGGCAATCCCGACAATCCGGCTGGTTGACGAAGTAGTTGTTCCTTCCGAGTACCTGGTCCAGGTTTTTGCCGAATTCGGTCTGACCGCAAAACCTATCTACAATCTGATTGAGACTGAGCAGTTTCATTTCCGCGAGCGGCGTCCACTGAGGCCCATTTTTCTTTCTAATCGAAATTTTGAGCGTCACTATGGCGTTGATCGCGTCTTACGTGCGTTTGGAATCATTCAGCAGCAATTACCCGAGGCGCAAATTACTATTGCTGGAGATGGGCCAGAGCGATCGGCCCTGGAGCGGTTGGCAAGGGATCTGAATCTGAGAAATATAGAATTCACCGGCCGGGTAAAGCATGATCAGATCGTCGACATGTACGACTCGGCCGACGTTTGGCTCAACGGTTCGGAGATCGACAATCAGCCGCTTTCGATTCTGGAAGCGTTCGCCTGTGGTCTTCCCATCGTTACTACTGACGCAGGCGGGATTCCATTCATGGTTAGGCACGAACGAACCGCGCTCGTAGTTAAGCGGGGAGATTACGAGGCACTTGCTGCCGAAGCTATGCGCTTGTTGGCTGAGCCGGCACTGGCCAAGAAGATTGTCAATCAGGGTCGCGCAGAGTGCCGGCAATATACCTGGGATGCGGTGAGGGCGAATTGGCTGGCCGTGTACCAAACCTTAAGCAGTCCCAAAATTGAATTGCGAAGATCAGCTCAGGGACTTAATCACGAAGTAACACCGAAATAAACAGGAAAGATTGCGCCTCTAATTCTTTCCAGGTCATTTTCGAGCTGTGGATTCATTCGGCGAGTCGTAATGCCAACTACGGGGAAAAAACTAAAAAAACTCAGAAGGTTGAGTCTTGACGAGGTCAAGGTACGCACCTCGCAAAAGCTCTCGGCACTGCTTGAGCGGCAGGGCTGGTCATCATTGACAAGGGTTCCAGAGGATCCCGAATTCCTCGCAAGGCTTGATCCAACCAAAGCAGGTCGGGAAGTGTGGTCGGCCCAGGAGGTACTCGAGCATCTGCGCGCCCGTTCGGCGCCAAAGTTTTTCGCAAGTTTTCATGACAGGGCGGCAACTCTGGAGGCCCTGAGGGTTCACTGGCCCAACGCTCAAGGCGAAATTGTCACAAAGGCCGAGCGGATCCTGGCTGGTCGGTTTGATCTGTTAGGTTTGAGCGATTTGAGCTTTGGCAGCCCAATCGATTGGCAGCTTGAACCGATTGCGCAGAAACGCAGCCCACCGAGACACTGGAGCAGGCTGGATTTTCTCGACGCGGAACTTGCAGGTGATAAAAAGATCGTCTGGGAGTTAAACCGGCATCAGTACTTCTCGACTCTTGGTCAGGCTTACTGGTTAACCGGAGACGAGCGGTACGCGCAAGCGTTCGTTAGTCACCTCGAATCATGGATGGATCAGAACCCGCCCAAGCTGGGAATCAACTGGGCCAGCAGTCTCGAAGTCGCGTTTCGCTCGATCTCATGGCTTTGGGCGTTCTATTTTTTCAAAGACTCGCCGGCTCTGAACTCACGGGTATTCATCCGCGCGCTGAAGTTTCTCTACCTGAATGCCCGGCACCTGGAGACCTATCTTTCCACTTACTTCAGTCCCAACACACACCTGACTGGCGAAGCCCTCGGCTTGTTTTACCTTGGGTTGCTGCTGCCTGAATTCAAAGAGGCAGCCCGTTGGCGCGAGACCGGCAAAAGCATTCTGCTGGCGCAGTTAGCGGTGCACGTCCGCCCTGATGGAGTCTATTTCGAGCAGTCGAGCTACTATCATCGCTATACGGTTGATTTCTACACGCATTTCCTGATTCTCGCTCACGCGAGCTCTGATCCCCTCCCTCGTGAAATCGAAGAGAAATTGCAGGCCTTGCTTGATCACTTGATGTACATCACTCGCCCTGACGGGACGACGCCTTTTTTCGGTGATGACGACGGGGGACGACTCCTGATGCTTGATCACCGGCCCGCTAATGATTTCCGAGCCGCTCTCTCTACCGGTGCGGCCTTGTTTAAGCGAGGCGATTACAAGCTCGTCGCGGGCAGTCCCGCCGAAGAGACTCTCTGGTTGTTGGGAAGTGGTGCAGTACAACAACTCGAGCAACTGGCAGCTTCTGAGCCGGCGCAGCAATCTGTCGCCTTCGACGAGGGCGGTTACTACGTGATGCGCGACGGGTGGTCAAATACTGCAAACTATCTGTTGTTCGACTGCGGCCCGCACGGTCAGGCGAATTGCGGCCACGCCCACTCTGATGCGCTCGCAATTGAGTTGGCTGCGAATGGACGAACGTTGCTGGTCGATCCGGGTACCTACACCTACACCGGTTCAGCCGAGTTGCGCGATTGGTTTCGCGGTTCATCGGCGCATAACACGCTGACCATCGACGGACGTTCGGCATCTATCCCCGCAGGTCCCTTTTCCTGGAAAACCATAGCACAGTGCAAACTTCTTACTTGGCTGAGTCATGAACGTTTCGACTTTATTGCGGGCACGCAAGATGGTTACGAAAGCGGGCCGGACGCAGCTTCCCACAACCGCAGCATCCTGTTCCTGAAGCAGGACTACTGGATAATGCGCGACCAGATCGCCTCAGCAGGCGAGCATCCCATTGATTTGTGGTTCCATTTTGAAGCTACTGCCGCGCCACTGATTGAATCCGCTACTGGAGAAGAAACCTCTATTGCGGAACTCTCTGGTCAATCCGGTCTCGATCTTCAGACTTTTGCTAAGAACGGGAGATGGAGAAGGGAAGAAGGCTGGGTTTCGCACTGTTATGCTGAAAAGAGCCCTTCTCGCGTGTACGTGTTTTCCGCCCAGATGAAGCAGGCCAGCCTGCTGACTTTCATGCTGCCGCGAACGGCCGAAAAACGCTGGCGGGTACGGGAAATCGAGGCGGTGGGGGGCCGTGCCTTCGAGCTCACTAATGAGAATTGGGTGGACATTGTTATGATTTGCACCGAAGCACGGGTCGAGACGGCCAGGATGGCTTCCGACTTTGAATGGACCTGGACAAGGTTTTCGGCTCGAGACGACAATACCCTTCCGGAGCAGATGGTGCTCCTCCGTGGCAGTAGCCTGAACCTGGAAGGCCGGCCTCTTCTACAACTGAAAGAAACAGCGGAGTATGTGGTGGGGAGTCGAACAGAGGAGGGCTTTCGCTTTGAAAGCAACGAAGGAAGTCTCGATAGGTCGATGGATGCACGAGAAGAGACTTCAACGCAAAGAGCGCAAAGAGAAGACGCTAAGTAAGCAAAGCAATGGATCGCAAATCGGCAATCAGCAATCGGCAATCAGCAATCTTCTATGTGTGGAATTAACGGCATAGCTTTTCCAAGCAATTCAGGGCGCTCTGTTGATGCGAGAGTTCTCCAGCGCATGCGCGATGTGATAACGCATCGCGGCCCGGACGACGAGGGAATTTTCATAGATGGAGGCATTGGACTCGGACATCGCCGTCTCAGCATCGTGGACGTTGCCGGCGGCCATCAACCGATGGCGAATGAAGACGGAGCTCTTCGCATTACCTACAATGGCGAGATCTATAACCATGCTGATTTCCGTGCAGAGCTCGAGGCAAAGGGACACGTTTATCAAACACACTGTGACACTGAGACCATCCTGCACCTCTACGAGGAATATGGCGCAGGATGTGTTGATTATCTGCGCGGAATGTTTGCCTTTGCTATTTGGGATCGGCGTCGCAGAGAGCTGTTTATCGCCCGCGATCGCCTGGGTGTAAAACCACTCTACTACATTCACACCGACGACGGCTCACTATACTTCGGCTCAGAGATCAAGACGCTCATTGAAGCGGGCGCAGTGAAACCCGAGATCAATTACCGCGCACTGCCGGATTACCTGGCCAACCATGCGACGTCCGGAGAAGAGACTCTGTTTTGTGGGGTCAAACGACTCTTGCCGGGTCATACGTTGGTTTGGAAGGATGGCCAGCTGCGGCTCAATCGCTACTGGGACGTTAGCTTTGCCACGCGTGAAGAGCATCGCAGCGACAAGGACTACATTGCCGAGTGGTACGAGCTGTTTCGTACCTCAGTGCGTCTGCGACTGATGGCGGACGTACCCTTGGGCATGTTTCTGTCAGGTGGCATCGATTCGTCAGCCATTGCCGCTGTTATGAGCGGGATGGTGGACGAACCAATCAAGACTTTCTCCGTGGCCTTTGCCGAGCGAGAAGCCAACGAACTCGAATATGCTCGCGTTGTCGCTAAGGCTTTCAAAACCAATCACCATGAAATCGTGGTGAGTCCGGAAGATTTCTTCACAGCTCTGCCAAAACTGGTCTGGCACGAGGATGAACCTTTGGCTCATCCCTCGAGTGTCGCGCTTTATTTCGTGTCCTACCTTGCCTCAAAGCACGTCAAAGTCGTGCTTACCGGAGAGGGAAGCGATGAATTACTGGCCGGCTATGCCCGTTACCGCAAGACCGTATTGAACCTGGGGATGGGCGAGCGCTATCACAACTTCACTCCGGCTTTTGTGCAAAACCTCGTAAAGCAAAGGATCGAGAGTATGTCCGGCGCTTCAAGAGTCCGGCAGAAACTGTCACGCACATTTCTGACGCTGACACCGGATATCGAAAGCATCTACTTCGATAACTTTTCAGTGTTCTCGCGAGCGACGCAGCCTGTGCTTTTGAGCGACGAGAGTCGTGACCGGATCGGAATGGTTGATCCTTACGATGGGGTCGGCAAGGCTTTCAAACAGACAGATGCCACCTCATTGCTCGAGCGGTTGTTGTACGCAGACATCAAGACTTATCTGCATGAACTGTTGATGAAGCAGGATCAGATGAGCATGGCTGCCTCAGTCGAGAGCCGCGTACCGTTTCTCGATCACAAACTGGTTGAGTTCACTTGTCGCCTGCCGGAGCGTTTAAAGTTGCGCGGCGGCACCACAAAATTCATTCTTCGCGAAGCCATGAAGAGTGTGCTCCCCGAAACGATTCTTTCTCGGCCGAAGATGGGTTTCCCCGTGCCCATTGGTTCATGGTTCCGGGGCGCCTACAGCGGAGTTATTGACGAGTATGTGTTGAGCGAACGTGCGCTCAGCCGCGGCATTTTCTCTTCTGAGTTTGTGCGCTCGCTGGTAAAGCGTCATCAGTCCGGCGGCGAGAATCATTCGGAACGGCTTTGGGCCCTGGTGAACTTCGAGATCTGGCAGCGGCAGTTTTTTGATGGTGAGGAATGCCGGGAATCGGCAATGCCGGGTACGGAAGTCTTCGCCGCAGGTTAGTCGTTCGGTACCACAGTCATTAACCTCTATTTGAAAAGCGCTCCAAAGAACAAAGTATGAATATTGGTTTCGACACGATCGGCAACGCCACTGTGATTGTATATGACCATGGGCCGGTGCTTATGACGGATCCCTGGGTGCTTGGCTCAGCCTATTTCGGAAGTTGGCGCATGTCGCATCAAATTCCCCCTGAACAATTTGAAGCGGTCAAGAACTGCAAGTTTGTGTGGTTCTCACACGGCCATCCGGATCACCTTAACGGTGACTCGCTACAACTGTTCAAGGGTAAGAAGATTCTACTTCCCGATCATGTTGGGGGAAGGATTCGAAGTGACCTCGCCAAAGATGGTTATGACGTTCAGGTCCTGCCGAACAGAGAATGGTTCAAGATCTCTGACCATGTGAGGATTCTCTGTATATCCGATTATTACCAGGACGCTATCATTCTTATCGATGTCAATGGCCGACTGATTGTAGATACCAATGACGCGATCGATCGCGGCTGGGGCCGCTTCGCCAGGAAAATTGTAAGACAGTTTCCCATCTCCTTTCTGTTGGCCCTTTTTGGCCATGGCGATGCCGACATGATTAACTTCTTTGACGAAGACGGCACTTACATTCCTCCCAAGGCTGCGAGGAAACTGCCGGTCGGCATTAGCATCAAGCAGGCGGCCGAGAGTTGGGGTGTTAAATACTGCATTCCTTTCAGCTCGATGCACCAGTATCAACGAACTGACAGCATTTGGGCCAACGAATACACCACCCATCTTTCCGATTACGCTAAGGGTTTTAATTCAAAAACCACACAACTGTTGCCCGCCTACATTCGCTTCGATTGTGAAACAGACCAATGGCGCGAAATAAATCCGCCGGCCAGCGAGCAGGTGGTATTTGAGCCTGAGCATTTCGGTGATAACTGGAAGGATGTGTTGTCAGCTGAAGACTTAAAGCAGGTTACAGCGTACTTTCAGAAGATCAAACACCTCGAGAATTTTCTCGATTTTATCAACGTGCGGGTGGGCAGACAGGACAACATAATCTCAATCGGCAAGAAGCAGTTTAATCGGGGGATTACGTTCGAGGTTCCACGCAATTCTTTGCTCATCGCAACGGAATATCAGGTGTTCGACGATCTATTGATCGGCAATTTCATGAAGACCATCTTGCATGGCAAATGGCCCAAGTCGCAACTTTATCCCGACTTCACTCCTTATGTCGCCCGTTATTCAGACAACGCCGGCTCCCGCACCAAAGAGGAACTCGAGCGTTATTTTGAAGAGTACAGAAAGCGGGAACCAATGGAATACGTGCGCCATAAATTTGAGCAGAAATCGGTGGATGTGTTCCGCTCGCATGTAACGGGCGGCTCGAAGGCTTTTCAATTCGGCAAGCGCCTTTATTGGTTTATGAAGAAGAGTGGCTGATAAGAATTTAAGATGCGCATACTTTGGCTAAAGACAGAGCTGCTTCATCCGGTGGACAAGGGTGGGAAAATACGCACCTACCAGATGCTTAAAGAGTTGAAGCAGCAGCATCACATCACCTACCTATGTTTTGATGAAACAATGACCGGACCTGCCGAATGGGAACAGGCCCGGGAATACTGCCACGAGCTGATCCGAGTGCCGCATCAGACGCGTGCGAAGTTTTCCCCAGGCTTCTATGCCGACCTTGCTCTGAATTTCATCACGCCGCTGCCCTACTTCATCAAAAAGTATGAGTCCCGGGTAATGCAGCAGAAACTCAAAGAACTCACGGATCAAGAGCGAACCGATATCCTGGTCTGCGATTTCCTTGTTTCGAGTGTGAACGTGCCGGCTGGATTGGAATGTGCCACCGTGTTGTTTCAGCACAACGTGGAAGAAATAATATGGAAACGCTATTACGAAGTGCAGGAACACAGGTTAAAAAAGGCATACCTGTACGATCAGTGGCGAAAAACGAGAGATTATGAACGAGCGACCTGCCGGCGCTTCGATCACGTTATTGCCGTTTCTCGCGAAGACCGTGAACTGATGCACCTAGATTATGGAATCGAGGCGATTGATGATGTTCCTACCGGGGTGGATACCGATTTCTTCCAGCGCAGCGGTAAGGAGATTCAAGATCCATATAACATCGTTTTCACAGGCTCAATGGACTGGCTTCCTAACGAAGATGCAATCCAATATTTCACCGAGCAGATCATGCCGGCAATAAAACGGGCAATTCCGGATCTAACCCTCACGGTCGTTGGTCGAAATCCTTATTCCGGATTGCTGGAACTAAGCAAACGCGATCCTTCGGTTGTAGTTACGGGAAGAGTAGAAGATGTTCGGCCCTACATGGAACGCGCCGCCGCGTACGTTGTCCCATTGCGGATAGGTGGCGGAACCAGGTTAAAAATCTTTGAGGCTATGGCGATGGAAAAGGCGATTGTCTCGACCTCCGTGGGTGCTGAGGGTTTACCAGTCAAGCACGGCGAAGAACTGCTATTGGCGGACACCCCCGCGCTGTTTGCTGAGTCTGTAATTCGACTCCTAACAGACAAAGCTTTAGCGAACGAGGTTGGGCGACGGGCGGCTGAAACGGTGCGGAAGCAATTTGGCTGGAGGCGAGTGGCGGAACGCTTTGCGGAGATATGTGCGCATACCATTCAGCACGGCCGTGGTTCCTCGTTTGACTCGGCGTTTGCGGTCGATCCCAAGGCTCAGCCCGTTGCCTGAGGACTCAATGATTGTTTCCACTTCAGCAGATTCTGTTAGGCAAGAGGTCGATGAAGTGATCGAGGCCTCGAGCAATGAACACGTCTCTGTAATCATTCCCTGCTACAACGAAGAACGATTTATCGGCAAAGCCCTTCAGAACCTCGCGGATCAGTACGATAACAGTATTTACGAGATCATCGTGGTTGATGGCATGTCGAACGATGGTACACGTGAAGTGATTGCGCAGTTCCGACAACAGCATCCCGACTTGTCCGTCCAGGTTGTGGATAATCCAGCGCGCAATATCCCCAGCGCTCTTAATTTGGGCATCGCCGCGGCACGCGGCAATTTCATTTTGAGAATGGATGCTCATGCGGTGCCGTCCCGCGGGTATGTGCGCCGTTGCGTCGATCTGTTAGCTCGCGGCAGCGCCGCGGTGATTGGCGCGCCATGCCACGTCTGTCCGGGTGCGGACACTTTGATGGCCCGGGCCATTGCCGTCGCTGTGTCTCATCCGTTTGGGATTGGCGATGCAAAGTATCGAATAAGAAATGGAAACGTTTCTCAAGAGCCGGTCGATACGGTGGCTTTCGGGGCGTTTCGGAAGGCCTTATGGCGCGAATTGGGCGGCTTCAATCAAGACCTGCTCACAAACGAAGATTACGACTTCAACTATCGAGTGCGTGCTCGCGGCGGCCTGGTGCTGCTGGATCGATCTGAGCACTGCGACTATTTTGCGCGAACTACGTTGAGAGAGCTGGCGGCCCAGTATTTTCGGTACGGACAGTGGAAGGCGCGTATGTTGAAGTTGCACCCGCAGTCAATCCGTTGGCGCCATTTCGTGGCCCCGCTGTTCGTAGGGTCGCTGGTTTTCCTCGGATTGCTGGGATTTGTGTGGCCGGCAGCCTGGTCGCTGCTTGGTCTCGAACTTGGGTTGTATTTCACCCTGGGGCTAATACTCGGCCGGCAGCCAGACAGTCATTGGGTTAAAGCAGGGCTTCTGACATTGTTGATGCCGGTTGTTTTCCTTACAATTCACCTCTCATGGGGCGCTAGCTTCTTTCTCGGATTGTCGCGCCGTACGTAATAAAACGTAGGCCGAAAGGCCCTTTTTGGGGTAAAAGGGAAACGGTTACGATTATTGCTTTCTTTAGCTGTGGCTCGAGCCGGTAACCGCCATCGACGAATGGGATTCCGTAGCGGTGATTAAAGTGTCAGCAGAAAAGCCCAGAATCGGCATATTTGTCATCGCTTATAACGCAGTCGACAAGCTTGACTGGACACTCGATCGCATCCC
Source organism: Pyrinomonadaceae bacterium (assembly GCA_035644135.1). Lineage (GTDB taxonomy): Bacteria > Acidobacteriota > Blastocatellia > Pyrinomonadales > Pyrinomonadaceae > PSRF01. The sequence continues at coordinate 225,439 of DASQPD010000188.1, forward strand.
GAAAGAGGTTTGGGACAAAGTCGAAGAGGTCTTTTTATTTGATGATTGTTCGACCGACAACACCTACTATGCCGCAATCGGCTACAAGCACACCAAGGACATCGATAAGCTGACGGTTCACCGCAATACGGAAAATTTACGTTACGGTGGAAATCAGAAGGCTGGCTACCAATACGCTATTGAGCGCGGGCTGGATATCGTTGTGATGTTGCATGCGGACGGTCAGTACGCCCCTGAATGCCTGCAGGAACTGCTTGAGCCGCTGGAAAAAGGTGAGGCCGACATGGTTTTCGGCTCGCGTATGGCTGCGGGTGGCGATCCGCTTGCCGGCGGGATGCCGCTTTATAAATTTTTGGGAAATAAAGTCTTGACGTGGCTGGAAAACCAGATAGTCGGAATGAATTTATCCGAATTCCATTCAGGCTATCGAATCTACAGTTGTCATGCTCTCAAGAAAATTCCTTTCATGCTGAATTCAAATGAGTGGCACTTTGATACTGAAGTTTTGATCCAGTTTGAAGAGGCTGACCTGCGCATCGTCGAAAAACCGATTCCTACATATTACGGAGACGAAATCTGCCGCGTTAATGGTATCGGTTACGCTTTCAATTGTTTGCAAACGGCGTCGAAATACCGGTTACACAAGGCACGAGTCATTAAGGAACCGAAGTACGACATAAGCGAAGATCACAACATCTATCGAAAGGCGGATGCTTATAGCAGTCACGAGCAGAAGATAAGGTGGATTGAAAAGGAACGTCCGGCAGAGGTTCTGGAAATTGGTACTGCTACAGGTTATCTCACGGCAGAGCTGGCAAAACTAGGTTGTGCTGTAACCGGAATCGAACAGGATTCGGACATGGCAAAGCTTGCTAAGAAGTATTGCCGAGAAATGATTGTCGGAGACATTGAGAACATCGATCTCAATGGGATAGGACGATATGACGCCATTGTCTTTGGCGATGTGTTACGTCATGTTCGCAACCAGCGTGACGTCCTGCGTAAGGTTCACGGGTTGTTGAAACCGGGAGGCAAAGTTCTGCTTTCGCTGCCCAACATTTCTAATATTTGGGTGCGGTTGTTTCTTCTTCTCTTCGGACGATCCGACCACAGCCGAGTGGGGATTATCGATGACATTCACCTGCGCTTTTTCACTCTGAAGAGCATCAAGCAGATGGCGGCCGAGTCGGGATTCAATGTGCTAAGTGTCGAAGTTACTCCCGTACCGCTGCCGGTAATTCTGCCTGCCACCAGCACAGGACAACCTCTCCGTTTCCTGCAGCTCTTTAACTGGTTCCTGACAAAGTTGAAGAAAACCCTCTTTGGCTACCAATTCATACTTGTGTGCCAGCCTAAGGCATGAATCAGCCGTCTCCAGCAACCCGCATCCTGGCCCGTTGGGAATTCGCCGGAATTGATGTTGTCAGAAGAGTGCCTTCGCGCATGCAGCACACCTCAGACAATTTAGGTTTCGACAAATTTCATTTCACCACTTCCTAGTCATGGAAAAGACCGCGATTAACTCACAGACCGGACGTCAGATGAATTGGTATTGGGAGTACGGAATAATACTAGTCGTTTACATCCTTGCAACAGGGTTTACGAACGCCTATTACATGGGGGACACTTGGATCTATGTGGGTGATATCGCGACCAATGGACTTCGAGCAAACTTCTCGGAGTTTGGTCACGCAATATGGCGTCCTTTGGGTTGGTTGGTTGCCAAAGCTCTTTACCCGTTAAATCGCCACTGGGTTGGAGACGACTGGCGCGCTAGTGTGACCGCCAGCCTTATCGCAATAAACTGGTTCGCAGGTTTTATCGCCGCCTCATTGGTGTATGCTCTTGCCAGTCTATTCTGTCGACGACGCTGGGTGGCATATCTCGTTACGATCGCTTTCCTCTTCTCGAATTCAATTCTGAATTACACACAGACGGGACACTCGTACGTTCCAGGCATTTGTCTGGTTTTGGCTGGCTTGTACCTCCTGGTTAAAGGTGGCGAGCGTGGTGATTCTTCTCGCAAGACGAGCGCACTGGCCGGATCGGCGCTGGCCGGGGGAATCTGCATGTGGTTGCCGTTACTCTTCTCTGTGCCGGCAATTTTGCTTTGCCCTTTGATTTTGTTCGGCTTCGACAAAAACCGATTGCGATTGGTTCTGCAGACTGCGGTTTCGGCTGCGCTAGTTGTGGGTTTTGTTTACGTAGCGATGATGATCAATCTCGGGATCCACGACGCTGCAACCTTCAAGACATGGATCGGCTCGAGCGGTCACGGTATCTTGCCGGACACTCCGCTGCGAGCCGTTCAGCGCATGATGTTCGGCATGTCAAGAAACTGGATAAACATGGGAAATGATGGCAGGCTGTTTAAGCGATATCTTGTCAACGATCCATTCAATCCGGTTTCTCTGGGTGACCTGGTTCGATTCAGTGTGTGGAAACTTGTGCTTTTCTACGTATTCCTGTTAGCGATTGTGGCAAATCTGCTACTGTCCAAGCGAGGCAAGAGAACTCTGGTCCTCCTTCTTTTGAACGCTGTCCCGGTTGTGGGCTTCGCGCTATTTCTGTTCGAATCGGGATCAATTGATCGCTACTTGCCCCTGTTTCCAATGCTCCTTCTATCATTCGCGGTCTCATTGGGCGCCGATTCGGCCCGAAGCTGGAACAGAGTAATCGCACTTGCGTTTGTGGGGGTCGTCGTTTTCGCGAATGTGAGTGCCATGTCCGCCGTAGCGCTGCGTAATGAGCAGGAAAAAGTGGCGCTTAGGATAAGAGACCTGGAACCAATGCTCAATTCTGAGAGTCGGGTGATCACGGTCAACGAACAGGACGAGGTGTATGCATTCAATCAGAATTTCCCGTTTAACCAAATAAATCGATCTGGACGTCTTGCCGCCGACAGCCTCGTGGATCCCGGGAGCACTCAAATCTCGCGTTGGCGACAGATCTTTGCGAGCAAGACACTAGCGAAATGGGATAAGGGAGGGGACGTATGGTTGACCAAACGTGTGCTGTCGCTACGGCCAAAGCGGGCTTGGAACTGGGTAGAAGGCGATGATCCGAACATCTCCTGGACCGATATTCACAAATTTTTCGGAAACCTGGAGTTTGGGCAGGCAGTCGGCGAAGAGGACGGATTCGTACTTGTATTGCCGTCCGAACACAATCGGCAGTTTCTTAATAAGGTTGCGTTGGGTCAGTAATCGGACTAGTCGAATATTGAAGCCGGCAATGGGGCCCAAATCAATTTTGTAGCAACGGACGTTTATCGAGGCTCACTTTCCCTGGCCACTGGCTTGCGTTTGCTGTTGCTGGTACTTCATTGCAGTATCGCAGATCCCCTGAACCAATTCGCGAGCAACAACGGCGTGCCCTCGTTCATTGAAGTGCCCTCCGTTCGGTCCGGAGTTTGGGAAACCAGCCATGAACGTCCCCGTGCGCCTGGCCTCCTCGAGCAACTGCTTTGTGGGACGCACTACAGTCATTCCGTTAGAGCGAGCATCCTGTTCAATCCGGTCATCCGCGTACTCGAGCGAATCGATATGGTACTCTGCGCGATAGGCTTCCTGGGCCTTCGGATCGGGCTTGATTTGGTGCACTGTCGGAACGATCAGCATCAGCATCGGGACATGGTGAGAACGAACCTCGTTGCTAAATTGACCAATCAGGGCTTCCGTGACCTGCCACGCTTCTATCATCGAGGGGAGCGTCGGAGGCAAGAAACACAGGAATCGCTGATACCCGGGCGGCGGCGCATTGGGATCCGTTGTTGATGTCTTCTCAGGCTCGGCGTTTTGACGCGCCTCCTCGCGCTGCTGCGCACGTACGCTCATCCATTTGTATACCACCTGTAGCAACACCAATCTGTTTGTAATATCCGCGCCAATCGCTTTCAGCTTGATGTAAAACGGATTATATTTGCGTCCCTGATGGAAGCTGTTGTCAAGCTCCAATTTTCCGTCCTTTAACAGGAAGTACGGTGCCAATTCGGGAGTGCTGTTCAGCGCGCGATGGTTGTTGAACATGTCGTTGCCGGAATAGAACTGAAGGACGATCATGTCCGGATTGAATTGCCAAACGCGCTCGCGCAATTGCAGGAACTCCTGTCCCGTGCCGTAACCCGGAACTCCGAAGTTCAATACTTCGACCTGACCAGTGCCGAGGCAGTGGCGACGGTTCAATTCCTGTTCAGCGAGCGCGGTAAACGTTTTGTCCATATCCACCTGTCGCGCTTCCGTGAAGGAATCACCCAGAATGGCCACGCGGTAAACGCCCGGTGGTTTGTTTACACTGCGCTCTCGATCGCGGTACCCATGAGAGTTGATCTTGCTCCAGGCTACACCTTCCTCCGTTTCCCACGCGCCGGCCCCAGGGCGCAAGCCCCATCCCAGCAATGGATCGGCGATATAGGTTGAACCGGTATATTTATGGCCTGTTAGCCGGAGCCCAACTTCGATGATTGCCAGAGTGATGAATGTGCTGAAGAAAACCAGCAGGAGTTTCTTTGCAAAATTCCTCATAGGCCGCCAGTCCAGTATCTTTGTTAGGTGCTGAGCACTGGACGTGCCGATTTGGCTTGAAGAGACGTCAGGGGCTGGTCATCCCAATATCGACACGACGCGTTGTTTCCGGGAAGCTTATGCAGCATTAGAAAGAGCAGGATGATACCAACTAAGAAGATGGGAACCAAAACCAATTGCCCGAACCCTTTCTTTGCAAGCTGCAGAAACAGCCGGACAATTAACCGCGAGGCATAGTTCCATCTTTCCAATGTGGCTTTCGCTTGATATGCTTTCTTCAGAGCGAATATGGGTTTGCGGCACATATCTGACCATTTCACGGGTTTGCGGTGGTAAATGGAATCAAGGGCCTGGACCGCATCACATTCCTGAAAACCCGAAAAGCCCTACATTAATCCTTTAGATTCATGAGGACTCTAAAGCTGTTTTGGCAATGTTTAGAGGTCGATTCTAGATTTCTCGCTCGGCCAAATTGGGTTGCCATTGAATATCTTAGCCGTGGCAATACCGAGGATGCCGCCCTATGCTCGTGGAACTCGAATCTGATTCTGTGAGATTTTCCAGTTAGAATTCATCCTTAGCCCCGACCAGTTCGAGCCTGTTAAACCGCATGAACATTCTAGGGATTTCCGCGTTTTATCACGACAGTGCAGCAGCCCTGGTGCGCGATGGCGAAATCATCGCAGCGGCCCAGGAGGAGCGTTTTACCCGACGTAAACACGATGCGTCGTTTCCCGAGAACGCTGTGACCTATTGCTTAAAGGAGGCAGGCCTTGAGATAGCCGGCCTTGATGCCGTGGTTTTCTATGAAAAGCCGATGCTCAAGGCTGAGCGGCTCCTGGAAACATATCTTGGCGTAGTCCCCAGCGGCCTGGTCTCTTTTTCGGCTGCGCTTCCGACCTGGCTCGGCGAGAAGGGGAACATTCCAAAGATCATCCGCAAGAAACTTGGTCGCAACTACAAGGGACCAGTGCTTTTCACCGAGCACCATGAGTCGCACGCGGCCAGCGCGTTCTTTCCATCACCATTCAACGAGGCTGTGATTATTACCGCCGACGGGGTAGGGGAATGGGCGACTACAACGATCGGTATCGGCTCAGGCAACAACATTGAGCTGCTTAAGGAGATTCGTTTTCCCCACTCGCTGGGAATGCTGTACAGCGCGTTCACCTACTACACAGGCTTTAAGGTTAATTCGGGGGAATACAAAGTCATGGGTCTGGCTCCATATGGCCAACCCAAATACGTTAGTCAGATTTACGATCATCTTATTGAGCTGGGTGATGATGGCGCCTTTTGGTTGAATCAGGAGTACTTTAATTACTGCTCTGGTCTGACCATGACGAACGAACGATTTAATGAACTGTTTGGTGGTCCACCGCGCAAGCCGGAATCGCAGTTGACTCAAAAAGAGATGGACATCGCGGCCAGTATTCAGGTCGTTACGGAAGAGGCCATGTTGCGCCTGGCTCGCTATGCACATGCCGAAACAGGTAAACGTAATTTGTGCCTGGCAGGAGGTGTCGCTTTGAATTGCGTTGCTAATGGTCGAATCCTTAGGGAGGGACCGTTTGACGCTTTGTGGGCGCAGCCTGCCGCCGGTGATGCCGGGGGCGCATTAGGGGCCGCACTAGCGGTATGGCATCAAATGCTGGACAAGCCACGCCAGCCTAAAAGCTGCGATGCAATGCGAGGCGCCTTGCTGGGTCCTAGTTTTTCTGACGCCCAGGTTGAAGATCATTTAAAGCAAGTCGGCGCTGTGGCACACAAGCTCACTGATTCGGATCTCGCGTGCAAGGTAGGCACATTATTAAGCGAAGAGAAGGTGATTGGCTGGTTCAACGGTCGCATGGAGTTTGGCCCACGTGCCCTCGGGGCTCGCAGCATCATCGGCGACGCCCGCAGCAGGCGCATGCAGTCGGTAATGAATTTGAAGATAAAATTTCGAGAAAGCTTTAGACCGTTCGCTCCTTGCGTGCTTTACGACCACGTCAATGAGTACTTCAACCTGAGTTGTGAAAGTCCGTATATGATGCTGGTCGCTGAGGTGGCCGAGGACAAGCGACTTCCGCTGCCGCCTGAAGCACAGTCTCTCTGGGGGATTGACAAGCTGAATGTGCCGCGCAGTTCCATTCCCGCTGTCACTCACGTCGACTACTCCGCTCGTATCCAAACTGTCGATCCAGAGCGGCACGGTCTGTATTACCAGATGATGAAAAGCTTTTTCGAGTTAACGGGCTGTCCCGTTATTGTAAATACAAGCTTCAACGTTCGTGGCGAGCCGATTGTCTGTACGCCGGAAGATGCCTACCGCTGCTTCATGTACACTCATATGGATGCGCTGGTGCTGGGTAACCATCTGTTGCTAAAGGAAGAGCAGCCCCCGATGCCGGGAGCGAAAGAGTATCTCGCCCAATTTGCTTTGGATTGATGCGACACATTTCCGCAAACTGATTCACCGGAAAGAGATCGACAGATGAAGTTTTCAGAGTTGCCCTTTTTTCGCCACGTTAAATGGTTTCCCGACCGGAGCGAGCTCCGGCAATTCGCCATCGCGATGCTGGTAGGATTTGCCGTGCTTGGAGCGCTGGCCGTGTGGCGAAACCATGGCTTTACGAGAGCTTCGATTGTGTTGTTTGGATTAGGGGTTGTTTTGGCTGTGGCTGCTATGATCCCTGGCCTGGGGCGGGTTGCTTACCTGGCGGTTTACGTGCCGAGCAGTTTTGTCGGCTATTTCGTCAGTAAAGTTATCCTTTTCATCGTCTTTTTTCTGGTGTTTGTTCCGATTGGCGCGCTTCTAAAAGTGCTCGGGAAAGACCTGCTAAGACTTAGGCCTGAGAAACCCCGCGCCGTTTGGACGTCGCTGAATTCAACCCGGGATGCCGACCGTTATTACCGGCAGTTTTGATTCTCGAAGACAGACAGGCGGGCAAAGTTTCTTGGATTCGCGAGCAAAAAATGGGAAAGGTGAAGTGACAATGGACGGAGAAACACAGCTCAAGAAAAACCCCGGGTTTTGGCGGGATCTGATCGCTTTCATGCGACAAAACAAGAAGTGGTGGCTGCTGCCAATCGTAATCGTGACACTCCTGGTGGGCGTATTGATCATCCTGGGAAGCACGGCGGCTGCCCCATTTATTTACACGCTTTTCTAACCCATGGGCCACGTAACATCCGGTCGCTTCGCTCGCGGTACTGTACAGACCACCGCATCTTTTTATGCAAGGCCTAAGCCGAATAGAAGAAACTAAATGAGAGTAAGTGTTTTTGGATTGGGTTATGTCGGGTGTGTCTCTGCCGCGTGTTTTGCGATGGAAGGGCATCAGGTTACGGGTGTGGATGTTAATTCCACCAAAGTGGAAATCATCAAAAGCGGCAATAGCCCGATTGTTGAAACTGGAATGGGTGACCTGATACGCGAGATGGTCGCGTTGGAAAGACTGACTGCCACTACGGATACGCTGCGCGCAATCCGCTCTTCTGACGTTTCGCTTGTGTGTGTTGGCACGCCAAGTAAACCCAACGGCAGTCTCGATCTCACCTACGTGCAGCGAGTCTGCGAACACATCGGCGCGGCCCTTGCCGAGAAAGACACGCGTCATGTTGTTGTGATCCGCAGCACCATGTTACCGGGGACGATCGAAAGCACGGTCGTGCCGGCGCTCGAGGAGTATTCCGGCAAGGTTGCAGGAGTGGGCTTTGGCATTTGCATTAACCCGGAGTTTTTGCGCGAGGGCACTTCGCTCAAAGATTTCTATGCACCGCCGTTTACCATCATTGGTGCGGATGATGAAAGTACGGCGGCGATCGTGCGCCAGCTTTATAAAGGAATTGATGCGCCTGTATTTGTAACCGCGCTTAAAACTGCGGAAATGGTTAAGTATGTCTGCAACTGTTTTCACGCCTTGAAGGTTAGTTTTGCCAATGAGGTGGGAAATCTTTGCAAGGGAGTCGGCATCGACAGTCATGAGGTGATGAATGTCTTTTGTCAGGACACGAAGTTGAATCTCTCCTCCTATTACTTAAAGCCGGGGTTTGCTTTCGGCGGATCATGCCTGCCCAAGGACTTACGCGCAATCAACTACAAGGCCAAGGAACTTGACCTCGAAGTTCCGGTGCTGGCGTCCATTCTTCCCAGCAATCGTTTGCAGATCGAGCGCGCCGTCGAGATGGTCTTGCGCACCGGACAAAAACGTATCGGAGTGCTGGGCTTTAGCTTCAAAGCAGGGACAGACGATCTGCGTGAGTCGCCAATGGTAAGCCTTATCGAGACTTTAATCGGGAAGGGATTACAACTGTCAATCTACGATCGAGATGTTTCACTGGCACGGTTGTTCGGCGCCAACAAGGAATACATCGAGCGGGAGATTCCACATATTGCTCAATTAATGCGGGGAAGTATTGACGAGGTCACACGCGACTCTGAGGTGTTGATTGTCGGCAATAAGGCTGAAGAGTTTCGCGGAATTCAACACAACCTACGTGAAGGTCAGGTGGTGATCGATCTGGTGCGGCTTTTTGACGAGACTTCTACAGATCCTTCGTACCAGGGTATCTGCTGGTAAGGCTTCGGTAACCGCAGAATGGCTTCAAATGGGAACATGAAAGGCATTAGGCCCACGCTGGAGGGGATCTATTGGAGCATGCGTAGGCGGATAACTCCCACGCTCCAGGGGTCGCAGGATATTTACGAAGGGGTCTTGAGAAGTATCATCAAGCCGGACATTCGCTGGTTGGACATCGGATGTGGACACCAGATTCTGTCTGAGTGGCGCGGGAACGTTGAGCCGGAACTAATTCCGCCTCGCGGAATTGTAGTTGGAATCGATTACGATCTACCGTCCCTGAAAACACACCGCAGCATTTCGCTGCTAGTGAGGGGCGATGTGGTACAGTTGCCTTTCGCAGCAGATAGTTTCGATCTGGTTACGGCGAACATGGTCGTAGAGCATTTGGAAAACCCCGAAATACAATTCGCAGAGATTAGCAGAGTACTTAAACCGGGTGGCTCATTTCTTTTTCATACCCCTAATGCTCGAGGCTACTTTGCGATACTGCGGCGCCTGCTGCCTAACCAGTTTGCCCGCCAGTTGGTAAGCGTCTTCGATGGCAGAGATGCGGGGGATGTCTTCCCCGTTCAGTACAAGGCGAATACCACAAGCAGTATTGATAGATTTGCCGCAGCGGCGCATTTGGAAGTAACAAAAACAAGGATGGTAGTTTCGGAAGCTGTTACCCAGGTGTTTCCACCCCTAGCGTTTTTCGAACTTCTCTGTATCAGAGCTTTAATGACCGAGCCCCTCAGACCGTTCCGAACAAACATCATTGCTCTGCTAACAAAGAAAAGCGCTGCTGGAAGGGCCACAAACGATCCGCGGTCTAACTCAACAGTGATTTCAGCAGATCGATGAGATGAACCGCCGTCGTTTGTTCCTGATCCTGGGCATCGGTGCAGCGCTTGGCTGGGGCATTGCTGGGGTGGCCGCTCGGGCACTGGTTGTTCAAAGAGACCTGCCTGAGGCTGATCTAATTGTGGTTCTTGCCGGGTCATCTACATATAAAGAGCGAGTGCGGCAGGCAGCTCAACTCGTGAAAGAGGGCCGCGCTCCCCGAGTTGTCCTGACCGACGATCATCAACGTGGGGGATGGTCAACTCAAGAGCAGCGAAACCCGCCGTTCGTTGAACTGGCGGTTGAAGAATTGCACCAGCACGGAGTACGCAGCGAACAAATAGATACCATTTCGCCGGTTAAACCCGGTACGTACAACGAAGCTACGGCCGTTCGCGAATATGTCCTGAATCGCAAATTAAAATCTCTAATGATCGTTACTTCGGCGTATCATTCCCGTCGCGCGCTCTGGACATTTCAACGTGTCTTTTCTGATAGTGGAGTGAAACTTGGCCTTGACCCAGTACCGACTGGCCAGCAAACGCCGGGACCCTGGACCTGGTGGCTTCATTTCCGGGGCTGGCAATTGGTCCCGGGTGAATACGCCAAGATCATTTATTATTGGTTGCGATATTAGGATCTTCAGTCGGGTGGAACCAGAATTGCCGGAAACTGGTTGTAAAAGCCCGACTTGACCCAAGTTTCATGGGAAATCCGCCGGAATTAACGGTTTATTAACAGAGGTTCGCTAGACTAAATCGAGACAATTGTAATCAATCGAGACAATGAGCGCTCTTTTAAAAACCAGTCTGGTTTCTGCCGCAGTAGTCTTCTTTTGTTTTTCAACTGCACGTTCAGCCAAGGCCGACCCACTTTTATTTGCTAATGTAGTCGCATTGCAAAATGGTGGTACGACCCGGGTCGATCTCTTTGGGAATCCCGGCGTAATCCTGGTCGGCCCGCATGTCAACTTCCTTGTTGACATTGCGGGAACCTTACCGAGCGGCACAACGAACACGTTGCTGATTACTTACACCGAGTTCGGTCATGCGCCCGTAACGCAAATGTATTCCATTCCATTCGGAGGTGTGAATCCACCGTTTACGCTCCTGTTCTCCGTTACGTCGCTCGGTACCGTGCCAGCCGGAACGACGGCTAGTCTGACAATCGACATAATCGGCAGTTCGCCGGATTTCGTTATTCCCAGTGGACCTGACATGGGTCGTCGAGTCGACTCCTACACCTATTTCTTCAGCGTTGCTCCGGTACCCGAACCTGTTACACTACTGTTGTTTGGAACGGGCCTGGCGGGAATTTCTGGAGGCTTGCGGTGGCGTCGGCGAAGCTTAATGAAAAAATTGCCAAAATAAATCCAGCCCACCGGGTCTTCGTAGTTCCAGCCATTGTCTCGCCAGCAGGTTCTCAATGTCTCAGCTTATGAGTCCGAATGTTCGCTCCGGCGTGAATATGGAGGTTGCGCCCTCGAGACCAGCAGGGTCAAATCTGGAGTTAACACAGGCTCTGGCCGTTTCTTTTTCCTATCCGCCGGAAACGGAACCGAGGGCTATTCAGGTGTCCAGGTTGTTAAGGCACTTGGAGATCTCGACGGTACTTGTTTGTGCGTCGTCTGCGGCTGAAATTGGCGGCCATGGTTTGGGTGATGCCGAATCGTTTCTGAAATCGACTCTGCGCGTGCCATTGAGAGTTGGCCCCTGGCGCAAGGCGATTAACGTCATCGCCCGACGTGTCTACATTCCCGTGTTTTCGCGAACGCCCGATCCGCTCCTTCCATGGCGAAAGCCCGCGTTGGAAAAAATCGCTGCGTTCATCAGCAAAACAGGATACCGTCCGGACGTTTTGCTGACCTTTGCATTCCCCCTTGTCGATAGCCTGATTGGTCTGGAATTAAAAAGGCGTTACGGTTTTCCCTGGCTTGCCCACTTCAGTGATCCCTGGACCGACAGCCCGTTTAGAACTGATGACAGGCTAACGAGAGCACTAAACCTGCGACTCGAGCGCAAGGTCATTGAGCAAGCCGATCTCATTGTATTTACTTCAGAAGAAACTGCCGATCTCATTATGGCCAAATACGAGCCTCGTTTGCGAGAGAAGGTGCGCGTGGTTCCTCATGCCTACGAGCCCGAGCTGTTTCAGGTAAATGGCCTTGCGACCGACAAGGGTCGTCTAGCTGTTCGTTTTCTCGGGGATCTATATTTACTTCGCACGCCGAAGCCGTTGTTCGACGCGCTGCGCGTTCTCGGGACCACGAAAGGCAGCCTACTGGAAAAATTCTGTTTTGAGATTGTTGGATCAATGCACGACCTTGCACCGCAGGAAACCGATCTTTCCGGGCTGCCAAAGGACCTCGTGGTTTTTCGACCTCGAGTGGGTTATCTTCAAAGTCTTGAGTTGATGAGTTCGGCCGCTGGTCTCATGGTGATCGATGCTCCCGCAGAGCGGAATGCAAAGAGCGTCTTCCTGCCGTCAAAATTAATCGAATATGTGGGCGCCGGACGCCCTGTAATCGGCTTGACTCCGCCAGGCGCAGCGGCCGAGCTGATAAGCCGGCTGGGAGGGTGGGTTGCTGATCCGGCCGATACCGCTTGTATTGCGGCGATGATTGAGCGCTTTCTCATGTATGTGCTGGAGAATTACGGCAGACGTCTCGAGACCTGGGGCCGCCCGGAAGTCCGACAGGAGTACGAGGTAACTGCAGTCGCCAAAAAATTTCAGAAGATCGTGCAGGAGCTTGTCTGATTCGTTCATGAATAATAAGGCTGGTTCAGTCCTGGTTAATGAGGATGGCGTGCGTAAGCCAGAGGTTCATGCGGCGGAGACTGCCCGCGGTGAACGTTTCGAATTTGGGAAAAACTGGAGCCGCTTTCTGGAGCTACTCGATGAGAAACGCATCCTGGAAGCAGAAGGGTCCCTTAAACAAATGCTGGGAGTCGAACACCTCAGAGGCGCAAGCTTTGTTGATGTCGGCTCGGGCAGTGGTTTGTTTAGTTTGGCCGCGCGTCGCCTTGGAGCCCGCGTCCATTCTCTTGACTACGATCCGCAATCTGTTGCTTGCACACTCGAGCTCAGGCGCCGGTATTTTCCGGACGATGAGGAGTGGACCATCGACGAAGCGTCTGCGCTGGATGATCTGTACCTGCAATCCCTCGGGGTATTTACGGTCGTTTATTCATGGGGCGTGCTTCACCACACGGGTGCAATGTGGAAGGCATTGGAGAACGTTCACCGTTTGGTTGCACCCGGGGGCCAACTGTTTCTAGCACTTTACAATGATACAGGAAGCCAGAGTACGCGTTGGACCTGGATCAAACGCACATATAACAAGTTGCCAACGTTTTTGAGAACACCTTATACCCTCATGATCATTGCGCCAGGAGAGCTCAAAACTCTGGCCAGTGCGATGGTGAGACTAAAGCCCGGCGAATACGTGCGCGCCTGGACGCAATATGATCAGCGGCGCGGCATGAGCCGTTGGCGCGATTTTATCGACTGGGTTGGTGGTTATCCGTATGAAGTATCGACTCCAGACGAGATCTTTGAGTTTTTCCGCGCCCGTGGGTTTGTGCTCGAGAAACTGAATTGCGGAAGGGTGGGCCTGGGCTGCAACCAGTTTGTATTCAGAAGAAGTAAGTAAGCTGGAGTAAAGACCCTTTTGTTTGTTGAGCATTGGTAAGAAATCGATCCGCCAAAACACACGAAGCGCATTCGGTGTTATCGTGGATCATTCCTTTTACCGCTGAGGTCATTAGCTTATTAATTCGAGACTCAGGAAGGCACTGATCGCGTCTATGCTGGTCGGAGGGCTGCTCGCCGTCTGTCTACTGCTGGTATTTGCTCAAAGGCGACGAGAACGAGACGCCTCTCAGGCGACGCGTGGTCGCCGAGTCTCTGAAGCACCGACCTCCGCGACCGGGCCGGCCCTTACAACCCTTAAAGCCGGCGGCGATCTCCAGGCCACAGTGAACAAAGCTCGGTATGGAGATACCATCGTGCTCGAGGCCGGGGCAATCTACAGTGGCCCGCTGGTTCTTCCTTACAAGGAACCACACGGCGATGATTACATTACGATTACGACCTCTAACGTCTCTGGAATAGCCACCGAAGGAGAAAGAATCAGACCGGAGCTACACGCCCGAGCCATGCCCAAGATAGTGTCACCAAATGCCGGTGTAGCAGTCGGTACAGCCGAGCGGGCTCACCATTACAGATTTGTGGGAGTGGAGTTTTCTCCGGCGCCGGATTCCCGCTATGTTTATAACCTGATCAGTCTCGGCGATGGCAGCTTCAAGTCCTTATCCCAAATTCCTCATCATCTTATCTTTGATCGTTGCTATGTGCATGCGACCGGACTCAACACGGCCCGGCGGGGATTCGCTCTCAACAGCGCGGAAACTTCGATATTGAATTCATACATTTCCGGATTTGCCGGAGCAGGTGACGAGACACAGGCCATTGCCGGTTGGACGGGACCCGGCCCATTTCACATTATCAACAACCACCTTGAAGCAGGTGGGGAAGTGATCATGTTTGGCGGTGGTGATCCTTCGATTAAGGATCTGGTTCCGGCTGATATTGAGATTCGACAAAACTATCTTCATAAACCCGGCGAATGGGCAGGCCGGGCAACAATCAAAGGAATGTTTGAACTAAAAAACGCGAAGCGGGTAGTGATAGATGGAAATGTAATTGAAAGTCCCATACGGACCACTGCCCTCGTGCTTACGGTGCGCAATCAGGATGGTACTGCTCCCTGGAGCACGATCGAAGATGTCGAGATTACGAACAACATCATTCGGCACGCTGACAATGCCATCAACTTTCTCGGCAGAGACGTACAGCCGCCCACCCAGGAAGCAAAGCGGATCAGAATTGCTAACAATCTTTTCGTTGATATCGAATCGGCTGACTCTGCCTACTTCATGCAAATATGCAATGGCGACACGGTGACCGTGGAACACAACACCGTGCAACAAGCAGGCGTAATCATGATTTGTTCATGCGATGCCGCTCCCAAAAACTTCACGTTTCGAAACAACATTGTTCAGTACAACCTTTATGGCATTTACTGTGGTGCTTTGTTTCCGGCCGTGGCAGGCAAGGCTTTCAAAGGAAACGCCGTCGCGGATAACAGAGGCGCTTTGGCGACTGCTAATCCGCCATTCCCAGTCGGAAATTTTTCGCTGCCATCGTACGATGACTTCGGGTTTGTTGATTACCGTCGCGGCGATTGGAGACTATCACCAAACAGCAAGCTCAAGGGAAAGGCGACTGACCGCACCGACCCCGGGGTTGACTTCAGTGCTCTGGAAAAAGCGGTGGCGAAGGCGGACGCGAGCGCGCCGTATTTCGGGGCCCCAAAACGCTAATCGAGGATAAGCCGAATCGCCACCTTCGCGGGCTTCACGACTTGCGGAAATTTCTCTAATAGGAAAGTCTACGGAAAAGACGTCAAGGATTTCCAAGACAAGGAATGATCGCTTCGGATGACAGGCGTGCTCAAGCAACTAGCGAATCGCTCGAAGTCGGTAACCATCCTCTTCAGGATTTACGATAACTGGAGGCTTCGCAGACAGATAAACTCGGGAAATATCGAGACAGTTCATGGTTCAACCCATACGCGCAAGAGCACGGAAGAAAGCTTGAGATATATCAATAGCCAGTTCGAGGATTATCTGAATTACTCGGGCCTCAGCGCCCAGCAGCTTGCCGGAAAGACAATCCTGGAATTGGGTTTTGGCGATAATCTCGGCGTGGCATTGAAATTCATCGCTGCTGGAGCGAAGCGAGTCGTTTGTTTGGATCGGTTCTATTCCGCACGTGATACAGCGCATCAGGTTGAGATTTACAGCGCTCTGAGACAGATGTTGAGTGAAGATGAAAAGGCTCGATTCGACAGCGCCATCAAGATCGGTTCTGAGATTGAGCTGCACGGCGCAGTCCAGTGCATCTATGGCACTAGTTTGGAGCAAGTTGCTGATGAGACGGTCCGAAATCAACAGAAGTTTGATCTTATTATCTCTCGCGCCGTGTTGGAGGAGATCTATGAACCAGATTCTACTTTTTCCGCGATGAACAGATTGTTGGCTTCTGGAGGTTACCTCCTTCACAAGATTGATCTCAGTGACTACGGAATATTTCGTGACCGGGGAATGCATCCACTCACTTTTTTAACGATTCCAGATTGGATATATCGCCTGATGGCTTCAGATGCAGGCATCCCCAATCGCAGACGCATCGGTTATTATCAGCGAAGAATGGCCGAGTTGGGATATGACGCCAAGTTTTTTGTTACCAGTGTGCTGGGGACCGGACCGCTTGAGCCACACAAACAAGCACTCGAATCGAACATCGATTATTCACAAGCAACTCTGGATCTGATTTCCCAAGTGCGGCCACAGCTGAGCCGCAAGTTCCGTCACCTCAACGATGAGGAGTTGCTGATTGATGGGATTTTCATGGTGGCGCGGAGAGCGGAAAAGACTGATTGATGGATAACCACGTCGACACAAAATTGCTGGACAAGATTCGCTGGTCGCTGCCCTGGCTGGCGCGCTATCCGTTTTTGCGTACGGGTCGAATTCTTAGACGGCTTGGCCAGTCAAACGAACCATATCATCTGATTTTCCTTGTAGCTAATCATTTCGAGCCGGAAACAGGTCCTCAGGCGGTTCGGCGCGTGGAAAAGTGGTGTGAGCTGGCCAGAAAGACCGGCGACGCCGTGCGCGACCACGATCAAACTCCCTTTAGGCACACAAACTTCTTTCCGGCTGAGCAGTACGAAGCGGATCTAATCGAAATGCTGGCGACCTTGCAACGCGATGGCTACGGCGAGGTTGAGATCCATCTGCATCATGGTGTGGAACAACCTGATACCGCTGAGAACACTCGCCGTGTCCTTGAACAGTTCCGGGATTGCCTCGCAGAGCAACATCATTGTTTATCAAGAGAAACCTTAGACTCTCGGCCGATGTACGCATTTGTCCACGGCAATTGGGCGCTGGCAAATTCCGCGGGGGGACGTTTTTGCGGTGTCGACTCAGAAATGCAGATACTGGCAGATACCGGTTGTTACGCGGACTTTACTCTTCCCTCGGTGCCTTACCAGTCTCAGGTGCCGCGGATAAACGCGATCTATGAATGTGGACGACCGTTGAGTGATGCGAGGCCACATCAATCCGGACCAGACGTGCGAGTTGGAGTAACTCCGCATCTACCGTTAATTTTTACTGGCCCGTTAATGTTTAACTGGCGTCGTCGTCTTTACGGTTTACCAGTCCCAAGACTTGACGACGGAGTGCTGGCCGAGAATTACGATTTGGATCTTGCTCGTCTAAAGCGATGGCGCGAGGCGGACGTGACCGTTACCGGCAGACCTGAATGGATTTTCGTGAAGCTCTTCTCGCATGGCTTCTTTGAATGGGACCAGAACACAATGATTGGCGAGCGGATGAAGCGATTCATGGGAGAGGTCATGGACCTGGCAGAGAGGACGGGCGCGTTCAAGATTCACTTTGCCAGCGCGCGAGAAGCATTTAACATGGTCATTGCTGCCGTGAACGGCGAATCTGGCGAGCCCGGTCTCTATCGGGATTACAAACTGCGGCAGATCATGCAAGAGAAGCATACCGCAAAGTTGCTCAATGAGCATGAATCAACCGTCATGGCTCGATAAAGATAATAATTACCCAGGATCACGTTGAGAATGCTCAATGCCTCTGGGTGATTGCTGGTCGATTGAAACTTAAGGTGTGAAATGAGAAGTCCTGTAGATTTCCCCCCTCAAACAGTGCACACAAGCGACCCGCAGGCGGATGAACATGTCATTCAATCGCTGACGGCAAAACTCGAGCAGGATGGAATTGTGTTGCTGCCGAGCCTCCTTTCAGCGGAAAAGCTTAGCGGGATGCAGCAAACATTCGGCATACGACTGCGACGCTTGCGTTGGAACAACTTTGATGGTTATCAAAAAACGGAGCCTTACCGCCATATGGTTGAGGACGTTCTCCTGCTCCACCAGGGTTTTGTAGATATAGCTCTTCACCCGGTAGTGAGGGGAATCCTGAATCGCTATCTCGGTACCAGTTATGAATTGACCGAAGCGAAGGGTTGGATGTCAATACCGACGACGAGAGACTTTCATGGCTGGCACGGCGATGCCTGGTACGACCAGAACACACCGGAGATTCCCAAAGAGGTTAAGCTGGCTTTCTATTTGACAGACGTTCGCAGTGGTTCGTTCAATTTCATCAAAGGCAGTCACCGCCAGCATCATCCCAGGCTGGTCCAGAACACTGAAGTGGCGAATGTTTCCGATTCCGAGATAGTGAAGTTAACAGGTCCTGCTGGTACCGCATTTCTCTTCGACACGTCTGGTGTGCACCGTCAGGGTGTACCGATGTTGGAACCAAGGCGCGCCGTCTTCTATAACTATCATGACCCAGGTGTGCGGCTACAGAAGGAAGAGATCCAGTATTATCGTTATCACCCCCTGCTATTAAATGCAGCTTTCCTTGGCAATCTATCGGCAGAGGCGCAGCGTATTCTCGGTTTTGGCAACAAGACAAACTATTTGCCAGAGTGGGAACGTCCTGATAAGCACGGAACCCTGCAGAGGGTATTCCGGGTTGCTCTCAACATTTCACTTCGCGCAGATTCCCTGCGCGAGCGTCTTGTGGCGCGATGGAAGCACATGTTTCGCTCGCGCTAGCTATCAGGATCACTGACTTTTGTCAGTACCAAATGAAGCTTGATCGCATTCATCACGTCTTTTGGCAGCGAGGGCCTCGATGCCGACGGTAGTCTCAGTATTCGGCGTGCAACCGCTGCGAATCGGAGGCACAGAAACTTTCGCACGAGAACTGTCCCGACAATTGGCTGAGCGCGGCTGGCAGAGTGTGCTCTGCTTTGAAAGTGAACCGACCGCAGAAATCAGAGACTTTTTAAAACTCCCCAATGTACGTTTGGAGGTTGTCGGGAACTGCACTGCCTCGACAGCTGCATCCTCGAGAGCGCTCGCCGCAATCCTGAGAACGAATAGTCCGGACATTTTGCACCTTCACTTTACCGGCTTTATCGGTTTGTACCCCTGGTTGGCCAAGCTGCTATCGGTCCCGCGAATTTTTTTTACGGATCACTCATCCCGCCCCGCTGGGTACGTAGCCCGGCAGGCGCCTCTCTGGAAGCGCGGCCTCGTCCGTCTTATTAATTATCCGTTGAGTACAGTCTTTTGCGTCAGCAATTATGGTTACGAGTGTATGACTGCGCTCAGAGTCCTGCCGCAAAACCGCTTTAAGATGATTTACAACGGCGTTGACCTTTCACGGGCCAAGCGTGATCCGGATCGCGCAGAGCGATTTCGCAAAAAATACTCCATCCCCGCCGGTGACACGGTAGTACTACAGGTCAGTTGGATTATTCCGGAAAAGGGTATTCCCGATCTTCTGGAAACGGCGCGCCTGGTGGTGGCACAAAATCCGCGCGTTCGTTTTGTGGTGGTTGGCGAAGGTCCCTATCGTGAGCAGTATATGGCAGCGGCGCATGACATGGGTCTCGACGATCATATCGTTTGGACGGGCCTGATTGAAGATCCTTTTGGCGAAGGTGTTTTCGAGATGGCTGACATTGTTTGTCAACTTTCAAGCTGGGAAGAAGTATTCGGCTGGATGATTGCTGAGAGCATGGCGTATGGCAAACCCGTGATAGCAACCAAAGTAGGTGGAATTCCCGAACTCATCATTGAAGGTGAATCGGGGTTTCTGGTGAATCCAGGCGATACTGTTTCAACATCGGATCGAGTTGTCGCATTAATGAACGATCCAAGCCTGCGCGAACGAATGGGTGCTGCCGGCAGACGCATGGTGCAGGAAAAATTCGCGCTCGCGAAAAATGTTTCTCAATTGATCGATTCCTACGGACTCTAGATTGGCGACACCTAAGAAAAAGAGCATAGCGCTGTTGCTGGATTCAGCGCCGGGAACCTGGACCAGCCAGGAAGATCGACATTTCCTGTTGTGCCGGGAACTAACCGCCCGGGGTGTGCTTCCGATTCTGGCTTACGCTAGAAAACTGAGACCGGAGTTTGAAGCTAAATTTCGGGCGGCCGGCGCGGAAGTTGTGGAGGCAAATTACGGCAAAGGCATATTGGATTACAACCGCACGCTGAAAACCATTGTTAGCGACCACCAGATCTCAGCGGCACATATTGTTTTCTTTGACTACTTTAGCGCGATTCCGTGGTTATCACGCCTCAACCGCGTGCCGCATATCATTTACGAGATGCAGAACAGCGGTGCGTTTACTGCCGCAACGTGGAAGAGAGCGGCCCTCAGACTGCGCACGAGGGTGATGACCAAACCGATGACACAGGTAATCGCGATCTCCCAATTTGTCAGGCAACAACTTGTTGAAGCGGGAGTTGATCAGCACAAAATCAGCGTCAGATATCTTGGCGTCGATACAAATCGATTTACTCCTGATCCGGCGGCGCGCCAGGAGTGGGCTGTGAGATTCAATATCAATCCGCAAGAAGTGATTTTGTCGACTGTCTCTTACCTGAGGCCTTTTAAGAATCCGCACATCATTGTCGAGGCGTGCGGAATCCTTAACCAGCGTGATGTTCCTTTTCGTCTGATTGTAGCCGGAGGCGGTGAGCTATTGACGGGATTGAAAGAGCAGAGCGTAAGTCTTGGCATCAGTGATCGCGCTCACTGGTTGGGAGACTGGCCGGATCCCACCAGCCTTTTACAGGCTTCGGATATATTTGTGTTGGCTTCTGTGGGCGAGGCCTTTGGACTTGTGCTGGCAGAGGCAATGGCTTGTGGCGTGCCTGTCGTGGGCAGCAATGCCGGATCAATTCCCGAAGTAGTCGACGAGGGAGGTTCGGGAATGTTGGCCAGGCCTCTCGACCCGGTTTCCTTCGCCGACAAATTAGAACAGATGGCGCGCGATTCTGACCTGCGAAAACGTATGGGCACAGAAGCTGTGGCCAGAGTCCGCGGGAACTTCTCGGTTGAAAGGGCAGTTGCAGAAACCCTACGTATCTATGAAGGGGCTATCAACTTCTAAGAGCGGCGCAGCTTGAGACTTATCAAGCGTGCAGTTGGCCGTTGAAAGTTCGCTGCCGCCTTTTGTCAGTTTGGCTGCTGGAAGTGGGTCTTTTCGAGTCAAACACCGCTCATCTGGCAGATAGGCACCCCCTCGTGGCCCCTTCCTTTTTACAGAGGATTAGTGGGCCGTAATTACACTCTTGACAAGCGGTTAGCGCCTGCGGTTTAATTCGGTTGGCTAATGTTAATCGCAGCCTTGTTCTTTAAAAAGACGATTGCACCGATAAAGGCAAACCTGTCGCGAGACAGGGACGCAAAGCCACGAGTCTTTTCAAGACCTGTGATAAACAGGTGGTAATAAGATTGTCTGGTTGCCGAAGGCGATCGAAGAAGCTTCGTTAAGTCCTCCGCTTTTTCCCGACGGAGGTCCCGTTTCCTTCGGTTTCAATTTGTCGATCTTGCGTCGCGAGTTGCCTGTGGGAAACTGTGACAGTTGAGTTCAACTGCTTCGTCTTCTTCTTTTCCTCTCTTTATCTTCCATCCAACCAAGTAATTCACAACGCGTCTGCGTGATGTGCTGACGTGTTATCACTTGTCTCGTGTCCATTGCAGCAAACGAGTGTAGTAACTAGTGAAAAGATCTAGAACTCGATTGCAATTGCACTGCAATACCAAACATGCGCGACTCGTGTATTTTTCATTTCGTTTGTTTCGCCTTTATATCTCAGAGCTTCAGTAGTTCTGGTTTTCTGAAAGCTGCAATCACCGACAAAGGCACCCCCGCAGTAATGCGGGTTCGCAAAGTCAGGAGTCTCCGACTGGGTCCGAGACCGTCCGATTTCCGAAGTGAGGAACACAATGACTACCCCTGGTCAAGAATGTATTCTGTTTCATAGATTCCATTGCTCTCATCTCAAAACCGTCCTTGTATCGATTCTCGTATTACTTGCTTTCGCAGCTATCAGTTCTATACGGGCAGCAACCCTGGTAGTTCCCGCGGGTGGGGACGTACAGGCGGCGATTAACGCTGCGCAGTGTGGAGACACAATTGCGCTTCAGGCCGGCGCCACCTTCCCGACAGTGTATAGCTTCGGTTTTGGCGATAAAGGCTGCTCGGATTACATCACTCTCACCACCACAAACCCGGCCGGCATTCCGGCTGCACTAAGTACTTATCCGAATAACTACTCGGGCGGGTCTTTCACGCGGATTACCCCGGCGATGGCAGCGAACATGCCAAAGATTGTTGCTAACGGGGGCGAAGCAGCGTTGTATTTTGTGAATAACTCGCACCACTGGAAAATTGTAGGGCTGGACATCACTAACGGCGGCTTGACCCAATATAACGCGCTTGTCCTAAGTGGATATCCAGTGCACCACCTCATCTTCGATCAGAACTGGGTTCACCCGGCTGAAGAAGATGGAACGATGAATAACATTGACTATCGTTCTGCGGAAAATGCTTTCATCATAAATGGAGACAACATTACCTGGACGCACAATGCAATTCAGGGTTGGACGGGTCAGAACAAGTATCCTGTTCCTGGTCAATATCGACTCAATGCCAATTCCATCCTCGCTATCATCCTGACAAACACAACGATTGAGAACAATTTACTGGAAGCAAACGGACAGGTCTTTCTGGGCGGAGGTGGCTCAGCGTCGCCGAACCACTCAGCCGCAGCCAGCAACTGCACTTATACCTCCTGCACTTTTTCCAATACTACTGATCTCAACGTGGGTGACCTGTTTGCTATTTATTCGGAAGGGTATAACTCAAATCACCTGGCTCCAAACGATCAGTTAAATCCCACCCAGTATATTCCCCGCACGGGACCATGGATAAATGGACGAGTCACCAGCGTCGACCATGCTACGGGCGCAGTGACGTTTACGCATCTGACCGGAGGCCTGGCCTACAGGATGTTCAACCTCTATCGATTTGGGGCAACAGGTGGCAGTTACACCTTAACCTTCATGGGACAGACAACGGCCCCTATCGCCTGGAATGCCACTAAAGCAGACATCCGAGCAGCCCTCGAAGCCCTCCCCAATTTAGAGCCGGGTGACTTCAACGTCAGAGACAGAGATCATGATGGCTGGGCCTATTCAGACTTTATGATTGAAATAGGTAGAAATGATGCCGGGGTTGTGAGTGGCCAGTGGGTGTATCCCACCTTGATCAATCCCCTGGCGATTAACTCCAGTCTGACGGGCGCCAACGCGCCGGCTTTTGTGGGTGTCCACTCTGCTGAGAGTTACAGTCCGGCGCAGAACAGCGCCGACGGTACTATTGTAGACGTTCCACGAAATGGCGCGACCGTTAATTGGAAAGGCCTGGAGGCAGACAATGTGTTAGTCCGCAGAAATATCATTGCCCACCATCACGAATGGACCGCATCATCCGGTACCGTAAAAGGCTTTGCTGAGCAGAAGGGCGGCACCCACATAACCTGGGATGGAAACATATTCGCAGGTGAGCCAACAGGGTTCGTATTCACTGTCAGGAACCAGGGCGGCTCCGCACCCTGGGCCAGCAACAGCTATAGTACGATGACAAACAATATCTTTGAGGAATGCGGCGCTAGTTTTGCGATGGCTCTTACAGACGGAGCGTATGAGACAGAGTCGAGCCATGACATTCTAATCTCCAACAACCTTTGTCTGTTTCCTGGAGGCCCGACTAACCACGTCAACAAGTGGATGGGTCTGCAGGGCGGTTACAACGTTACCATTTCGCACAACACGGTCTTCTCTCCCTCGTACCTAATTCAGGGGATTTCCTATGACCCGATAACCAGCGGGATGGTTGTAAAGGACAACATCTTTCGACCGGCTAGCTATCCAGTTCCATGTACCGACGGGGTGGCTCCCTGCTTTCCCGGCGCGATCGCAAGTAACAATCTTCTGGTCAACAATCTGGGACTTTCTCAAAGCATTATGGATGGCTGGTTTAGTATCTTTGGAGCGGGTACAGCCTGGCAAGAAAACTCGCTGGCCGGGGTTGGCTTTAACAATCCTACGGCCAACCTGGACATTTTTGGCGACTATCGCCTGCGCGCGGATAGTCCCTATCACGCCGGTAACGCACGGCAAGCCTCTGATGGCAAGGATGTGGGAGTCGACTTTAATCAGCTTTATTATGCAATTTTCGGCGTAGGAACTCCGCCACCTCCACCATCGCCAACACCTACACCGACCGTGACGCCCACGCCAACGCCCACTGCGACGCCAACACCGACACCAACACCAACGCCGACTGGGACACCGACGCCGACACCAACTCCCACCGCCACGCCGACGCCGACTGCGACACCGACACCAATTCCATCACCCACGCCTACTCCAACACCAGGGTCGACCGTTCCCGTTCAGGGGTACGTTTTGGTTAGCACTCTACGCATCAGCAACGCACTAGTGGAAGTTCAAGTTGGAGGCGTCACCGTTGAACAAACAACCAGCCGGTCAGATGGCTTGTTCTGGTTCACCGCGGCGCCAATAGGCAGCACTCTTGTCGTCAGCGCACCGGGCTTCAACTTTCCGCCAACATTGGTGGATGGTGTTACAACAAACTATTTCATTAATGGTACCGCGGGAAGCCCAACTCCGACTCCAACGCCAACGCCGGCGCCAACCCCTCAACCCGACGTGATGTGGGTTGACGATGACGTTCCAGCAGGCGCGCAGATGTTTGGCAACGGCGAGTTCTGGAACTGGATTCCAAGCAATCCTGGACCAGCCAGTGGCACCCGTTCGCACCAGTCAGCGATCGACGCTGGTTACCATCAACACTATTTCTACGGAGCAACCAACACGCTGACTCTAAACAGTGCGGATTCGTTAATAGCTTATGTGTTTCTCGATCCGAACAATCTGCCGAGTGAAATAATGCTCCAGTGGAATGAAACCGCCACCGGCTGGAACCATCGGGCGTACTGGGGCAGCAATCTCATTGATCTCGGCGTTGATGGCACCGATAACCGGCGTTATAAGGGCGCTCTGCCTGCCGCAGGGCAGTGGGTCAGACTGGAAGTTCCTGCGATAGAAGTGGGCCTCGTAGGCAGGAGTATCAGCGGCATGGCCTTTACTATGTTTGGAGGCCGCGCTACCTGGGATCGAGCTGGTAAAGCTGTGGGACAGTCAGCAACAACCGCTAATCCATTGGATGATCCGCGGACTTTCGTGCGTGCTCAATACCTGGACTTCCTGAATCGCGAACCCGACACCGGAGGGTGGAATTACTGGACAGGCGTCGTAACCAGTTGCGGCGGAGACGCAAACTGCATCCGCTCCGCTCGCATCGGTGTCAGTGCCGCGTTTTTCATTGAACTCGAGTTTCAGGAGACTGGTAACTTCGTTTATCGTTTCTACAAATCCTCACTCGGTCGCAGACCTGCGTTTGCCGAATTCATGCCCGACCGGTCCCAGATCGAGGTGGGATCAAACCTTGAATCCAGCAAGCAGGCATTTGCCTCCGCGTGGGTAGAACGAGCTGAATTCCTCCAGCGCTACCCGGCCAATTGGAGCGGTCCACAGTTCATAGATGCATTGTTGGAAACCGTGAAGCAGAACTCAGGCGTTGATCTTTCGTCGCAGCGTGCCAGCCTGATTGCTGACTGGAATGCGAATGGCAGCCGGGCGCGCATCGTGCGTATGGTCGCAGATTCTTCCGCGTTCGCCCAGGCTCAATACAACGAGGCATTCGTGGAGATGCAGTATTTTGGTTACCTGCGTCGCGATCCTGAGCAGGCCGGCTTTGACTTTTGGTTGAATGTATTGAACAGTCGCGATCCGAATAATTACCGCGGAATGGTCTGCGCATTCATTACCTCAGCAGAATACCAACTGCGGTTCGGATCAACCGTAACTCATACGAACGCTGAGTGCGGCCAGTGATAGGACGAAGCTGGTTATAGTCTAAACCGACGCTATCGAGAGTTGGAAAGCGATAATCGTTAGCGCGGCCATGCCGGCCCGCAACGCGTTTGATTTCAGCGGAATGGTCTCCACCTGTTCCACTGGTTTTGTACTCAGCTCTGCCTTCCAAACGCGTAACCAGGATTCCAGCACCAGGAGCAGCCAAACGTAATCGCTGTCCCGCGACAAGCCCCGAGATCCGCGCGTCAGCAGACGCGAAAGAGCTTCGGACGAGAACGTGACCCCCAGCTTATTATCTTCGCCCAGTAAAAGATCGTGTGCCCAATCTCTCAGGCCGTTCGCCAGCCATTGTTGAGCCGGTACCGGAAAACCGCGTTTTCGGCGTTGGACAATCTCCTTTGGCAAACGTCGCGCACAAAAGCGACGCAGAATGCTTTTGGTCTCGTAATTCAAGATACCAACGCGCTTCACCTTTACGGACTTCGGCGTTTGATTCGCCCATTCGACCAGCCGGTAGTCCAGGAATGGCGATCTCACTTCGACTGAGGTAGCCATGCTCATCTTATCGAGTTTCATCAAAAGGTCTTCAACCAACCAGGTCTTTTGGAAAACAGACAATAGTTGTTGTAATGGCTCGGAGGAATGCGCCTCACTATAAAGCGCTGCCAACAGCCGTTCCGAGTCCTGACCCTGGACGCCGGGCCATAATTCTGTTTTTTGCAACTGATTCAAGAGCCGAGTCATATTCGGGTAGTCGCGCTGATACCAATTCGACAGGGGTACATTTGCTACTCGACGAATTTTGCGACGAAGAGTGTTAGGTAGGACTGCCGCGAAAGATGCAGCCATCGTCAAAAGAGGACGTGGCAGGCTTTGCAGGGAACGGACCAACTCCCACTTGCGCTCGTCCAGTGCCATATCTTCATATCCGGCAAAGATCTCGTCACAGCCGTCGCCGGAAAGGACGGCTTTAACGTGTTTCCTGGCCAGCCGGCTGACTGCCAGGAGGGGAACGGCGGATAAATCAGCCAGCGGTTCGTCCAGGTAATAGACCACCTCGGGCAGCAGTTCCAGAAACTCTTTCTGCCCTATTACTATTTCGTGGTGATTAGACCCCACGTGTTGGGCCACCTGGCGGGCGTAAGGAAGTTCAGAATAATAGCCGCCATCTTCAAACCCCACCGAGAATGTATGAAGATTTCGATATCCGAGTTCCGCCGCGGCTGCGGCGATCGCGCTGGAGTCAAGTCCTCCGCTCAGCAAGAGACCGATCGGGACGTCGGAAGCGGTAAAACGAAGTTGAATAGCGTCGAGAAACAGATCCTCGAACTCACGATCCAATTCACTCTCTGTTTTACGCTGGAGTGACTTGCTTTCCACAACATCTGTTTTCCAGTAGCAAGCGACTTTGGGTCCACTACCCGCAGTCACTTCGAGAGTGTGACCAGGCGGTAACTTCTTGATCCCTTCCCAAATTGTTTCCGGACTGGAAACATGACGAAAGGTCAAATAATCCCAGACGGTTTGCTGGTTCACTCGCGGTTTTACTATTCCAGAGGCCAGAATGGCTTTGATTTCGGAGGCAAAGAGAAACGTCACTCCATCCCAAAAGTAGTAAAGCGGTTTAATGCCAATTCGATCACGCAACAAAAAGAGTCGTTTAGCCTGGCCATCCCAAGCGGCCACCGCGAACATTCCATTCCATCCGTGAACTGCGTCCAATCCTTTTCTGGCCAGGCTCTGCAAAACAACTTCGGTGTCGCTGTGCGTATGAAAGGCCTGGCCGCAAGCCAGTAGATCTTCCCGGACGTCCCGGTAGTTGTAGATCTCACCGTTGAAGATCACGCCCAGATCCGATTCCTTGTCCCACATTGGCTGGTGGCCACCCTGGAAATCGATGATGCTCAGCCGGCGTACCGCGAAACCGAAACCATCTTCGCACCAGGCGCCGTGGTCGTCGGGTCCGCGATGGACTATGGCATCACTCATTCTTTTCACGATGTCCAGGCATTCTTGACGCCTGAAATCACCGATGAGACCAACAATTCCACACATGCGAGATATATCTACCTTTGCGTAAAAAGTGGTCCTGCTCTTAGCGGTACCAGGACTCCGGGATAGGAAAACCAGTGGAGGCCGTTATAACAAAAATTCTTCCGCCAGGGCCAGAAAATCGGTTGGAGTGCTGCGTAGATGAATCGTACCTAGCACGCGCGGCCAACTTTTCTTGAGCATTGGCCCAAGCGATCGAAACGATGAAGAATATTACTTAACGATCGTGCTTGCCCCAGCAACCGCCGCACGCTGGCACTACTTAACGGTACTCTTGCGAAGCTTGAACGGATTATACAGTAACCCGTGCGCCTGTTGTCTAGCTCTTTTGGTCATACGCGTTCGACCCGGCGATCCATGAGCAAAGGTTTCACCCTCCCTCAACGTAGCCTTCTACCCTGGGGACAGTCTGGGGCCGCGATTATCGGCGATGCAATTACGGTTTACTACAAAGCCGGCACGGGAGCATGGACTGCTATCGAAACGTGCACCGATTCGACCTATTCAGGGATGGTACGATTGGGCTGGATGTCTACAGCCCGGCAACGATTGACGATTTTGGAGGAGGGACTAGATAGCACCAATTAATAATTCAGACCACTGGCAGTTGAATTCAGACAGCTACGATGGTCGGCTCGATAGGTTCCTCGGACCAGCGAGGGACGGGCCGCGAAGATGTGAGTGCTTCGGCTGACATTAAGCCGCGCCGGATCATTTCGTTCGGATCGACGTCTTTGGGCAGGCCCCAGCGCTGCACAATCGATGCAGTCATGCGTTTCAAGTATTCCGGGACAACCTCGCCCTGTTCCAGCTTATAGCTTCGCCCGAAAAAAGTTGGGTAGTGATCATATTGCAAGTTGACAGCTTTTAGCGCATCAAGTACTCGTCGTGCAACCTGAACGTGGTCATGGTGTTGTTCTACGTATTTCCGGCCTTCACGAGCCAGACCTACCCGCAGCTGCTTGTCTGTAAGCAAACGTTTGAGCCCGGAATGAAGGTTGACTGCATCGATGTGCCAGATCGGACGATTTTGTGGGAAGGGTTCGTAATCTTCGCGGTTGCAGGTGGCCAGTGCGCAACCCGAAGCCATCCCTTCCAGGCCGAACATTCCATGAAGGGGTAAATTCAATTGGTCTATCGCAATGTCTGCATCAGACAATTCGCTCAAGACGCGCTGATGTGGC
This sequence comes from Pyrinomonadaceae bacterium, assembly GCA_035644135.1. GTDB lineage: Bacteria > Acidobacteriota > Blastocatellia > Pyrinomonadales > Pyrinomonadaceae > PSRF01. Next base: position 254,529 of record DASQPD010000188.1, read on the forward strand.
ACTCCGTGCAGCAAGCGAAGTTCAAAAGGCACGCCCTCGCTCCGGAGTTGCTCCAATGCCGCGACGATTTTGGGAGTGCCTTTGACGCCCTTATCTGACGGCGCATGAACTACGACCGGAACATCTCGTTCTGGGATCGAACTTTGATAATCACGCAAATTGACGGGAACGAAAAAATGTTGGTAAGGACGAACTCCTAACATGGAGTTGTTGGGCACGGAAAGAATGAGGTCCGCATAGAGTTCTGCCATCCGCATGTCTCGCAAAGGCCGGGCGAGGGGTTCAGTCGCAAAGTCATCTCTGATCCCGTGCCAATCTTCTACCGACCTGTTTGAGATCAAAGGGGCAAATAACTGGCTGTAACCGGACGAATGCCTTACATCGCTGCCGCAGAAGAACGAAACAATGTTTTTGCCTAACCTTTTTAAGATGGGGAATTCGCGATTTCGCTCAGTCAAACTTGTTCCCGCCCAAAGAAAGACAAACAGGTCATGCCTGGCGATCAGAGGTGACACCCGCGCAAGGATTGCCGCTCGATTAAGATTTCGTCGAGCAACTTTTTTGAGCGCCGGCGAGTCTTTCCCAAAACGACCGTCCGGCCAAGGCAGGGCTTGCTCAGTAATATCAACATCGTAGTGAGCGTCAGAAAAGAAGGCATGCCTTTCTTTGATGACGGTGGTGACCTGATGGCCCATACGCCTGAAGGCATCTGCGAGAATGGGTATCTGCCCGGCTATTTCGACTGTTCCGATTAGTATCCGCAAGATTACTGTTGACTCACTCCGGCTCGTATATCAATCGCACTTGCTCACCATTGATCTCGACTCTCCCAATTACTCGAGCAGGTGCACCCACCGCGATCGAGAACGCAGGCACTGACCGGTTCACGAAAGAGCATGCCCCAATCACACAGTGTTCACCTATGTCGACTCCTTTTGCAATAACTGTCTGACTGCCGATATAGGAACAGCTGCCAATGGTCACCGAAGCACGCTCGTATTCAGCCTTACCACCCGACAAGGCCCATTTAACTGTATCGTGAGTGTAAATCTGAACGCCTGAGCTAATGCTGCAAAAGTCTCCTATAGCCAGACCTCCGGAACCGTCGAGGAGTGTGTAAGGTCCCACCCAGGTGTGGTGGCCGATTCGCACATCGCCATAGACATAAGAGTTGTGGTAGATACTGGTACCTTCTCCGAAACCCAGGTGCTTAGCTCGCTCCCAACGATCAAAAAGCAATTCGCTAAGAGGCAAATCACGTTGCCAGTTTTCCTTCATCTCGCTCCGCAGGCGCTCATAAGTGCTGCGAAGCGAAACCAGAAGATCTTCAGATTCATTCTCGTGCATCTGGAAGTCGACTCGTTTTCGAGACTCAGCCGGCGTGGCCCCTCAGGTAGCCCTGGCACCACCACTCAAAACTTAGCAGTGACCAAATCAGCAAGCGGCGGTTGACTCGTCCCGAACAGTGTTGATCGAGCACCTCGGTGACATAATTTGGGTTCATAAACTCGTAGATCATTGCTTTCGGATCCCGCAGCAGTCGATTGATATAATCGATACTCTCGCCGCGGAACCAGCTGGCATCAGGGGCGCTGAAGCCTTGCTTGGTTCGGTTGCTGATTTCGTCGGGAATCAGCCTGCTCATCGCCTGCCGCAAGACCGCCTTGCCCATATTGGTCTTGAGTTCGTAGCCCACCTGTTTGTTGCCGGGGGTATTCCCATTGGTGCGCATCTGTTCGGGATCGAGAAGCTTCTGACGCACAGGAATCCGGCAGGCAAAGTCAACCAGGTCATTATCCAGGAACGGGACGCGAGTTTCGAGTGAATGGGCCATGCTGATTTTGTCCTCTACCACCAGCAAGCCATTCAGAAAAGTTTTCAGCTCAAAATAGAGCGAGGCGTTGATAAAGTCGTCATTGCGCCGTAACGGCGATTGCCATCCGGCAAACGAGTCGCGGAAAACATCAAATGTCGAGTGTCCATTTACCCGCTGGTTCACTTCGGCAGTGAACAATCGAGTCTTATCCTCATCAGGCACAAGGCGCTGCCAGAATTGATAATAGCGACGGAAATAGTCGTCGCCGCTTGTGCTGTTTAGCGCCCAATAATAGCGCCAGGGATAACCGCCAAAAAGTTCATCGCCACCTGCTCCTGAGAGCACTACTTTAACGAACTTGCCGGCCAGCCGCGCTACATAGTAGTTCGGATAGCATTGCCCAACGCGCAAGTCCTCGAGGTGCCAGATCAATTTCGGTAGCACCCATTCCATGTATCCGGCGTGCATCACTACTTCGTAATGCTCGGTCTTGAACAGATTCGCCATCATCTCAGCAGCTTCGCGCTCGTCAAAACCGAGTTCCAGGCCTGAAGCAGAGGAGAGATCGAATCCACCCGTAAATGTCGCGAGACGCGGCAGATGCCGGGCCGCAACCGAGGTGATCGAACCTGAATCCATGCCGCCGCTTAAGTACGAGCCAACCGGAACGTCGCTGATCAATTGCCGCGTTACTGCTTGCGCAAACAAGTGATAGAGCTGTTCTGCATTTTCCTCAGCTGGGGTGTCGAGCCGCTCAGAGGCGAAGGAGAAGTCCCAGTATCGTTCAATTTTAGGCTCAGCGTTGGGACCGATTTTCAGCGTAAGAACACAACCGGCCGGCAGCAGACGAATACCTTCAAAAAGGGTTAGATCAGTGAAGATGTTTTGAAACGTAAAATACTCGTTCAGGGCCGGGTAACAGACATTGGCGGTGACCTGCGGATGTTCGAGAATGGCTTTGATCTCGGACCCGAAAATAAACACGCCATTCTTGCAGTACCAGTACAAAGGTTTGACGCCAAAACGATCTCGCGCGAGGAAAAGCCGTTGGTTCTTGCGATCGAAGATCGCGAAAGCAAACATGCCATTGAAACGGTCGAGACAGGCGTCGCCCCATTCTTCATAGGCATGAATCACAACCTCCGTATCGGTTCGCGAGTGAAATTGGTATCCCAGCGCTTCCAGTTCCACGCGCAATTTTTGGAAGTTGTACAGTTCGCCGTTATAAGTAATAACCACGTCACCATTGACGTTGGCCATGGGTTGATGACCGGCAGGTGAGAGGTCAATGATCGCGAGTCTTCGATGACCGAGACCCACTGGTCCATCCGTGTAGTGTCCTTCGCCGTCGGGACCGCGGTGTGCAATCACGTCGGTCATCCGCTTAAGCAGACCTGCAGGCACTGCTTCTCCGTTTAAATTGCAGATGCCGGCTATGCCACACATTGTTTAGCTCTGGATTGTGAACCTGAAAGACATGCGGGGCGATTGCAGGCTCGCTTTAATCTGGTATCGGTAGCCAAGTAATCGCGCCACTCGGCAAGAGACTCCGTCCTGAAGTATTTTCTATGATTTCTTGTTTTCCTGCAGTTGGGCTGGTCGAGGGTCGTCAACTCCATGGATTCCCTTGGGGACGCTCGCTGGCGCTTCTGGCGGTTTCAAGTCTTCTCAGTATTTGAAACAAATAATATCCGAAAATTTCCTGACTTTTCCGAGGCGGGCTTTAGCCCCTCAAGCACGCTGGTAGCATATCTCTTGTTCTAGACATGCCGGACCGAGTCTAGGTTCGCCTCTCATGGCTGTCAAGTGGGACCTTCGGAGCGACGCGATGGGAATTCTATTTTACCCACGTCGGAGTGGAGCTCACGGTAGGGGACGGTAGCGACGTGGGCGAGTTACGGGTGAAGGCGCGGGCAAAGGTGTAATCGTTGGCGTTGTGCCTGCCGGCGGGGGCGGCGTCCCTATTCCATAGACGGCATAGTAAAGCTGATTGAAGTCTACGCCGAGGTCTTTACCATCGCTGGCTTGTCGCGCGTTTCCAGCGTGATAAGGACTGTCGGCTTTCAGCCTGTAGTCACCTGTGATATCTAGATTTACATTAGGATTTTCAAACCCCACGGCTGTTAAAGAGTCTTCTATCCACACTGGACCAGGAAAGGCTCTGGCGAAATCATCCATCCATGCCCGGTTCAGTCCCAGATTATTTAGAATTAGATTGTTTGATGCCGTACTTCCTGGCCAGCACGGGCCCGGACCATCCGTGCAAGGAGCCGGATAGCGAGCCACACGAAAGATATTGTCTTTAATTACTGCGCCTCGTGAGGGAACATATGAGACGCCATAAATAAGATCCTGATCAGCAAAAACTGTATTGTGGCTGATCCTCACGTTGTACCCAGACTGGAGTTTGATCCACGGACCGTCGGCCTTTACCATGTCGGGATTTACAAATAAATTGTTGCTTACATCAATATCGTGGCTAACCGTGTTCTGCTGCGCGCCGTCTTCAAGTGCAAAGGCGTTCGTATATCCGGTCACATCGAAGATATTGTTTGTAACCTTTGAATAAGAAACATCAGACCACGGACTCGATCCCCCATCCCCTTGATTTCTCACCGTCCAGATGATTGTGGTCCCTTCCCCTGAAAATATGTTTCCATCAAAGGTGATGTGATCGCCGCCTTTGACCTCTGCAAAACCTTTAACGCTTCCAGTTACGCGAGTCCATTCAGGATGATGAGCGATGATGTTGCGTCTGACCATGACATTATGAGTTTGAAAGCCTTCCCAGCGCACGTCTGCCCCGTTTAGCGGAGCATCCATCAATGGATTTGCTACCGAACCCTCAACCGGATTAAAGGACTCGCTCGATTTGATCGTCGCGGAGGCAGTACGAATCCCGCCCGACAAATTAGAATAATTAACCGTAATCGGTGCACCGAATTCCGTGCTATACGAAAGCTTAGTCGGGTACGCCCACTGACCTGTTGGCTGACCGGATGAGTTATAGCCAATGCGAATGTTTATCGGAGCGTAGATTCCCTGATTAACTAGAACTTCTCCCGGCACCAGATTTGACAAGTTTTCCAGTGCCGTCCTGATGTCATGATATGAAGCATTCCACGCTAAGGGAGCAGTCGTCTGACCCATGAAGGTCAGCGTATAGGTGCCAGAGGTCGCGCCCCACAAATTCAGGTCAACACTTCTATAATTTATTGAAGCATTCAGATTAGCGTAAGTAACGAGCCCTGTGGTGTGATTAACTTTCAGCACCCTACCCGTAACATAATGCCCAACCGAATCAACGATCACATTAGGAGATCCCGTATGGGGCAAACGGTGGTTGTCACCTATAGCCTGACTATAAATAGCAAATATGTCGCCTACATCTAAATCAGTGGTGTTGGAGAGTGTCGCAGATGTGAAAGTAACATTCGTAGCCCTGGCTTGATGGGCAGGATTAACCCCTCCTCCACCGCTAAAGAATAACTGCCCGTTCGCCTCCAGAAGATTATTCTCTATCAACGAGTCCGCCAGGTAGCCAACCAGGATTGAATTGGCGTTCAGCCGGTAACTTCCGTTAACTGGCGGAGCACTGCCCGTAAACCCCTGAATGGCATTCTGTCTCCAGATTAAATGATGCCCGCTTATAATGAATGCGCTCTCCGTCGATCGGACCGCGATGTTCGTAACCAGGTCTCCGACTTCTTCTTTTGGGTGTACGAAGTTCTGTTCAAAGGTTAAATGATGGGCAGCGGCGTCGTTGCCCGTAACCAGGGCCGTCGTTAGAACCTTTCCGTCGGTAGTGATCTCCAGTCCGCGAATGGTCCAATCGTGTGAACCTTCCAGGAACATAAGGACGGGAGTCCCAAGTGGCGACGTGCCTACAAGTTTCGGCATATTCGCCGCTAACGCCGGCGTGATTCGAGTGAAGGTCCCCCCTGAATAACTGTTTGGGTAAGCAGTGTGTAAAACTGACGGAGTGCCGTCGGGGTTCGAGGTTGTGATAACAATCGGTTGAGTACATGGAGGCTTGTTAGGCAAACGAAAACTTCCCAAAACAGGAAACGTCACCCCTGCCTCGAGAGTAATCGTATCTCCACACTGGGCAGAGTTAATCGCTCCTTGCACGTCCCCATTTTGACGGACGGCGATCGTTGCTGCGAAAGTGGGCACTGCCAGGAATATAATCACGAATAGCGACCGGAGTAATCTTATTGGGCCTATACAGAAAAACCTGTTCGACAGTGCGCGCCACTGCTGGAGAGCCTCAACCTGAAAACTGTTAGCACCATGCTCCATAGCGCTATCTCATCCGGCAGAATTCACCGTCTTATCATCCGGAAAGGGGCGCTTTTGCGTGTATACTTGTATAGAAAAGGCTTCATTTCGCGCGCGTCCTCTGGCGCAAAAGGGAAAACATGCACGTTGCAGTAGTTGAGAAGGGTATCGCTGCGAGCGGTGACCAGACAATTCTAAAGGGCAAAGTCAGCACCAGCAAGCTGCTGATTGTTGTGATGCAGCTTGTTCTACTGGCCTTCGTGCTCCGGCAGTTCCAGATCGAGAGCACGGTCTTCTTTCGGCTCGCTGTATTGGCATTTGTAGGTTTTGTTCTGCACGCCCTGCTTCCACTCAGGTTTCGCTTGCCGTTCTTCTTGTTGCTTTCTTTCCTCGGGATTGCTCTCGTTTTAGGAGTCACCAGCGGACTTTGGCTCGTCGCGCTAGGAACAGCGCTCATCGGCATCTGCCATCTGCCGGTTTCTTTTCGCATCCGTACCGCTGTGCTTCTGGCGGCTGGAATTCTTCTCGCAGCCCAACGCGCGAGCTGGCTACCTTCGTTTTGGTCAGAGGCTATTTGGCCAATCCTTGGTTCGATGTTCATGTTCCGCCTGATCCTGTATTTCTACGAACTGCGCCACGACAAGACTCCCGCTTCAGTAACGCAAACCCTATCGTATTTTTTCATGTTGCCGAATGTCTGTTTCCCGCTTTTCCCGGTAGTGGATTACAAAACGTTCCGGCGCAATTACTACGATGCAGATACTTATCGGACCTACCAGATTGGTGTTGACTGGATGGCGCGAGGCGTAATGCACCTCATCTTGTATCGCTTTGTCTACCTGCACCTGACTCTCGCACCCTCAGAGGTTTACGATGCCGGAGACCTGGCGCGCTACATGGTTTCGACCTTCCTCCTGTACCTGCGCATCTCCGGGCAATTTCACCTGGTCATCGGCATGCTCTACCTGTTCGGCTTTCGCTTGCCGGAAACACATCACCGCTATCTGCTTGCTTCCAGCTTCACTGATTTCTGGCGCCGGATAAACATCTACTGGAAAGATTTCATGATGAAGCTGGTCTACTACCCCAGTTTCTTCTGGTTGCGCGGGAGGGGAAGCAAGGCTGCAATGATCGGCGCCACGATCATAGTCTTCTTCGTTACGTGGATCCTGCATTCTTACCAGTGGTTCTGGTTGCGTGGCGGCTTTCCTTTGGAGTTACAGGATGTTCTGTTCTGGGGGATTCTTGGGACCCTGGTGATATTCGGATCGTTGCGCGAGCTAAAACGCCCGCGCCAGCGCACTCCCAAGGGCTCCGCCTGGAATCTGTCGCTGGCCTTGCGCACACTCGCGACCTTCTGCGCGATCTGTTTCCTTTGGTCGCTCTGGAGTGCGGAATCCGTCATCTCCTGGCTCACAATGTGGATCGTGGTCTGGCACATTTCGCCCACCGACCTTTTGTTGATTGGCGGTCTGGTTGCAATGCTCATCGTCGCAGTGCTAACTCGCTCGGTGTGGGATCCTGAGGTCCAATCTGAAATCCCCTTTTATCGCCAGCCGGCGTTGCATTCGACTGCGTTACTTCTTGGGATTCTGATTATAGGCAATACCGGCTTGTATATGCAGCACATCCCGAAGCTGGGTTCGACAGTGGCGTCGCTGCAACGGCCCAGCCTCAATGCGAGTGACACGGCGATAAAGCACAAAGGCTATTATGAGAAGCTCGACAGCAACAGCAGAATGAGTGCGCAACTTTTTGGAGTTCAGTCGCAAAAGCCGGCTCATTGGGTAGGCCTGAACGAAACCAAAGCATTTCGCAAACGCGACGATCTCATTGGAGGAGATCTACAGCCCGGCGCCAACATTGTCTTTGAAGACAAGATGCTGACTGTAAATCAATGGGGTATGCGCGATCGCGATCACTCGCTGGCCAAGCCGCCGGGCACTTATCGAATAGCGATACTTGGGCCTTCGCACGTAATGGGTTCTGGCGTTGCGAACGGCGAGACGTTTCCGGATTATCTTGAGGAACGCCTCAACAGCCTGAATACCGGCGCCGGCATGCATTTTGAAGTCCTTAACTTTGGGGTGGCGGGCTACTCGCTAGTGCAACAACTGGCGATGTTGGAGGATCGGGCGCTGATGTTTAAGCCCGACGCGGTCTTCATCACGGAAAACCCTCATTCAAACGATCCCGTCGTTGGTCATTTACTCGGCATTATCGCTGCGCGACGGACCATTCCCTACCCGGGTCTGGAAGCAATTGTTCGCCAAACCGGTGTGCAATCACTTGCTAATGACGGTGTTCCCATACCTTTCGACACTGGGCGCGCCGTACTCGGAAGCGTTGGGATCGAGACCCGGATGCCCTGGGTCGAAGCAGATCGCCGGCTTCGCTTTGCTGCTGATAGCCTTGTTGAATGGACGATCGAACACATTGCAGAAGTTAGCCGCGCGCACGGCGCGGTGCCGGTGTTCGTGGCGCTGGACGAAGTTGCCGACCCGCCAGCCTTCCCGGTACGCTCGGTACAGGACGCGGCAGCCTCGGGCTTCCTGGTTTTCAATCTCTTCGACATATGGCAGGGGCAGGACAAAACTTCGCTACGCATCGCGGAATGGGATACCCACCCGAATGCTGCGGGGTATCGACTGGTCGCTGAGCGCCTTGCAGATCTGATTCAGGGGCACCGATCGGAGCTGCACCTGGAAAAAGTGGAGCTACGGACGAAGCTCGATCCAACGCCATAACCCCAAATTAAATGATGATCCACGAAATCACACGAACCGAAAAACAAAGTCAAACGAAAATTCTTCGTTCTATTTCGTGTGAATTCGTGGATCGAGACAAGAAAGTAACGTAAAGGGTAAACTGACATCGATTCAGTTTGAACTTACAAAAGAGAGGCAATTACGTGACTGAAGACATCAAAGGCACGGTCAAAGAATACATCCTTCAAGAGTTTCTGCCTGGCGAAGACCCGAATGAACTAACCGATACAACACCCCTCATTACCGGCGGCGTGCTCGATTCGATTGGAACGGTGAAGCTGGTGATGTTTATCGAAGAGCGATTTGGAGTGACCCTCCAGGCACACGAAACCGATCCCGACTATCTCAATACCATCGAATCCATCAGCAACCTCATTCTCTCAAAGAGATCATAAGACGGTCATGGAAACCCGACGCGTTCTTCATCAGCTTTTCGACGATGCTGTTGCGCGCTATCCCGACAATACAGCAGTTGTTGAGCCGGGCGAGGGCAGCATTAACTATGCCGACTTAGCCGTCCTTTCCAATCGTTTGCGGGACCGGCTACATGCTCTGGGAGTCCGATCCGGCGATAGGGTTGGTATCTATCTGCGCAAGTCGATCGACGGAGTGGCTGCCATTTATGGCATTCTGAAAGTGGGCGCCGCCTATGTGCCTGTTGACCCTGGGGCACCTGCAGAACGCAACTCGTACATCATGCACAATTGCGACGTCAAAGCAGTTGTCATTGAGAATCGATTTGCTGAGAAGTTTCGTGCTGAGTATGAGCGACTGGGCGCGCTACCTTATCTACTGACGTTAAATGGGACTGGTGGCGGTCGAGCTCTCAGACAGGCACTGGACGATGCTGACCAAGAAGCTCGCGCCCCGGAAATAGAAACGGCTTCGTCTAACTCGCGCGATCTCGCATATATCCTCTACACCTCAGGCTCAACCGGTAAACCGAAAGGTGTGATGCTCTCGCACGAAAACGCCGTAAGCTTCGTAGATTGGTGCTCGGAAGTATTTCAACCGGAAAGCACGGATCGCTTTTCGTCTCACGCGCCTTTCCACTTCGACCTGTCGATCCTTGATCTGCACGTGTCACTTAAGCATGGGGCGGCCCTGGTTATCGTCTCGGAGGAGGTTGGCAAAGACCCGCTGCGTCTGGCCCCGCTGATTGCTGAGCAGCGCATTTCGATCTGGTACTCAGCTCCGTCGATTCTTGCCTTGCTCGCGCAATTCGGAAATCTGGACCGTCACGATTACTCCACCATCCGCCTGCTGCTGTTTGCCGGTGAGGTTTTCCCCGTGAAGCATCTGCGGGCGTTGCACGCCCTCGTTCCGAAGCCGAGATACTTCAACCTGTATGGCCCAACTGAGACCAATGTGTGCACATTCTACGAGATTCCCACGCTTATCCCGGAGGCTCGAACTTCTCCGTTTCCGATTGGCGTGACCTGCTCACATCTCAGCAGCAAGGTGGTGGGTGAGAATGGAAGCGAAGTGGTAGCCGGAGAAGAGGGCGAGTTGTGCATTAGTGGACCCGGTGTGATGCTGGGTTACTGGGCTCTCCCAGAACTGACGGCACAGGGATTCATCGTCGATGCGGCAGGTTTACACTGGTACAAGACAGGCGATATCGTCGTCGAGGCCAGTGACGGTAATTATACGTATATGGGGCGGCGTGACCGCATGGTTAAGCGGCGCGGCTATCGAGTCGAGCTCGGTGAGATCGAAGCCGGACTCTATCGCCATCCTCTGGTTGAAGAAGTGGCTGTGATTGCGTTACCGGATGAAGAGGCGGGAGTCAAGATTAAGGCCTTCCTGAGCTGTGGACAGGCAAAGCACCCCTCGCTTATTGAACTGAAACGCTTTTGTTCAGAGCATTTGCCGTTATATATGATTCCGGATAGTTTCTCCTGGCACGAGACTTTGCCCAAGACTTCAACCGACAAGATCGATTATCAGAGGCTGAAGGAGATGGCGTAATGGACTTCTCCCTTACCGAAGAACAGCGGATGCTGCGCGAGAACATCGTGCGGTTCTCACGCGAAGTTCTGAACAAGGACGTAGCAAAGCGGGATCGCGAGCAGACGTTCTCCATGGATCTGTGGCGCAAATGCGCCGAGATTGGTATTCAGGGATTGCCCGTTCCTGAGGAGTACGGTGGCAGCGGAGTGGATGCGCTTTCTTCGGCAATTGCCCTCGAGGCACTTGGCTATGGCTGCCACGATGGAGGCCTGGTCTTTTCACTTTGTGCCCACCTGCTCTCGTGCGTCGTACCTATATGGCTGCATGGCAATGAAGAGCAGCGGCGGCGCTACTTGCCTGGACTGTGTGATGGCACTTTGATTGGCGTCCACGCCATGACCGAGCCTGGTTCCGGCTCAGATGCCTTCGCTCTGCGGACGAAAGCCGAGCCCGATGGCGCGGGATATCGGATTAACGGAACAAAGACGTTTATCTCCAATGGTCCAATCGCTAACGTCATCATTGTCTTTGCGATGACGGATGCGAAAAAGGGATATCACGGGGGCGTGACAGCATTTCTGGTAGAAAGCACGACCCCCGGTTTTCAGGCCAGCCGGAAGTTCGAGAAGATGGGATTGCGCACGGCTCCTACTGGCGAGCTGGTGTTCGAGGATTTGTTTGTTCCGTCAGAGGCTATCCTTGGTGGCGTGGGGGGCGGATCCGCGACCTTCACTCATGCTATGAGCTGGGAGCGCATTTGTTTGTTTGCCAGCCACGTCGGCACGATGGAGCGATTGCTCGAGACGTCGATCTCTTATGCCCGAACGCGCACCCAGTTTGGCCAGGCCATTGGGAAGTTTCAGGCCATATCGCATCGTATCGTGGATATGAAGGTTCAACTCGAGGCGGCACGCCTGCTGACCTATCAGTCAGCCTGGCGTCTCGGGCGGGTGAAGGATTCCTCGATGGATGCTTCGATGACCAAACTCTTTGTCAGTGAGTCTCTGGTGAACGCGGCGCTTGCTACAGTACAGATACACGGAGGGTATGGCTACATGACGGAAACCGAAGTAGAACGCGCCTTGCGAGATGCAATAGGAAGCACTATCTACTCAGGCACCTCCGAAATGCAGCGCAATATTATTTCTCGCTGGTTGGGGCTGTGATCAGATTAGAACAGTTGGGAATGGGGCAGGCGGAGCATCTTATTTTTCATTTTGCTTTTTTTCGTGTGATTTAGTGGACTCGTATGGCGCACCGAAAGAATTGATCCACGAAACTACACGAAAGTAAAAAGCAAAATGAAAAATGAGAAGCTCGTCCTCAACAGATCAAAGAATCGATCCACGCAATCACACGAAAGCGGGCGAAGAATAAAAATTTAAGCACCGACTAAGGCGCTACGCAGATTTTCGCAAACGAGGGTTTGTTCTTCGTCTGTCATCTGCGGATAAAGCGGCAAGGCAAGGCTCAAACGATCCGCGACGTAGGCGTTAGGAAACTGTTCGGGGTGCAAATCATATTTTTCTGAGTAGTAGCCCTGAATGACCGGCGCATGTGTGCCTTGCCGTGTAGCTATGCCTCTTTCCTCGAGAGCCATCATCAACTCATTGCGCTGCCTGTGTAACTGCGCAACGTTTTTCAAGTCTGGATTCTCCGGTCGGAATAGACACACATAAGCCTGGTAACCATGCTTGTAGCCTTCGGGAATAAATGGTGTGGCAAGCCAGTCAATGTCAGCGAGCATTTCGTCGTAGTTGGCCGCTCGACTCGCGCGTGTCTCGAGTAACCACTCAGCCCGGTCCATTTGAGCGCAACCGAGCGCGCCCTGGATGTCAGTCATCCGAAAATTAAAGCCGAGATGGTTGTACTCAGCCAGCAGGAACGAGGCTTTCTCGGTGTGACGGGTGAGGTCGGAACGGGAAGCTCCGTGGTCTCGGAGCGATCGCGAGAGGCGGTCAATCTCTTCGCTTTCCGTAGTGATCATGCCTCCCTCGCCGGTTGTAAGCGATTTCCGCGGGTGAAAACTGAAACAACCGGCGTCGCCGAAGGTGCCCGCGTGTTTGCCTTCAATCCAGCCGCCAAAGGCGCAGGCGGCGTCTTCGACAACCCATAACTTGTGAGCCTGCGCGATTCTCATCAGGGCATTCATGTCGGCGCAGAGTCCGAACAGATGCACGGGAATCATACCCACAGTGCGCGGTGTAATAAGCGCCTCGACTAACTTGACATCAATATTGAACGTCTGCAGATCGATGTCACAAAAGATCGGTTTGGCGCCCATGTATTCAACCACGTTTGCAGTTGAAACCCAGGTGAAAGCCGGCACGATCACTTCATCCCCGGGCTTTAGTCCCAGGGCCGCCACTGCAATGTGCAAGGCCGTGGTACATGAGCTGGTGGCCGACGAGAACTTTGCTCCGGTGAAAGCCGAGAACCGATCTTCGAAGAGCTTCACAAAAGGGCCCTGGACCACCCAGCCAGTCTCGAGCGGGAGCTGTACCGCGCGCAACTCTTCTGGACCAAAGAAGGTTTTGGTTATGGGAATATTCATAGGGTGTTTAGGCGCCGACAACCAACGTAAATATCATCCACGCGCATCACACGAAGTAATTTTGTGCTTTCGTGGATAGATCTTTTGGTCATAACCGGTTTCACAGAACAAAAACCCTACAGGCTTACACCACGGCCGATGGCTCGGGGCGGGCACGCTGATCCTGCTGACGCCAATCGACGACCGAGCGCAAACCCTCGTCCAACGTAATGCTAGCCTTGAACCCTAACATCGTTTCCGCCTTTTCCGTGCTGCCGACGCGATGCGTGACAAACATCTGTTCTTGTGGTCGATACTCGGGTTTCACATCGGATCCGGTGACTGCAATCAAACGCGTGACCAGCTCGTCGATAGTCGTCTTCAAGCCCATGCCAACGTTGAAGAACTCGTCTTTCGCATCGCTCTTCATCGCCAGGATGTTCGCGCGGGCCACGTCATCCACATGAACAAAGTCGTAAGCCTGCGAGCCGTCGCCAAAAATGATTGGCGGCAAACCCTGATCGATGCGGTCGAGCACTTTCATGATCACGCTGACATACGTGCCTTTGTAATCCATTCGTGGACCATAGATGTTCATGTAGCGCAGACCAACATAATCGAGTTTATGTTGCTCGTAAAAGGCGCGAAAGAATTGTTCACCCGCGATTTTGGTCGCGCCATACATGGTGCGATTGTTAAACGGATGGTCTTCGGTCATAGGGGTAAATACTGCGTCCCCATAGACCGAGGCGGACGAGGAGTAGACCACCTTCTTTACACCTGACTGTTGAGCGGCTTCCATTACGTTGAAAGTGCCGACGACGTTGACCTCGAGCGCTGAGCGCGGCTGGTGCACGCACTCAAACAACCACAGCGCGGCCAGATGAAACACGCAGTCAGTGCCCTGCATCAGTTCCCGCAACAATGCGAGATCTGTGATGCTGCCATCGACGACAGTCACACGGTCGTCTTTTACTGCTTTCCGCAGGTTGGCTCGTGTCCCCCGGACAAAATTGTCAAGCACGATGATCTCGCGAACGGGTTCGTCAAGTAATTGATCAACCAGGTGCGAGCCGACAAAACCGGCGCCGCCGATTACCAATACTCTGCTATTAGAAAGGTTCATCTCTAGTCCTCATCCAGCCAGAAGTTGTCGTTCGCCAACCGCGTGTTTGACTGCAGTGACGACGCGCTCCAGCTGCTCCTGGCTAATCTCCGGGTAAAAAGGTATCGAGAGTGTCCGTTCGCTGGCGCGCTCAGAAACTGGAAACTGGCCCTGGAGATAACCAAAGCGTTTCAGAGGCTCAGTCAAATGGAGTGGCCGTGGATAGTAAAGGGCCGTTGGGATCCCCTGCTCTTTAAGTAACTGTTGCACGGTGTCACGATCGTCAACCTCGATCATGAACAGATGGTAAACGTGGTGAGCATCGGCCGCTTCGGTCGGGACTTTTGCGACATCTTCAGCTAACCGGTCGCGGTATTGTTCAGCAATGACTCGCCGGCGATCATTCCAACCATCAACGTGTCGCAGTTTGACGCGAAGGATTGCAGCTTGCATTTCATCAAGCCGGCTGTTGTAGCCAACGACTTCGGGAAAATATTTCTTGCGCCAGCCGTGCGTCCGAAGCATGCGAATAGATTCGGCGATGGCTGCATCATTTGTTACCACCATACCGCCGTCGCCGCATCCGCCCAGGTTCTTGCTGGGGAAAAAGCTGAGGCACGCCACGTCGCCAATGCTGCCTGTTTTACGACCCGCATGCTCGGCTCCGAACGCCTGCGCATTGTCCTCGATGACCTTCAGGTTATGAGTGCGGGCAATCTCCATCACCGCGGTCATATTTGCGGGATGACCATAAAGATGGACTGGAATGATTGCTTTGGTCTTGTCATTGATCCGCGCAGCAATCTGATCGACGTCGATCGTATAAGTGTCAGGTTCGACATCTACAATTACCGGAGTAGCGCCAACCTGCAGGACTGCTCCTGCCGTCGCAAAGAAAGTGTACGCGGGGATGATCACTTCGTCGCCCGGGCCGATATTCAGGGCGCGTAAAGCCAGAATCAAAGCATCAGTTCCCGACGCCACACCGATGCCGTGGGCAACGCCGAGGTAAGCGGCGACTTCCTTTTCAAAGGCCGCAACATTTGGTCCCAGAATGAACTGACCCTTTTCCAGTACCTGACTAATCGCCTCATCAATTTCTTGTTTGATGGAATGATACTGAGCGACCATGTCCATCAATGGTATTGGTTTTTCTGTGCTATTTGTTGTGCTCACTTTAGCTCCATCTTGGTGATGCGGGCCTTTAAGGCCGCAAACACGAGGTTCTATCTCAAATGTTCAATAAAGCGTTAAAGCCTCGCCGATTTCAAATCAGGTAATTGTTCTCAATAAATCCTGAGTTTCTTGTTTTCTTGAGCATTTTTGCGACTAAACAAATCGATCCACGAAACTACACAAACCGAAGACACGAACCAACACGAAATGTTGTTCGTTATGCGCTCATGACTTTTTCGCCCTGTTTCAAATACTGACTCCCACAACTCTCGCAGCTTGCTCGGTCCTTACCATTAAAGCTCAACTTGATCCCGCACTGGCATATCCAACCCCGGACGCGCGCCGGGTTCCCGTACAGCAACGCATAGTCAGGCACGTCCCTGGTGACCACCGAACCAGCGCCGATGAACGCGTATTTCCCGATGGTCGTGCCGCAGACGATGGTGGCGTTCGCGCCGATGGACGCACCTTTCTTAACGAGGGTCTGCTGGTATTCGTCTTTCCGATTTACATGACTACGCGGATTCATCACGTTGGTAAAGACCATCGAAGGTCCGAGGAACACATCGTCTTCTATGATCACGCCCGTATACAACGAAACATTGTTCTGGATCTTGACGTTGCTGCCAATCTTTACATCCGGGGAAACAAGCACGTTCTGCCCGATATTACAGCGCTCGCCGATTTGCGTCCGTGACATCACATGGCAAAAGTGCCAGATCTTGGTACCCGTGCCAATCTCGGCGCCGTCGTCGACGTAGCTTGATTCATGTACAAAAAAGTCGTTCATTTACCCTCTCCGTTTGCGAGTTCGTCGAGCCGTACCGCGCCGCCGCCTTTCTCCAGAGAGATTTGACACCCTTCCAGTACCTTGAGCACTCTGAGCGCACTTCGGCCACCAGTCAGAGGCTCCTGCCGATCGCCCAGGCGAGTGAGAAAATGTTTACATTCAAGACTGAGCGGCTCCAGTTCTTCAAAGAACAAGGTGGTCTCAGCAGTTTGACGAGGAACCGGTAATCCCGAGCGCCACTCGATTCCTTTATCGTAGATCTTCAGTTTTCCTTCGCGAGCCGTGTCGTCAAAGACGGCCATCTTTTTGTCGCCGACCACGACAAGCTTCTGCTCTTTATAGGGGTGCAGCCAACTCACAAAGATGTGCGCCCTAACCTTCGACGCAAAAACAAGATTGGTAATAGTTACATCTGCGATGCCTGACTGCAGATAGCTGGCCCCGGATGCACTTACTTCGCTGGGCTCGGCGCCGATCAAACTGCAGATGACTGAGATATCATGCGGCGCAAAGCTCCAGAGGATATTTTCTTCCTGCCGAACCTTGCCCAGGTTGAGACGATTAGAATACAAGTACAGTACCTGGCCCAACTCCCCACGCTCAATAATGTCTTTAAGCAGCGCGACAGCCGGATGGTACTCAAGAATGTGTCCGACCATCAGCACTCGGTTGCGTGCCTCAGCCAGCTCCACCAGTTCCTTTCCTTCAAAGTGGTGCAGCGCCAGCGGCTTTTCTACGAAGACGTCCTTGCCGGCATTGAGAGCTTGCTTGACCTGGCTGAAATGCATGGCTGCGGGCGTGGCCAGCACGACCGCTTGAATTTCAGGGTCTGCCAGAACCTCATCGATGCTATCGGTTGCGTGCACGTGTGGGTACAGGGCAGACTGGGTTAGCAACGACTTTTCGTTGCTGTCGCAGATAACGCGCAACACGCCCAATTGCGAAAAGTTCCGAATCAGATTCTTGCCCCAGTAGCCGCAGCCCACCACCGCCACGTTTCCGGTGCTCACCTTCGCACTACCTCGTGCCTGTTCGGATGCGGCCTTCTCAGTTAACACTATCTTTTCCCCCCGGCGACAAGGTCGCGTCCCGCGTTCGAATTCTCTGAATCACCGGTGATGGGCACAGACCCTTGCGGTTCAAACCATCGCGATGTTGGTCGCACGTAGCCACGCACGTTGGTCCAGCGATAACTGTCGCCACCGCTCTCGGCTACTCGCAGTACGTCGAAATCAAGTGCCCGCTCGATCAACTCGATAGTCAGGCCATTAGAGTGATTCAATGAGACGTGGAATGAGTATTGGCGAGGTAGTAGAATAGTATCCAGCTCCAATGTGATCTTATGTATCCCGCGGCCCAGAAACATTGCCGGCTGGCCGCCATCAATATTGCTTGAATTAGTAACCTGTACTCCATCCATCGCGACAATGCCTACTTCGATCACAGCATCGGGGATGTCTTTGAAGACTTCAAATGTTAGATGTACGCGGCATGGCTGTCCAAGATAGAGTTGAGCGACCTCGCTGTCCGACAGATCGGTTAGACGAACCGACCGCAGTTTTGCCTCATCGGTGCCGTAAAGACGTGGAGCATCATCCGGAATGATGCCTGTACGTGCTATTCCGTCAGCGTCCCTCAAATATCCGTTAACCACGTCGTCAACGCCGCCATCCTTGGCAACCCGACCACCGCTCAGAAGTATGGCCCGGTTGCAAAGTGATTTCACCGCCACCATATTGTGGCTGACGAACAGTACGGTACGTCCTTTTCGTGCGACGTCGCCCATCTTGCCCAGGCACTTCTTCTGAAACTGGGCATCACCCACTGCCAACACTTCGTCGACGACCAGAATCTCCGGCTCAAGATGGGCCGCAACGGCGAAGGCCAGCCGCACGTACATCCCGCTCGAGTAACGTTTGACCGGGGTATCGAGAAACTTCTCGACTTCTGAGAATGCGACGATCTCGTCAAACTTGCTTTCAATCTCGGTCCGTTTCATTCCGAGTATCGATCCGTTCAGGTAAATGTTCTCACGGCCGGTTAGTTCAGGATGAAAACCGGTGCCCACTTCGAGCAGGCTGGCGACGCGACCGTACAGGTCAACTTCGCCGGTAGTAGGTTCGGTAATGCGCGAGAGAATCTTCAGAAGTGTCGATTTACCCGCTCCATTGCGTCCGATGATGCCCACTACCTCGCCTGGCTCAATGGCAAAGTCAAGATCCTTAAGGGCCCAAATAGTATCGTCGCGACCTGCTCCATTGCGGCGGAAACGCTTCAGCGGCGCACGCACTAATCCAGTGAGCGTTTCACGCAGGGTTGCATAAGGCGCTTCGAGAGCGCCAATGCTGTACCTCTTGCTTAGGTTGTGAATCCTAATAATGGGTTTCATGCTTGCTAGACAATGTCGGCAAAGGTCCGTTCCATTCGCCGGAACGTGTAAGCAGCATACACCAGTAACGCGAGTGTGATTGCGGTTGAAGTGGCAAGTGCCACCCAATCAAATGGGTTCCGGCCAAACAACGAGGTCCGGAACCCTTCAATGATACCGGTTAGAGGGTTTAACGCGAGTGCCCAGCGCCACTTCTGAGGAACAAAGCTCGACGGAAAAATGACCGGCGATACAAACATCCAGAGCTGGATCATAAAGGGCAGCGCGTACCTTATGTCGCGATACTTAACGTTCAGGGCGGATGTCCACATGCCCACCGCCAGGGCTAACAGAGTGGTTAAGCCGACAAGCGCCGGCAGCAGCAGGATGCTCCAGGTTACCGACACGTGGTAGTAGACCATCAGGGCGATCAAAACCCCGAACGCGATAAAGAAATCCACAAGACCTGCGGCAACAGCGGCGCCGGGGATGATCACGCGCGGAAAGTAGACCTTTGTCAGCAGATTCGCGTTACCTACAAGACTGTTGCCACTATGCGAAACGGCGTTGGAAAAGAAGGTCCACAACAATAGCCCAGCATAGACAAACACGGGATAGGCGATTCCGTCAGAAGGAACGCCGGCAAGTTTGCCGAAAAAGAGCGTGAAGATGAGCATCGTGAAGAAGGGCTGGATAATTGCCCAAGCCACTCCCAGCACTGTCTGTTTGTAACGTACTTTCAGGTCACGCCAGGTCAGGAAATAGAGCAACTCGCGATAAGCCCACAAATCACGGAGATCAATAGCTATTGATGATTTAGTTGGCCGAATACGGACCAGCGGCTCATCGGGAACTTCAGGGTGCTTTGTAACTGGCGGGTTTTCGGGGATTGCGGCTTCCAGTGGGCTTGCAATCTCAGGCGTCGGTGCGTGCATCTTTCTTATTGAGCCTTGGCAGGCCTCGGCGTCGGGTGCCCCTTTCGGCCCTACATCTTATGAAATAAGCTGAATCCCGGTCGGTTTTTAGGAAGAACCAAAGATCCGGCAGCATTTGCGACCGGTACCCGAGGGCAAGAAACCCAACAAATATCAGCGGAGGCTTGGTGTGCCACTACTGTCAACTTTGCGAGTGTATTTTGAGCCTCCAATAGTGTCAAGGCAATGCGCTTTGGGGGTTGTGTCCTAATTTGACGCCGGCAGGCCATCAACAAACCTAAGACACGATCCACGAAATAACACGAAATAGTTTGGGCGATGCGCGTGGATCGATTAGTTTGTTCGCAAAAAATACTCAAGAAGACAAGAAATTCAGAGTTTTACACAGACGTTGCTTGTCGTTTATAAGGTTTGAAGCTTTGTAAATTCCATAGGTGTGCGGTACCCCAAATGACTGAGGCCTTTGGCTCGAGACACATTGAGGAGATTGCTACTCAACTAGCCGGCAATAATCAGCGAATCGCCGTTCTTATCCCTTGCTATAACGAAGAACTCACCATCAGCCAGGTCGTGCACCAGTTCCGCGAAGAGTTACCGCAGGCCGATATCTATGTCTTCGATAACAACTCGACCGACGCAACTGTGGCCGAGGCTTTGGCTGCCGGCGCCAAGGTCACTCGCGAAAGACGTCAGGGTAAGGGCTATGTCGTACAGTCAATGTTTCAACAAGTGAGCGCCGACGTGTATGTCATGGTTGATGGCGATGGTACCTACCCACCACAGGATGTGCACAAGATTCTCGCTCCCGTACTAGCCGGTGAAGCAGATATGGTCATCGGTTCGCGCTTGCATGCCAACTCAAAGAGCGAATTCCGTCCTTTGAACCGCTTCGGCAACCGGCTCTTTCTGAAAATACTCAGCAGCAGTTTCAAAGTCAGGATCACCGATCTGCTCTCCGGCTATCGAGCCTTCAGTCGCAGGTTCGTTAAGAGCGTGCCCTTGTTCGGTGGAGGCTTCGAAACAGAGACCGAACTGACTATCAAGGCGCTGCAACGTGGGTATCGCGTGGTCGAAGTTCCAGTGAACTTGACCTCGAGACCTGCAGGCAGCTTTTCCAAGATTCGTATCGGACACGACGGGTTTCGTATCTTGAACACCTTGCTGGCGCTTTTTCGTGATTACAAACCACTGACGTTTTTCGGATCGGTGGGATTGCTTCTCGTGTTACTCGGTGTTCTGACCGGAGCCCTCGTCATCTTTGAATTTTTTCAAAACGGACTCGTTCCACGAGTGCCCTCGACTGTACTGGCAGTAGGCCTGGTCATCTCGGGACTACTTGGCATTACGATAGGGCTGGTTTTGCACACGATTGTAAGACGCTCCCAGGAACTCGACCATCAACTGCGTGTGTTGATGGATGAAATGCGCTACCAGATTAAGCAGGAACTCGAAGAATCTCGGAAAAACTAGCCGCAAATAAACGCAGATAAACGAGGATCAGAACGTTTCAGCCTCATCTCTTGCTTGACCTGCGTTTATCTGCGTTTATCTGCGCTAGATTTCTGCCCTAACCCCAAACTCAAGAATTCCTCAAGAAATTCTCAACCAGTCTGCCTAGGCTGTAAGGGTCGTTTTGTATCCCGCTTCTATGACTGGTCGTTGAAAGGAGCCGCGCAATGTATCGAAAGCTGCAAGAATCAACCTTTGTCTCTCAGATGTTAGGTTGGCGGGTGATCCTGATGGTTACCACCGGCCTTGTGGCTTTGGCGGCCCTACTAGCACCCAGCTCCTTCAGCGCAACGCCTACCGGGGCAACGATTTCTGAAAGCAGTCCTTTGACAACCTGGACTGGGCCAATCAGGACGGCTACGGGATCGGCAAACTGCGGCAGCGCAAACAATGCTGGTTGCGACAACTTTCGGCTTACGATCCAGCCACCGTCAGCCGCCTTTGGTCCGTATCTCGTCGAGATCAAGCTCCAACCTGAATTGGCCGGTGACTGGGACATGCAGGTCTACGGCCCCTCGGGTAATCTTGTGGACGGCTCGGGAAACAGCCCGGGACAGCAGGAGCTCGTCGTTCTCATTAATCCGCAGGGCGGAACGTATACCGTCGCAGCAGCCCCGTTTGCCCCGCTCGCAGGCGCCAACGGCAACAGTTATTCCGCGAGCGCTGAACTCAAACATCACATAGTTAACCCCGCCGCCCAGGGCACCGATACAAACATCAATTACTACAATTTCGCCGCCACTGGCACGTTGGGCGCCGCTGCCGGCGAGCCGTCGCTGGGCGTCAACTGGAACACCGGTCGAGCGATGTTCATCGCCCTCAGACAAACTCTGCGGGTCTCGTTCGATGACTCAACAATTCCGGCACGGGCTACCTGGGAAGACAAAAGCTTCGCATGGACCAACCTCATCACGATGGATCCGATCTTATTTACCGACCGAAAAACCGGCCGCACGATCGTCTCGCAACTAGTGACACCCGCAGCAGCGGATGGCACGCTCGTACTTACAGACGGCTGTAGTCTTTCCGCTTATACAGACAATGACGGTGACTCGTGGGTTGTTGACCAGGGCTGTGGTTTGCCAAGTGGCGCTGATCACCAGTCGATTGGCGGGGGAGCCTTTCACCAACCACTGCCAACTGAGTTGCCGCTTCCGGGCGAGGCTGCGGGATATTCGCATGCTACTTACTATTGCGCGCAGTCTGGCGTAACGGCGTACTGTTCTCGAAGTGATGATGGAGGGGTCACTTATGGGCCAGGTGTGCCGATCTATACGTCGCAGTGCGGCGGCCTGCACGGGCATCCGATGGTTGCTCCGGACGGCACGGTTTACGTTCCCAACAAAGCCTGTGGCGGCAGGCAAGGAGTTGTCGTTTCGGAAGATAACGGTATCACCTGGAGAGTAAGTACTGTTCCCAATAGTCTTCCATCGGCGAGCGATCCGGGCGTGGGCATCGGCGCACAGGGCACCGTTTATCTGGGTTATCAGAATGGCGACGGCAGACCAGTCGTCGCGGTGTCGCGCGACAAAGGCCTCTCGTGGAGTACTCCGGTTGACGTGGGAGTGGCATACGGAATCAAGAACACAGTTTTTCCGCGAGTAGTGGCCGGCGACGACGACCGGGCCGCTTTTGCGTTCCTGGGCACGCCGACCGAAGGACCGTTCCAGGACGCGGCATTCGCAGGCGAGTGGCATCTCTACATCGCCCACACGTTCAACCGGGGAGAGAGTTGGACCACAATTGACGCGACCCCAACTGATCCGGTGCAACGCGGCTGTATCTGGATGCAGGGTGGAAGTAATCCATGCCGGAATCTGCTTGACTTCATGGGATCTGCGGTCGACAAGCAAGGTCGCGTTCTGATCGGTTACGCAGACGGCTGTGTGAATTGCACCGGACCGTCAACTTCACGGGCCAGCAAGGCTACGATCGCAAGGCAGGTTAATGGACGTCGTCTCTTCAGCGAGTACGATCCGTCGGGTGACCCAACGCCAACACCCACGCCAACCATAACTCCAACACCAACACCTTCTCCGACAGCGAGTCCCACGCCTGCTCCGACGCCAGCGCCATGCGGATCCGCAACAACTTACCAGAACCTCGAGACCATTCAGACAAACGACAATGGTCCAGGTACTCCGTATCCTTCGCAGATCAATGTCGCAGGGTTGACCGGCAATGTGACGAAGGTGACCGTTACTCTCCAAAACTTTAGTCATACATTCCCTGATGATGCGGATGTTTTGCTAGTGGCTCCAGGCGGTCAGAATGCCATCATCATGTCAGACGTGGGTGGCGGGGTTCCGGCAAACAGTGTGACTCTTATTCTGGACGACGCGGCTGCTGCTCCGCTTCTCGACAATGGACCACTCGTCTCTGGCACATTCATGCCTACGAATGCCGGATCCGGTGATTCCTTTCCGGCTCCCGCAGTTGCACCGTCAGGTGGTTCAGCGCTCTCTATCTTTAACGGCACTAACCCGAACGGAACGTGGAGCGTGTATGTGCTGGATGACGAACCTCCAGATACCGGGGAGTTTGGCGGTTGGAGCCTGAGCATTACTACCAACTGCGCTGACCCAACCCCAACTCCGACGGCGACGCCTACGCCTACGCCAACGGATCAATGTCTCTCAGCCTCGACTCCGGTTGTGAGTGATCCGGCTGGCGATCAGCAGGATCCGTTCCTGCCACAACCAGGTCCCCAGCAACTTGATATTCGGTCGGTCTCTGTTGGTGAAGACTATCGCTACATCAATTCCGAGCGACTGGCGTTCAAATTGAAAGTAGACAATCTCAACACCATACCAGCTCGGTCGGTTTGGAGAGTGCGCTTCAATTTCACTCCACCGGGGGGAACGCTCACGACTTACTACGTTGCCATGACCTCGGACGCCAACTCGAATGTGAGTTTTGATTACGGCACCCAATCGGGCAACCTGCTCACATCGCTGGGAACTATCCAAGAGGGGTCTTATTCAATCGATGGCACTCTTACAATAGCCCTGGCAATGAGCAAAGTAGGAACCTCAACTCAAGGCACGGCAGGAGCCGGGTCTGTCCTGGCCGGCGTCAACGGTGTTACTGCACAAGCTACCGACGTAGTTGCAGGAACGCTGTTTAGTACGGTCGATGACACCTCGACCGGCGATTACACAGTAGGACCACGAAACGCAGCTTGCACCCCTCTGCCGCCGCCGCTGCCGCCGGGCACCGCCACTTACATTAAAGGAGGCATGACCTTTAGCCCCAACTATGCCCTGAGGGCGCCGGTTGCCAGCCGCGACGGCGAGCCCAGCTTGCGCGTCGATAAACAAGGGAACGCTTATGTAGCCGGGATTCGCGGTGTGCCCGCAGGCGTGGATTTGTGGTATTTCGATCTCAATCCAAATAGTCCAACCTATGATCCGTTCATGCGTAATCCCATCTATCGCGGCCAGCCGGATCAGTTCTCGCCAGACGAATCGATGGAGGTCGGAGCGGACGGCGGCGGTGACGTCGATCTGGCCGTGGGATTTGACGAGGCAACTCCGG
The DNA here is from genome assembly GCA_035644135.1 of Pyrinomonadaceae bacterium. Classification (GTDB taxonomy): domain Bacteria; phylum Acidobacteriota; class Blastocatellia; order Pyrinomonadales; family Pyrinomonadaceae; genus PSRF01. Next base: position 279,300 of record DASQPD010000188.1, read on the forward strand.
GCCAGCCGCCTTACCTCGCCTTCAGCAGCCTCGTGCTCGCGAATGTTTCGACGGCTCGATCCACCGATCGCGGGGCAACTTTTACGAAGAATCCCGCCGGCAGTACCACTGGAGGAGTCCCGGTTGATGACCGGCAGTGGATGGAGTTCTTCGGCAAGGACAGCGTCTACCTGTTATACCGCACCGTGTCGCCCGTCGTAGCGTATGTGCAACGCTCGAACGATGGCGGTCTGACATATGGACCGGCGCGGCCCGTCGGAGCCATCGGCCAGGTCGGAGGCATCGACGTCGACCAGCATGACGGGACTGTTTACGTCAGCGGTAACAGTGGCGTAGTCGCGGTGGGCATTCCACCGGCTCCGGGTCTCGAGCCTTTAACCTACACCGTCTACCCTGTGGCCGGAACGGGTAACGCGAACATTTTCTTCACCGTCAAGGTAGCTGACGACGGCACCGCATACGTTTGTTATTCGAATGGCGCGAGCGTGTTCGTCAGGTACTCGCGGAACAAGGGCCGCACCTGGAGTACCGCGATTCGCATCAGTGATGGCCCGGAGACCGCTACAAGTCTGCTTCCCTGGTTGGAAACCGGGCCGGTGGCAGGCTCGATCGGAGTCGTCTGGTACGGCAGCACGGCTACCGCCAACAGCGATAATGCTAATTGGAAGGTTTTCTTCGCGCAGAGCATGGACATCACTTTGCCCAATCCAACTATCCGGCAGGCCGAAGTGAGCAGTCATTTCATCCACGGCAGTAATATCTCGCTGGCCGGGTTGCCGCTCAATCCCACTCAGCCATCGGGCAATCGAAACCTAATCGATTATTTCCAGATCGGGTTTGATCCTACCGGTGCCGCGGTTATTGCCTTCACTGACGACCACAACGATTTTGACGGTCACACGTACGTGGCGCGTCAGATCGGTGGTCCAGGTATTAACGGCAGCAATATCCCCACGCCGGTGGAAGGTGCTGGTTTGCCGCCGAGTACGACCGGAGCAAAGCCAACTCCGGAGAGCGTTGGCGGAATCCCGGGGTCGCAGGTCACAGACTTTCGTCATGACGTGCGCACGAGCAATGCTGCATTGGATATCGACGATCCGTTTGACATAGTCTCGATCAAGTACTCGTCAGAATTTTCCGTGAATGGACCAATACTGGTTACGACGATGAAGGTTTCCGACTTGGGAGCGGTTGTGCTCCCGAATGGGACATGGCGTGTCAATTTCACAGCCAACGCTCCGGGCGCGCAGATCAGCACAACGGGTGACTACAACCTCGGGCTTTCTGATCGCGGAGACCAATTCTTCCTGCGGGCAAGTACCGATGCTGCGGGCAATCCGTCGTTTATCTACGGTACTGCCACCAGAAGGCATTTTGTGGCCGGCGGCGGCGGCGGATTCGACTACACAGATATCGGCACCGCTGATAATGGGTCGATCGATCTTGCAAGCGACACGATCACCATGAAAGTCTCGCTCAACAAGTTGAACGCAGCGCTGGTTGCGGGTCATACCCCAGTTGGGCCTGGCTCAATCATCGCTGGTCTGCGGGGCAGCGCGTTTCTCGCAGTCCAGGGAAACAATGCCCGCAGCGACTCGACACGCGGTGGCACTCAGTACATTATCAACAGCCCACCGACGGCAGTACTAACCGCTACTCCAACGTCGGGTTTTGCCACTTTGGTTGTGAACTTTGACGGTTCAGCTTCGAGTGACCCGGATCCCGGTGATAGCCTGCGTTACACATTCGACTTCGGAGACGGCTCTGCTCCGGTCACGCAAAGCACCGCGACAGTCAATCACAACTACAGCCAGAGTGGAATTTATACTGCCGGCTTAACCGTGAAAGATGCGAGCGGCTTTGATAGCAACCGAGCCTCCGTCACCATTACTGTAAACGAGCTTCCACAGGTGACCTGTCTTGAAGATGACGATTCCAGGATCGCTTACTCGAACGGGTGGCACCTGGTGCAAAACGGAAATGCAAGTGCTGGTCACTTCCGATTCCACACCGGCAGTGACAGACGAGCCCGGGATTTCGCCGGCCTGACATTCACTGTTCCGTCGGGTCGCACGGGCGCCATCACGTATTACTACGCCAGGAGTCCCAAAGGAGGATCGGCCGAAGTCTTCATCGATGGCACATCGAGGGGAGTCGTGAACTACACTGGGCCAAATGGTACGAATAAGTCGCCGGAATTTAGAACTGGCGGTGTTGCTTACCAGTTAAGATTCGATCAGCTTGCAGCTGGTCAGCACACCTTCGAGCTCAGGAATCTCACGGAGTCGGTTTACATCGACGGATTCTGTCTGGAGAGTTCGACGCCTCCGAGTGTCGTGCCGCCAAATGGCCCGGGTGAAACAACAAGCAACACTGTGAGTGTTGGTCCAGGCCAACAATCCAGCAGTGGCTTGCTGCTTGGTTCCAACGTCAGGGAGATTTCATTAGTTGCCGAGGCGAGCAACGGGGCGCCAATTAGGTTGGTACTCGTCGATCCTGTTGGCCTCACGCTGCAAACTGTTGACGCTACAAACGGCGTCGCAGTCCTGAACGCGACGGTGACACAGGGTGGTCTCTACACGGTCAAGGTGGTGAATATCAGTCTGGGACCCGTACAGGTCTGGAGTGCGACTACACCTTTGGTCATCAGGTAATGTACTGCTCGAGAAAAATACTTACCGCGACTGTATCTCTGCTTTTGCTAGCTGCCAGCTCGACGGCATTAGTAAATAAACCGCGGGATTTACTTGGCCTTCGTCCCGGCATGAGCGAGGATTCAGTGCGTCGCAAGTTACGTAGGATTGGCAAGCAACAGAAAGAGGAGAAAGAGCGCGAAGGGGAAGAAGGCGAGCAGGAGGTCTGGATCCTCAATCGTCATCACCAGTTCGATTACATAGTGACGAGATTTGATCGTCAACATCGATTGTTATTTGTGACCGCGGTCGTCCGCAGCGATGCTCGCCTGCGCTATGCGGACATCGCCGGGCTCGCAGAAGCGCGCCACGCAACCGATGGAAGAAACCATACCTATACGTGGAACATTTCCGGCTCAGGAAAGAAACCGGGTTATCTGATGGTCGCCCGGGGCAGCGATCCCCAGTTCATCACCTCCTATTCCCTGTATCCTCTCAAGCCGAAGGCCAACTAGGTCTTTTTTGAAACGAACGCAGGAAAACCCAGCCTTTTAAACATTTCTAGGATTGTGAGTTGATGAATCTTTTGTTGTAAGTTTAGGGCCATTAGTATAATCTACTCCCCGCATCAGGATGATTTACCGTTTTCGTGAGGGAAATTGCCCCTTCTGCTTGCGAAGACATGTCCAAGGATAGCTAAGATAAATGAGTGTCCCAGCCAAGAGTCTCTGGCGAGTTCTCGCCATCTCTGCCGCTCTGATTTTTGCCTATGCTTCGGTATTTACGAAGCTGGCCCATGATTGGTGGGCGGACGATAATTATTCCCACGGGCTACTAGTCCCCTTCGTCATCGGCTACATCCTTTGGGCCGAACGCGGACGATTTGCCAGGCAAACGTCTCAACCGTGGACGCTGTTAGGTGGGGCAGTGGTCGTTTGTGCGCTCGTTGGCTTATGGGCCGGGATCGCGGGTGCTGAACTATTCATGCAGCGAATCTCGCTGGTCCTGATTCTTGTCGGCATAACTATCTACTTCTGGGGCTTCCGATTCCTGCGTCTCCTGATTGCGCCTTTCGCCCTGCTGCTCCTGGCGATTCCAATTCCAGCCATCATCTTCAACAAGATAGCCTTCCCGATGCAGTTGTTTGCCTCTCGTTTTGCCGTTTGGTCCATGAGCCTCCTTGATATACCGGTACTACGCCAAGGCAATGTAATCGAGCTTTTACCGCTGAACTCTACCGTTACCAAAAAGTTGGAAGTTGTTGAAGCTTGCAGTGGTATCCGTTCACTTATGACGCTGCTTACGCTGGCGTTTGTGTTTGCTTATTTCACGCATCCGCGGGGCGACGACACTGCTAAACCGGGCGGCAGGTTTTCGTGGCTGCGCCGTTATGGGCTCTGGCGCTCCTTAATAATCGTGCTGGCGGCTTTTCCGATCGCGATCTTTACCAATGCCCTCCGGGTAAGTGGAACCGGCATTCTCGCCCGCTATTACGGTACGAAGGTCGCAGACGGCTTTTTCCACACATTCTCCGGTTGGGTTATCTACATAGTTGCATTCCTGCTCTTGTTCACCGTCGGCTGGGTAATTGATCGGTTTAATCCCGCCCGCCGCAAAAATCACCGGGCCCCGAGAGCAAACGAAACCAAAGCCGATAGCGAAAAGAAAGCAGCATCCGTGACTACCTCCGCCCAGGTGGCGCCGGCGGAGGGCATTAAGTAAATATGAAGAACTCCGGACGAACCATTTTTTTGTTGGTCATCATTTTGATCGGCGGCGCCGTGGCGAATACGTGGGCCTATTTAGGCGAGACTAGCGTGGCTCGCAAAGAGTTGAAAGACTTTCCGTCACAATTAGGAGCCTGGCAAAAAGAGGGTGGGGACCAGTTGATCGATGCCGAGACTATGACGGTCTTGCGTGCAAGCGACTATGTTCTGCGCGATTACAAAAGCTCTCAGGGCGTAGCCAATTTCTATGTCGGCTACTATGCGACGCAGCGCAATGGCGCGACTTACCATAGCCCTTTGAACTGTCTGCCCGGCTCAGGCTGGGTTATGAACGCACCGGGGAAGATGACGATTTCCCCAGTTAATGGCGGAACACCCTTTGAAGCCAATCGCTACGTGATTGAAAGCGGGTCCAACAAGAGCGTGCTGGTTTACTGGTACCAGGGACGCGGCCGGCGGGTTGCCAGCGAATACTGGGGGAAGGTGTATACAGTGCTGGACAGCGTCAGACTGCGCCGTTCCGATGCAGCAATGGTTCGGGTGGTCGTACCCGTCCATGGCTCGGAAGAGATGGCCTTGAAAGTGGCTGCGGATTTTGCCGCGAATGCGGCGGTTTTGCTACCCGACTATGTTCCCGATTGAGCCGGATTAGTACAAATGCCGGCCCACCGAAGCGGGTAATTTTGCGGAAATCGGGCGGAATTCGCCCTATCGTAGAGTTGACTCACTGTGTGAGCATCACAAGGCAATTGCCCGCCGAACGATGCTAACTAGGCGAGCAATTGTTCAGGGGCTCTACAGGGGCCAGAACTAATTAAACGGAGTAAAAAGAATGAGAATTGAGTGCCGAAGTCGTCTTTGTTTTCCTGCCATTCTGTCTGTTCTCCTGGCGGCAATATTCTTCCTGGCCGCTTGCAGCAATCCTGAAAAGGCAAAAGCAGCGCATCTCGCCAAAGGTGAAGCTTATCTGAAAGACTCGAGATTTCAGGAAGCATCCATCGAGTTTCGCAACGCCCTGCAAATCGACGATAAGCTCGCAGCGGCGCACTGGGGCCTGGCCCAGGCTTTTGAAGGTTTGCAGCGTTTCCCTGAGATGTTCGCGGAGCTGCAGCGGACAGTCGAGCTCGACAAGAACAATTTCGATGCCCGTATAAAACTGGGCAACATGTACGTGGCGGGGAGCAAAGGTGACACTCGGTTGATCGCCGAGGCTGAACGTTTAGCCAAGGAGATACTGGATAAGGAGCCAAACCACATCGAGGCCCACATTCTGATGGGCAGCGTCAGGTTTGCGCAGAACAAACCCGATGAGGCTTTTCAGCAACTGAACACGGCCATCGGATTGGATCCGAAGCGCGTTGAATCCTATCTTGGCCTGGCCCGGTATTACATCGTTACCAAGGATCAGGAGAAGGCGCTGGAAACTTACAAACGCGCCATTGAAATCAATCCTGCGTCGCCAATTGCCCACACAGAGTATGGCAAATACCTCGTGCAACTTGGCAAAGCGGCGGAAGCGGAAGCGGAGTTTAAGAAAGCGGTTGAAGTTGATCCGTCCGATAAAAACTCGCGCTTTGTATTAGCCAGCTTCTACCTGGTCAACAGACAGCTCGACAAAGCGGAGGAAGCGTACAAAGCCCTGGCCGATCTTGATAAGGACAAGCCGGAGAGCCAGGCTGTACTGGCGGACTTTTACGCACTTGCCAACCGGCCTGACGACGCTCTCAAAATCTACAATAGCATTCTCGCCAAGTCGCCTGAATACATCCAGGGACGCTACCGAATGGCCGAGATCCTGTTAGTCAAAGGCGATCTTCAATCAGCCGGCGCGCAAATTGAAGATCTCTTGAAAAAGGATCCCCACGATCGTCAGGCGTTGTTGTTGCGCGCTCGGGTTCGTGCGCAGGGTAACCTGAATGATTACCGGGCGGCAATCGAGGATCTGAAGGAGGTTCTGCGACAAGAGCCAAATTCCCGATTCGGGCTCTACACGATGTCGCAGGTCAATTTTAATTTGGGCCTGATGGACCAGGCGCGCACTTTCGCCGCCGAGCTCGAGAAGAACTATCCTGATTATCTTCCCGCCAAACTGTTGCAGATACAAATCAGTATTGCTGCCGGAGATCCTAAAACGGCAGTGCGACAGGCGTCGGACTTGCTTGACCGGCTGAACAAAACAGCCGTCGATCGTGACAATACACCGGGACTAATAGCCGAGATGCGTTCGAGAACTTATGTCTCGCGCGGTATTGCCCAGGGAATACTGAAAAACTACGACGCGGCGCGCCAGGACTTTCTGGCTGCCCGAGAGATTACGCCCACGAGCAGCGACGTCTACAACAACCTCGCTGGCTTGGCTATGGCTGAAAACAAGCCGGATGAAGCGATCAGCTCTTACGAAAGCGCGTTGTCCAACGACGCCACGAACTATAACGCTTTGAATGGGCTGACCACCCTGTACTCACGTCAGGGCCAGTTTGACAAGGCCCATGCGCAAATCGATAAAGCAATCCAGTCATATCCGAACAATGCGTCACTGCACTTTCTGAAAGCGCAGATCTATGGCTTTGAACGAAACGCCCAGGGAGCGGAAGCTGAGTTGTCAAAGACGATCCAGCTCGATCCGAACTACATCAATGCCTATTACTCGCTCGCGGCCCTCTTCATAAATTCACGACAGGAAGAGCGCGCGATCGCCGAATATCGAAAACTGCTGGAGCGTCAACCGGATAGCGCCGGCGCTTACACGCTGATCGGTATGCTTGAATACTCGCGCAACAATTACGATCGCGCGGTAGAAAGCTACAAGAAAGCGTTGGAGCTGGATCAAAATGCCGCGATCGCCGCAAACAATCTTGCCTGGCTCTACGCGGTAACGGAAAAGGGAAATCTCGATGAGGCTGTCCGGTTGGCCCAGGGCGTCGTGCAGAAGAGTCCTAACGTCGCCGGCTTTGTGGATACGCTGGGCTGGATCTACTTCAAGAAAGGTCTTTACGGGGCGGCTGTCGAGCAGTTGCAGAAAGCCGTAGCTCTGGACGGCGCGTCGGCGAAGAGCGCGGGCGGATCAGCCAGTCCTAATTACGCCTATCACCTCGGTGTTGCCTTAAAAGCCAAAGGTGACCGCGAGGGCGCGAGGCGCCAGTTGGAAGCCGCGCTTCGACTCGGCGAGAAAATACCCTTCGCCGAATCCGACGATGCGCGCAAAGCGCTCGCCACATTATGAGAAGCGAGCGTCTGAATATGATAAGACTCGGCGCCCCCGAGTCCACCAAGTTGTAAGAAACAGGAGTGCTTTATGAGCGTTGAATTTCGCCAGCGAAAACCAAGTGAGTACGCCAAGATTGCGTGGAAGCGCAAGTGGTTGATTGTGCTCCCCGCCATCGCCGTGACAACGGCCGTTTCGTGGGTTGTCTATCGCCTGCCTAATATTTACGAGTCGTCCACGCTGATTGTCGTAAAACCAGCGACTCTGCCTACCAGCGTAGTTCCGACCGTCACCGAAGATAGTTTGACCCGCCAGCTGTCAAGCATCGCTCAGGTGGTGACCAGCCGCAGCTCTCTCGAGCCGTTGGTGGAGCGATATGAGTTGTACAAGGCGGAACGACAACGCGGCGAGGCGATGGAGGCGACAATCAACACCTTACTCAGGGACATCAAGGTTGAGGTGAACACGAGCCGAAACGACATCACGAACGGCTTCAATATCACCTTCCGTTACCGCGATCCCAGAGTGGCCCAGGCAGTCACTGCCGAGCTCGCCAGCAAGTACGTCAACGAGCAGACGAGGAACACGGTTAAATCGACGGGCGCGGCCAAACAGTTTATCGATGAACAGGTGAGACAGGCCAAAGACGCTCTTGATGCAATCGACAAACAACGCCTGGATTTCATGACCAAAAACGTTGGCAACCTGCCATCCGGAGCATCTGCCCTGGTCGCTCAACTAGGTGGCCTCCGAGATCAGCAAAAGGCTTTGATGGCCGAGATTGGGCGCTTGCAGGATCGCCGGTCGGCCCTCGCCGGACAATTGACGCTGGCCCGAAAACAATCGGACCAAATGCGTGATGATTTAGTTGAAAACATTACGGATCCCAAAACCACGGTTGCCTGGGCTGAACTAGTGAAACGCAAGGCGGATCTCGAGGCTGGTTTGCAGAAATTGCTTACCGAATACACACCGAAACACCCGGACGTTATTTCAATGAAAGCGCAGGTCAAGAGCATCCAGGATCAGATGGACTCCATGGTGGCTGAGCGGGATGAGCGCATTAAACAAAAGCAAGAGCGCTTAAAGCATACCCCTGACATGAGTATTACTGCCCTTGAAGCAGAGATCAAAATGATCGAGGGCGAAGTCGCGCGCCAGCAAAAAGCGCTGGCTCAGAACGATGTGCAGATTAACGAGATGCTGCGGCGCATCAACGAAGTCCCAGGCGCCGAAGTCACTCTCGGTGCAATAGAGCGCGATTATCAAACAAAACGGTCTGCCTATGACTCCTTGTTGGGCCAGCAACTAAAAATTAATCTCGGCGCCGATGCGGCAACGCAGCAGCAGGGAGAAGGAATTGAAGTTATCGATCCGGCCAACCTGCCTTCTCAGCCGGTCGCCCCGAAGCGGTTCCTACTCTCTGCCATGGGGTTGGGTTTTGGTCTGGCTTTAGGATTTCTGTTTGCCGGCAGCATTGAGATTCCCAAACTTCTTACCATTCAAACCAGTGAAGATGCCCGGCATTACACAGGACTGCCTGTGCTTGTTACGGTTCCGCAGCTGTTGACGCCGCAGGAATCAAGAGCCATTCCCCGCCGCCGAAGATTGTTGTTGGTGGCCGGTCTGGCGGTCACGGTGGTCAGCATTCCGCTGCTTGCGCTTGCCTTGAGAGCAACGCACATTGTCGAACTCTTTACTTCAGGGCGAGCCTGAGTGAGTTTCGCGAGGCGTTTTTTGCCTCGCAGGAGGTTCAATAAAAGTGTACGCAGAATTCTACGGGTTAAAGGAACTGCCCTTCGCGCTTACGCCCGATCCGCGCTTTATTTACTTCACTCCGTCCCATACTGAAGTGATGGCCAACTTGCACTACGGAATTGAAAGCGGCAAAGGCCTGGTAGTGGTCACGGGTGAAGTAGGAACCGGCAAAACCACGATTTTGCGGTGGATGATGCAACGATTGGATCGGACGGTTCTGGTCGCCTACATCTTCAACCCGCGTCTGTCAGTTCCCGAGTTCTATCAGCATGTGGCCACGCTGCTCGACGTTCAGAAATGGGAAACGAAATCCGAGCTGCTGCTCGAACTGGGACGGTCGCTCGAATCCCGTCATTCGCGAGGCCTGCGCACGGTCCTGATTATCGACGAAGCGCAGGGTCTTTCCCCACATGTGCTCGAAGAGATTCGTCTGCTTTCCAATTTCGAATCCGATACCGCTAAGCAGTTGCAAATCGTTTTGACTGGCCAACCGGAACTGCGCGACGTACTCAACAATCCGGATTTACGCCAACTGAAGCAAAGAGTGGCCCTGCGCTGCTTGATTAAGCCGCTCCCTAACGTGGAGGAGACCGATCGTTACATTACCTCCCGCTTGCTGGTGGCGGGCGCCGAGCGCACCGAAATTTTTTCTCCCGGCGCGATTGACTACATCTTTCGGTGCTCGGAGGGCATTCCGCGCAACATCAACAATCTTTGCGACAACGCCCTGCTGGCCGGCTACGCGGCAGGAGAATTGACTATCGGCCGTTCGGTTATCGAAGAGATAGCGGAAACTTTTGACATGCTGCCGCGCTCGGATCGTGGGATGCCAGCCGGCGAAGAGCGAGAAGCTCCAGCCCGGATATTCTCGGCTTCAGGACGTGCGGAATTGTGGGCTGCCGGGACTAAGCCGGCGGAGGATGACACCGAACCAATCTCGCCCGTCGCCGTTGAACAAAATTAACGGCAGGAGACAGAGAAAACCTACCGAAAGGTGAACTGATGGGAAGAGTATTTGATGCATTACGAAAATCGAGCGCCAACTCTGAGAGTGGTGCTTCCGAGCGATCTCCAAATTCAAGTCGCCGCGGCGGGGCGCTGGCAGAAGCCGTGTTGCCCTCTGCCAGACAAATCGAAGAGCAGTTGCTAAGCGGCTCGAAGATTATGTCTATCCCCGACAATGCGGCGAATGGTTCAGCGTCCACTGCGCACACTGCGGATGTACCCGACGGGTCGGCACTCCCCGGCGGAATGGCTTCGCGTGATGCTGGGGCAACTTTGGGCGCTGCCGGGGCGGCGCGCGCCGGAGGATTTGTCTCTATAGACATTTCTCCTGCGCGCGTCGAGCCTCACTTGGTAGCTATCAGCCAGCCGCGGTCGGCTTATTGCGAACAATTCCGTTCCCTGCGGACGCGAATACTCCAGGCCGGAGAGCGTTCACAGATGCGCGCCTTTGTAATCACCAGCGCGGGAATTGGTGAGGGCAAGACGTTGACAGCCTTAAATCTTGCCTGGTTGCTGGCTCAGTCAGAAGGAATTCGGGCGCTGATTATCGACAGCGACCTGCGTCACCCCTGCGCTGCTGATTACCTTGGAATCGACGCTCCCGTCGGCTTGGCCGAGGTCCTTAGCGGCCAGGCTCGATTTGAAGACGCAATCATTCGCGTCGATCCCGCCGGGCTCTATCTCCTGCCCGGAGGAGGCCAGCGCGATGACGTGGCCGAATTACTCGGGGGACCAACCTACGCGCGATTACTAACCGACGCACGAAGGATGTTCGACTATGTGATCATCGATGCCCCACCGCTCGGTATTTTTACAGATGCTAACGTTTTGATTAACAGAGCGGACGGCGCGTTATTGGTGGTGCGCGCGGGAAAAACTCGCTATTCCGCCGTGGACAAACTCCTGGAGCATTTGCCACGAGAGCGCGTCTTAGGTGTCGTGTTGAATCAAACTGATGAGACACTCGAGTCAACCGCGTATTATCGCCATCACTATTACAATCGAACGAGACTGCCTACTGCTACAACAAAAGAGGTCGAAAAGGAGGTCGCCGCGGTCAATTGAGAGCCTCTCGCTTGAATACCCGGACTGTCTTGTTGCTGCTCGCCGAAGCTACGGTGATGTTTGGGGCAATTGTGTCCGCGGTGTACTTGCGAGTGGGATTTGCGGACGCGCAGATCGAATTAAACGAGAAACATGGATTTCTCAAAGCCGGCCTGGCGACGCTCTTCTGCTTAACTTCTTTTTACTTGTTCGATTTGTACGATTTCATTGTGATGCATGACCGGCGCGAGCTGGTCCTTCGTCTAGTCCAGGCGCTCGGGCTAGCCTGGATTGCTCTGGCACTGGCCTTCTACTTGTTTCCCGACTTGAGACTTGGACGAGGCACCTCGCTAATCGCGCTCCCGCTGGCATTGGCATTGATGATTGGCTGGCGCGTCTCCATCCACTGGTTTTTGGGCCATCCGGGCATCGGCGAGCGAATTCTGATCGTCGGCTCCGGTAACCTGGCTGTGGAAGTGGCCCGCGAAGTTCTGAACCGGCCCGACGCCGGGTATCGCATCGTCGGCTTTGTCGGAACGGATTCAGAGTTGCTGGGAAAGAGTCTGATCAATCCCAAGGTAATTGGCGTGACGGCCGAGCTCGACGAAATAGTTAATCGCGAAGACATCGATCGTATCGTCGTGGCGATGGGTGAAAGGCGCGGCGCCCTGCCTACCGACAAGTTGCTGAAGCTCAGTCTGACGGGCAAGGTTTCGATCGAAGAAGGCGCTTCGTTCTATGAACGCATCACCGGACGCGTTTCCATAAACATGATCCGGCCAAGCTGGCTGATTTTTTCCGGACGAGGGCGCCAGGTGCGCATTACCGGATTGATACGCAGCACGGTACATCGGTTCGTTGCCCTCTTGGGAGCGATCCTTTCGTTCCCACTCGTAGTCTTGACAGCGATCCTGATCAAGCTCGATTCGCCCGGCCCCGTCTTTTATAGACAGGAACGAATGGGCAAGAGCGGTCGCAAGTTTGTCCTGTTAAAGTTTCGTTCGATGCGGGTTGACGCAGAGCAGGAAGGTCCTGTCTGGGCTACGAAAGACGACGAGCGCACCACTCGCGTGGGGCGTGTTATTCGCAAGATTCGAATTGACGAGATTCCCCAATTCTGGAACATCCTGTGCGGTGATATGAACTTCGTCGGCCCGCGCCCGGAGCGCGAACACTTCGTCGCCCAACTTGCTCAGGAGATTCCCTATTACGAACAGCGTCATCTGATCGCACCGGGCCTTACCGGTTGGGCACAGATCAAGTATCCGTATGGAGCATCAATTGAAGATGCGCGGCAGAAGCTTCAATACGATCTGTTCTACATCAAGAATCAAAGTCTGATTCTTGATGCCATTATCATGTTTGAAACGATCAAGATCATTCTGTTTGGTCGCGGGGCTCACTGACGAGCTGGGCTTATTTGGGAGGTACTATGAAAATAGCGAGCAAAGTATTGGCGTTTACACTTGTGGCGGCATTTGGCTTTTCCGCAACGGCTATATTTGCCCAAACGCCGGCCTCTGATACGCAGAAGACCCGTCAGCGTGTAGCGACGACGCCGGGCCAGGAGAAGAACGACAGCCAGACGCCAAAGCAGGCTAAACCGGCACCTACAGGCGAGCGGCTCGAGCCGGACGAAACTGCTCGGCCCGCGTCAGATATTCCTCCGGAAACTCAGGCGAATCGCCAGGAGCAGCAGTCTGAAGAGGCAGCGGTAGAACCTTACTACAACAACTTTTTCAGCACTTACCGCTTGGGCCCAGAAGATGTCATCTCTGTGAGTGTGTTCGGTCAGGATCGCTATTCCCGCTCCGGAATCGTTATCCCACCCAGCGGTCGAGTGTCGCTGGCGCTGATTCCGGGTGGAATCTTTGTTAATGGCAAGACGGTGGACCAAGTGGCGGAAATCATAGCCAAACGCTATGACGAGTACATTGTAGATCCGCAGGTTTCGGTTTCGTTGGACAAAGCTTCATCTTATCGTTACAGCGTCATTGGCGACGTGGCTCAACCGGGAATTCGTCTGATGAGCCATCGCCTGACCGTTACCGAAGCGTTGGCTGAAGCGGGCGGCGTGCTGCCAACGGGCAGCAAGAGCGGGGTTTATGTTCTGCGGCGGCAAAATAGCGGCCTGCTCGCCTCGATCCCCGTCAACGTTTCGAAGATCTACAAGGGCAAGGAGCCCGATACGACCTATTTGGTACCGGGTGATCAGATCATCGTTCCGGGTAACAAGCTCAAGACGCTGCAAAAGATCATGGGTTTGACTCCGATCCTCAGCTTCGCGCGGATCTTCACCGGCGGGGGAATTCCGTTCTAGTCTGACGATCTCTCTGGTTTTCCCGTGTTGCGTTCGCGTAGCTTCTGATTTACGCGAACGGAGGCAACAGAGAGAACCCAGAGATTGAATACGAATACTATCCGCAAGCAAATACCGCCATGCAGTTACTATCATGGACCAGTTTCACGAAGCTTTTAAGAAAGACGCAGCCCGGGCTGGTACATCAGAGTTACCTCGCCGCCTTTGTCGTTTTGGTCTGCTCCGGCAGACCTTTTTCCTGACAGCGGTTCTTTGTCTTGGCGCCTCAAGCTTAAGCGTTCAGGCTCGAAACGGTTCCTGGATTCGTCAACGATCCGGATCCCTTGCCTGGTTACATTCTGTTTTCTTTCTCAATCAAGATCTTGGCTGGGTCGTTGGTAGCAAAGGCACTTTGCTGACGACCGTCGATGGTGGCAAGACCTGGCAACCGCAGTCGCGTCCTTCCGAAGATGTGTTGCGGGACATTTATTTCAGCGATGAAGCAAACGGCTGGTTGTTGTGCGAGCGGAACGAGTACGAGCTCAAAAGCAAAGATGACCAACGCGCTTATCTGATGCAAACAACAGACGGGGGTGCCCATTGGCGACGCGTTAACGTCGGCAAGAATGTTGACGTTCGTCTGCTGCGTGCCGTTTTCAGCCCGGGAGGCCGGGTGTGGGCATTCGGCGAGGCGGGAGCAATCTTTGCCACTCGCGATGCCGGCGCCAATTGGGTCCGCTTGCAATCACCGACACGCCACTTGCTGCTGGGCGGTACTTTCATAGATGACGACCGCGGCTGGATCGTCGGCGCAGGTGCAACGATTTTGCAAACGTCCGACGGTGGGGACACCTGGCATTTATCAAGACTGGCCGGCGCTGACGGTGTTCGCTTCACTGCAGCCTCGTTCGTGGATAATCGTCAGGGTTGGTCCATCGGCGCTGCGGGCATAGTTTACCGGACGGTGAATGGCGGCCGAACATGGCAGCAACAGGACTCGGGTGTAATTGCGGATCTTTACGACGTGAAGTTCCTGGACGCTATGGAAGGGTGGGCTGTCGGCGCCGAGGGAACCATCGTTCACACCAATGACGGTGGTTTACATTGGATTGTGGAGCGGACCGGAACCGAACATCCGCTTGAAAGAGTCTTTTTTTCAGATCGTACACACGGGTGGGCAGTTGGATTCGGAGGCGCGATTGTCGTCTACGTGCGGGAAGAGGCGACTCCTGTGCGACGCTAATAAGGGGGAAAGAGCGATCGTGAAAACAAAAATGCAAGTAGGATTGATGCGAATCGCGATAGGCATTGCCTGTACGCTGATGTTCGGCCTGGGTTCAGTTTCAGCCCAAATGGATCCAGGAAGCGGCGCCAAGCCGGCTCGATCAGTTGAGAACAAGGTCCCGGTCAATCAAACGACCGGCGAGTCCGCGAACGAGAAACCATCACGGACACCGCGCGTAGAAATGCCCGCAAAGAACGCGAGCGCCACGCCCACTACTCTTCAACCGGACGTTGCGCAACCAAATGTAGATCCGATAACTGCGCTGCGAGATCAGATTGAGGCGGCTGCTACGGTGCAGGAACGAGTAGATCTGCAACTGAAACTGGTTGATCAACTCGTGCTCGCCGGCAAGAAGCAAGACGCGCGTAACCAACTCGGCCAAATGCTTGCCGAGGATCGGTTCGATCCCCAGTCGTTCTATAACATCGGAAACGCGTTTGCTCGGCTTGGAGATGCGGATGGGGCAGTGGTCAGCTACCGCAAAGCTATCGATCAGCGAAAGGGAAGATATTCTAAGGCCCTGAATAACCTGGCCGTCGTTTTGATGCGCCGCGGCGACTGGGGAGAAGCGAACGAGGCGCTGATTGCGGCCCTGAAACTGGAGAGCTTCCGCTACGCTGAAGCCAGCTACAATCTCGGCCGGCTGTATGCTGCGCAGAGACAAATGGACCTGGCGATTCGGGAGTGGCACCGAGCCCTCAAGGTCGATCCCAACCATATTGCTGCCGCGCAGGCTATCGCGCAGGCGGGTAGCGATGGGCAAATTGCTGTGGACGCGCTCCAGCCGTTAGCGGATAAGAACGAAAAGGTGAAGCAGAGCGCGAAGAACGAGAAGGAATCCGGCGCGACACGAAACTCTGCAGCATCAAGGATGTTAACTGTCGATCAGGCTACCTTTAACTACTTGCAACACGCCCGTGAGGCCCACGAGCGTGGCAAGGACCAGGAAGCAATTGAGAATTACCACAGGGTCATATTTCGCATGGGCGGGTATTTCGCCCCGGCGAATCTCGAACTTAGTTACATCCTGATAGGTCTGAAGCAATCAGATGAGGCTTTGGTTTACCTCAAGCCCGTAACCATCAAGGACGGAGCGAGGTATCCGATTAGCTACTATCACATTGGGCGTATTTACGAAGTCAAGGATGAACTGGGAATGGCGGCGCAAGCCTATGAGACGGCCGCCGGCCTTTATCGCGGGGTGAATCCACAGTTTCTGCTGGACATCAGTCGTGTGCGCGAAAAGCGTGGTGATTACAAGGGAGCACTGGCAGCGATGGAAGCGTATCTTGCAGCCGTTGAGCAGCAGGGAACCAAGCCCCAGTGGTCCGAAGAGAGATTAGCGTCGCTGCGTCAGAAGCTCTCCGAATCACAGCCTAAGCAGTAGCTGAGGAAGAAGCGGAGAAAGGGAGAAGCGGGGACGTGGGGACGCGGGGACGCGGAGAAAAAACTCATTACTCGCCGGTTCGCCCCTTCCCCGCGTCTCCCCTTCACCGCGTCTCCCCTTCCCCCCATCACCGCTTCTCTTCGTCCCCGCGTCCCCGCTTCCCCGTTCCCGCCTAGGTTTCCGACTTGACTTCCGTCACTTTCGTTGCGTGTAGTGTATCGCCATCCAATGTGCCTTCCACTGTCACCGAGACGCCGTTCTTAGTTTCGGTGTCTTTCAACAACTCTTCCACAGTCTTGTTTCCGGCCTCGTCAAACTTATAAAGCTTGCCGTCAGCTGTGTAGAGCGCATATCCGCTTGAAGCACAGTTGGGCATTAGGGCGCATGAAGTGGCGTGTTTCTTCACCCGCTCCTTGAAAGCCGCCTCTTTCACGTGTGCTCCGGCACAGGCATTGTCAATCAGATAGCCATTGAGTTTTACAGCGTTCTTGTCCTGGGCATAAAGCAGCCCGGAGAGTGTCAACAAGATGCCAAGGGTAAGTAGTCTTCGCGTCATCGGATGCCCTCCTCGGATTAAGCCTGTTGGGATTTAAGTTCCTTTTTCGAATTTTCAGCCAACTCTGAAAGTTCATCAGAGTCACCCTGAATTCTGCGCTCGGGTCGCATGTGGGGAAAGAGTATCACGTCGCGAATTGACTGTCTGTTCGTCAGCAACATGACAAACCGGTCAATGCCGATTCCGATCCCGGCGGCGGGAGGCATCCCGTAAGACAAGGCGCGAATGTAATCCTCATCCATTACCATTGCCTCTTCGTCACCACGCTCGCGTCGCTCGACCTGGTCCTTAAACCTTTGATACTGCTCAGCCGGGTCGTTCAATTCCGAAAACCCGTTGGCGCACTCCATCCCCGCGATATACAGTTCAAAGCGTTCCGCCACGGCAGCGTCTTTTGGCGAGGCTTTGGAAAGCGGTGAGATGGCCTTTGGGAAATCCTTAATAAAAGTTGGCTGGACCAGATTTCCCTCAACGTGATGTTCAAAAAGCTCGAGCAGGTTCTCGTCCGTAATTTTGTCCGGGGGATGGAACCTGGCGACGCTTTCCCTCATTGTCAACCGCTGAAACGGCTGCGAAAAATCAATATCGAGCGCGCCAAATCGGACGTGAGTATGCCCCAGCACTTTGAATATCGTCGCGCGCAGCATTTCTTCGCAGAAGTCCATCATCTGGTTTACGTCAGCATAAGCCCAGTAGAACTCGAGCATAGTAAACTCGGGATTGTGCTTTGTAGAGATGCCTTCATTCCGGAAGTTGCGGTTGAGTTCATAGACCTTTTCAAATCCGCCCACGAGTAGTCGTTTGAGATAAAGCTCCGGGGCAATGCGGGCATAGAGATCGATGTCCAGAGCGTTGTGATGGGTCCGGAATGGGCGCGCGGCAGCTCCGGTCGCCAGCGGAGTAAGCATCGGAGTTTCGACTTCTACGTAGCCTCGTGCATCCAGTATTCGGCGCAACTCGCGGATGATCGAAGAGCGCCGCTCAAAAACTTCCCTGGGCGTCAGTTCGCCTTCTTCATGTTCAAGTTTCAGACTGCCGGCTATTAGATCGGCATAACGTTGACGCTGACGAATCTCAGCGTCGTGGATGCCATGCATCTTATCCGGCAGGGGCAGCAAAGCTTTTGAGAGAAACTGCAATTCCTCGACATGAACGGATAACTCGCCGGTTTTGGTGACGAATAAGAAGCCCTCAACTCCGATGAAATCTCCATGGTCCAGCAGCTCGAATAGCGCCCAGCCCTCAACCGGTTGCGGGTCACCGTCGTTGCGCACTGCCTTCACGTCCGACCGGCGCACATACAGTTGCAGCCGCGACGTGCCGTCGGAAAGGTGCAGGAATGCAGCCCTTCCCATAACGCGTGGTGGCGAGGCGATGCGGCCGGCAATGCGAACCCGGAACCCGTTCAGTTGCTGGTTGGCAAGTTCGATCTCCTCCGGCGCTGGCCGGCTGCCTTCGGCGACCCGCGGTTCAAAGGCCTGGAACTTCTCTACTAAAGAACCGATCGTATCTTCTCGACCAGCTTCGACGATCTGGCTGCGCTCGAATTTATTTGGATAGACGTTGCCTACGAGTTGCCGCAGTGCCTCGAGGTGTTCGTGGCGCGCCCGCGTCTGATCGTTCTCTTCAATGAAGGGTATCGACAATTAAAGAACTCCAAAGGTAGGCGCGAATTATAGAGACGGCTGCGATCCAGCGCAAACCACGAACACATACGAAATTTGGTGTGATTTCGTGGACCATCATTTTTGGGTATTTCACAGCCGACCCCTGAATCGACCACTCTCCCTGGACTCAATGAAAAATGATCGATAGCAAACCATCGATGAAAAAATGAGATGTTGCCCGCCATTTAGGCATCGCGTCGGGGCATGGTAGATTCTTAAGAACCGATGAAGGGCAAGATTCTGAGTCTTCCGGAACTGCTCGCGGAGCGTGATCGACTGCGCTCGGCCCGGCAGCGCCTGGTTTTCACGAATGGCGTTTTCGACCTGTTGCACGTTGGCCATGTACGATACCTGACGGCGGCGAGAGAACTCGGCGACGCCCTTATAGTAGCGATAAACAGCGATCGCAGTGTCTGGAAGCTGAAGGGAGAGGCCCGGCCGCTAATCGGCGAGAACGAGCGCGCGGAAATACTTGGAGCGTTGCGGCAAGTGGATTACGTAACGGTATTTGATGATGTTTCACCGCGCTCGCTGATAGCCGCGCTCTTGCCGGATGTGCTGGTAAAGGGCGGCGACTATGGTCTTGATGAGATTCATGGTCGCGCAGAGGTTGAAGCGTCCGGCGGCCAGGTCGTTTCGTTGCCTTTTGTTCCAGGTGCTTCGACCAGTCGAATTATCAAAAAGATGAAAGAGCTTGCCGGGAATTGATCTGATTATTCAGCCACAGATGAGCAGCACGATTCAAACAACGTCCGCGTTACAAGCAACACTTCAGCGTGTCACCGAGCTCCCGTCTTACCAACAGGTCTTGGCGGAACTCCGGCGCGGCGCCAGGGTCATTTCCATCAGCGGACTGATAACGGGTTCGGCGCGGGCTCTCGCACTCGCGGCTTTGCAAAAGGAAACAGGGCAGCGCTTTGCCATCGTTGCTCCGGCGACCCTCGATCTCGAAGCGTGGGAACGCGACTTGCGCTTTTGGTACTGCGCGCTGGCCGGTAAAGAGAGTTGTGACAATGAGGTGCTGGTGCTGCCGGCATCGGAGACAGATCCCTATGCGGGATTTTCGCCGCACGCTGAAACCCTGGAAAGACGGGCGCTGACTCTCTGGCGGCTCACGCAGGAGTCGCAGGATTTCGTCCTGTTAACGGCGCGTGCCATCGCGCGAAAGATGGTCGCGCCCGAGGAAGTCAAGCGCCTCGGAACTTTTGTCGGGCGGGATCACAATCTTCCCCCTGACGAGCTGGTGGATAAGCTGTTTGCCACCGGCTACAAACGGGAAGACCCAGTCGCCGCGATTGGCGAGTTTTCCATGCGCGGCGGCATCGTGGATGTTTGGCCGCCGGGACGAGAAGCGCCCGTGCGTATCGAATTCTTTGGCGACACGATTGACTCTATCCGTGAGTTCGATCCGGAAACCCAACTCTCTACTGGCCCGATAAGTGCCACGGAACTGCCGCCTATGCGCGAGCTCAGGGTTAGCAGTGAGGATTTTCGCGAGTGGGGGAGACGGGCACGGGAGCGTTGGAGCGAAGATCGTTATGCCCGGGCATTGCGCGACCGCACAGCTTTCGCTGACGAGGGGGAACCTTTTGTCGGCTGGGAATGGTTAATAGCTCTTGTTCGGGACACCAACTCCACTGTCTTTGATTATCTCAAAGAAATGGTACTGGTTATCGATGAACCTTCCGCAATCGAATCCTATCTTGGTGAAGTCTATCAGGGGTTGGAGACGCGGCACGCCGAGATCGAAGCGGCTGACGAAATTGCCCCCGCGCCGAACGAGCTCTATCTAACAACCGAGGAACTCCGCGCCAAAATAGACCAACAGCAGCGACTTGAACTTCGCACTTTGGGCCGTGCGGCGGCCGAGATTGACCAGGCTTTGGCACTTGATGCCGAGGCGCCTCAGATTCAGGTCGGACGCGGACGTGGCACGCGTTACCCGATGTTTCTCTTTCCCATCGCTGGTCCAGCCACCGAAATCGAATGGCCTGCCCAATCGGTGATGCGTTACCACGGGCGACTTTCCGATCTTGCAAATCAAATCAAGGTGTCGCGCGACGAAGGCGTCGCCACCTTGTTTGTTGTGCCCGGCCTGGGAACCGCCGAGCGACTGGTTGAAATCCTCGCTGAATATCAGATTGATGCGCACGTGACTCTTCCCGGAGAAAACTCTGACACCGGGGCCTATCCGGTGATCGCGACTGTCGGCCGTCTGAGCGGCGGCTTTGAACTGCCCTCCGCGCGCTTGATCGTCCATGTTGAAGCGGACGTGTTCGATGAAGCCGGCGAGTCACTGGATCGTCGCGGCGCAGTGGCTGAAGGCAGACGGCAGAAACACGGCAAAAAGCGGAAGTCAAAAACCGCCGCGTTCCTTTCCGACTTCCGCGATCTACGGCCCGGCGACTTCGTGGTCCATATCGATCACGGGATCGCGCGCTTCGGCGGTCTACAGAGTTTGGATCTGGGACCGCGCAGCGGCGAATTCATGCTGCTTTACTATGCCGAGGACGCCAAACTTTATGTTCCGGTTGAACGGCTCGATCTGGTCCAACGGTATTCCAGCGCTGAAGGCCACCAACCGCAGTTGGATCGATTGGGTGGATTGGGTTGGCAGAAAACGAAGGCCAAGGCCAAGCGCGCCATGCGCGACATGGCGGACGAGCTGTTGAGACTCTACGCCGAGCGAAAACTGGTGGGTGGTTATTCGTTTGCCGCCGACACGCCATGGCAACAAGAGTTTGAAGACGGATTTGAGTATGTGCTCACGCCCGATCAGGAGACTGCCATCGACGACATCAAGAAAGACATGGAAGAAGTTGTGCCGATGGATCGACTGCTTTGCGGCGATGTTGGATATGGCAAAACTGAAGTGGCAATGCGCGCCGCCTTCAAGGCGGTGATGGAAGGAAAACAGGCAGCGGTCCTCACTCCTACTACTGTGCTTGCCTATCAGCACTACGATACCTTCCGAAACCGTTTTGCTCCTTTCCCAGTCAAGGTTGAGTTACTGTCGCGCTTCCGTTCGACAAAAGAGCAGAAGGAGGTTGTTAAAAAGGTCGAGGGGGGAGAAATCGACGTGATCATCGGCACCCACCGGATGCTCTCGAAAGATGTGCGCTTCAAAGATCTGGGCCTGGTTGTCGTCGATGAAGAACAACGATTTGGAGTGGCGCACAAAGAGCGTCTAAAGCAATTGAAGAAACGAGTCGACGTCCTGACTCTGTCCGCGACTCCGATTCCGCGTACCTTAAACATGTCTTTGAGTGGCTTGCGAGACATGTCCCTGATTGAAACCCCGCCGCGCGATCGGCTGGCGATTCAAACCCAGGTGGTCCAATTTTCGGAAAACGTAATCAAGTCAGCTATTGAGCTCGAGCTGGCCCGTGGCGGTCAGGTGTTCTTCATCCATAACCGGGTTGAGACGATCGAGACGGTTGCGGCGCTCGTCAAACGTCTGGTGCCGCAAGCCAGGCTCGCCGTCGGCCACGGCCAAATGAACGAGAAGGACATGGAGCGCGTGATGCTCGATTTCATCGATTACAAATATGATGTTTTGGTGGCGACCACCATCATCGAGAATGGCATAGACATCCCACGTGCCAACACCATCATCATAAACCGCGCTGATGCATATGGTCTTTCTCAGCTTTATCAGCTCCGCGGGCGCGTAGGCCGGTCAAACCGGCGGGCTTACGCTTATCTCTTGATTCCCGGTGAACAGGAGCTCTCGCCCATCGCCAGGCGCCGGTTGGCGGCTATTCGGGAATTCTCGGATTTGGGGGCAGGCTTTCGCATTGCGGCTCTGGACCTCGAATTACGCGGAGCAGGCAATCTGCTGGGGGGCGAACAGTCGGGCCATATGGATGCGCTCGGATTTGATCTATATACTCAGATGCTCGAGCGAACAGTCGCGGAATTGAGGGGCGAGGCCGTTGAGGATGAAACCAATGTATCGCTGAATCTCGGAGTCGATGTCGCAATCCCCGATGACTATATCAGCGACATGGGCCAGCGGCTGCGCACATACAAACGCGTGTCATCCGCCAGGGATGAGCAAACGCTTTCCGGCATCAGAACTGAAACCCAGGACCGTTATGGACGGTTGCCGCAATCGGTTGAACGGTTATTTGACTATGCCCGCTTACGGCGGACGGCTGAGGATGTCGGGGCGGTCTCGATCGACAAAACTGCTGACGCCATTGCGATCAAATTTAATGAAAAGGCGCGGATTTCCCCTGAAAAGCTGCGAGGGTTTCTGCTGAATCGCGCCGGATCAACCTTCACACCCAGTGGGGTTTTGCGTTTGACACTTAGCGACGACGAGTGGGACGAGGTGCTGGCCTTTTCGCGTCATAAGTTGCTGCAACTTTGGGCGAGCGATTAGAATAAGCCACTGCTTTTAGGCTCGAGCGGCTGGTACCTCGGAGCATTGACGAATGCCCATTCAGCCCGCAAGTTGACTTAACTAAATTTAGGAGCATTTTGTGAATTTCAAACTTTCATCTGTCGCGGTCGGAAGTCTTCTACTGCTTACAATCCTGGCCGTCACTCCGTCCCGAGCTGTCGCTCAGGAGGGTGAACTACAGGTCGTTGACGAAGTGATTGCCCAGGTCAATGACGATGTGATTACGCTCTCAATGCTGAAGCGAGAATCGAAGGAACGCATTGACACCCTGAAACAGAACGGGATGCCCGAAGAAAAGGCTGTCGCTGAAGTCACGAAGCGGCAAGCCGAATTGATTGCCACGTTAATAAACGAGCAATTACTTTTGCAACGGGGCAAGGAACTTGACCTGGCGAAAGATGTTGAAGACGAGGTCAACCGGCGGATGTTTGAAGTGGCCAAGGAGCAGGGCATCCAGACAATCGAGAAGTTGGACGAGGCGTTACGATTGAATGGCCAGGATCCGACGGTGATTCGGCAGACGCTGCGGACTGAGATCATGAAGCAGATGGTGATCCAGCAGGAAGTCGACAGAAAGATATTTTTCAGGCTCACGATGGACGAATTGAAGAAATACTTCGACGCCCATCGCGATAAGTTTCGCAAGCCTGAGAGTGTAAAGATTTCCGAAATCTTCCTGAACATTACAGGCAAGAACGAAGCTGACGTAAAAGCGAGGGCGCTGGAATTGGCGGCTCAGCTGCGGGCCGGAGCGGACTTTAAAGCAGTTGCCTCCGCTAATTCAGAACGCGAGCAGAATGGGGTTCGCACTGCGCCACAGGATAAAGGAGAGGTCGGGACCTTTGAAATGCCGTCGTTGCGGGAAGATGTAGCCGCGGCCATTAAGAATGTCAAGGTTGGTGGCGTCAGTGATCCGTTATCGGCGCCCGATGGGTATCACATTTTTCGCGTCGACGAACGCTCAGCCGCCAGCGATGTAATTACTTTCAATGAGAACCGCGTACGCGAGGCGATGACGATCGAGCAGTCACCAAAAGAACGCGAAACTTATTTGCAGAATCTGCGCAACGAGGGTTACGTCAAGGTGGCGGAAAGCTATCGCGCTGCTGTCGAGCCCTTGCTTAAACTCAGCACTCCAACGGCAGCCAAGACGGCGGAGTCCCAGAAAAACAAAAAGGACAAGAGTAAGAAGCCTTAAGAGTCGGGAGTCTGGAGTCTAGAGTCTAGAGTCTGGAGTCTAGAGTCTGGAGTCGAGAGTCTGGAGTCGAGAGTCGGGAGTCTGGAAATCGCGCAAATTTCGGATTTAGTTATAGTGGGTTTTGGACCCAGACTCCCGACTCCCGACTCCAGACTCCAGACTCCAGACTCCAGACTCCAGACTCCAGACTCCAGACTCCAGACTCCAGACTCCAGACTCCAGACTCCAGACTCCCGACTCCAGACTCCCGACTCTAGACTCCCGACTTTCCAGCGGGGACGATGAAAGAGATTAGGCCATTCAAAATTCGAGACGTGGAGATCAACCCGCCGCTGATTCTTTCACCAATGGCGGGCGTAACCGACGTGTCTTTTCGCCGCTTACTAAAGCGACGAGGTGGCGTCGGCCTGACGGTTTCTGAATTTATTTCCGTGGAAGGATTGACTCGCAGCAATCCAAAATCGAAGCGGCAAATGCGGTTTTATAGCGACGAGAGGCCTTTTGCGGTCCAAATATTTGGCGGCCAACCCGAACGAATGCGCATGGCAGCTGAAATGGCTGAAGAGGTGGGCGCGGATATTTTGGATATCAATTGCGGTTGCCCCGCGCCGAAGGTCGTTAAGCACGGAGGCGGCTCGGGTCTGCTGAAGGATCATCAGCGACTGGAAACGATTCTGAAAGAGATCAAGAAAGCGATCACGATTCCGCTGACCATCAAGATACGGGCGGGCTTTTATGATCACACAATCAATGCGCTCGACACCGCGAGGCTGGCCGAAGCATGCGGAGTCGAGCACATCGCCCTGCACGGGCGGACAAAAGAGCAAGGCTATCGCGGCCTGGCAAATTGGGATCTGGTCCGTCAAATTAAGGAGGTCGTTTCCGTTCCAGTTTCCGGCAGCGGCGATGTAACGACCATTGAAAGTACGTTAGCGCGGTTCCACGAGACAAACTGTGACGGTGTGTTAATTGGTCGCGGAGCGATGGCCAACCCTTGGCTCTTTCGGCAGATTGAGGACACGATCGCGGGGCGGG
Source organism: Pyrinomonadaceae bacterium (assembly GCA_035644135.1). GTDB lineage: Bacteria > Acidobacteriota > Blastocatellia > Pyrinomonadales > Pyrinomonadaceae > PSRF01. Next base: position 304,507 of record DASQPD010000188.1, read on the forward strand.
AAGTCTTTCAACCAACCCTTCATGACAAGCGGGCAATCCTGCTGGAATATTTTGACATGTTGCGCGAGGACATGCCTGAAACTCCGGCTATCAATCGGATGAAGCAGCTAGCCGGGCAATTCACACGCGGCTTGCAGGGTGGGGCTCTCTTTCGTACTTCGATCTATCACTCACATTCGGTGGAAGAGATCCTCACGCGCATTGAAGAGTACTTCGGGGCAATTGAAGCGGGCCGTCCATACTTTGGCGAAGCTGGGGCGCCAATTGAAGAAGTACCGGTGCTTGATTCATGCGAAGCCGCAGCGATCGTTTAGTTGGAAACGTTTTTAGGTGATTTCGTGGATCGGCTTTCCGGCTTTGGTTTCCCGGTTCCGGTATCAAGGTCAACCGGTCCAGGATAGCCCTTACCGTTCAACCCCGCAATTTCGATTACTACTTCCCTCTGGTTTTTTACCGGCCGCTTTTCCATTAACGCCTTCTTTTTGTCGACAGACTTTGCCGTCTGGTTGGAATTCGACGAACCTTTAATATTCCCCGTTCTTGCAGTGGTCTGTTTCCTGGGGTGAGCTGACATCGCATTTAGTGCGTCAAGCACCTGGGCGCGTTCTTCTTCGCTCAGTTCCTCCAGCTTCAGACCGTTTGCCTCAAGCACAGCTCGCAGCTTCTCTTCGGTGTTCGTGTCCTGGTCATAAACGTCCTTATAAATGTGCAGCTTGCCATCTTCAACGACGATCGTTTCGTAACGCAATTCGACCGGCACAACCTTCGGGAGCTTGACCGCTTTTGTTTTCGTCTTATCGCGAAGATAAGCTTCGATTGTTTTGTCTGAAATGTCGCTGCCGGCGGTTTGGGCCAGGAGTTTGGCAAAGTCTTTTACCTGCGCGTTTGTCAGCCCAACACACCCATGTGAAGCGAAATTGCCGATCTTAGCTGGAGGTTTGCCACCGTGTATTAGGGAAGGCAGCCCGATAGGAATCTTGATAGGCCCCAGCGGATTCAGACTGCTCCCGGCTTCGATCTTCTCGCCCGCTGTTATGTTTTTCATCGAGGCGACCCAGGGCTCGTCCGGCGGCGTCCAGGTCGGATTGAAGATAATCTGCTGAGCTTTTCGCAAACCAGTAGGAAGCGGAAACTCCGGATAGCCGATGCCGATCTTGTATGACTTCACCATTGAGCCATCCCGAAACAGATCCATACGAAACGCTGGGATGTTTACTACGATTCGCGAATCGCTGGGGACGGCGTTGGGCCCTGGCAATAGCGAAAGTTCGCCGGCTTTCGCGCCGGGCTCGCTTTCTTCAGTGCCTCGCACCCAGCGTTCATTCGCGAGGTTCATAAGTGCCTGGGCTTTTTGCTCGCCCACTGTGTCGCGGATGGTTTCAGCGGCTCGCTCGCGAGCTTCGGCGGCATTACCGGTTTGCTCCTCCGCATTGGTTTGTCGCAACCGGGCGAGCTCGTCGCTAGCGCTCTTCTGTAACCGCTCAATTTGATCATCCGATAGGTCCAGCTTGGATTTGAGTTCGGTCTTGAAAGCTTCGTCTCCAAATAACGCGTTCAATACAGGCAGAGTAACCGCTGCAGATGCTTGCGCTGTTGCCGGGGCCGTAGGTGACGGTGAAGCAACAGCCGCTGTTGGAGCCGAGTTGGAATTGCTTACATTTTGGGTTGTACAGGCCGGCGCGACCACCGCCGCCGCGATCACCAGCGCCCAGAACGCAATTTGCCTATGTGTTTTCATGTTTGCTTCCATCCTCCTGCACTGAACCCATCCATATTGCGCCCGCAATCGATTTACCAGCAATGATGATGCCATTCTACCTGTGCAACAGCGGATAAGGATTAATATTTGTACCTTCCCAGTAGCGTTTTGGATCCGATGTTATCGCGATCGAAAAATGCAAATGGTAATTGCCCGCGCCGGCATTTCCAGTGTCGCCGACATATGCGATCACGTCGCCCTGATGCACAAACTTTCCCGCGACCAAACCATCGGCGTAACGCTGGAGATGAGCATAATAAAAGACAAGTTTCCGGTCCGCACTGAGTTGGTAAATCGTAGTTCCGCCGCGCACACTCTCGAATAGTTTTATGATTTCTCCATCGGCGGTTGCGATTACCGGGGTTCCCTGGGGCGCAGGAATGTCAATAGCATCGTGAACACGTCCTTCAGAGCGCGCCTCGGTAAAAGTATCCCGGAGTTGATCAGGCTTCACTCCCGGAACTGGAATGATGAGTTTGAGCTTGCCGATGTAAGTGGGATCAATTTCAGCGGAAGGTTTGCTCACCGGCTCATCTGCCGGCGTCGACGTAGTCACCAGGCTCGTTGCCGAGACTTGGGGTCCCGGTGGGAAGGTCGGATCCGGTGATGGCGATGCGAGTGGCGGTTCTGAGGGCTCGACAGCAGGGCTGGGAAGACTAGCTTGTATTTGCCACTCAGTTTTCGCTGCTTGATCTGCGCGGCGCTTCTGCAACGACCATACGAAGGCGCCAACTGAAAAGACTAGAAGAAGCCAAACGAAGAGAAATGGTCCACGCGCGGATTTTGCCATTCAATGTTGCCTTAACGGTTCCGCTCGATTCCAAGTGGCAATAGCGGCCGCGGCTGAGTTCCTCCAAAAAACCAGCTTGCTCCGACCCGCAAGCGGTGATGCCAGGTCGGCAACCGACCCGTGTACATGGCAAAGCGAGCTTGCCTCGCCAAAGGACCGCCGAATGCTTTACCGGCCGTGAGTACCGCAGCGCGCTCGGTGCCGAGACTCATTGCCTCGCCCAGCTCGTCAAAGTACTTTGTTCGCATCTCCTCGCCTTTTAACCAGGAGCGTACGTTGTCGGCGGCCAGACCGGCCTCCTGGTACGCAAGCTGGGCCGTACCAGCCAAAGTCGGCGTAGTGGCTTCATAGAACGCAATATCACCCAGAGCAAACACGTTTTGGTATGACGGCACCTGAAGCGTTTGACCGACTCGAATCAAATTGTTCCTTGTCTTTTCTACCTCGAGCTTTTCGATCAAGGGACTGACCTTCACTCCGCCAACCCAAACTACAGCGGCGGTTTCAATCTGCGTTTGAACGTTATTATGTTCGACTGTTATGGAATCCTCGTTGACACCGACAACGCGAGTCAGGGTGTGTACCTCGACGTGGGACTCCAGCAGAGCTTCTTCTACAACCGTTCTAATCTGCTCGCCCATTCCGGGCAGTATCTTGTCGCTCATCTCGATTACAAGGACGCGGGGCTCGCCCGGGAGCGCCCGGCGCTTAAATGCGTCTCTAAGCAGGTCGGCCATCTTGGTCGCTAGTTCAATGCCGCTGGCGCCTCCGCCTACAACTGCGAAAGTAAGCGCTCGACGAGCATCCTGAGGCGGAAGATCAGGAGGCACACGATCAAGCGCCGCCACCATTCGCTGGCGCAAGGCGTCGGCGTCATGGAGTTTGCGGAACGGAAGGCAATACTGTTCGGCGCCTTTTACGCCACGGAAATTTGTGGTGCCGCCCACGGCGAGAACAAGTACGTCATATTCGAGAGGTTCGTTATGACCTTCTACCATTATCTTTTGGTTCGAGAGGTCTATCTGTTGTGTCCGACCTTGTACCACGCGGACGCTCTCATTGATGAGTTCGGCATACTTGGGAGCGATCTGCCATTCTTCGACTTCTCCGCTAAGATATTCGTAGAGCATAGGCGAAAAAAGGAAGTGGTCCCCGTCACTCACCAGGGTTATTTGACCGGCTCCTTCCAGGTTCAACGCTGTAAACAAGCCTCCAAATCCCCCACCAACAATAACGATTCTGGCTTCGGCCATCAGTTTTCCTCCCCTGCCTGAGCGATTCGATTTGATTCGGGAAATAGTAACAAACTAGCGAACATGTTCACATTCGCAAGGATTGATTGCCGGTGCGAGCCGCCAGCCGGCTCGGTTTTACGGGGAAAGGCGCGCTGGACACCTTCCTGAAGCGCGTGTTAAATTGAACTGTACTTTGATTTTAGCGGTTCCCGTCCATGACGGACTTACTGCTGTCTGGGAGGATCATCTAAGCAGTGGCGTTAGCAAAACAAACAAAAGAAACGATCGTGACGGAATTCCGCGTGCATGACGCAGACACGGGATCTCCGCAGGTGCAGATCGCTTTGCTCAGTAAGAGAATTAATGAGCTCACCGAACATTTCAAACTTCACAAGAAGGACAATCATTCGCGGCGCGGCTTGCTTAAGATGGTCTCTCAACGTCGAAGTTTGCTGGATTATCTCAAGCGCACAGACATTGAGCGCTACCACGAGGTAGTGAATCGCCTGGGCCTGCGTCGGTAGGATTTGAGCTCTGAAATCAGGCCTCAAATCTCAAATTCCGAATGGAAATTCAACTTAAGGTTGCAGATCTTAGCGCGGACCTCCGCATTGCGAGGTCCTAATCGCACACCGGGATAACTTCGAACCCCGGATATTCTATAGCCCGCGTCTATCGAAGAGCTTGCGGCAGTGCCGAACGTGACGGCGATTTGACTGGAAACAAGCAGACGCGTTAGCCCTTGGTATCACAGCAAAGGCGGCATGAGCTTCACGGTAATGTGGCTCGTGTCGCCTTTTGTCATAAGTGAAGATTTCGCGTTCCCCACCGCTTCACGTAGCGTGGTCAGCCGAAGTAAAGAGCAATTTAACAAATGCGAGGCGGATGAGACGCCCGCCGCGCTTGAAACTCAAGCGTAGTTGTCTGAAGGAGACAAAGACATGGCAGTTAAGAAATACCTTAAAGAATCGATCAAGCTGGGCGAGAAAGAATTGACCGTTGAAAGCGGACGCGTAGCCAAACAAGCGAGCGGATCGGTCGTCATCAGTTACGGCGACACGATGCTGCTGGTGGCAGCAGTTGGCGCGAATGTTCCCCGCGAAGGCATCGATTTCTTTCCCCTCACGGTCGAGTATCGTGAATCAAACTATGCGGCCGGGCGCATTCCCGGCAACTATTTTCGTCGTGAAGGCCGGCCTAACGAGAAAGAAGTTCTAACCAGCCGTCTGATTGACCGGCCTTGCCGGCCACTGTTTGCAGAGGGCTACCGGAACGAGACGCAAGTTGTTGCCAGCGTGATTTCGGCAGATCCGGACAACAACCCGGATGTAATAGCAATCACCGGCGCGTCATGCGCGCTTTACCTTTCGGATATTCCGTTCCTCGAGCCGATAGCCGGAGTTCGAATTGGGTTGATCGAAGGGCGTTATATAGTTAACCCCACGTACGATGAAGTGCGCGATTCCCGTTTGAATTTGATTGTGGCCGGCACTGAAGAAGCGATTGTTATGGTTGAAGCGGGAGCCAGGGAGGTTTCTGAAGAGATTATGTTGGAAGCCCTGATGCTGGCCCACAAAGAAATAAACAGGCTTTGCCGCTGGCAAAAACAGCTCTATAAAGCTTTGGATATTCAGAAGCGGGACGTGGTTCCGGCGCCCGTGAATGAGGAAATGCTCGAGGAGATTTCCCGAAACTACGGCGACCGTTTGCGCGAGGCTCTCGACAGCACCAACAAGGACAAGCTGGAAAGTTATGCCGCCGTCGACGCTCTCAAAAAAGAGGTGGTGGAGGGCTATCCGGCCGATGAGCTCGAGCAGCGGCAAATGGCCAAAATTGTTTTTGACAATTTGAAGGAGAGCATTTTTCGAGACGACATTCTCAACAAGCGTCGTCGTCCGGACGGACGTCGCTTCTCAGAGATACGCCCCATCACTTGTGAGGTCGGTTGGTTACCGCGCGTTCACGGCTCGGCTTTGTTTACGCGCGGCGAAACACAAGCGATGGTTAGCACAACCCTGGGCACAAAAGAAGACGAACAGTTCATGGATGATTTGGAGAAAGGTGAAGTGAAACGACGCTTCCTGCTCCATTACAACTTTCCACAGTATTCAGTTGGTGAGGTTGGCCGTTTTGGTTCGTCCAGTCGACGAGAAATCGGGCATGGAGCGCTTGCGCGACGCGCAATCGAATCTGTGCTGCCTGATGAGACCATTTTTCCGTACACCATACGGATCGTTTCGGACATCACGGAGTCAAACGGTTCCTCCTCCATGGCTTCAATCTGCGGCGGAACTCTCTCGCTGATGGACGCAGGCGTGCCACTAAAGGCCCCGGTTGCGGGCGTGGCGATGGGGCTGGTTATGGAAGGAAACAAATACGCGATCCTTACCGATATTGCGGGTGCTGAGGATCATTATGGTGACATGGACTTCAAGGTCGCCGGGACGAAGGACGGCATCACCGCCCTGCAAATGGATATCAAGATTGGCGGTATCAACGCTCAGATCATGGCTGAGGCCCTGGAGCAGGCGAAGAAGGGCAGACTTCATATTCTGGGCGTGATGGAGAAGAGTCTTCCGGAGCCCCGCGCGGCGATATCTGCGTACGCCCCACGGATCATCCAGATCAAGATCAACCCGGACAAGATCCGCGACGTGATTGGACCAGGAGGCAAAGTAATTCGCGCCCTGGTAGAGGAAACCGGTGCGAAGATCGATGTCGCAGATGATGGCACTATCTCGATCGCGACGGCGAGCGGCGATGCTGCGGATGCCGCCGTTAACCGGATTCGCGGCTTAACCGCTGAGGCGGAGATAGGCCAAACGTATCTTGGGACCGTCTCGCGGATTGTGGACTTTGGCGCATTCGTTGAGATCTTCCCGGGAACCGACGGGTTGTTGCACATTTCTGAGATCGCTGACCGGCGCGTCAAGGATGTGCGCGATGAACTCAAAGAGGGCCAGCAGATCCTGGTTAAGTGCATCGGTCGTGAAGGTAACAAGATCAAGCTTTCGCGGAAAGCTGTTTTGCGCGACGAGAGCCGCAAGGCTGAAGCGGCCAGCGCAAGCGATTCGGACTAAGTTTCGTCCATCAACAATCATTCAAAACGAGGCTCGGTTCTCGCCCCGAGCTTTGTTTGTATCGTTTGAACACCAACCAGGCTTCATATCACTGCGGGAATTCTTCCAGCATTAAAAGTATCTTCTAGTAACTACAGAAGGTCTTAAGTTCTTAAGGCACAACATGTGCGTTGGACCATGACGCTGCTGTTCTTTTGGGCGATTACACCGACACTCTCTGTATTCACATTCCAGTCAGAGAGGCCCGAGGAGGAACTTTCCACAAATGAGGAGTCGAGCTATTCGCAGTGCAGCTGCGATCCTCTGCGTCATGCAACTATCGGGTTTGCCGGTATATGCAGGACCAGTGGTGATGAGCGAGATCCGGCAGTTGCTCACACCAGGCGAGAGCCAGGTTACTCTTCAACTGCGAAATCTTTATGACAGTTCAGAAGCGGGGGCTGCTGGTGTCAAGGGTTCGACGAATCGTACGCATTCAGTAAAAGGCCGCACTGTAGAAAATCCAGACACAACAAACTTGTTTGCTGGCGTTGTCCCAACTTCATCAGGTCTAAAAGCGGATCTCAACATTGTTGATCAGGATGACATAGAGGGCACTGTTTGTGATTGTGGCGAGATTTATCTCGCTGGTGGTTTCCCGAAATGGCCTTTGCTGTTCCTCGCGGCCATCCCCTTGTTCTTCATCGGCGGATCTGAGGATACACCGCCGACAACTCCACTTCCCACACCTACACCCGTTCCTTCAGTGTCGCCCACGCCGCCGCCCGCCGCGGTGCCCGAACCGACTACGTTGTTGTTGTTCGGAACCAGTCTGGCTGCGGTAGGCGGGTTGCTTAGACGCAGACGCGCAAGGGACAAAGCTCAGGTCGAGAAATCGGAGGCGGCGTCATGTTGAGTCGTAACCTGAAAATCCATCCTCCTCGCTTAGGCAAATACTTTATTGCCTTGATAGTCGCATTAACGTTTTGCGCACTGGACGCGTCCACGACTGTATACGCCAAGAAAAAAGCTAAATACGGCACGATCAAAATTCTCTCTACCCCAGCTGGCTTGCCACTCGAAGTCGACGGGAAAGCTTTCGGGAGCACAACTACAGAGTTCCGCGCGATCGATCTGGATCCAGGTGTTCACAAGATAGTCGTTACCCTCCCGAGCGGGCAGTTGTGGATTCGAGAAATTGATCTGCCTGCGGGTCGGATCAAGTGTGTGACCCTCACCTACCGAGCGGCAATGGTAGCGCCGGCGAAATATCCATGCCCATTCCCCGTTAGTATCACGGCCCCTTCGCAAGTGAGCGAGGGAGAGGTAATAACCTATGCGGCTGACGTGGCATACAGCGGCAGTTCACCTTTAACTTATTCCTGGATCATAACTCCGGGGAACGCCCGCATTCTGAGTGGGGCCGGAACGCGAACGATCACTGTTGACTCGACCGGCCTGGCGGGTCAAAGAATTAGCGCCGAACTGGTTGTGGATGATGGCTCAGGCGAGTCTGCCTGTCGTCAAACAGCACGGATGGCGACCTTCGTGCCGCCGATCCCGCCGCGCGAAAACCCTGCGAGGCAATTTGATGTTTGTTGCACTTGCTCGTACGACGATCAAAAGGCGCGGCTTGACAATCTGGCTATTGAGCTGCAAAACGATCCTACAACGACCGCTTACATTATTGCTTACGGTGGACGCGCCAGGCGCGCAGGTGAAGCCGATCGTCTCGGAGCGCGCGCGCGGGATTACATCGTCTCGCAACGTGGCATTGGCCAGTCACGTATCGTGGTGATAAACGGCGGTCTCAGAGAACAAGATTGTGTGGAACTATGGATAGTTCCCAATGGCGCTCAACCTCCTAAGCCGACGCCAACGCTTCAACCCAGGTGAGGCTCTTTCCCCAGCTCGCCAGTCTGAATTTGATGGCGGGAAATCCTGCCTTGAAGCTTTAATGAATCTCCGGAGACAAGGACCCACGTTCTTGTCTCCTTTTTGTGTCTTCCGTTTGACCCCAACCCGGGCTTGTGCTAACAATCAGCACCGCTTCCCCAATAAACAACCTGCCCCCAAGTAAACGGTAAAGCTTCAGGAGGGAACTGCTGAAATGGCTGAAAACGGCGGTGGGGGCAGCGCGGGAGTTGTCGCGGTGCTCGCGATCTTTGTGATCGTTATTCTGGTACTGCTCTTTGTCTACAGAGGGCGGCTGTTTGGTGGACGGGGGACGCAAAAGATTGACGTAAATGTGCAAACGCCAAGCAAGTGAACACGCCGATAAAAGGAGCTAGGGAAGAGGGGCGCCGGAACCCTGCGCTCCTCTTTTGTTGGCAGCTGCGATTTACCATTCACGATTGACGATTTACCATTTACCCTTACCCGGCTATGTCAGCACCCAATATTGACACAATAGTATCCCTTGCCAAGCGGCGTGGCTTTGTCTTTCCATCTTCGGAGATTTACGGTGGCCTGGGCAGCGCCTGGGACTACGGTCCACTCGGAGTAGAGCTTTGCAATAACGTGAAGCAGGAGTGGTGGCGCTGGATGGTCCATGAGCGTGATGATATCGAGGGTGTTGACTCGTCCATCATTTTGAGCCGGCTGGTCTGGCAGTATTCGGGTCATGAAGCCACCTTTCATGATCCGCTGGTGGATTGCCGAGACTGTAAGGGTCGCCTCAGAGGCGATAAGTTGGACTTTGGTGACGAAGCGCCGGCGGACAGCAACCGCATCGCTGAACTGATCACACAGAAACGTGTTAAGTGTCCTAATTGCGGCTCCCGGGATCTGACCGAACCTCGTCCGTTCAACATGATGTTTCGGACAATGCTTGGTGCCGCGGCGGACGAAAACGATCCCTCGGCGCTTGCCTATCTGCGACCCGAGACGGCCCAGGGTATTTTCATTAACTTTCTAAATGTACAGACCACCATGCGGCGTAAGCTTCCGTTTGGGATCGCCCAAATCGGCAAGTCGTTTCGGAATGAGATCACGCCCGGCAATTTCATCCTTCGCACCCGCGAGTTTGAACAGATGGAGATGGAGTATTTCGTCAGACCAGATGCCGAACATCTAAAACTTGTTGACGAGTGGGTCGAGCAATACGTCGAGTGGTTTGCTACATTGGGGCTTGATCGAGGAAATCTACGGCTACACGAAGTACCACCAGAAGAATTGGCGCACTACTCAAAGCGCACAGTAGATATTATGTACCGTTATTTTCCTGAACGCCCTGAGGAAGAGCGGCAGTGGGAAGAACTTATGGGCATAGCTTACCGGACGGATTTCGATTTGCGAGCCCATTCAAACAAACCTGTGGACTCTGAAGGAAAGCGTCTCAACGCGGATTCGACCGATGACCTTTCGTTCTTCGACGACGCGCTCAAGGAACGTTTCTATCCACACGTGATTGAGCCGGCGGCCGGGGTGAATCGCACTGTACTGGCAATTTTGATGGAGGCTTACTCGGAGAAGACAAACGATAAAGGTGAAACGCGGGTCATTCTAAAACTGCGGCCGCAATTGGCTCCAATCAAGGCGGCGATTTTGCCCTTGGCGAAAAACAAACCCGAGATCGTAGGTATGGCAAAGGCTATCAAACGTTCGTTGCAGCCGGTGCTGCGGGCCGTCTACGATGACACCGGAGGAATTGGAAAGTTGTATGCGCGACAAGATGAGATCGGCACGCCGTTTTGCGTGACTGTCGATCATCAGTCGCTGGAGGACGAAGCAGTGACGGTGCGGGACCGGGACACCTGGCAGCAGGACCGGGTTAAGGTTGCCGATCTGGCCGAGCACCTGCAAACAAGACTTAAAGAATAGTCGCGAGAATAGTCTGGAGTCGCGAGTCGCCAGTCTGGAGTCGCGAGTCCGGACTCCAGACTCCCGACTCCAGACTCCAAGACTCCGAGACTCCAAGACTAATCATATGCTTAAGGAATAGTCTGGAGTCGAGAGTCCAGAGTCGCGAGTCCGGACTCCAGACTCCCGACTCCAGACTCCAAGACTTCTTCTGATGCCTGTAGTTAAGAAACGAAATCAGCAGACTGAAACACGCCTGCTGCTGGAATCAGCCGAACCGGTAGATTTGCCACCGGCGGAGATTTCCGACAGTGCTGTGTTGGTTCAATTCGAGAAGATCAAACCTTACGTGGTCGAGCTGCTGGAAGAGTTGCGGGCCGGTACGATCGCGGGGCCGGTACCGGTGATGAACGATGGGGCGACGTTCGAAATTCATGGAAATACGAGAACGTTTTGGGTAAAACTCTGGCACACTGCGGGAACTGAGCTGACCCGGATTGAGCGTGTCCAGATCCTCAGCTGCTTCCCATCCACACGAGGTGTGCAGATCGTAATAGACTCCCCGGATGAAATTTAGAATTTAGGGAGCCTCTTGCAAAACTCCATGGGTGGTCAGGTTTTTTGGAAAAGAAAAGACATGGCGATGAACCTGACTGTTAGAATGACGTTGCGACACGATCATAAACAGACAGAGGAGCATCACCATGTCCT
>DASQPD010000189.1:0-62033 GCA_035644135.1 Pyrinomonadaceae bacterium
CGAGAGTCTGGAGTCGGGAGGCTGGAGTCGGGAGTCTGGGAGTCTGGGAGTCTGGAGTCTGGGAGTCGGGAGTCTGGGAGTCGGGAGTCTGGGAGTCTGGAAGTCTGGGAGTCTGGGAGTCGGGGGAGTCTGGAAGACTTCCGGACTCCAGACTCTAGACTCCAGACTCCAGACTTTCTTAGGCCGCCGTGCGCAATTCTTTAACTCTTGCTGTCGCACGTTTGTTGCCAACGAGCCGGATCCCCCTCGCGAGCCCCAGAGCTTTCAGAACGCGTATGCCTGCCCAGTTGATGTCGAGCTCGTACCAGGCAAGTCCGTGCTTCGCTGAGCGCGGATGCGCATGATGGTTGTTGTGCCAGCCTTCACCAAACGTAACAAGCGCCACCCACCAGTTGTTTGTCGAGTCATCCTTAGTAACAAACCGACGGCTGCCCCACATGTGTGTAGCCGAATTGACCAACCAGGTCATGTGCAGGCCCACAGTCACGCGCACGAAAATCCCCCACATCATCACTGACCAACCGCCAAAAACTAATAAGAGCAAACCACAAACAATCAGGGGAACAAAATAGGTTCGGTTTAACCAAACATGAACCCGATCTTTCATCAGGTCCGGCGCGTAACGCCACATTACCGCTTCGTCATGTTGTTGAGCAGTGCCGCGCAAGATCCATCCCATGTGGGACCACCAACGACCATCCCGCGGTGTGTGGGGATCTCCAGGGACATCCGTGTTTGCATGATGGATGCGATGCGTGACCACCCAGTTAATTGCTCCACCTTCAAGCGCCAGAGCGCCGCATACTGTCATGAAGTATTCGACTAGTTTTGGAGTCTTGTAGCTGCGGTGCGTGAGCAATCGATGAAACCCCATTCCGATACCTAAGCTGCCGGCAATCCAGAACAACGGGAACATGATTAGAAATCCACTCCAACTAAACATGAACAACGCGGCCAGCGTCGCGAGATGAAAAACAATCATGAAGCCCGCAGTTATCCAATTTATTCTGGCCTTCTTGTTCAGGTTAGCCACAGTTTTGACCATTGAGATCCCTCCGCCATGAATTAGGCTGTTTTGCCTAAAATCATCGTAGCAAGATACCGGCCCGGCATTTGTAATAGTTCTGTAAATACAGGGCGGAAGCCCCGTGAATGGTTATGTTGAGATCCGTCGTGAGCTAGATGATTCTCGCCATTTATCAACAACAAAGCACAAAAACGACGGGCACCAGACCCCTAAATTGGCCCACTACCACCAATGGGGTTACCTTGCAGGCTGTCAGCAAATAGTGCATTATCGAACGTGTACTCCTTCTCTCCAGTTTCAACGGTGAAACGCCAGGCCCTGCGCAAAAAGGCTCCGGCGTCTTGGATTCTGAGAGCAGGTCCAGACAATTTGAAGAAGCCGCTCAGCTGAGCGCCCGAACGCGAGCCTTCGCTGCTACCGTTTCTCCGAAGCTACCTTTCATTCGAAGCTTCTCTAGCGCTCCTGTAAAGGAGAAGAAGGACCACTCATGTCAAGCAAACTGTACGTAGGAAATTTGTCGTTTCAGACCTCGAGTGAAGATCTGCAAAAGCTATTCGCGCAAGTGGGCACAGTGGAATCTGCAACGATAGTGGAGGATCGCGATACCGGCCGTTCCCGTGGCTTCGGTTTCGTGGAAATGGCCACCAAGGAAGAGGGTCAAAAGGCGATAGAAGAGTTCAATGGCAAAGATTTTAACGGCCGTAATTTGACAGTCAACGAAGCCCGACCGCGGGAGGATCGCGGCAATCGTGGCGGTGGCTCGCGAGGCGGGGGTCGTGGCTTTGGCGGCAATCGTGGCGGCGGGGGCCGAAATTTTGGTGGTGGCGGCGGGCGCAACGACCGCACGCCTCGCTGGTGAGCCGCGGGACTGGCTACGGTCCATAACAACGGTCCAATATAGGACCATACCCGCAAACGGAGATGCGTCTAAAGACAGGAGAAGAAGATCTTGCAAGCAAAAAAGGCAGTCATGGAAAGACCTACTTATGCAGTCGGTGATCGAGTTGAAAAGCTATGCGTGGCCTGCGATGAAGATCGCGGTCACATCGTAGCTTCGATTACGAAGCGAGGCTTAATCTCGCGAGTCACCTGTCCCAAATGCGGAACTCGCAGCTCATTCTCAGCCGGAACAAAATCGAAGGGCGGCCTTCCCAGATCTGTTGTCAGCGAACCCTACGACCGGCGACGAACCTATCGCACCGGCCAGATAATGATTCATCCGATGTGGGGGGCCGGCGAAGTCACCGCTGTGATCGAGCCGCGGAAGATTGACGTACTTTTCTCAGATCGTCTGCGCCGGCTGATTCATTCCCGGCAAGACGCGTAACACTCATTCGCTTATTGACTCAAGCTAATCGGAGGTCACTGTAAAAACTTTGACCTCCGTTTCTTTCTCTTCTGCCCTCGCCTTTTCCGGTAGCTTCAGTTTCCTCATCGCAAACAATATCAACCAGACAATTCCCGACGATGCGGAGAGCAGTCCTGAAACTGTCGTCAGCGTGCGAGTAGAAATGAATTTGAGCGACCAGCCGGCTACACCGGTAGAAAAACTCCATACCAGCAACTCCGTCGCTCGATCGGTCGTGGAAACTCTGCCGCGCAGATAGTCGGGTACCAACCTCATCAGCAATGTCTCCTGGACCGCGAATTCCGCGCCCAGCAAAACTCTCGAAACAAACAGGAGAACGCAAGCAAGCACCAACGCGGGCGTCACTCCGATTAACGCAAAGAACACCCCCTGCGACAGCAGTGACCAGCCGATAAAGGCCGCGGTGCGTCCCCGCATCTCGAAGTAGAAGCCCGCGCGTCGGGCAATCATCATGCCGACAAAGAGGCCTAGCCCGGCAGCAAAGTACAATGCGGCCACGGCTGAATCAGCGTTTACACCATGCTGGCCCGCAAACACCACACCGCCGAGCCGATCTGAAATCAAGTTAATTGCCCCACCGCCAGTTGCCCAAAGAATGTTGATGCCGAGAATTGCGGCCACGGTCCGGTGCCGAATGATGTACGACCAGCCCTCACGAATATCCGAAAGGTAACCCCCACGGCGCTTTTCAACGTCGAGTTCACGCCGCGGATTTATCTGTCTCGTCTCGTGGTCTGGAATCAGCCATACGGAGTAGGCGGAGGCAAAGAATGACAAAGCATTGACAACGAATGCGGCCTGGTAACCAACATTGGCTGCGGTGAAACCACCCAGCGCCGCGCCAAAAGACATCAGCAGAAAACGGGAAGAGAACATCAAGGCATTCCCGGCGAGCAGATCGCGATCGCCGGTGATGTTCGGCACTGCTGCATTTTTGGCAGCCTCGAAGAACGAACCAAAAAAGGAGAGCAATGCGGTGCAGAAGTATGCAATCCAGAGATCTTCAGGCCGCTTGACGAGCAGAAATCCGAGCGCCACCGCCACACGCGCCAGATCGGTGGCAATCATGACCGTCCGGCGCGACCAGCGATCAACAAAAGCTCCGGCCAGGGGGGCAAAAAGTGTGAAGGGCACGAGGCGGCACAACAGGATGATAGTTGTAACTTCGGGCGCCTTATTGGAAACGACGCGCACCAGTCCCAGGGCGGCAATAAAGTTAAACCAGTTGCCGAGCTCCGAAATGACTTGTCCGAACCATAACCGTCGAAAATAGCGGTTAGCCCGGAGTAATTGCATGTACGTCAATGAATCCATTGCTCATTTGGGACCGCGGACATCCTGTCCGCCGTTGTTGGCCCACCGCTATTTCAGCTGTCTTCGCGCCGTCAGTGTTGGCAGCGGATAGGATGTCCGCGTTCCCAGCGGAAAACGTCGACGTGCGCTCAGCAAAAGAGCCGCCAGTCCAACCAGCGGCTCGCATCCTTCGTTAGCCCTGACCACTCAACGGCCTTTGAACTTTGGTGGTCGCTTTTCAACGAAGGCTGCGATGCCTTCCATTGCGTCCTCGGTTTGGCCCGATTTAATCTGGGCCTCTCTCTCGAGGTCCAACTGCGCGGCGTATTCTCGAGTCGCGCTTGCTTCGAGCAATGCCTTTGTCCGACCGAGGGCCGCAGTTGGTCCATTGGCTAGCTTCTTCGCCAACCCCAGGGCCTGGCCCATTAATTCTCCGTCCGGGACAACGGCATTGATCATTCCCCATTCCAGAGCCTGCGCTGCTTCTACTGTCTCGCCAGTCATCAACAGCTGCGTGGCTCGGCGCCACCCAACCAGCCTTGGCAAAATGAAAGTGCCACCGCAATCGGGAGTCAAACCTACTTTGACAAAAGCCTGATTGAAACGAGCGCTCGTCGCCGCTAGAACAAAATCGCAGGCCAGAGCAAGATTACAGCCACCGCCAGTTGCTGCTCCGTTTACGGCTGCCAGAAACGGCAAAGGCGTTTGCCGAATCACCAGGATGCATTGATTGATCAGGCGCAACGGCTCATCGAAAAAAGCTTCAGCGCGTCCTTCCTCTCTGGCAATGGCTTGCATCTCTCGCAGGTTTCCACCAGCACAGAACGCTCGACCGCTTCCTGTCAGTACGATCGCGCGAACCTTCGCGTTTGCTAATTCGCGCACACCCGCCTGGAACTCCTGGCCCATTTTAACGGTTAGGGCATTCAACGAATCGGGCTGGTTTAAAGTCACGATGCCGACGTTTTCGCGCGCTTCAATCACAACCGTTTCGTAGTTCATTGCAGGCTGAGCAGTCATTCTAGTTCAATCTCCCGCCAGGGTCTCTCAAACACACCCTCAGCCGCAGCTAGCGTAGGAGCGGCTGTTTTCTGGAACTCAAGTCGCTTGAGATCGATGCTTATACTCTTTGCTGGGCCGCACGATTGGCGCTGAAACAATCGCCGCACAGCACCGGTCTTCCAGTCGAAGGCTTGAAAGGTACGGTGTCGTTTTTGCCGCATTGATCGCAGGTGATCTCAAATCGCTGGCGTTCTCCCCCTGGTCCTTTTGAGCCACCAAAGTTTGCGCGACGCGAATCCCGGCAAGGCTTGCAGCGTTTCGGATGTGTTAAGTTCCGTTCCTTATAGTAGTCCTGCTCGCGCTCGGTAAACTGAAATGCTGACCCACATTCCGCGCACATTATCTCTAGGTCTGGCATGACTCTGTTGTCTCCACGAGAGCAGAACTGAGGCTTCCGCTCTCTTGTTGGGCTCTTCGGAGCGCCGGCATCAACAGTTCTCCCGTCCAAATAGTCGTTTTCGATGCGACCGAAGGACTACCGACCCTGCCTGCGACGCCGTCGGGTTGTGCGTTCCGAAACGGTTTAGTGGATTTGAGTTTACTCTAGTGAGAGCCCCGGTTCAAACAAAATAGCAAGAAACTGAGCAGGGGTCATCCGCCGTTAATCCAGCGTGATTTTAAAGTTGGGCCAAGCCGTCGTTGAAACGCTCGCAAGGGCCCGTGTTACCCCGCGTTGTTGTGCTCGAGTTCGGTCACATGCGCGCGAACTGTTTGGCCCAAAGTGTTGAGGTTATAGCCGCCTTCGAGGCATGAGATGATGCGTCCCTGGCAGGTTGATTGCGCCCAGTCTTTGAGAATCCTGGTTAATGCAATGAAATCTTCGTCTTCGAGCATCAGTTGCCCAAGCGGATCTCCCTGGTGCGAATCAAAGCCGGCCGAGATCATGATCAGGTCCGGGGTGAAGCCGTTGCTCATTGACTCGAGCGCGGCCTCGAACATGCGTTTCTGTTGCGCCGCCGGCGTTTGGGCTTTTACAGGCACATTCAAAGTGAAGCCGGTCCCACGACCCATCCCTGCTTCTCCGCGAGCGCCTGTTCCTGGGTACCAGGGATACTGGTGCATGGAAAAAAAGAAGACAGTGGGATCATCATAGAAGATCCCCTGCGTCCCATTTCCATGATGAACATCCCAATCGACGATCGCCACTCGCTCGATTTCCGGAAAGTTGTGTTGTGCATAGCGGGCGGCGACGGCGACATTATTGAACAAACAGAATCCCATCGAGCGCTCGTACGTGGCGTGATGACCTGGAGGCCGAACCGGAACGAAAGCGTTCTTTGCTTTTCCTTCCATGACCGCATCGATCGCCTGGCAAGCTGCCCCGGCGCCACGCAGCGCCGCTTCCAGCGAATGCATTGATACGGCGGTGTCTGCGTCGAGATAACCGGTTCCCTCACTGACAACACGCTCCACGTTCTTATAAAGCTGTGGGCTATGACACGCTTGCACGTCTCCGCGCGGGGCTTCTCGCGCCTGGATTTCAAGCAGCCTGGGCCAGAGTTCTTGATCTGCCTCGAGCGCGTTCATAACCGTGCTGTATCGTGAAGCGCATTCCGGGTGTCCCGGTCCAGTGTCGTGCTCCTCAAAGATCGCATGATGGACGATGGCAGTTGTCATGAGCAGGAATTATGCGTTTGCCAGGATCTTCGGTCAAACACAGCTAGGTTAGTCTGACGGTTATCGAGAATCAAAAGCATACGCTTCTCACCGCTCCCGCGTATGAAACCCTTAACCAAAGCCTGCGAAACACTTGCGGCGGGCTTGAGAATTGTTGTGGCTGCGGAGGATAGCCTTTATTTGCGCTCGCGGGAATACGGATTGCTCTAAACGATCCCCAAGGCTCCTTTTGCTGGATGCGGCTGGCGGAGCGAGTCGTTTTGGAAGGCATAACAGATAAGAGACTTGTAACTCGGAAAAGGAGTTGAGAGCAATGTCATACGACGAAGAACAGGCCAAGAGAAGCAGAGTTGTGGTCGAAACCCCAACGGCAAGAAGAGAAGTTGAACATTCGGAAGCTGTGCGAGTTCCGGAACGTCCGGGTGTTTCCGCCACGACTGTTGGTATTTTGGTGGTGCTCGTAGTAGCCCTGGTGACAATACTCGTGCTGTTGCTTATGAATAATCAATCAACAGATAGCGTGAATGCCAATATCGCGGCACAACAGCCTACACCAGTGCCGCAGACCACGATCATTCAACAGCCCGCGCAACAGCAACCTCCGCTTATCATTCAGCAACCCGCTCCGGTGACGCAGCCCGCGCCAATTATCGTTACCCCGCCGGCTTCGTCCGGTGGCACGTCTACTGGAACAGATGACTCGGCGATTCAGGCGGATATCGATAAGAGAATCGCTGACGATCCAACGCTTTCGACTTTGGGCATAACTGCTAGCGTGCTTAACGGCAAGGTCCTGTTGATTGGCACTGTAAAGTCTGAAGCACTAAAGGCGCAGGTTGAAAGGATGGTTAAATCCGTCAAGGGCGTTAAGTCAGTGGATAACCAGATTACAGTAATGTAATGAACGCTGACGATTGACAGCAGGAGGCGCCGCGTCTACACAAAGCAAGGCGCCTTTCTCATGGAGACCACGATTTCGTGTCATTTCATGGATCTCGTTATCAATCTTCGAGCTTGCTGAGTCTAAGACTCCTGTAAAATAACGACGCCTCGATAGCAAGACTAAGGTGTTCGCCCACGACCAACAGCCGCCAATTCTCACCATCTACGAAAAAGCTAACTTCCTTCATCAAACAATCTCCAGGCGGTGTCATGATCTGTTCGAGACCCTGGTGTGCCGATAAACCGTGGCCCAGCAACAACTCGCTGTCCCTCATCAATTGTTGCTTGAATGCATCCGCGGCCTCCAATTCCTGGATAGTCAAGGAAGTGGTCAGCAAACCCATTTCCCCGTCGAGATATATTTGCCAGAAGAACCCAATGTCGAGCAGCAGGTAAATCGATTCATCGAATACAAAGTAACCAAGCACGGTAGCGCCCAGGACGTGCGCAATCACGTGGTCCTGATGGGTGGTCGTGTCTTGTTGTGTCCAGCTCATCCTAGCCAACCTACTGATCGTATCGACGAAGCGTGCGCGATTTGACCGCGGCGATCAAAGCCGAAGCTAAGGAGCCAACGCCACCAACCACGACGGACAGCGGAGCGCCAACAAACGACGCCAACAAACCGGCTTCAAGCTCGCCCAGCTGTGGTCCACCCATGAAGAACACCATATTGATCGAGGTCATACGACCACGAAGATGATTAGGGGTCGCAAGTTGTCGGATTGTCTGGCGCAAAATTGTGCTGACGGTATCCGCGGCGCCACTTAGCGCGAGCATGCACAGCGAAAACCAAAACACTCTGGATAATCCAAAGGCTATCGTGGCCAAACCAAACACACCTACCGAACCAATAACTAAGGCCCCCTGTCGTCGAAAGTGACCGAGTCGAGCCATCACCAAACCGGTAATTACCGACCCAACAGCCGGCGCCGCAGCCAGCAGACCCAGGCCACGAGCACCAACGCTAAGTATCTCTTGTGCAAAAATCGGAAGCAGAGCAGTTGCCGAGGCAAAAAAGGTTGCGGCAAAGTCCAACGTCATTGTTTGCACAATTATCGGAGTGCGCCAGACAAACCTGAGCCCCTCTTTCAAAGCGGCCAGGTCCACCCGCGTCGCATGTTCAGCCTCCATCGAAACGCGGCCGCTGGTTTTCATCAGAAGCAAGGCAACAATCACTGCGAGAAATGAGGCCGCATTTACTCCGTAAACCAGCGCTGGACCTGTGCTCGCGAGCAGAAAACCGGCAATTGAAGGTCCGGCGATCATGGCAATATTAAAAACAATCAGACTCAAACTCACCGCGTTGGGGAAGTCTCTTGGCGGCACGAGGGTCGGCATGAGGGCCTGTCGTGCAGGTATATCGAAGGCGGTTGCCCCATACGCAATGCCGGTCAAAAGATAGACAGGCCAAACCGTCCGGAGACCTCCTAACGTAACCAGCGTCAAGAGCGCCGAACTAATCAGCATCACACTCTGCGTTAGAATCATCAGTCGGCGGCGATCCGCTACGTCGGCCACGACACCACCGATCAGCGAACAAAGAACTATAGGTGCTCCTTTGAACAATCCCACCAGCCCCAGTGCCAAAGCGGATTTTGTCAGGAGATAGACATGCCAGTTGACTGCGACCGACTGCATCTGTGAGCCGGTAACGGAAACGATCTGACCTAACCAAAGCAAACGGAAATCACGGTGATATAGAGCGTTGAAGGCTGAGTGAGTGGACTTAGGAGCGGAAGGTGGCTGGGTCGTTTGGAATTTTGGCTCAACCATCAAGCAATAAAGTACCTGTTTGATGAGTGCGACTCAAACGAAGACCTATATTGTTTCAAACTTTTCGACGTTATTCTTTGTAGCAGATAGTAGCAGATAGGAAATTGGCAAACGGGAAAAAAGAAACCTCTTCACCAGCGAACTGAGCACTCACGGGTCCGGCGCAATAACGCATCAAAGACAAACCGATCCACGAACCAACACGAAATCATGTTAAGTGCATTTCGTGTAATTTCGTGGATCGGGTCTTTGTCCAGGGAAGGCGATCCACGCGCATCACACGAAAATGGTTTGTGTTTTTTCGTGGATCATTATTGTGTTTGATTGGGCGGAGGCACCAAATGACGAGACTTTGTTAGCCAGCAAGAAAAGACGCAGCCTGCGCCTGATTACCCAGCCGCTCAAACTCATGCGCTATGCTGTCCACAGTGAAGCGTATCTGTTCCTCGGTGTGTGTGCAGTTAATGAAGAACCGCAAGCGAGCCGCTTTGTCTTCAACGGCTGGATGAATTATCGGCTGGACATTTATGCCTCGATCGAGCAGCGCGCGAGACAGGGCAATGCAACGGAAAGAATCTCCGACGATCACGGGGACCACAGGCGAATCCTTGCTGGTTCCTTTATTCAAACCGTGCTTTTCAGCCAGATGCAGAAAAAGGTTCGCTCGGTCGTGCAAGCGGCTGACTCGCTCAGGCTCTCTCTTCAACAGTCTTATGGCTGCCAATGCCGCAGCCGCGTTGGGCGGCGAGATTCCCACGCTATAAACAAATCCGGAGCCGAAGTATTTCAAATATTCGACCACGGCGTGAGTTCCTGCGATATAGCCGCCACAGCTGGCGAATGATTTGCTGAGCGTACCCATCCACAAGTCAACATCAGCGCCAGCTACACCGAAGTATTCGCTTATCCCCCGGCCGTGCGGCCCCAACACGCCGATGGAGTGGGCCTCGTCAATCATCAGAATTGCTTTGTGACGGCGCTTCACCTCTATGAAACGTGGCAGCTCGGGAATATCCCCGTCCATGCTGTAAACACCTTCGATTACAATCAAGACGCGACGGTAACGACGACGATGTTCGCTCAAAAGCCGATCCAGCGCGTCCCAGTCGTTGTGTGGAAACGGCAGGCTGCGCGCGCCCGACAACAGACACCCCTGATTGACACTGTCATGACTAAAAGCGTCGTACATTATCAGATCGGTCGGTCCAAACAACGTGCTGATGGTGGTCACGTTCGCCGTATGTCCACCGATGTAAACAATGCAGTCGTCCGTTCCAATAAGCCCCGCAATCTCCTGTTCGAGCTCACGATGAAAAGGCCTTTCTCCTGATGCTACGCGGCTGGCTGAAACGGAGGTGCCATAGATGTCTATGGCCTCTTTGGCTGCTGCGGATACCACCGGATCGCCTGACATGCCCAGGTAGTTATAAGCAGAAAAATTGATGCACTCGCGGTCGTTGATAACGGTCGTGTTGCGCGTAATCTGATCATTAACCTTCAAATAAGGATTTCCGCCGCCCAGTTCCACGGCCCCCATCAACTGTTTGAGTCCTAAGTATTCGGGGAATAATTCGAACGTGTAATGCTCGGGCAAGGCCTCGTCATAATCCTGTTGCGACGCAGCCCCACTCGCGAGATGGCGCGACAGACCATCGATAGTTGGATAGTCCCACAGGAGATTGGGGGACAATCTGCGACCGAGCCAGTCCTCCATTTCACTCGAAAGACTGACTGCGGCCACCGAGTCGAGGCCATAGCTCGCAAACTGTTCATCAATGCGAATGTTGCTGGCGTCCGTTTTGAGGCGCTCGGCGAGCTTGGCAATGAGCCATTCTCGAATTCGCTCGGCGCTCGGCAAATCAGCCGGCGGCTCGACTTCATTGGTTTCGACCGGATCCGCACTGAGGTGGACTTCACTGTCCAATGACTTTTCGGTCCAGGCACCGACGATTGGCAACCCCCCATTCAGGAAGCTAGCCCGACAAGCATGCCTTTGAATCTTGCCACTCGAGGTTTTCGGCAAAGCCCCGGTCTTCACCAGGGCGACCGCGTGAACGCGGAGATCATAGTGTTCGGCAATGGCCTGTCTGACGGCGTCGATTATCTCTTCAGCGTTCAGATTTCGCAGGTACTGCCGCTCTACTTCCTGAGCCACAATAAGGCACTCCGCGCCATTGACATCAACGGAAAACGCCGCGCCGCCGCCCGGGCGAAGGTGCGGGTGGCTGCGCTCAGCCGTCAATTCAATGTCGTGAGGATAATAGTTTCGGCCCCTGATAATGATCAGATCCTTGAGGCGACCCGTCACGAACAATTCGTTGTCATGGACAAAGCCGACATCGCCTGTTCGCAAATAAGGCCCGTCGCCATTGGCGAGGATGCGCGCCTGGAACGCTTCATTGGTTTCCTGCGGACGCCCCCAATAGCCCACGGCCACGCTTGGTCCGGAAACCCAGATTTCACCGACCTTCCCATTGGTACAGGGCACTCCGGTAGTCGGATCGACAATCGCGATCTGCTGGTCCACTATTCGCCGGCCACAGCCCACCAGGGTCCTGGTCGTTTCCGTATGATTGGATGATGCTTTCACCAGGTTGCGTTCGAGGGCCTCGCGATCGAAACCAGCGACGACAGGCGCAGCCTCTTTCAAGCCCCCTGTAACTATCAGAGTGGCCTCCGCCAACCCGTAGCACGGATAAAATGCCTCTCTGCGAAAGCCGCACGGCTCGAACTTCCTGGCGAATGCATCCAATGTTTCGTGACGAATCGGCTCGGCGCCATTGAAAGCAAGATCCCACGAACTTAGATCCAGACTCGGCAGTTGATCGGCGCTGATCCGCCGCACACACAAGTCGTAAGCGAAGTTTGGCCCCCCACTGCTGGTCGCTTTGGTGCGCGTGATCGCCTGGAGCCACCGCAGCGGCCGTTGCAAAAACGCGTACGGCGACATTAGCGTCACCGGAAAGCCGGCATACAGCGGCTGGAGCACGCCGCCGATTAGACCCATGTCGTGATACGGCGGGAGCCAGACCATTCCTCTGCTTTCTGGTGAATGGCGAAAGCATTGGTGGATCAGCGACAGGTTGTGCATAACATTGCGATGACTAAGCATTACACCTTTGGGCGCCATCGTAGAGCCCGAAGTGTATTGAATAAAAGCCACGTCATCGCGATTCAATTTAGGATCGCGCCATGAATTCTCAATTCCCTCTGCAATATCGTCAGTTGTAATCCAGGTCAGTGCCTGCAAGTCGGGAAAGTCAGCAAGCTGTCGTTTCACACTTCCCAGCACTGAAGAAGCAATGAGGACCACTTTGGCCTGAGCGTCACCAACGATAGCCTGAAGGCGCAACAGCGATTGATTCGGACGAGGCGGATAAGCGGGAACGGCTATAACACCGGCGTAGAGGCAGCCGAAAAACGCAGTGACATATTCCAGCCCCGGTTGATAAAGCAACAGCGCGCGTTCACCCGGCGCGACCGCGGCCTGCAACCTTGCTCCGACGGCTCTCGACGCTCGCTCGAGCTCGAGGTAGGTAAGATTGTTCACCTCATCTTCGCCATCAACCAGAAAACTGTAAGCAAGTCTGTCAGGCTGCTCGGCAGCTCGATGGCGGATCAAATCAACGAGGTTGGAAAACTGTGGCGAACCGCTTGCAGAAGTCACTCTCAAAACTCCCTTAAAGTTAAGCTCAACTAACAACTGCGAAGGCTGTCCGACATCGTCTCTTAAACATAGCTTGCAGAAACCCTGTTGTCGAGAAACGAGGCAAAAACATGAAGCCAGGGACCCGTACGTGAACTATGGTCCGGTTATGAGGAATATAAGCCGCTATATAATTCTCGGCGCCTGTTATTGCAACAAAACAACAACAGACGTCACATGTAAGAAGCCGGAGTTTCAGCTTCTGGCCCTGTCAGCCGGGCCCAAAAATGAAGCGTATTGGGCTAGGGCCAAAAACGGCATCCCACGACAGCAAAGCGGCTGCACAGTAATACTCTCTCGCCAATCATGTCAACCAAAACCTGCCTCGATCTACGCCACAAGGCTGCGGACCAGACAACGAATCTGCGAGGTTCTGTTTGACATTCTCGGAGTGACCAGTTTAGTCTACGCGCGGCCATCATATTTGATTGCGAAACCTCACTCCTATTGGCACCGCCCGAACTTTGTTCACGCCGGCGATTGCCGGCAACGGCTGCCAATTTGAGTTTGACTCGTCAAGAAGGTTCAAGACGTCTGCTGAAAAACTTGCCCTTTAATGAGTTAAGCGCGATCTCTTTTCACGCGCAGAATCACAACGTAAAAACCAGCAAAGAGCGTTTCGGACGGCAGGGTTTCGGAGTGAAAACCAATTTCGTGAGGAACTTAAAATGCCACTAAACCTTAAAGGCATCGCCATTGAAAAAGAAGAGGCTGAGTGGAAGCGAGTTGCCCATCGCCTGGCAACCGAGGTCTTGGCCCCAAACGCGGCTCGCACCGATCAGGAGGGAAGATTTCCTCGCGAGGGCATCCGCGCTCTGGGCGAAGCCCGGCTCATGGGCTTAACTGTGCACAAAGATAAGGGCGGTCCGGGCGGAAATATCAAGACAGCCGCGCTGGTCATTGAAGAGTTGGCGCAGGGCTGTCCGTCGACAGCCATGTGCTACACCATGCATATGAGCACGGTGCCCATGATTGCCGCCCTGGTTGAAGAGGTACAGGTCGCCGACATCCTGGAACCTCTCATCCGCGGCGAACGTCTGAACAGTCTGGCGATGAGCGAACCCGGTTCTGGAAATCGTTTGTGGCACATGGATAGTTATGCGCAGTTGGATGGAGACCATTACATAGTGGATTCGTTCAAGTCGTTCGCTACCAGCACGGGCGAATGTGACTTTTATGTGGTTCCGGTACGGGCAAATAAGGATGTTGGACCAAACGACCTCAGTCTTTTCGTGATCGACGGAAAGGATCCAAACATCAAGACGATTGGGAAGTGGGACGGCATGGGCATGCGGGGCAATTCCAGCACGCCGGTACACTTCGACAAGGTTCAAGTGCCGGCTTCGCGCAGACTGGGATCCGAAACCTGCGGTTTTTCGATGTTGTTTTCGTACTCCCTGCCGATCTATCAAGTCGGACTTTCCGCCGTGTATCTGGGAATCGCGCAGGCCGCGTACGACACCGCAGTCGCTCATGTCAAGAAACGGATTCACTCAGACACCGGCGTGTCGCTCGCAAAAGTGGAGACGGTCCAGCGCTACATTGCGGAAATGAAGTTGCGCATCGACCAGACGCGGTTCCTGATCTATCGCGTCGCGCAAATGGCTGACAATGCACTGGTATTATTTGATGAACTGAAAGAAGCTGACCTGCTTGATGAAGTTATCCGCGCCAATCCCGACGATCCGTTTTTCATCGATGTAGCGCAAATAAAAGTCTCAGCTTGCGAGATGGTGATTGACGTCGCCAGCAAAGCGCTACAGGTTTGTGGCGGAACCGCGTACAAGCGAGGGCACCCGGCGGAAAGATTCTACCGGGACGCGCGCGCGGGCTCGGTTATGGCCCCGAGCGACGATACCCTCAAGCTGATCATGGGCCGGCAGATCCTGGGTATTGCCCAGCCCTGGGAGTAAAGCAAGCTCTCAGCTTGCGGTATTGATCTAAGAGTGACTGGCGCCAAACCACGCAAGCTAACAGCTTGCGTTACAGGGTGGCTGACATTGTAGGGATAAACTTTATGACAAAAGAATACACCAGCCTCGCGGAATGCCTGGAAGATTTCAAGAACACATTCAACTCAAACGGACGCGTTCAGAAACTTATCAAGAATTGGAACCGCTCCGTAATCGTTGATGCCACGGACACCGGATCTATCTTGACCATGATGATTAAGGACCTGGCGATGTATGAGGTCAAACCCGGGGCCCATCCCGACGAAGACTATCCGATCCACTTACAGGCCTCGCAGGAAACGCTGATCCGCGTTTTTTCGGGTGATTACAATCCGGCCCATGCTTTGATTGATGGAGAACTGGCGGTCTTTTCCAATGAGAAGGACAAGGTCAAGCTCGAGGCGATTACGATGGTCATCTGGGGGATGTAACGGTCCTCCGAAATACGACGAAGATGCTGCCAACTGTTTGTAGCATGAAAGCTTATTGCTGACGAACAAATATTTAGAAGCACGTGGTTTCAGCATGAAGAAGTTTATTGAGTTGATGTTTTATGTTTCTTTCGGCGCCGGGATGGCCTTTGGCACCAGCTCATTCACCATGATGTCCGGTCTCTTTGAGATCACTACCGTACTGTGGGTCGTCATCGCCATCATCCTGTCAGGAGGCATATGCATCCTCATCTCCAATTCAGTTGCTGAACTTGCCAGCATGTATCCTTCCTCACCCGGCATTCGGACCTACTTGAAAGTTGCTTTCGACAACCGGATCTCCCTTTTGCTCGTTTATCTCTATCTGATTTTCATGGTGCTGGTTGCGGGAGTCGAGAGCTACATGTTCGCGCTGGTGGCAAAGGCAATCTTTCCCCATGCCTCGGCTATGTTAATCGTCCTCGGCCTGCTGGCCTTTACAATCACGGTCAACCTGCTGGGGTTCGAATTACCCAGAGGCTTGCAAATATTCACCACGTTCCTCCTGATTTTGGGCATCATCGTCCTTGGCATATTCGGCATCTTCCACGCTCCGAATGGGTTCAGCACCTTTGCCCAGAGCGCCGGCGAGAATCTACGACAATTGAAAGTTCTGCCGGCTGCCATAATCATGGCTGTCTACCTGTTTACCGGGTTTGAGTGGGTAACACTGCTGGGCTTCAGCCCAAAGTCGTATGAACGACGCATACCGGTATCGATGCCCCTGGCGATTCTGACAAACATGTTCGCCTACACCATCTTCGTGGTCGGAATGTCCTTTCAAATTCCGCGGGCAGAAATCATAGCCACGCCGGTCCCTCAGGTGCCCTACTTCGTGGGCATGCTCGGCAGCAGTGGTGTGTACTTCGCGTGGGCCTTTTCGCTGTTGGCAGTCTTTTCTACGTTCAATGCCGGCATCATGGGTGGCTCGCGGCTGATCTATGTGCTCACTCGCGAAGGCAACCTGCCAAAGTGGTGTGCAAAGATGTCCTTGCGCAGCGGGGCTCCTATCGGTGGCATTTTAGTGCTGGGCACACTCGCTACTGTCTCTTCAGTGCTGGTTGTCACCTACGAATTGGAACTACTGGCCGCGGTTATAGGTTCCGCTATCGTTTCGGTCGTATATGCTGCTTTCATGTGGGCAGTTCTCCGCCTCAGAAAAGCCCAGCCAAATGCAAAACGCAGCTTCCGCACACCCGTTGCTGTGTGGCTCCAGTGGGTGATCATCGTGTTAATGCCGTTAATGGGCATAGCCACTTTGTTCTCGCAAGTGGGCATGCAGTATCAGCCAATCATCGGAATGGTCATTTTCACGGTTGTCGCCACTATTATGGCTCGGTGGTCGCTTGTAAGAACGGCTAACCAGCAGCTAAGACGGCAGAACTAGGCGACGTTCTTTATGAACGATTATGGGTACTATTGCCGTCCCGGATTGACGCGTATGCTGCACGCGCTCAGCCTGGATGCTGTCTATGAGCGCGCGGAAGGCGACAAACTCTGGCAGAGAAAAGACGATCACCTAATCGAAGTACTCGACCTCGTGGGCGGGTTCGGCGCCAATCTTTTTGGTCACTATCACCCGGAACTTGTGGCCGAAGAGAAACGGCTTGTGGAGTTGAAAGTTCCGATCCTGGCGCAGGGCTCTTGTCGCCAGGGAGCAGCGCTGCTGGCCCGGGCCCTTTGCGACCGGCTTGGCGACTATATCTGCATCTTCACAAACTCTGGTGCGGAAACTGTCGAAGCCGCCTTAAAGCATGCTTATCTTGAACGTGAACGTCCTATCTGCTGGGCTCTAAAGAAAGCGTTCCATGGCAAGACGCTCGGCGCGATTCAACTCACACCCGCTTACCGCGACCCATTTTCCTCTTTTGGACCAGAGGTCCATTTCCTGGATCCATCCGACGCGGCGACCTGGCAAGAAGCAGAAGCCGAAGCTGATGAAGTTTCGGCGGCTTACATAGAGCCGGTTCAGGGTGAGGGTGGTATTAATGTCATCCCCGCGGATTTTCTCGAGTGGTTGGCGCCGCTCTGCCGGCGCAAAGGTATTCCGCTGGTTGTTGACGAGATTCAAAGCGGAATGGGACGCACCGGCCAATTCCTGGCCTCGCAGGCAATGGGAATCAGTCCTGATTATCTTTGTCTGTCAAAATCGCTTGGCGGCGGCCTGGCTAAAATCGGCGCGCTTCTGATCAAGAGAGAACGGTTCGTAGAAGAGTTTTCGGTCAAACATACGTCCACGTTTGCCGAGGATGATCGCAGTTGCCTGCTCGCCCTGAAAGCCCTGGAAATTCTCGACCGCGACAACCTCGCCGGCCGATGTGAGTCTCGCGGGCAGCATCTGATGAATAGTCTCGAGAAAGTACGCCGCCGTTTTCCTGAGCACATCAAGGAGATCCGCGGCCGGGGTTTGATGGTAGGAATCGAGTTGCAGGACCTCTCCGATTCGCCCTCGAGCACGCTGCGGATGCTTTCGCAACAGGATTACCTCGGCTATCTTGCTACGGCCTATCTGCTCAACGTGCATCGCATTCGCGTAGCCCCGGCGTTAAGTCAGCCCGCGACCATTCGCATCGAGCCATCTGCATACATTCGCACCTCTGATCTGGACTACTTCGTCGATGCGTTTTCGAGGTTTTGCGAGGCTTTGGAGGCACTCGATGTAGCCCACTTGACTGCTTTCCAGGTGGATCGTCCTTCGGCGTCCGTAACCAGCTACAACGAGCCGCGACCGTTCAAACGTGAAGTGCCCCGAACTCCTCGCCGAGTTGCCTTCCTCGGACATTTAATTCTGCCTGAACACGCGCCACTCTGGGACCCTTCGCTGCGAGCCTTTGAGCCATCCGACCTCGAGGCTTACATGGCCAGACCTTCAAGGATTCTGGGCCCAACAGTATTCGATCAAATCAACGTTGGATCGCGCACCGGCGACGAGGTGCACCTGAAGTACATTGCGCTCGACCTCACGCCGCGTCAGATCCTAAGTGCTATGCGTTCGCGCGATACCGGCTGGATCAGCGAGAAGATCGAAGACTCAGTCAAGTTAGCACGCGAAGAAGACTGCAGCGTGATTGGCCTCGGCGCTTATACGTCGATCATTTCCGGCAATTGCCAACGCGTGAAAACAAATGGCATCGCGCTAACTTCGGGAAATTCATTAACTGTGGGCATGGGGATCAAGGCGCTAAAACGGAGTGCAGCGAAAGCGGGCATCGAACTCGCAGCAGCACGATTGGGTATACTCGGCGCCACGGGGAACATCGCCACTACTTATGCTGTCATGATGGCTCGTGAAGTCGCGGAATTAGTGCTTATTGTCCGCGATGCTAATTCTCCCCGGCTGCGATCAGTCGTCGACCAAATCAAAACCGCAGTGCCTCAGGCGAACATTACGGTTGTTTCCGACCTCACGGCATTGCGAAATTGTTCGCTAATTGTAACGGCTTCAAACACGGCTGAACCATTGATCCAGCCTGATCATCTTTCGCATGATCCGGTGGTGATTTGTGATATCTCGGTTCCAACGGACGTCTCGCCCGATATTACTACGGCGCGTCCGAACACTTTGGTCATTCACGGCGGGATTGTTCGTCTGCCATGCAATGAGGATTTCATCATCGGGGGGTTGCCGCTCGAGCGGGGGCATGTGTACGCTTGCATGGCTGAAACCCTGCTCATGGGACTCGAGGGCATCACTTCACATGGTTCATACGGACCAGTGGAGGCCAACGGAGTTTCGCAAGCCCTGCTGATGGCTGAAAAGCATGGCTTTGAACTGGCGGATATTGCCAGCGGTTGGACTTACTGAGTACACTGGCGGTCTAAACCTAAACAGATGAACGCGATGATCGAGACCTCTCCAGCGACAGCGCCTGGGGCAAGACCAGACGAACTACAATCAGCGCGGCTGAACGCCAGGGCGACGAGATTAGCGCGCCGGGTCGCACTGGCGACGGTGATTCTTCCCTTTCTCGGTTTCCTTGTTTCGGTGGCGCTCCTTTGGCAGCGAGCCTTCGGCATAGTCGATCTAGGCCTCCTTGTAGTGTTTTACGTGCTGACCACGATGGGTATCGGGATAGGATTTCATCGACTCTTCGCCCATCGTGGCTTCCAGACAGGTCCCCGAACGAAAGTCATACTCGCAATTCTCGGTTCAATGGCTGCTGAGGGCCCGGTTCTCTTTTGGGCCGCGATTCACCGGCGACACCATAGTTACAGCGATCGGACGGGGGATCCGCATTCTCCGCATTTGCATGGCGAGGGTGTCTGGAACACTTTGCGAGGCTTTTGGCATGCTCATAGTGGTTGGATGTTTCGGCCGGAACTTACTGGCTGGGCCTATTATGTTCCTGACTTACTCCGAGACCGGCTACTATTCCAGATCAATCGGCTGTATTTTCTTTGGATGACACTCGGCCTGCTGCTGCCGGCAGTCCTGGGTGGTTTGCTGACCCTGAGCTGGCGTGGCGCATTACTCGGGTTTTTATGGGGTGGTCTGGTCCGCGTTTTTCTGGTTCACCATACAACCTGGAGTATTAATTCGATTTGTCATATGTACGGCAACCGTCCTTTTCAAACTCGTGATTTCAGCGCAAACAACTTCTGGATGGCTCTTCTCTCCTTTGGCGAAGGATGGCACAATAATCACCATGCATTTCCCAGTTCAGTCAGGCACGGTCTCCAATGGTGGCAGATAGACATGTCGGGTTATGTGATCCAGACGATGAAGGCTGCTGGTCTGGCGTGGAATGTAAAGTTGCCAAGCCCTAGAATGGTTGCCGAGGCAAAAAAGAAGAATGGCGACCGATAGCGGTCTTCGACCTGTTAGCCGCGCTGCCGGGTGCTCTTTAAGATGTCATGACTGGAAAAAGTTTGAAAGAAGATCTTCACGCATCAACAAGTGGAACTGCCGGCGGTCCGGCTTCAACCCGGGCCGAAGAACAGATTCAGGCCTGGCTTATCTCAAACATTTCTGCCGTAGTTGAAGTAGATCCACAGACGATAGACATTCGCAAACCTCTCGAGTATTACGGAATGGATTCGATGCAGGCAATGCACCTGTCCGGCGATTTGGAAGACTGGCTGGGACGGCAACTTTCCCCAACTGTCGTCTGGGACTATCCCACTATCGAGCAGCTGGCGCGCCATTTGGCGAACAACGGACAATAACGAAACGCCAGTGCACCGATTACAAAGCAGGATTTTTTACTAACCTCCTCGCCTTACAAATGGCAGTCTCGCTTATTAATCTTTATTGATTTGATGCACCTTTATTCCTTCCCACAATCAAGCCGCCCTTGTCGCCAATGAAGGCGAGTAACGCAAGCTGTTAGCTTGCGTTACGGTTTGAGTGACTACTCCCTACGCAAGCTGACAGCTTGCGTTACCGCATGAACGATCAATCAGCGAAACCCCCAGAGAATCAGACCAGCGCCACCAAAGCTGTTAAATGGGTTCTCAATCGCCGCGTGGTGGCTAACCTCATGTGGCTGGTCACGGCAGACAAAGATGAACCGCTGCCGCCAAAACCACGTCATCGAAACCTCTTTAGCAAACCGGTCGCCTGGTTGCTCGGCCGGCAACTAATCTCCTCCGTGAAATGGATACTGCTTTACGCCGCGTACCAGGGACGGCTGGATCCGCGAAACTGGATGCATTCAGAACCTTATTCGTTCCGCACAGTTTCGGATCCTGAATTTTGGTTCGACTATCTCGCGGATTCCGGAGACGGACAGCGGGCAATGTACAGCATTGCCTATCTTTGCCTGAGTGACTTGTGGGTAGACGGCTCGAAAACTGAAGCACCCACCCTCAATTCACACGTGAAATTTGCGGAGCAAGGCAAGCAAACCTTTCGGCTGCCACGAGGTGAGTTTTTGTTTGTGGGCGGCGACACTGCATATCACATCGCGGACTATCCCACGCTCGCCTACCGATTTCAGCTCCCTTTCCATTGGGCAGCTACCGATCTCGGTCTGGACAAGTTTACCGAAGAAGGGAGACGCCCGCTGTTTGGCATTCCCGGTAACCACGACTATTACGATCAAATCGAGGGCTTTCATAGACAGTTTCGCCGTCCGGTCAATGCCGAAGACGTTCCGACCGAGGCGGCAGCTAATCGCCAACCTCGACTACCTCAACTCAGGATCCCCGGCTTTAGACGTTGCCAGGACGCCAGCTATGTCGCAATCGAACTTCCCTACAACTGGTGGTTCTGGGGCCTCGATGTTGAAAGCGGCATCATGGATACCCGCCAGTTTGAGTTTCTGAGAAAACTCAACAACCACGAGCCTCCTCGAAAACTGATTGTGGCCACCCCGGAACCGACGACGTTCATGGGAAGGTACCTCGACCGCGATTCCAATCTCTCCAGGGTCTTTCAGGACCTGAATCTCGCTCGACCGTTTCTCAAAGAGCCCGAAGCACTGGCGCCGGGTTTCTGCCGGCTGGATCTCGCGGGCGACATTCATCGATATGCTCGTTACTGGGGATCGAAATCACCCGCCGCTCCGGAGGGAACTCCAAGTAACGAAAACTATGCTTCCGTTGTTTCCGGGTTGGGCGGAGCAGTAATTCATCCATGGGAGACCCACACACAGGACATTCTGGAACAGGTGGTCTACCCGAAGACGAGTGACTCGCGCGTTGACGTGGCCCGACAACTGCTGAATCCGTTTAAGTTGATGTCGGGAGGCGGACTGTGGCTGGTCGGCGCGCTGCTGGCAATAAGTGTCTATCTCAGCGCGACGTTTCCTCAAAACTCACGAACGGTGGTTGATGAATTGTTGTTGCGGCCACTGGGAATGCGCACCGAGCGCTTCTGGTATTTGACCGTTCATTTCTGGCAACAAGCCGGGGCGACACCTGCAAGACTCCTGCACTCTGGCATTGGTTATGGTCCATTTCTTAAGAGCTTCGCGATTCTCTTATCCCTATTGCCGCTGCTTGGAGCTGCCGTTTTTGGTGCTCGGCGCACAAAGAAGCTTAAGGAGCTGGCAAAAGTGCGACCTGTACTCAGCTGGGAGTACTGGCCCAACTGGGTATTTTACAGCGTCGCGTTGATCTTGCCTGGGATCGTTCTTTTGTGGTTTGGTACGGAACCAGCCTATCGAGTCTTCGCTGACATACTGTTTACGATCGTCGTGTTGGGTCTTTTTGGGGGATTGATTTACTTAGGGTCTGGTATCGGCGCCAGAGGCCTGGGCAAAGCAACCACAGCCGGTTTCGTCGTGCTCGGAACTTTTCATGCGCTATTGCAGCTATTGCCTCCGTTTCTTTTTCTGCGCATCGGCAGCAAGCTGTCGATTCTTCTGGCACTCCTGGCAACCGTGGTTTTTGCGGCGCTGGGAATGTTCCTGGTGCGCCGAATGGCATCGCGCTGGGTGCTGCTGTTCGTATGGCTTCTTTTTGGTGTACTGATTTTATATTTGCCGATTGGACTTGCCAGCGGCGCCACGCGTTTGCCGGTCGGCGTTGCGGTTCCTTTTTTCTTTCTTGTGGTTGCGTTGATGGGCACGATGAACATAGGCGTCTGGTTTGGCTGGTATCTCCTGGTTTCTCTCGCTTTTGCAGGGCACAACGACGAAGCCGCGGGTGCAGCACGCGTGGAAAAGTACAAACAGTTCATTCGCTTTCGTCTCACTCCGGATACTTTGACCGGGTATGTAATTGCTATCGATGAGCCAGGAACCAATGGTCGCGAGTTGAAACCGAGAGTTGTGGATGTTTTCAGTATTCACACTTGACCGGCGATCCGGAACTCATTTCATTGACTTTTGAAATCTACAGGCATAATGTTTGCTCGCTCACTAAGGCATCCGTTATTTGTAACGCAAGCTGTTAGCCTGCGTCGATGAAGCACACTCAACCCACGCAAGCCAACAGCTTGCGTTACAGTTAACTTCTTTTCTTTCTGAACAGGCAACTCACGGAGCCAATAAACGCTACCCGATCGTTTCCAGGAGACTTCGTTAGTCATCAACCGTGAAGCTTCTAATCCTCGCCGGAGGTGCTGCCTCACGATGTCTCATGACAATAATCGCGATTTGATAATAGAGCGGTATTCTGCCTTTTCCTCTGCCTCGAATGGAGACCCTGCTTGGAATACCTGCGAGCATCTGGAATTGATGAAGCGGCGGCGGCCGTTGCGGCCGGAGCAAAGCCCTTGGCCGGCGGCACGGTGCTAGTGCCAAACCTGGCTGCGAATGGCGGCCGCGGACAAATGCTCGTCGACATCGGCCGCCTTAAAGAGCTGGCGCGGATCTGGTCCGACGATACGGCCCTCTATTTAGGTGCCACATCTTCCCTCGCAAGGATTGCAGTCGATGCAGCCATACGCTCGAACTTTCAAGCATTGGCTGAAGCAGCAGCCGCGGTCGGTAATCCACAAGTGCGACGAGCTGCCACCATTGGCGGCAACGTCGCACTGGGATCAGCCACTGCTGATTTGGTGCCCGCATTGCTCGTGCTTGATGCACAAGTAATCTGCCATGAAAAACTCGCCAAACAAGAAAAGCCCCTGGCAGGCTTTGACGCAACGGGTCGCTTGATTACCAGCTTAAGATTGCCGCTGATCCAAAAAAGACGTTCGGCCTTTCATAAATTCGCCTGGCGTGGCGCATCGGGAATCACCATAGTTAACGTTGCCATTGCTGTTTGCCTGAATGAAAGCGTGATCTCCCAGGCACGTGTTGTAGCAGGTGGGTTGACACAGCCTCCGCAGCGCTTGCCAGACGCCGAAGCCACACTGAATGGAAGAGAAATAACTCCCGACGTGGTTACAAAAACTGCGGCGGCGGCAGCAGCCGAAGCAAAGTGCGAACTTAATGGACCGCCGGGTGAGCACTATCGACGTCGAATTCTGGAATACGGCACTCGAGAAATACTGCGCCGGCTGATGGAAGAATAATGGCTGAAGCGAACGACTTGTTAAGCATTCAACTGAGTGTAAACGGCCATTTACACCAGGTAGCGATCGATCCTGCAACGACGCTTCAGAGTTGCCTGCATCATCAAGCAGGGTTCAAAGAAGTACGTTATGGTTGCGGAGAAGGAGTTTGCGGAGCGTGCACAGTGCTGCTGGACGGTGAGCCACGAGCCTCTTGTTTGTTGCTCGCGGTGCAGGCGGAAGGAAGCCGAATCGTTACTTCTTCCGGACTGGAAGACGAAATCGATTGCGCGAGCGCTCTGCGAGCCCAGCTCCTGGCACGCCAGGCATTCCAGTGCGGTTATTGCGCTTGCGGTGTACTTGTTTCTGCTACGCACCATCTGGCCACAAATCCGTCGGAGCAGGCGGCAGCAGCTTTGTCGG
Organism: Pyrinomonadaceae bacterium; assembly: GCA_035644135.1. Taxonomy (GTDB): domain Bacteria; phylum Acidobacteriota; class Blastocatellia; order Pyrinomonadales; family Pyrinomonadaceae; genus PSRF01. The sequence goes on from DASQPD010000189.1 coordinate 24,522, forward strand.
GAAATCTTTGTCGCTGTACCGGTTACGCCCAGATCATCGAGTCCATTCAGGCAACGGCGCACTCCGCTCTTCCTCCAGGTGATTCCCCGCCCCGCTGGGATTTGCAGGAAAAACTTTCCGGACTGGCCAACTATCCAACCGACGCTCACCAGAAAAGCCCGCTAGTCGGACGCATTCTGTGGAGCGAACTGCCATCCGCTCGAATTACTGATATCGATACAAGCGCCGCAAAGACTGTCCCGGGCGTCGCGGCGGTTTTGACCTGGCGCGACATACCCAAGCGCAACAATACAGGGGCCGCAGTCTTTTCCGCAGATCAGCCGCTGTTGGCAACCGACTCGGTCAAGACGATGGCGGATGCCGTCGCCCTTGTCGCAGCAACCACTACTGCGGCCGCGGACGAAGCCCTCAGCAAGATCAAAGTGACCTATCAAGTATTAACGCCTGTCACTGATGTCTTTGACTCGGTAAAAGATGGAACGACCAAGATTAGTAGTCGGGGAAATGTTGTTGCCCAGTTTATTGAAGTGCGTGGAGACGTCGATGCTGCATTTAAGGCGGCCGACGTCATCGTGGAAGGCGACTACAGCACAAGCAGCAACGACCACGGCGGTATTGAACTCGAGGGAGGCACCGGCTGGCTCGAGGGCGACACAATCGTGCTGGCAATTCCGCATCAGACGCCGGATACCGGCCAGCGAAGTGTTGCGCGATTGCTCGGCATGTCTTCCAATCGAGTGCGAATTGTATCTCCGCGCATCGGCGGATCGTTTGGGAAATACGCAGTGGCCAGCATCGAAGGCTATCTCGGCTTGCTGGTGCACCATACCGGCAGGGCGGTGCGCCTGGTCCTTAGTCGGGAAGAGATGCTGCAACGACGCACGAAGCGCCATCCGTCGTACGGCCACTATCGGTTGGCTCTCACACGCGATGGCCAGTTTCTGGGGCTCGAGACAGAAGTTTTGACGGACGCGGGTCCATATGTCTGGCTGACGCCCGCAGTTACCGCGGTGATTCCCGCAGAGGCCGCAGGGGCTTATGAAATTCCGAATGTCCGGGCCCGCGCGCGCGGCGTTCTCACAAACAATTTGATTACCGCACCAATGCGAGGCTACGGCTCGCAACAGATCGGTTATGGCATTGAAGCGATAGTCGAGAGGGCTGCTCACGAGCTGCAGATGGACCCAGGCGAGTTGCGCCGCAAGAATCTGAAAACCCATCGCACGGACGGAAAGGGTCTGGCGATTGATGGAGCGGAGTTGGCGTTGGCACAAACAATTGACGTTGTGCAGACACGACTGGGGCCGCGTCCCAACATCCGGCCCGGGCGAATCTTCGGACGCGGCCTGGCAACAATACACGCTAAATACGGTTATCCGTACGGCCTGGGGGATCGCTTTGCCATAAAGATTAGAGTCGATGACGCGGGACACTTCTCCGTTGAATCAGATATTGGGGACTCAGGAACCGCGGTGCCAAATGAGATGGTCCAGCTTCTCGCCCGAACGTTAGACCTTCCCCAGCTGCCGGTGTATCGACAGAGCCAGGCCGCGATTGATGATCCCAGCGGGAATGACTTTAGTCGCGGGCAGGCGCTGACATGGCTGCAACGCAATGCTTACCGCTTTATTGAATGGCTGCAAACCTTCAGTGCCCGGCAGATGCTGCACATAACAGCTAACATTAAGCTCACAACGATGATGAAGGTAACGAAGCTAATCTCCCGGCCGGTCAACCTCCTTACCGCAACAATTAACAAGCTAAAGTTCGCACTCTTTCCGTTCGGTCGGGACTCTTTCCAGCCTCGCTTCGGTTCCAGCAGAGCGGTCTCGATGTGCGCGCTGGCTGTACTCGATGCAGTTGAGCGATTGAAAAAGAGCGCCCGCAATACGGGTGGTCAATTACTGGGCGCAGAACCAGGCGAACTTCTGGTTGACGGGCATGGCGTGACGCATCAAGGCGATCCGACTCGAAGCGCGACGTGGGCACAGCTCGCCGCGGCGGCGGGAGGCCGCTTGAGCGCAATGGGCGAGGGGCATAACCCAGATGGCCAGCTTTTTGATCCAGCGACCGGAAATCAGCGTGGCGCCATTGACTTCATGGATGCCACTCACGGTTGTGATTTGGAAATCAATCCAGAAACTGGAGAAGTGCGAATCCTCAACTATGTAGCGTGTCACGACGTTGGCTATGCCTTTAATCGGGAAGCTGTGCGCGGCCAGATACTGGGTGGCACGATGATGGGCATCGGACAGGCGCTGTATGAGAATGTCAGATCAATCGAGGGTGAAGTCGTAAATGTCGGCTTCCACGACTATCTCGTGCCCACAGCGCTGGAAATGCCAGGGAATATATCCGTCGAGATACTCGAATCCGGCAGCGGGATTGGACCAAATGGCTCGAAAGGAATCGGCGAGTCGGCCGCCGTGGCAGCTCCCGTGGCAATTGCCAATGCGTTATATGACGCTCTGGGCGTTCAACCGGCACGGACGCCCACCACTCCTGAAGATATTGTAGAAATGCTCACCCACTGACAAGAACAGGAGGCTCGAAAATAATGGCTGGTCTCAAAATTGACAAAACCTTTCTTTCCCTCGCCGTTGGTGTCTTCACGGCGTTGATGGTCATTTACTTCACCTACGAACTCTGGGTAAATCCAGTGGAGTTCACTTCAAAGTTTGCGCCACCGCTGGCCGTGGTCGATTATGGCACTCTGGTCCGCGCGCGGTGGATTAGCAATCGCATTTTTCCCTATGGCGTCGTGATGCTGATCGCTGTGTTCCGCAAGGAATACAAGGTGGTTGGTTACCTGCTGTTGCTGCGATTTGGTGTGGATTTTATGGACGGCTCGGTACTTGCGCTTTCGCTCACAAACAATCATCCGCACGGGTTGGATGCCGTCCGGGTAATGGTTGGTGCTTACGCGTTGTCGGTTCTGAACTTGTTGGCCGGGATTCATCTGATTAGAAAGAAATAGCGAGGCTGTTTCCCGCTGCGAGTGTACATTGACAACCACTGTTCGAGGAGAAACTGCATGAATCGCAAACTCAAGACGGCTTGCATCATTCTCTATGTGGTAGCGGCGATAGCTCTGGTATACGGACTGGTCTATACCTTTATCCCGACACTGTTTCCCTATCACAAACGATATCTGGGAATTCCGCTGATAGATCTGCCCCCGCATGTCCTCGATCTGTATCTATTGATCTACAGGGGCGTGGGCGCGGCAATGCTATCAATCGGAGCAACGCTGATCATGCTCGTAAAGGGGTTGCTGAGCAAAGGAAATCGATGGGCCTGGTGGACCATCGCTGTGATGATGGGACTCACGCTCGTGCCCCTTCTGTTCATCACACGCAGCGTCGGGCCCTACACACCCTGGTGGGGAATCGGCATTCTGATCGGCGTCGTCGCTTTTGCTTTGTGGCTCGCCTGGCCCCACACCAGCAGTAAATGATCCTCGATCAGCGGACTCAAGGCGTGTTATTGTCACGCACCTCAGGTCACGCAAAAGAACGGTGGCTTGAAAGAACGCGCAATTCCATTAGTAATCTTCTTGACCAGGTTCTGCATGAAAAGAGACATCACTAAATACATCGAACTCGACAACCTTGATTTGGAGCTCTTTATCTGTAGTGACATTCTGAAGCTCAACTCGCTGCATTATGGATATTGGGAGAGCGATCAGGAACTGTCTCTGGACAATGTGAGAAAAGCACAAACCCGCTATACCAGCGAATTGCTCAATGCGATCCCTGCCGGGGTTGCAAGTGTGCTGGACGTCGGATGTGGAATCGGAGACAACGCGCGCGCCCTCGCGGCCAGTGGCTATAACGTCACCGCCCTGTCTCCTGACAAAAACCACGCAAAGTATTTCGAGAATGGCAATGGGCACGCGATTACGTTTCACAATCAGCGCTTTGAAGAATTCCAGGCCGATCAGAAGTTTGATCTGATCCTTATGAGCGAATCGCAAAACTACTTTGAAGCGAAAATCGCATTTCGACAGTGTCTGCAGTTTTTGAACCCGGGCGGACACCTCCTGATATGCGGGATGTTTCGCAAAGAAGAGACCTCAGTTTTCAAACACGTCAGAAACGTCGAGGACGATTTCATCGGTGAAGCTGTTTCCCACGGTTTACAATTGACGAGTCATACCGACATCACCGATCACGTTTTGCCCACCCTCAAATTCGCGAACCAGGCGCATCGCAATTATCTTGAACCTTCATTGGCTCTATTGAAGTATTACTTCCGGCAGACCTCTCCTTTGAAACTGCGGCTGCTTAAGTTGGTCTGGGGAAAACAGCTCAAGAACTTTCAGAAAATCTACCAGTATTACGACGAGTTTTTCGATCCCATTTTGTTCAAGAAGCACGTGAGGTATCTCACGCTCCTGTTCACCCTCAATGAAAGGGAGTGATAAATCATGTCTACAGCTTTCGACGTGATAGTGATTGGCAGTGGCTTTGGTGGTGCAATAACCGGATGTCGCCTCGCAGAAAAAGGACTAAGGGTCCTTATCCTCGAGCGAGGGCGACGCTGGGACTCGAATTTCCCCCGGGCGATTACGGATCCCTGGCGATATGATTACGATGAACCCGAAGAGCATAATGGCTGGCTTGACATGCGCTTCCTGTCCGACATGGTAGTAGCGCAGGGAGCCGGGGTCGGCGGTGGCTCGCTGATTTATGCAAACGTGTCAGTCAAACCCAAGCGGGCAATTTTCGATCAGGGTTGGCCGGCAGAGATTACTTATAACGAATTGGATCCATACTTCGACCGAGTCGGGGTTATGTTGAATGTTCAACCGGTCCCTCCAAACCAAAACCCGCCACACCAGGAGCTGATTCGTGACGCGGCAAACGCTCTCGGGTACCAACCGCGCTTTGGACCATTGCCTCTGGCCATAACTTTTAATCCGAATTTTGACTACAACGCAGAGGACCCTTTCAATAACGACAAGTCACAAAAATTCGTAAACGCTTTCGGCGTGGAACAGGGAACATGTGTTCATTGCGGCAATTGCGATGTGGGTTGCCAGGTCAAAGCGAAGAACACCCTTGACCTTAATTACATACCCCTGGCGGAAAAACATCACGCTGAGGTGCGACCACTGCACCTGGTAAGGTACATCGCTCCCGAGAACAGTGGGTACCGCGTTTATTATGACGAAATCAAAGGCGGGCGACTGATACCAGGAAGCGAAAAAGCCGATAGGGTAATTGTGGCGGCCGGGTCACTGAACTCGACTGAAATTCTCCTGCGCTCTCGAGATCAATACAAAACGCTGCCGAATATCAGCCGGTTGCTGGGCTACAACTGGAGCTGTAACGCTGACTTTATTTCGGCGTCGTTTGATCATCCACGCAACATTTATCCCTCGAGAGGCCCGACAATTACGTCCGTAATCGATCTCTTTGATGGTGTGGTAGATGGCGAATCGTTCATGATCGAGGATGGCGGAATTCCACCTTTTCTCAGTGACCTAGCCGGGCAGGCCCGCAAATCCTGGCTGGGAAAGTTCAATCCATTATTGACGCTGCTGAGCCGGCTATCTGAAACTCACGACGAGTTTCACAACGATATGCTGTGGTTCGCTGTTGGCAAAGATGCCGCTGATGGGCGGCTTTATCTGGGACGAAAATGGTATTGGCCGTGGCATCGAGTTGTGCTGCTGGATTGGAAGGTCGACCGCTCGAGACCGGTAATCGATGCTATCTCAAAAACCCATCAACGACTGGCCGAAGCGACTGGCGGAAACTACGTGGAACCGCCCGGTTGGAAATACCTTTTGGACCTGATAACGGCGCACCCCTTGGGTGGCTGCAAGCTGGGTAACACCGTTGATGACGGAGTTGTGAATCATCGTGGTGAAGTGTTTGGCTATCCGAATCTTTATGTTGCCGATGGCTCGATAATTCCTGAATCGGTTGGCTTCAATCCTTCGCGCACGATTGGAGCAGTGGCCGAACGCATAGCTGCCCTCATGTCGGTTTGAGGAACATTGCCGGAAGGCTGCTGGGAAGAATAGTGATCCACGGAAACACACGAACGAGGACCCCGTAGCCCCGATGCCTGCCAAAGTCATTCTTGTCACAGGAGCCTCGTCCGGAATCGGAAAAGCATGTGCCGAATACTTGAGCCAGCGCGGTCATCGGGTCTATCGCGGCAGCCGCAGCACTCAAGACAAGCCCGAAATGCTTCAGCTCGCCCTGGACGTTGATGACGATGAGTCCACCGACTCAGCCGTCCAGAAAGTAGTCAGGAACGAGGGGCGCCTCGATGTCGTTTTAAACTGCGCCGGCTTTGGCATCGTTGGCGCAGTGGAAGACACTTCCATTGCGGAAGCGAAGGGCCAATTCGAGACCAACTTCTTCGGCGTTGTGCGCGTGTGTCGAGCCGCGCTGCCGGCGATGCGCCAACAAGGCTCAGGCTTAATCATCAACGTTAGCTCAATTGCCGGCCTTGTATCCCTTCCGTTTCAGGCCTTCTATAGTGCCAGCAAATTTGCTCTTGAAGGTTTGAGTGAAGCGCTGGCCATGGAGGTCGCCCCGTTTGGCGTCCGCGTCGTTTTAGTTGAGCCGGGAGATTTCCGAACCGGGTTTACTGCAAATAGAAAACAGACGAGAAAGTCTCTGAATGACTCGGACTACCGCGAACGTTACGCTAAGGCACTCGCGGTTTTCGAAAAAGAGGAGGCCAATAGTGATGATCCATTGGGAGTCGCTCGCTTGGTATCACGTATTATCGATAACAAAGCCCCGCGACTGAGATATTCTGTCGGCCCCACAGGCGAAAGGATTGTTCCAGGTTTGAAACACATTCTGCCGCAGAAGGTCTATCAGTGGCTTTTCATGAAACACTATGACATCGATTGAAGTTCCACGAGCTGAGGTAGTCGCATGAGATTCTTATCACCCAGGGTACATGGTTACTTCGACTACCTCTACGTCATCCTGTTTCTCGCCGCACCGAGCGTCCTGGGCTTTACGGGTTTGCCGGCGATCCTCTGTTACGTCTTCGCTGTTCCTGCCCTTGTGCTCCCGATCTTTACCGCTTTTCCGCTGGGATTCGTGCCCCTGGTCCCACTCAAATTCCATATCGTCGCTGAGCCGATTCAATCCACGGGCCTCGCTATGTTACCCTGGATTCTGGGTTTTGCCGGCAACCATGCGGCGCGAAACTTTTACGTCGCGGACGGTGCTCTAATATTTGTTGTAGCCTGGCTAAGTGAATACAAGAGCCTCGAGCAAAAACCTCAGTGACGGAGTTTTTTTAGGCTTTCATACAACCGAGGCGTCACAAAGATCAGGATCGCAGCGATCACCCCTCCTGCCACCAGATCGACGACATAGTGATAACGCAGATAGACCGTGGAGAAAAGCTGACTTGCGGTGAAGATTGTGAAAATGTAGAAAACTTTTCGGGACAACCGCTGAGACGTCCACCACGCCAGCAATGTCTGCTCTGTATGCCCGCTCGGAAAACAGTCATAGTGAATTCCTTCCAGGTTGTCGAGTAGATTGCGAAACCAGTTGAAGGTCCACAGGCCCTCAAGCTGCGTGTGCTGGATTTGGCTCAGCAGGAACCGTGGACCACGCGCGGGAACCAGGAAATAAAAGACGTAAGAAACCAGGTAGCCCATCGAGATCAGGAAACCATAAAAACGAAACTCCTCCAGCCGCCGCTGGCGCCACAGCAAGTATGCCACCAGCAAGACCGCCGGGATGAACAGCGAGTAAACGATCTGCAGGTATTCGGTTAACAGTGGCATCTGCAACCGCTCGATCCAGACCGTAGGATTCACTCGCAGGGTTGCGAGATCGAATCGAGCGAGGGCGGCATCGGCGGTGCCGGAACGCAAAGCAGGAATCAGATAATTCAACTCTTTGTAGCAGGCGGCGACATAGATCGCCGGATACCAATTCCTGAACAGCCAGCTCGCCATGGTCTCCGAGCGCCGGGCAACTACGATCAATCCGACGCCGGCAACCTTCAGCAAGAGCAGCCACCAAGCCTGAGGAATTTGCGCACAAAAGATTACTTCCAACACTGAAGTTGCCGCCAGATAGGTAAGGATCAGTTTGTCGATCGCCCATGGTCCTTTCGTCGCTTCCTTGTCAAGAGCTTTCGCTTCCTTCAGTTTTGTCGGCTTTTGCATAGTTTGCTGAGGCACAGATTACATGTAGCAATGCAGACTGGAAAAGCATCGCCGATAGTCCGCGTATCGATGTTAACTCAGACCATGGACGAGGCATCAGGCTCAACATGAGGCCGTCGATGTGTTAGCCTTACCTACCGTGGCACCGCAAGTGGGACAAATCCCCCAATGAACATCGCAATCAGGATTAGTCTTCTGGCTTCCGGAATCTTCCTGTTAGCGGGATTGCTGACAGGAGTGGTCAAGTATCGTAAAACGATGGCGAGTCCGAATCATCGAGCGCCGGTTTACATAGATATCGCCCACCGCGCGGCTCTGTTGTACAGCTTTGCCTCTTTGGTTATGGCCAAGCTGCTCGAGTACAGCCCGTACACTCAAACCGTCCAATTGGTTGCGGTCGTTTTTCCTCTTCTTTTCTTTGCCGTCACCATCGGCGGATATTATGTATTTGGAGTGCTCAACACGACTGACAATATTTTCAGCAAGCGAAATTTCATCACGACCTGGTACATGTATGCCCTCATAGCAGGCGAAATTGGTGGCTTCCTGGTGATTCTCTGGGGCTTTTTGTCAACTCAAATACTTTGATCAACTCAACTAGAGGTCATTCCGCGCAGTCCATTTCCTGACCTGACGCAATTGCTCGAATCCTCAACACAGAAATTTCATACTTCAGGCGAACGGGATTTAGGGAATTGCCTGGAGTTGAACGACAAGGGCCGATAAGATAGCACTTAAATCGCCGCCCCCTCCTGTTTTACGATTATCGTGTTGAATGTGCTGCCAATGGCAATCAGCAGTAAGGAGATTTCTTGATTCACGCTACAGATCCTGGCCACCCGGGTCCGGAGATATTGGAACTTGCAAGCCCGGAATTGGTGCTAATGAATTCTGCTCCCATCACTCAGTGGAATGACATACAGAACGGACAGCATATCGCGCAGTTCTATGAAAGCGACACATTTCTTTTGAACTCATTGAAAGGGTTCGTGTCGGAGGGACTCCGCGCCGGCGAAGCAGTCATAGTAGTAGCAACCAAAGCCCATCGCGATCGTCTCGAGAGCTCACTGGCGGAATGCGGTATTGATTTAACAGCCGTCGCCGCTACAGGCCAGTATATCGCCCTGGATGCTGCTGAGACTCTCAGACAATTCATGGTCGATTCATCGCCTGAGCCTGGTCTCTTTCGGAATTCCGTTGGACGCGTAATTGATCGAGCGCGTGAGAATCGGCGCGGAGTGCGAGTTTTTGGTGAGATGGTAGCCATCCTTTGGGCCCAGGAAAACTCTGCGGACGCTATTCGTCTTGAAGAACTATGGACCGACCTGCAACAAGAATACCCGTTCGTCCTTTTCTGTGCTTATCCGTTTGATAACTTCAATGGCGCTGCTCTGACGAAGCCATTGTTGGATGTTTGCGCTCGTCACTCCCACATTATCCCATCTGAAAGTTACACCGAACTGAAGCCCGACGATCGTCTGCATACGATTATTACCTGGCAACAAAAGGCTCGCGCACTCGAAATGGAAATTGCCCAGCGCAAAGACGCTGAAGATTTGCTTCGCGCGCTAACGGAGGCGCTGGAAACCCAGGTCGAAGATCTGCGTCGCCTGCATGAAATGAATTTTAACCTGGCGAGTAGCCTGGACATTGATTCTGTTCTCCGCGAGGTATTGCGTGCTGCGATGGCTGTGCAGAACACTGATTTGGGATTGTTGTCGCTAACCGATCCCAACGCCAATCGCCTTACCGTTAAAGTGCAATCTGGTTTTAATGAGGAGTTTCTTAAGACAATCGCGGAAGCGAGTCCCGGTTCGGGAGCCTCTTTTGAGCGGCGCGAGCGTGTCATCATCGAAGACGTCACAGTGGACCCGGTTTTCGAGCAGTACCGGGACATCGCGAACGTGGCAGGCTTTCGCTCGTGCCACTGCACCCCATTGATCACGCGCAACGGCACGATCATCGGAGTGCTTTCAGTTTATTTTCGGGACCGGCATCGACCGGCCGAGCGCGAAATGCGCATGATGGATCTGTACGCCCGGATGGCTGCGGATTTCATCGAAAGTGCCCGGCTTCATCACCAGGTTCAACAGCAGCTCGAAATTCGCGAACAGTTGTTGACTCGTGAACAGATGGCCCGAGCCGAGGCCGAGAATGCCAATCGAATGAAGGATGAGTTTCTCGCCACGGTCTCGCATGAACTACGCACTCCGTTGAACGCAATAATTGGCTGGAGTCACATGCTGCGCAGCGGCAGGTTGGATCCGAAAATGACCGAGCGAGCCCTGGAAACCATTGACCGCAACGCAAAAGCCCAGGCCCAACTGGTCGAGGACATTCTGGACGTTTCGCGTGTTATTACCGGCAAGCTCAGCTTGAATATGGCTCCGGTTGATCTGGCCGCCGTCGTGAACGAAGCTATTGATTCGGTTCTGTTGGCGGCTGAATCAAAAGGCATCCGCCTGGCCGTCACTCTTGATCCGTCAGCCCGCAACACACTGGGTGACGCGAGCCGCTTGCAGCAGGTCGTGTGGAACTTGCTTGCCAACGCTATTAAGTTCACCCCGAATGGAGGCCTCGTTGAGGTTAAGCTTACTCGCGCTAACGGCTCAGTCCAGATTTCCGTCAGCGACACCGGGCAGGGGATAAGTCCTGAGTTTCTCCCGTTTATTTTTGATCGTTTCCGTCAAGCGGATGGCACGACCACGCGCCAGCATGGCGGCTTGGGGTTAGGACTGGCTATCGTGCGCCACCTCATCGAACTTCATGGCGGCACCGTTAAGGCTGAGAGTTCGGGCGCAGGTCTGGGGGCCCGTTTCATCATCAGAATTCCTCGTTCGTCAAAAGCCGGCGTATCGAAGAAGCGCGCAACGGAAGTGAAAAGCTTGTTCGGCAATCATAACAACGTAGAGACTGCCTCGATCCTTCCCTCGCTTGGGGGTGTGAAGTTGCTTCTGGTTGATGATGATCGCGATACCCTCCAGATCCTGACCGTACTCCTTCGCGAGCAGCAGGCAAATGTTGAAGCGGCGGTTTCGGTAGCTGAAGCTCTGGAAGTGCTGCAATGGTATCAACCGGACGTAATTGTCTCTGACCTTGCGATGCCGGACGCCGATGGGTACGAGCTAATACAGAAAATCCGAATCAAGGAAAGCCTTGGCGAGAAGCAAACACCTGCTGTAGCTTTGACTGCCTACGTGAGAGTTGAAGATCGAGCTCGCGCTCTATCCGCGGGATTCAATATGTTTGTTCCGAAACCGGTGGAGCCCAACGAGTTAATCAACGCCATCGCCAACCTGGTGGAACCGCTGGCTGCAACGTCTGAACCAGTCGAAATCTGATCCAGGCACGGCCGGTGTAAAACAAACCGTTAGTTTGCTGTTGTCGACACTGAGGCACTCAACGTCAGACGCAAACTAACAGTTTGCGTTACATGGATTAAGAAACTCTTTCCCGGACGGACGCGCCATTGATTTGGGTCATTTCTTCGTCACCGCGCATGTACTGCAACAACTTCCATCCCAGATACACTGCAACCAAAAGGCCCACCACTACCCACGTCAGATTGCCGAGCACATCAGAAATAGTCTGAACCCGATCGCTGAAGGTATAACCCAAACCAACGTACACCACGACCCAGAGCACCTCTCCCAGCACGTCCCATAAAAGAAAACGCGGCCAGGGATAATGCCCGACACCACTGGTCACGTTGATCCAGGGAGCTGGTGCGGTGATCAGCCAGCGACTAAAAAAGATCCCTGCAGCGCCCCATCGTTTGGAAAAAGTTTCGGCGTTCTTGATTCTCGCTTCCCCGCCAACTCCGCGGCTGAGCTTCAGAATGAACCGGCGGCCCCTCTTGCGAGCGAGAAAGTATCCAATGTTGTCGCCGAGGATTGCCGCGGTACTGGCAACGACAATGACCGGTGCCAGTCTCATCTCGCCTTGTTCAACGAATGAACCTGAAGCCACCAATAGCAGGCTGATCGGAAGCGGAAGCCCCATCGACGCGATGACAATCACGACAAAGAGTACCGGCAGTCCATAAAGAGCGAGAGCGGCGAGGAGCTGATCTGTCATGGCGATCTCTCCGGACCGGGAGGTCGCCATCGCTGCTCGTCGCCTGCGCGAGCATCATTAATCGCCTTTTCCAGGACACTGATTACATCCTCGACTGAACGATTCTGTGAGCGAGCTATTGCTCTGATCGGTCGCTTGTCGGGCCTGGGTGGCAGTCCGAGGGCTTCGTAGAGTATGCGCGGCGGTACTCGATAAGACCGGGCGATATAACCGACGCTCATCCACGGACGAATCCTCTCGTCCTGGTGGTGTCGCCAGTAGACCGCTCGCTGTACGGTCCTTACGGCGAAGAATCCCGTGAAGGACAGAACCAGCAGTAAAGCCAGCAGCACGAACCATTCCTGCCGTCGAAGCTTTCTCATCTGCGCTTGATTCTAATCGAAACGCGACTGTAGGTTGAAAGCCACGAAGAAAGCGAGCCCCAGCAATCGCTGAAGCTCGCTTTTTTCAGTAGTCCACAGCTGGTTATGTCTTAGTTGCGATGGTATCTACGATGGCGCTTTCGGATCTTGTAAGTGTAAAGTGCGCCACTGCCGGCCCCTACCAAAGCGCCGATGGCAGCTCCTTTCTTGCCCCCGGCGAGTCCGCCGATGGCCGCGCCACCTACTGTCGTTCCCGCTACCGTCAGCTTGTCGCGATGTTTCTTCCAGAAACTGCGATGCCGGCGACGATACCGCGTCTGTGCCGACACCACTGGCGTCAGCGAAGTAATGGGCTCAAATGCAAACGAAAGAGTGAAAAGAACTAAAAGAATTGCCAGTAATCTCTTCACTTTTTTGACCGCAATAGAAGTATTCATCCTTTGCCCTCCTAAACTGTATGCCAACTGCAGGGCAAAACACGTACCTCACAAAAGTAGGCGCTTTTTGAGTCTTTTCCCTCCTGTCCCTGCGTATTCTTAAAAGGCAGCAACGTATCGTAGTGTTTCACTGGACTTCCTTGGGCGACCTTGGAACAAAGCCGCACCCAATAAAGAAAGCAGTTTTCACTCCGGAGGAGTGACATCTGTATAGACCCGAACGCAAAAAGGGGTCACGCACTGTTCGGAGGGGCGGAAATGAATCCCACACACGGCAGAGTGTGGATGGTTCCGATCCTGTCTACAACGCGTGGCCGCAATAAAAACCCGACGCGCGAAGCGCGCAGGAATAGATCCGGCGAATCTGCTGTAGAAGGGATTTGAACCCATCCACACACTGCCGTGTGTGGGATTCATTTCCGCCCTCTTGACACAGCCTCTGCTTCGCTGAGCTATTTTTAGTTGTCCGCTCACGCGGACCGAGAAACTTTTTGTGAAGGCCGATTCGGGAACTGTCGGACTCTTCTATCAGTAGAAACAAATTGATCACTCCCGGATTCAAGTTTGTTTCAGAAATGCGCAGCAAACAGGTGGCATCCTCATTGCACCTGTCCGGTTTGGCTTACAAGCGAGTTGTTGCCGCTTCATTTCCACCTGAAACACGAGGAAGACATATCATGTTGAAAACGCCTCTGTGCTGCATAGTCTCAGTCGCAGTCTTGCTTGGCATTCTCGCCCATCCGGCAGTGGGCCAGGAGAGGGATAGACAGCCAGCGGGCATAGAGAAGATTAAGATCGACGTTAACAGGTTGGGAACCGGCGAAAAGGCGCGGGCGAAGATCACTCTCAGGAATGGTGCGAGGTTAAAAGGTTATGTTTCCCAGCAAGGTGAAGACAGCTTCGTGTTGCGCGATCGGAAAACAGATGCACCAACAACAATTTCTTATGCTGACGTCGTCAAGGTTGAGCGGAACAAAGGTCACTCTACTGCGCGGAACATTGCCATTGGTATCGGCATAGGGGTGGGAGCGCTACTGGCGATCATTGGGATTACCCTGGCGCATCTTGATTAGATCCCCGAGTCGAGTGGCATTCAACGTTGACGTACCAAAGACATTTTCCATTGATCATTTTTCACTTTTCATTTGTCATTTAAAAAACGATCCACGAACAAACACTAAATTTAGTGTTACTTCGTGGATCCGTTCTTCTTAATTCCGAAGCGATGATCGGGCTTAGCTTCGCATTCGGCTACTTACACTTGCTGTAGCCGCAATCGCGGCAGAAATCACAGCCGCTGGCGTGTTCCAACTGACCGTGGCACTCGGGGCAGATGCCGATCATCGAGGACATGATCGCGCCGGTGACGGGTGCCTGGGCGCTGTGTGATTGGGCTTGCTGTTTGCCGACCGCGCGCGCCGAATCCGGGAGGGCCTGAATGCGGCGGTTGGTGATCATGATGCATTCGGCCACTGCTTGCTCTGGAGAAGTCAGCAGGCGCTCGTTGAACCAGACTGCATGAGTGCCCGTTACCTTGTTCAAGCTGTAAGCAACTTCCGCGGCATCAAATCCACCGCGCAGCATCTTTGACGCGAGCAAACCCACACCGCCGCTGATTGGACCAGTGGCAAACACTTCCTGAATCATTCGCTCGTCATGATTCACGGTGACATAGAGGTTTTGCCCGTCAAAGGGTATCTGCCAAGTCGCGCCCTTCAGCTCGCGTGGACGCTCAATGCGAATGGCCGTTACAGCGGGCACGTTGATGCCATCCTGAGCAGCCCGCGTGTCAGTCAGAGCTGCTGAAGTTTCGGCATCAGCCTGCTCTCTTACAATCGCTTCGGTTTCGGCTCTCGCCAGCGCTTCGGCTTCAATATCCGATTCTAACGGCTCCACCTGGATCTCGGGATTACAGGCGACTTCCCCCTTCTCTTCTATCTTCATCGATGTCAGCACCTGGTTCTCGCGCGACCCGTCCCGGTAATAACTGACTGCTTTACAGCCAAGCTGTCGCGCCAGGCGATACAGATTGTCGACCGACTCGACTGTGTCGTCCACGGCGCCGTTGCACGTCTTCGAGACGCTGTTATCTACATTACGCTGGGCTGCCGCCAATACATGAACGTGCTGCTCGGCGCTGATGTTCATCGCGGAAATGAAGTACGGCGGCAGCTCACTTTCATGTTCAACCACCAGGGCAGCAGCCGCATCTATCGAATCCTGCTCCGTTTGATCGACCTCCGCTCCCAGGGCGATTGCCGCCAGACTGTGTACATACGTCCGCGTTCCCAGCGTGTCCTTGCGCACGTAGGCCCAGGAAAAGTTGGGCTCGATACCGGAAGATGTCTCAGCAACCAGCGAAATCGTTCCAGTTGGCGCAATCGTTGTCACCTCGTAGTTCCGGGGTGTCAACGGCACGTCGCGCGAGATACCGATCTGGTTGTAAAGAAAGTCTGTGTAGGCTTCTCGATTCGGCTCGAACTCCGGAAACACACCCTTCTCTGCTCCCAACTGAATGCTGGCATTCCAAGACTCGCGCCGAATAAAGCCCATGACTTCGTCAATCAGATCGATCGATGCGGGCGAGCCGTATGTCACCTCGAGATTCAAACAAAGGTCCGCAAAGCCCATGATGCCCAGCCCCACCGGCCGCGTGCGATTAACCACATCATTGATTTCCGGCAGCGGCCAGGCGCAAGTATCAATCACATTGTCGAGAAAGCGCGTACAAAGGTGCGTGCATTCGCGCAGACGATCCCAATCGATGCGCCGCTCGGGATCATAGAACTTGTTGAGATCGATCGAGCCGAGGTTACAGGAATTCGAGAAGTGCAGGAATTGCTCGCCACAGGGATTGCATGAATAGATGGGACCCATCGACTTCATCATGTGATTGTGTCGATTGACCTCGTCGATGAAGGCAATCCCGGGTTCGGCATACTTGTGAGCACTGGCGACAATGCGGTTCCAGATATCCGGCGCAAAAACCATCCCCGGTCTGGGAGGCTCTTCAACGGTGCAGTCGGAAAGATTAGCCTTGAGGAAAGCTTGCCGATCCGGGAAAGTAACAGTTGAACCGTCCGGTCGCCGATAGACAACATACTCGTCATCGCGCACTGGATCATAGATGGAATCAGTCCAGGGTTTCCCGTTGAAATCCAGTTGAAACCATTCGCTGTTGTCAACGGCTTTTAGAAACTTGTCCGTCACGTTCACAGAGATATTGAAATTCGTCAGTGAGTGCTGATCGTTTTTGGCGTGAATAAAGCGGAGCACATCCGGATGCGTGACTCGCATCATCCCCATGTTTGCACCGCGCCGAACGCCGCCCTGTTTCACGACATCGGTAACCTGGTTGACGATGTTCATGAACGAGACAGGTCCCGAAGCCACACCACGGGTCGAGCCAACCAACGCACCGGATGGCCGCAGGAATTCGTAAGTCATGCCGGTTCCGCCACCGGTCTGGTGAATCGTAGCCGCAGCCTTGGCGTGCTCCATGATCCCGGTAATTGAGTCTGGGACGTCCAGCACGAAACATGCCGCCAACTGGCCGTTTGTTTTGCCGGCATTTACCAGACAAGGGGTGTTCGGGACAAACTCGCGGGCGAGCATTACCTCGCTCATGGCCGCGAAAAATTCATCGCGCCTGGCAGGATCCTTCTCGGCAGCCGAAACGTGGCCGACAACGCGCCTAACGATATCTGACCATTCCTCGATAGGACGGCCTTTGGCATCTTTCAACGAGTATCGTTTGCTAATCACACGTCTGGCGTTAAGCCCCAGAGGCTGGAGTTTACGACCGGAGGCGGGGCTGGTTGTATCTGTTTTGTGTGCCACTCGCTTACCGAAACCTGCGCTCATCTTTCTTCGCCTTTCCCGTGGGGGAGTCTCACGAGTGATCGGGTTTCAAAGACTATTCGACTCTAATATCGCGTAGCGCGCCGATATTAAGAATGTGGGACGGGTTATACGGTTGGCTAAATTCTAAGCGAAAAGAACCCTATTTGGAGAGCTCAGAGGGCCTGCCGCTGCTCCAAATCACCTCGTCTCGTTCAAGCGGAGCGCAATATACATCTTTGTAACATAGGTGTCAATATCTTGTGGTCATCTTTTTTTGCAATGCTATAGAGTGTGTTTCTTCAGCCTTCACATTAAATCCTAAATTACTGACCTGCGGCAGCTTCAACGAACTCAGCGCTAGGATTTGAGCCCTTGGAATCGCGCTTACACCCCGCCAACAGCAGCAGCCGGCACACGCTTATTATAGCCGACGAAGGCAGCGAGGATGAACCAACGCTAATCCATCAATCCGGTCCACGAAATTACACGAAATCGCAAGACCCAATTCTCAGATCCGCGTTTATCTGCGGCTGTTGTTATTTTTTTTGAGGGGTCTCAGCCTATTTTGAGGAACTGCTGTTGGACAGGAGAAGTTCGTAGTTCCCGATATCCCGGTTGTGACTGTCTAACGCGGCAAAGGTGTCTGAGGTCTCTTCGAGCATTTGTCGCGTCATGGCGATCGAATCGCTGAGTTGCTCGAAATCCAATGCGGACACGCGTTCCGGCGTGGGCAGGGTTACCACCTGATCATTGACCAAACCAAAGAAGTTCTCGATCGATTGCAGTTGCCCTTCGACAAGCTTAACCGAACGCTCAATATCATTGAAGGCCGCAACTCTCCGCTTCAGGATCTCGACGTTTGCTCGCTGAATCCGCTTTTCGCGATCATCTCTCGCGCCTTCGACGGATCGTTCTGCCTGCTGCAATTGATTCTGCACGGCCTGGCGATTGATAGATCTGAGATGATGTTTGCGACGGCGATAAACATCCAGGAGATCGACAAAATCCTCCCAACGCTGGTCGAGACTTTGGATATTGTGAGGAACTTCCTTGCTGCCGGTAAACTTCTTGTAATTCGAATAGATCTGGTTCTTCATCCAACGCAGATACTCAACCGCTTCGCGCTCGCGAGGGTCAAATCCCTTGATCAAAGATTCGCGCTGTTGCTCACGCAACTTCAGCAGACGCTGCTTCTCGCGTCGATCGACCAGGCGGCGGTAGAGTGAACTGGCAGGCACCGTGGCTAAATATAGAGTTTCGGCTGCTAAGGCCGCAACCAGCGGAGTGACATCCTGAACGTAGGCGGCAGCAACCGCAAACCCTGCCATTCCCCAAAAATTGATGGGTTCCTTAAAAGCCTCTTTGAGGTACTTGAAATCGATCTTCGGAAACTCCGGCATAACACTTTAAGACTAACAATACGAAGAAACAGATTTTTCAATCCAGTCCAACCCTGAACATTTATCCGGTGCGGCTGCCATTGTTAAGGGCCGCCTCCGTTTGTTCCGCAGCGCTGCTTTCCCCCTCGGCCGGCAGGGCCTGACGCTCGGCGCCGGCTGCGGATGGGAGCAACCCCATCTCCCGTTTATAGGCGAGCAATTTGTCCTGAAGCTGCATATCCATGGCCTCGCGCTCGATATCCTGCATCTGATTATCGACTGATGCGGAACCCAGCTGCAACTTTGCCTCGGCAGCGGCCGCCCGACGATCAATTTTGTCGCGCATCTCGTTAAACGTCGAAGCGTCGTCTCCGATCTGGAACGACTCCATCGTTTGCGCTAGTTGCTCTTGCAGCTTAGCCTGCTTCGACTGATTTATCAGCTGCATCGCCTCGGCGGTACGCCGCTGCATTTGCAAAACATAGTTGTCCCGGGCCTTTAGTGCCTGCTTCGATGCCAGATTCGCATGCTCCAGTTGCTGTGAGGTCTTTTGCAAATCCATCTGTGCCTGTTGCAGTTGACCTATGTAGGCGGTCGCTATATCGTCACGGCCCATCTTTACGGAAGCGCGGATCTTGGAATCCAAATCGACAACTTGTGTTTCCAGACGGTCCTTGTTCTTTGCCAGCAGCTTCTCGGTCGCCATTACCTGCGCCACAGAGTTGTTGAGTTCGGGTACACGATCGCGCATGTCCCGAATTGTCTGCTGGAGTATGAGTTCCGGGTCCTCCGTCCTTTCGATTATTCCGCCAAAGAGTGCGCGCATTGAACGCTTAACTCTGGTCCAAAGTCCCATTTTCAGCTCATCCTCCAGCAATGAGATTTGAGAGCTCGAGCTATCAATCTGAACCGCCTGTCCTTGTATCCGGGCTCATATCTGGCTGTCAGAATGTACGAAACCTCGGTTTCAACGGTTCAACTTAGTAAATTTAAAACGTCTTTTGGAGTATAACAGGACTTCCTCACATGCTCCACAGAAGCGCCCCCTCGGGTCTATTTAAGCTTCACTTGAGTTTTTTAACTGACGATTGACGAATCTACCAATGTCTCCACGGAACTGCATTCCTTTCCAGCCTATCCTGGCGACAGCGCCATAACAACGGTCGAGGGCCTCACTCAGCGTTACACCTGTGGCGGTAACGGCCAGCACCCGTCCTCCAGTCGCGAGAAAATCGCCTCCCTTCGATTTTCCTGTTCCGGCGTGAAAAATCTGGACGGTATCGACTCGGCCGGCCTCTGCCAAACCCTGGATGATGGCTCCTGTTTCGTATTTTCCAGGGTAACCTCGGTTAGCCAGAACAACGCACCCCGAGGCCCCTTCGCTCCACTCAACTTTGCTTTGGCCTAGTGTTCCTCCGCGTGTCGCCAGGAAAAGATCCAGGAGATTGCTCTTTAGTCTCACCAGGATCGCCTGCGTCTCTGGATCACCAAAGCGAACGTTGTACTCCAACACCTTTGGTCCATCGGACGTCAACATCAAACCAAAAAAGAGCACGCCTTTGAACGGGAAACCTTCACTATGACTTGCCTCCAGGGTTGGCTCGATGATTTCTCGAGTCACCCGGCGCAACATTTCGGGAGTGACAATTGAATCGTCGGTGATACTGCCCATGCCGCCCGTATTCGGACCCGTCTCGTTTTCACCAATACGCTTGTGATCTCGAGCCGGCGGCATCAATACATAGTTATGGCCATCGGCAAACACCAGGATTGATGCCTCGACACCAGAAAGAGCTTCTTCGATCAGAAAAGGCTTATCAGGCCCGGCCAGGCCACTGGCAGTGAGAGCCGCGACCGCTTGCTCTGCTTCGAGTAGCGAGTCAGCCACCACTACTCCCTTCCCTGCTGCGAGCCCATTCGCTTTCACTACAACCGGTGTCTCAGGTGAACCAAACTGTCCGCTTCGCAAGACCTCCAGCGCTTCCTGGGATGAGTTGGCAACTTTGTAAGCAGCCGTCGGTATTCCATTGCGGGCCATGAAGTCTTTAGCAAAGGACTTGCTTCCCTCCAGTCGTGCTGCCGCTCGGCTTGGTCCAAAGATTGCCAGGCCCTGGCTTTCAAACTCGTCTACGAGGCCGTCGACGAGTGGCACTTCCGGACCAACCACGGTCAGGTCTACGGCTTCGGATCTGGCAAACTGAACCAGCGCATCCTGCTCAGTTGGACCAATGGGCAAGCATTGGGCTACCGGGGAAATTCCGGCATTCCCTGGAGCACAATAGATCTTGAGTTCTGGATTAGTCTTACGAAGCGCCCACGCTATGGCATGTTCCCGAGCGCCCGCTCCAACGATGAGAGTTTTCATCCCGATTCTTGCCCCAATAAAAGCTTTTTTTCACAGCGTTTAACGAAAGGCGGATGCTTGCATGCGACCAAGAGAGTATCAAGTTTTCAGAAAAACTCCCGCTTTTCCTTGACACAATTTCGTCATAGTTATACTTTTCCCGCGAATTTGGACGGGCGCTGAATCACCATTTTTTGTGCCCGTCGATTATTGACCTGCCAATAGCAGAACAAGGCGTTCTTTCCTAACACCGTCATGCAAACTGACGGCGAAGCGAGCGACCCCAGGGAGAGAGTTAAACATGTCACAGCTAGAACCCGCTACCGAAGTTCTAAGCAATCCCGAAGCTGAGCACCAGGATCGCGCAATAAAATGCGTAGATTGTGGAGAAGACTTTATTTGGACAGCCGGAGAACAGGTTTTCTTTCATGATAAGGGTTTGAGAAATGAGCCCAAGCGTTGCAAGCCATGTAAGCAGGCAAAGAATGAACGGCTCGCGGCAATTGCGGCAGCGCAGTCCTCGGGAGTTCGCCAGCGCATAGAAGTTTCAGTTCAATGCGCGCAGTGCGGACAACAGACTACTGTGCCTTTTTATCCGTCACAGGGACGTCCTGTTTATTGCCGTTCCTGCTTTCTTGCCGGCCGAGGTTCTGAGGCTGAGTCCGCCTCAGCCTGAATCTCCCAGTCGTTCTCCACCCGCCCGGAACGCTCGCAATCACTTTTCGAGGTGATACGGAACACTCGTCACGATAACTCCCTTCCTAAACAGGAGCGCTCCCTTGAGCATCAGCGAACTCTGATTGTGTAGAAGTTGGTGCCACCATTTGGCCGGTACAAATTCGGGCAACAGCACTGTAACCAGTTGGTTATTGGTTTCTTTCGAGATCCTCTCGACGTAACGCAACAACGGTCTCGTCAATGAGCGATACGGCGAGTGTAAAATCACCAGCTCTACATCCTTCCCCCAGATAGGCCACTTCTCGCGTAACTTCTGGGTCGCTTCTTCGCTGAAATCAACGTATACCGCGGTGACATGTCCCGGAGCAATCGACTTTGCATACTCCAACGCATAGATTACGCCTCGATGGATACCAGAGATGGGCACCAACACTTCATGTCCGGGAGTCGAGGTCTCGGGTGTGAGACCTTCCGTCGAAAGCTGTCGCGCCATTTCCAGGTAGTGTCTATGGATGGAGCGAAACATCCAGACCAACAGGGGAATCAACAGGATTACTACCCACGCTCCATGCTCAAACTTAGTAACCGCTATAACCACCAGGACCAGGAAACTGACCGCCGCTCCAATCGCATTGATGATTATCGAGGTGAGCCAGTGTCCGCCCACATCGCGCTCGATCGCTGCCAACCTTTCCTGCTCATGACTTATCGCGCCACTATCGCCCGCTTCAGTACGATGAATTTCCTCTTCCTCCAGGATTCTTCTTCTGGCTTCATCCGCTCCTCGCAAACGTCGCCAGTGCACGACCATGCCGGTTTGCGAAAGAGTAAAGGAAAGGAAAACCCCCAACGCATACAGCGGAAGCATCGCCTGCTCTTCGCCTTTGAAGATCACAATTAACAGGCACGCAAGCAAAGACAAAATGAAGATGCCGTTCGAGAAGACCAGCCGATCTCCACGAGTTGCCAATTGGCGCGGCAGAAACCGATCGGCTGCAAGGAGGCTCGACAGCCGGGGAAAATCGGCGAAAGAAGTATTTGCCGCCAGGACCAGAATGGCAGCCGTCGCTGCTTGAATAACGTAGTAAACCGGGCCCGCCCCGAATACGTGCCGGGCAATAACTGATACTAGAGTTTCTTGTGGTCCAATCGGGTGAGCATTTAGTTTGTATGCGAGAAATCCCGATCCCAGGATCAGAATCGCCATTACCAGCCCCATGAAAGTCAGGGTTGCCGCCGCATTATTTGACTCCGGTGGTTCAAATGCGGGAATTCCGTTCGAGATTGCCTCGACGCCAGTCAGAGCCGTGCAGCCAGCCGCGAATGCTCTCATCAAGAGCCAGAGCAAAACTCCACCCGTGAGGGTCTGATTAATTGCCGGTCCAACCGACTCGTCAAAATACACCGTGGCAGGAGTCGCGATCACCTGATGAGTCGTGTAGTACTGCACAAATCCAACCACGATAAGTCCGAGCATCGAGAGAATAAACAGATATGTAGGTCCGGCAAAGAATGCTCCGGACTCTCTCACGCCGCGGAGATTTATGAGCGCAATGAAACCCACGAAGAAGATGCACATCAAAACGCGGTGTTCGTGCAGAAACGCGAACCGGGTTCCCTGGGCCGCTGAAGTTATGGCCGCAACACCCGCTGATACCGAAACTGCTACAGTCAGAATGTAATCAACCAGAAGCGATGCAGCGGCGACCAAACCAGTGTTGGTTCCCAGATTATCTTTGGCAACGATATAGGCGCCGCCACCGGAGGGGTAAGCATGAATGGTTTGACGGTAAGAGAGAACGAGGATAACCAGGAGGATTGTAATTCCGATGACGATAAACGGCAGATACGCGATGGCCACGCTTCCAGCGGCCAGTAGGACCAGCAGTATTGCTTCCGTTGAGTAGGCTACGGACGAGAGCGCATCAGAAGAGAAAACTGCCAGGGCGGTTTTTTTGGACAACCGCTCATGTATTGCCTGCTCGGTACGAAGCGCGCGTCCGACGAGCATGCGCTTCAAGCTATTGATCAACCAATCCTCCCAGCCCTGACCGAATCCGCCGAGCGCGACGCACATTGAAAAAGCGCGGAGCAAGCAGCTCCGCGCCTTCGAGTAGACTCACGGGATTGCCCTTCCTGGGTGCTTACGAGGTTAGCTGACGGACTTGAACTGGAAGTGTTCTACGAGAGCCGATTACATCGCTCCCGATGCGCCCCGTGTTTCGCAGAAACGCGAAACTTTGGTTCCCCCGCGTTGCGCCGAGCATCTGAGCTCCGGCAACTTCAGCAGACAAAATTTCAACGGCAGCGATGGTACTCCCGCTTTGTGTGGGAATCAACCAACCGGCTCCTTTAACGTTCACCCTCCAACATGCACTATCGGACGGCGCTCAGGATCCTTTTCCGCCTGTCTGAGAACCTCGTGGGTTACCGGAGCGGTGTCGCCCTCGCCGAAGGCGATGTACTTTAACAAATAGCTGAGTGGATTGCCTTCGCTCCAGCCAAAATAAACATGCGGCAGTTTACCGGTCTCATCGCGAAGAAAGAGCAGAAATGCTGCTATTGCGTTGGGGACCGCAGGCGATTCAGCACGCAGCACCTTAAACCCGTCAACCTTTTCACCGCGAATGCGCAACACCCCCGAGAACTCGGATGCATCACCAGGGGTCACTTCAAAAAATAAGATGGGTTCGCCAGGAGGAATGTGATTATCCGTGCGCTTCTCTCCCTCTTTCACCTGGTATTCACCAGCGTCGCCGCGATCACAACGATTGGTAATTATTCGAATGGTGCCGCGCGCTGCCTGACGAATGAACTCGCGCGCCTGATCGTCCAACTCGACATTTTCAACTCGCAATTCAGTCGTTCGCCAGACTCTCGAGATCAGCGACATGGCGACAATCGTTAGGATGAAAAACGAGGCGATCTTAATTCCCTCGGGCCGCTCGAAAATGTTGACGATTGTCGTGTATGCGAATATCAAGGAGATTATGAGATAGACCCGCCAGTTTTGTTTCTTGCGATGAGTTGCGAGCGTCACAGCGATTGAAGCAGAGGTAATTAAAACCAGTACGCCAGTTGCATATGCTCCGCCTTGAGCATCGACATCGGCTCGAAAGATCACAGTTACAGCAAAAGCAATTAGCGCAAACACCAGTACCAACGGGCGGGTTGCTCGAGCCCATTCCGGCGCCATGCCATACCGCGGGAGATATCGCGGGACGATGTTGAGCAGGCCGGCCATGGCTGATGCTCCGGCAAACCACAAAATGGAAATCGTACTGAGGTCGTAAACCGAGCCGAAAATATTTCCGAAAAACTGATGCGCCAGATAGGCAAGAGCACGCCCATTTGCCTCTCCGCCCTCGGCGAACTTTTCAGCCGGTATAAGCATTGCGGTAACAAGACTGCTGGTAATCAGCATCACGCTCATTATCAACGCCGCGGTCGTCAATAGTTTCTGCGTGTTTTTGATCCTTCCCTCCAGCAGAAGGCGAGTTGCGGGACCTGGCATTCGTCCTGTTCTCGTCGAATGAATACTTTCCCATTCATCACCGCTCAAATCTTTTTCACCGCGAACCAGCGGCATCACGGCCACTCCGGTTTCAAAACCTGACAGACCCAAAGCCAGTTTTGGAAAAAGTAAAAGAGAGAGCCCGAATATCAGCCAGACGTTCCCGTGGACGCGCGGGTGTCCCAGCATGGCTCGTTTCCATTCCACGAAATGATGCGGTTGCGCGAGCACCTGGTAAAGCCCAAAGCTGATGACCAGCAAGTTCAGGAACAAGTAGACGAAGACCAGCAGCACGGCGATGCCAATTGCTTCTTTGAAGCCCTTGATAAAGATTGCTGCAAGGATCGCGACCAGAGCGAGAGTCAGACCAATCTGATGCTTCAACACTTCAGGGGTGAAGGGGTTTTCAATCATGTGCGCCGTGGCATCGGCGGCTGAGAGGGTGATGGTGATAATGAAATCCGTAGCAACGAAGCCCAACAGGACCAGTACAAAGAGCTTTCCCTTCCAACGCGAGAGGAGATGCTCGAGCATCGAAATTGAGCCCTCGCCATGCGGGCTTTCCTCGGCCACGCGTTTGTAAACAGGCAGGGCTCCAAATAGTGTTAGCAGTACGAGGAATAGAGTGGCGATAGGGGAAAGAGCACCTGCTGCAAGGAAGGCTATACCGGGTTGATAGCCTAGGGTCGAAAAATAATCGACACCCGTCAAGCACATTACCTGCCACCACGAGTGCTGGCGCGGTCCCGTACCGTGTTCCTGATGTGCGCTTAATTCCCTGCTGCCCTTGAAAAGCCAGAGCTTGAACTGTCTTAGTGATCTCTGGAAAAGAGCCATCTTGGCGGATGATTACCTATTGGGCCGAACGCCCGTCCTTGGTCGCTGGTTTTTATTCCGACGAATTCTACGCCGATCATAGGCCACGTCAATCCCCGCGACACAATTTGTATATTTGAAATCGTGAGAACGAGCCGGAAGCAAAAAAGCGGGCGGGGGCCTCCCACAGCCCCCACCCTAAGGCCACGTGTCCTCACCCCACGCGACCACTTCGTTCACCGGGGAGGTGAACGCAGTGGGATTATGCAACAGTCCGACCAAACTTTCAACCACTTGAACGAGCGCGAAATTCAGACTATTTTCGGCGAAAAATGGGGTTTTATGAAAGAAACAAGTCGTCGGGGGTAGCGGGAATTCCGAGGCTGATCGATCAGCGAGCTGACGAGGAAACACTACCAAAAGTCGACTTAGCCTTGATGGATTCGTCCGGAGGCGTGGCATCATCCGAAGCTTTTTCGCCACTGAGATCTGCGAGGGCGACGACAACAAGAAGAGCCGTCACGCCGAGTGTGGCAAGAATGTACAGAAGCGCAGTTTGTTCCCAGTAAATGAGGGCAATCACTCCCAAAGAAAGCAGCCCCATCCAAACATAAGTAAATGTCTTTCGGCGGCGACGCCCGCTCGCCTGACTTCGTGAACTCATTACACTCTCTCAGTCTTTCTTAAAAGTATGCTGCGCCGCTGAAGCAGTGCAGCGGCTTTTGCTGTCTAATAAATGACCTTAGTCGGCAAAGAGTAGCCAACCGAGCTGAAGACGTTTTGCAGACTGCCGGAAACCGCCCCGACGAGCGTCGAGCCTATTCGTCCTCTTGAAAAGATTCCAGCTTCAGGAACATCTACCACGTCAAAGGCCTGTAGCACAAAATCCGGCTTCTGGTTCTTTCGGATTGCCGCAAAGTCGACCTTTATAATTTCCTGCTCGATCGAGCCTGGTTTTTGCCGATACACTCGAATGTCGTCAATCTTGGCTTCTTTTCTTGCGCCCCCAACCATTGCCAGAGCACGACTCAGGGTGAGCTGCTCGCGCATGTAAACTCCCTGGGGCGCGACTACGCTACCGGTGATGTATACGGGTTCACCTTCGGTGACCAAAACGTAATCACCCGGCCGGATCACTGGATTGGCTTCAACCTTGCCTGCTTTCAGCTCCGATATTTTTACGACCGACAATGGGATCTTCGTGGGGTCTATTGGCGCGGCCTCGAGCTCTTCCCCGGGCTCGGGACACATCACTGGCTCGGTGTGCAAAATCTGAATAGTTCCAGCGGCGCGCTCTGTGAAACCGCCTGAGGCCGCCACCAACTCGTTCAAACGCACTTTGCGTTGCATCTGGATGCGCGCCGGCTGGCGCACGCCTCCAGTGATGGTGGCCGGCTGGCGACTCTTACGCTCGCTGATTCGAACACTGATCTGCGGGTTCTTCAGGTACTTCGAGTACGCCAGGCTAATGTCCTTCTGTACCTGCTTTTCCGTGCGACACCTGGCGGGAATAGGTGTTTCAAGGAACGGTAACGAACTGATGTTGCCGTCACTGTCAACTTCAGCCATCGCGTTCAGATCCGGCTGACCAAAGACTCTGACATCCAAAACGTCACCCGGTCCGAGCAAATAGTTTCTGATGCCCTGACTGTCAACTCCTGCCGACTGCTGACTAAGGGATGTCGACTGAGTAGGCTCCTGAGCCTGCACCAGTGCGGCCGCAATCAAGCAGGCGAACAATCCCGCAACCAATAAGAATCTAACTTTCATCTCAAGACCTCTTTATTGCGCCAAGTTGAGGGGGGTTGCAACAGAAGACTACACAAACTTTTGGAGCGATTTCGCTAGGCAGCCCCGTTGGTCCGGCTCGTTCTTTCAGGCTTTCGCTTGCGACTCTTGCGCCCCGTTCCTGGCACAGCAAAACCCCTGAACAACAAGTTGCAATGATCGCACAAAAGGTTATCGATGCCAAACAAGCGCAGCAACAACGGGGCAGGTTTATAGCCGCGCCGCACCCGTGAACTACGACACTTAGGACACCGTTGGGAAATCACTCTGGGACGCCACCGCCTCCATTCATTTTCCGTCCCCCGGTTTGATTGGATGATTTCAACCTGGAACGAAGCGCTTGTATCTCGCGGCCGATTCTTTCTTCACCAGCGAGCCGAACTTCTTCCTTAACTGTTTCTCGGTTGAGATAGAAGAGCGCATCCTTATAACGATCGATCGCCCTTTTAAAATGCCCTTTAAAAGCCGAACGTTCAGCCAGCTCCACCCAGTGGGCCACTTTCACCGATGCGATAAACTCCTTGATCGCAAGTACCGACTCGTTCAACTCGGGCTCGTCCGGATAGATCTTCAAGGCTGAGTCGAGTGAATCAAGCGCTCGATTCGCTGTTTCAATTTTGTCGGAGGTACGAGCCCGCTGCTGCGCCTCGCGCGTCAAAAGTACGCTTGTCTCTCTGGCCCATGAAAGCATGTGGTGCTTCTGCAATGACTTCACTCGTTCCTGGCCAGCCCTCATGGCAATGCTTTTCTCGCCCGTCATACTTGAACGTAAAGCCTCGTCAGTACCGGCAAGGTAATCCTGGCAGAGATGAAACACCTCCAGATGCGCCTCAGGGCTCGAGCCGGCCGAATCAGCTTCGACAGACTGTTTCTGAATCGCGCGCAGAGCGGCCGAAAGAAGAGCACTCGAATGACTTTTCTTGTCCGCGTGCCTTGACCGCGCTCTCTCATCCGAGTGTTCGCTGATGCCGTTTTCCAGGAGATAACGCGTCCAGGCTCGTCGCATTACCACCTCACGAGCGGAAAGCGCTACCAGCAACACAACGCTGGCCGCAAGCCCGGCGGGCAACCAGGGAGCTTCATCACCACCGCTAACAAGCATCCACCAAAGAGCAAAGAAAAGTCCGAGTGCTGTTAAGACCGCAGCGATCATGTAACCCGCACTTGAAGGCATCCGTGCCCTGGATTGACGACGACGACGCGCGGTCTCAGCCTCAGTCCGCATGCCGGAACGCGAACTCCTTGAGAAAAATTGATCGGCCGAGTTGTTTGCCAACACTTACCTCTCCGGGTTGGGGATACCCGGCTGCATGGTCCATTTCCGGCGAGCTAATCCCGGTCGCTAAGCGACCACAAAGACTTTCTTGACTATAATACCTAACTTTTTAAGGTTTCGCCTGTCAATATGTGATGAGGGTAATACACAGAATAACACCGGCTGAGAAGGAAGCAACCATATGAACAACAAGGAATTTGAAGGCAAGGTTGTATTGGTAACCGGAGCAACCTCGGGAATTGGTCGCGCTTGTGCCCTAAAGTTTGCCGGCGCCGGCGCGGCTGTTGCAGCCGTCGGCCGCAGCGAGGATGCTCTCAACTCGCTCAATAAACAAATCGAGAATCTGGGCGGCCGGCCATTGACCGTTACAGCAGACTTGTCCCAGGACAACGGAGCGAGCAGCACGCTAACCGCAGTGTTACGGGCTTTCGGCGGCATTGACGTATTGGTCAATGCGGCTGGGCATATTTCGTCCGGCACTATCGAGGACACTTCCGACGAGGCGTGGGACGCGTTGATGAATATCAATGTGCGTGCGGTATTCAGACTCATGCAAGCAGCATTGCCCAGCATAATTGCCAGGCGCGGCAATATCGTGAACATCTCGAGCGTGACGGGCTTAAGAGCGTTTCCCGGAGTGCTTGCGTACTGCGTGTCCAAGGCTGCTGTGGACCAGCTCACTCGTTGCGCCGCGCTCGAGTTGGCGGCAAAAGGAGTGCGAGTCAACGCAGTTAATCCCGGTGTGGTGATAACCGAGATCCACAAGCGCGGAGGCATGAGCGAAGATGCCTATAACGCTTTTCTTGAACGTTCGAAGCAGACACATCCGCTGGGCAGGGTGGGAAGTGCCTCGGAAATAGCGGAATTGGTCTTCTTTCTCGCATCTGAGCGTGCTGCGTGGATCACTGGAGTGACCTACTCAATCGACGGTGGACGGGCCCAAACCTGCGCCCGTTGAGATAGTGCAAATTAAAAACGCTAGGAGGCGCGAGGATAATCTGGATATACTGCCGCCGCCCGACGTCAGTGGCTCCTTCATCGCTCGAAGAATCTATCCGCAGGGTACAAGGAACGATGCTCAACGATCCGCAACTCCCGGGACCGGCTGCCCTTAACTTAACTCCACCTGGCCCGGTACGAAGCTCCGGTCACATGACGGCAATTAAAATCGCCGCCGGAATCGTCGCACTCCTGATCGCACTGTTACTCGGACTGATAGTCATTCTCCTCATAGGCATCGAGACCGGACCGATCGGTCTGCTTATCGGCCTGGTATCAGCGTTGATTCCTGTGCCTCTGTATGTGATGTTGGTTTTGTGGATTGATCGCTATGAATCCGAGCCGCTGGGGATGCTGGCCACCGCTTTTTTTTGGGGCGCGCTAGTCGCGGTGTTCTTTGCGTTTTTGCTGAATACCGCCAGCGGGCTGGTAGTTGCCATTCTCACCAACGACAATAACGCGGCCGCGGCATTCAGCGCCGGTATCTCGGCGCCGATTGTGGAGGAGACTGCGAAAGCGATGATCCTGTTCTTCTTCTTTTTTGCCAAGAAGGATGAATTTGACGGTGTGGTCGACGGCATAGTCTACGCCGCAATGGTCGGCCTGGGCTTTGCCATGACCGAGAATATTCAATACTACGGTAAGGCGCTGCTTCAGGGAGGCGGCGGTCGATTAACTGCAATCTTCATCATGCGCGGCATGCTTGCACCCTTCTCGCATCCGCTCTTTACAAGTATGACGGGGATGGGACTCGGGCTCGCGCGTCAATCAAAGAACGGTTTTGTTAAAGTGGCGGCGCCGATCCTGGGTCTGTCAATGGCTATTTTCCTGCACGGTATCTGGAATGGCTCAGCTATACTTTTCGGCTTTGTCGGGTTCCTGTTGACTTACATTCTGATCATGGTGCCGATGTTTCTGATCACGCTCGTTGTGATCTTCGTGGCTCTTAGGCGCGAAGGCCGGGTCGTTCGCGAATACTTGCTGCCAGATTATCAACGCGGGTTGCTCACCCCGCAGGAATACACTCAATTGTGTTCCGTCAAGGGCAGAATGGGAGCGTCTTTTAACGCTCTCTCGCGAGGGGGAGTTGGGCATTGGCGGGCCTGTATGCAGTTTAATCAAGTCGCGAGTGAACTTGCTTTTCATCGCAGCCGGATTGCCCGTGGAATCGGGGCACAACGACCGGACATTCAAGAACGTGAGGCGGCTTATTTGCGATTGTTGGAAGATTTGGCCAAGCGCTTACGGGCGGGCTGAAGAACTCTGACCAGACCACCAGACCCTCGCGAGTTTTCTTGCTATTGGCTTATACTATTCCGGGGTTTTGCCGCAGCGGCCTTTCACCCGAGCGAGCGCGTGAGAATTCAACTCTTATCCAGCACTTTTGACGGCCATGGCCGCGCAACGCTCGATCAGCGGCTGACATGCTTTCTGATTGACGAGTGCGTCGCGATTGACGCCGGCAGCATCGCGATTGCCATGACCAGCGAGCAGCGCGATAGCGTGCGCGACATCATCATCACCCATCCTCACATGGACCACATTGCCAGTTTACCTATTTTTATTGACGACCTTTATGCCACGTTGGAGGCACCGATCCGCGTTCATGCCACCCCTGAAGTAATCGAACTCCTCGAGCGTGATGTTTTCAACTGGAATGTTTATCCGCGGTTTTCCGGCCTGACTAATGACTATGGACCAGTGATGGAGTATGTGCCCATTCACATTGGCAAGGAGTTCAAAGTAGCGCACCTGACGGTAACTGCCATACCGGTGAACCATATCGTGCCGACTGTCGGTCTGCTTGTCGCGGACGAAAAAAGCATTGTGGCATTCAGCTCGGACACGGCGGAAACGCAGGAGTTCTGGGATGTGGTCAACCGGGCAAAACGGTTGAATGCTTTACTTATCGAAACATCATTTCCGAATGATATGGCCAAGCTGGCGGAGGTCTCGCGCCACCTCACGCCGGCCACGCTGGGTAAGGAATTGAAGAAGCTCAGTCACAACGGACTCGACATCCTCGCCGTCCACCTCAAGCCGGCATACCGCAATAAAATCATTCAGGAGCTTAAAGCGCTGCAGATTGCCAAACTGGGAGTGATGGAGCCGGGGAAAACGTATTCCTGGTAGGGCTAGTAGGGCTTGTAGCGTTAAATGGATTAACTAGCGTGAGCGCGTTCAAACTCGTTCTCAGCATGCTCACCCGCTGCGTCGTCCAACGAGACCCGGCCACTCGGCAGCAGCGCTTTCACGCGAAAGGTGCGTTCATCACGATCGCGCCCGGGCATTAATTCGGCTCGAAAGGTCACTAACATTCCGGGTCTCGCCCAAACGTCTCCGCCCCACTTCTTGGATGTTTTCTTTTTCTGCCGCACGCTATTTTTCTTCTTCAAATAAGCGCCGGCGGCGCCCAGTGCGCCCGCGGCCAGAGCCACGCCACCCAGGAGCCGCTTGGTGCGCTTCTTCATTACCGGGCTTCGCAAAGAGGATCCATTCGGGCGGTAATGGTGGGCAATCCACTGAGCGCCCTCTCGGCGTTCAGCGGAGTGAAACTGCTCCATTCCGCGGGAACGTTGTTTTCCGCGAAGATCGCTTCGACGGGACATTCGGGGACGCACGCATCACAGTCGATGCATGTTTCCGGATGTATTACCAACATGTCGTCATCCAGATGAAACGCTTCCACCGGACAGACGAGGGCACAATCGGTATAACGACAATTCACGCAAGGTTCAGCAACCACGTAGGTCATATATCTTTTTATCTCCTGGACGATGTATGGCGTGAAGAAGAATTGGCCCGGCTGGACGGGACTTTCTCTCAACAGCGCCAAGTTATTTGCCAACTATATTAAGCACGAATGCGGAAGTTTTGAAAGAGTGGGAATAACTTTTTCGACAGTCTGTGGCTTTCTCTTGTTTGCGGACTTGCTGAAATTCTGTTGACGGCTTCTTGACGGCTTGCAGGCGGACGCGAGTAAAAATTGTTTAGGGTAAGGCCGAGGTCTTGCGCAGGAACGCTGGCTCCGAGCGGCTTTGCCCCAAAAGTCAGAAATCCCACCAACTGCGGAGATTGTGTGAAAACTCTGAGAATGTCTTAGAGCTTTGAAGCTGAGGATTTGGACAACTCAAGCCGAGTGAATTCGCAGGTGGGGAAGGGGGCAGTCGCTAGTTTGAAGGTTCGGTAAGTTCAAGGCGCCCCCGCTCAAGTTTGAATGCCAGGATTATCCCTATCACTTAGCCTTCCGGGTTTACTGAATTGAGTGATTGATTCGATGATGAAGCCTCGGAAACTTGAGCGGGGGCGACGTGAACTTACCGAACCTTCAAACTAGTGACTGCCCCCTTCCCCACCTGCGAATTCACTCGGCTTGAGTTGTCCATTCAGCAACTGCAGATTCATCAGAGTTTTCACAAGATCTCTGGTTGGTGGAATTTCTGACTTTCGAGGCAAAGTTCTCCGTTGCAATGAGTTGTTTATCCCGCGCGATTAGGAAACCCCATCTCGAAAAAATTAGCGCCACCGGGGTGGCGCTGATTTTGTTTGTGCCCTCATTTCTCCAGCTCGTTGAGAGCGTTTCAGAATCGGGAGCGGTAGTTGCGGCTTTTCTATTATCGCCACTCATCCATTCAGCCGCTCGCCAGCGCTCGCGACATTTGAATCGCCTCCATCGAGTGAAGCCCTGCTTCGCCTTCGCGCTTTCATTTCGAACTCGCATGCTTGCCCTCTATTCAAGTCGAGTGGCGGTTGCGGTCGAACAGCCTTTGAAAACTGAAACTCCGCCAGCGCTGAATACCTCTACAGTTCCCTCGGAGGTATATTCAGTTGCGTTTGAATTTAAGGTTATCTCCTGAGCAAACCTTGACCAGCCGGAGAAGTTGCCGGCACTGTCGAAATTCAAAGACTTGGCGCTAAAGCTGTAAGTGTTTTCACTGACATGGCTCCAAACTCCTTGTGCCGGTGTCTTCAGGGCTTGCGGTACGCCGGCGGTCGAAGCGATCATCGTGCCCCCGGACATAAACGTGGCCAATTCCGGGATCGGTGTTCCGAGTGCGGCGCCCGTTTGACAATTGCGCCGCTGTAGCTGGACCTCCCAAGTCCCGTCTAATCGGCCGCCACCGCCTTGGTCAGACAAAGCCTTCTGTGTTGCGAACACTGTCAGCAATGAAATTGCCAACGCCACTCCGCCGATTGTTTTCAAGAATGTCTTTTTCATTTTTTCTCTCCTTCTCTTTGATTTTTGTTTCAGTCAATTTTGCGAAAGAACTACGGAGCTGACATTTACTTTTGTATTTCGGGCTATAAACATTTCGCTCCTCCGGGGCTAAACGAATTGAGTTACTGCCTGGAACTACCGAGCCCTCCCTCGCGGTGGGGCTACTACCCCTGCTTACCTGTTGTGTTTCGCCAACTCAATTTCGTTTCCAACCAGCCGAACAACTTCGGAAACCTGCCGTTTCGCACTGTGTAGAGGGTGTCGGACTTCGCTCCTTGTCTGTTCGTGTCGACGATCTCTGCTGCTGTGATTGGGATGGCCTCCGGCATCTGCAACAGGACGTCGATCGCCGCCCGCTCGGCTGTGGTGTCTGCTTCGAGGGCGCCGCCGTTCGTGAATTTCGTTACGCGGCGGCTGTATCTGATGACCTCAATGCGACGAGTTCTCTTCAAGGCGTCTCCTTTATTCGGTCTTTGGCAACGTGCTTGGGTGTGGGTCTATAATCTGGTCCACAAAACTTTCCGCCCGATACGCCCGGCGGTCTTAATGAGTGACCCCGCCACGTTAGTCGCAACGCAAGCGTTCTGTAACGAAAGTTGGCGGAAAAGAAGGCGAAGACTGGACGAACCTTTCTCGAAAGTTGTTTCCCTTTAGCACTCTCGGATTAAGTAGTGGCCATAAATAACGAGCGGATCAATCTCTTCAACGGGTTCACGCTTGACCTGGCGCGCGGCTGTGTTTTGCGTGACGGCGAAGAAGTCCACCTGCGCCCACAATCGTACGAGGTACTTAAGTACCTGGTGGAAAACCAGGGTCATCTCATTAGTAAGGACAAACTGATCGAAGAGGTTTGGAAAGGGCGCGCAGTCACCGACGGCTCGCTCGGCAAATGCATCGAGGAGGTGCGCGACGCGCTCGGTCCTGACGCGCCGCAGTATGTCCGCAATGTGCGCGGGCGTGGCTATATCTTTGACTCCGGGCTAGAAGAACGAGGAGACGAGACGGGCTCGACCCGATCAGAACAGATTGATGTTGTCAGAGTCGTAGTTGAGGATGAGGAGGAAACGGATGGGGTAGAGACTGCGCGCGCAGTGTTACCGCCTGCGATTGTGGTGCCGCGCCCCCGCTTTGAGTGGAGAAGCGGGAGAAATGCGACTGCCCTCGCGGCGGCCGGCTTGTTGGTCGTTACCCTTCTGCTGGTAATCGGCTATCGATTTTTCATCAGTCGTCAGTCTAATTCAGCGTCTATCAAATCAATCGCCGTCTTGCCGTTTCAGAATGAGAGCGGAAACCCTGAAGTCGAGTATTTGTCCGACGGGCTGACCGAATCGCTCATCAACCGCATGTCGCAATTGCCCGGCGTGAAAGTCATCGCCCGCAGCTCCTCATTCAAGTACAAGGGCAAAGAGGTTGACCCGCAGGAGGTGGCGCGTTCGCTGGGCGTCGAAGCCATCATGACGGGCCGGGTCTTGCAGCGCGGCGAGAACCTTTTAATCAGCGCTGAGTTGGTGGACGCGCGCGACGGGACGCAAGTGTGGGGCGAGCAGTACAACCGCAAGGCGTCAGATTTGCTCCTGGTGCAGGCGGATATTTCCCGCGAGATTGCCGAGACGCTTCGCCTGCGTCTGACCGCAAGCGAGCGGCAGCAACTCGCCAAGCGCGAGACCGTTAACCCGCAGGCGTATGAAATCCTGCTCAAGGGGCGCTTTTCCCGTAGTAAGGGAGGGACGGAGAATCGGAAGAAGGCTATCGAGTTTTTCAATCAGGCGATAGCTGCCGACCCTGCTTACGCGGTCGCATACGCTGACTTGGCCGCGAGTTACTCTAGTCTAGTTACCGCTAGCACTCTCGATCCGAAAGAGTTCATGCCAAAAGCCGAAAGTGCTGCGTACAAGGCACTGGAACTCGATGAGAGCCTCGCGGAAGCGCATCTTGCCATGGCCGGAACCAAATTAATCGCCTGGAACTGGGCACACGCTGAGCGGGAGTTGAAGCTCGCCATCGATTTGAACCCGAACCTGGCCAGTGCGCGCGCCTTTTATTCCTTTTATCTCAGCCTCATGGGGCGGCACGACGAAGCCATCACCGAAGTAAAACACGCCAGAGAGCTTGACCCCCTCTCGCCTGCCATCAACGCTGAGGTCGGTAATCGGCTATTACTGGCGCGCCAATATGATCAGGCGATTGAAGCTGCGAAGAATGCGCTCGAATTGGATCAGAACCGTCCTGGCGCGCACATACAACTCGGATATATCTATGCAGCGAAGGGACAGTACGCAGACGCCATAGCCGCTTACCAGGAAGGGATTAAGCTGGGTGATCACAGTCCGGACACACAAATTTATTTGGCCGCGGCTTACGCGAAGGCGGGTGAGGGTGAGCAGGCGCGGGTGATCCTCAAGCGATTAGAGGCCCGGAAGGAATACTTCTCGCCCGGGGCTTTAGCTGATCTATACGTCGCACTTGGCGAGCGTGAGCAGGCGTTCGCGTCGCTCGAACGTGCTTACGCCGAGCACGACGCGCAGTTACAGTTTCTGCGCGTTGATCCGAACCTTGACCCTTTGCGCTCCGACCCGCGCTTCCAGGATTTGCTGCGACGCGTCGGACTTGCGCAGTAAGAATGCAAACTATTAATTTGCGAACGGTAATCGACAGTCGAGAACAGCAATTGACGAACTTCTCGAAAGTTATTTCCCTCTTAGCACTCTCGGATCAAGTAGTAGCCATAAATAACGAGCGGATCAACTTCTTCAACGGATTTACGCTTGATCTACCGCGCGTCTGCGTCGTGCGCTAGGGTGAGCCCGACGGCCTCACAGATCATAGAAGTGTAGATCGGATGCGGTCAGTAGCTTCGTAAGCAAAATTATCTGTCCGGTGTGCATCGAAAAGTGTTCCGTCACGTGAAAGATCGCTTCTAAAGCGCTCACGTCAGATTCCTGTATTCGTTTCGGGTTGAGTAGCGTTGAGGAATCAAACGCTGCCAGCACAGCATCAACCTCTGATAACGTGCTCCTCAAAAGATGGAGCAACTCAGCGCGCGGAATTCCCTCACGCTGTGCGAACTCGAGATCGCGTTTGCGTTGATCTGGCTGACCACCGAGCCCACACACGATCCATTGCCGGCAGTTGCCGGAGAGGTGCAGCAGCAGATTGCCGACGCTGTTCGACTGCTCGTTTGCTCGCCACCAAATCTGCTCGTCAGTTAATTGCTCCACGCAGCGCTCAATCTTGGGCAGATACTCATCGCGCAAAAGCTTGCGAGCGTGCTCGATGAACGCCGCCGGGATTTCGTTTGAGTTTGAAATGGCAGTCAATATCGATCCACTAAATCACACGAACCAAAAAACAAACCACACGAAATGTTTCTCTAATTATTTCGTGTAATTTCGTGGATCATGTATTAGGTTTTTGGTTGCGGCTCTGCTGCGCTGTGAAATCCGCAATTACCTACTGCGTACGGGCCACGGACCAACTACTCCGTTTCCTCAAAAGGCGCTTCCCCGGGACGGTGCTTATGCTTGGCTTTGCGGCCCGCTGGTCGCGCCTTTTCGTCCGGTTTGGCGTTGGCAATCGGATGGCCTGGCGGGGCGCCCGGCTTTCTGATGGTGTCAAA
>DASQPD010000190.1:0-155929 GCA_035644135.1 Pyrinomonadaceae bacterium
GCAGTCATCCCCTGGGGATACAGTTGGAGGAAGGCCGGTCGCGTAACCCATCCGTCCGCAAACGCCTGCTTGCTCTGTTCCAGGTCAGCACCACTCGAGACCCGGCTGCGGTCGGCGACAAATTGAGCGTAAGCAGGCAAAGATCCATAACTTGCCTTATAGAGTCGATAGACGAAACTGCCTGTCACCTGAAACTCCTGCTCAACATAGTAGGCAGCTGAAACGTCTCGCCGGCGACCATTGAGACAGTCAGCATCGCTGCCACACTGCGTGATCTGCGACGTCCAGTAAGCTAATCCTCCCTGGTCCGGCTCGCGATTAAGAAAATCGTGATAGTGCTGGTGGACAAAGTTCTGGGCATCGTCGTTGGGATTAGCAACTGCCTCAACTGCGTCATCGTTAATTGTCAGCACGGCCGTGCTCTGACCGCCCAACGAGGCTCCGGACGGATCACTCAGGGTCAAGTTAACGATCTCGCTACCCTCGACATACGAGTCTTCATTGATTAATACCTGAAACGTCTTGCTGTTCTCGCCCGGCGCGAACGTGAGCGTGCCCAGCGCGGTGATGTAGTCACAATTCTGAGAAGCGAGGCCGCTGATAGCGTTACAGGGTGTATAACCCGCCGGGTTGGAGGTCGCGTAGGCAACCGTGGCCGTGCCTGAGGTATCACCGGAACGGGTAACGGTGATGGTCGCTGCGGTCAGGTCTTCCTGCACTGAGTAGTCGGCTGCGCTGAACTGGACTGTTGCCGGTGCCGCTCCGTCGTCGTTGATGATTGTGCCGAGGCCCTGACTCTTCGCAATTGTCGCGTTTTCTGAGTTCGAGAGATTAATGAAAAAGGTTTCATCGGGCTCGCTTTGCGTGTCGCCGTTAACCAAAACGTTTATCGTCTTCTGCGTTTGACCAGCACTGAACGTGAGCGTACCGCCCGCAGGTTGATAATCGGACCCCATAGTTCCGGTGCCGTCCGCGGTCACATACTTGACGATCACGTTCTCTGTAATCGGATCAGAAAGGGTCACTGTGAAAGTTGCGTTGCTGTTGCCGGCATTTCCTTCGACGATGCTCACGTTATTGACAGAGAGAGACGGCAGGTCGTTATCTTGCATACTGAGCGTAGCAGTCGTGATATTGCCCAACACGGCGCCGCCTGTCGGGTTGCTCAGAGTCAGCGTAAAGTTTTCTGTTCCCTCTGGTATGTTGTCATCGATGATAGGCACAGTGATGGTCTTGCTCATTTCTCCGTCATTGAAAGTCAATGTTCCGGAGGTAGCGGCGTAATCGGCTGGAGCTATGGCCGTACCGTCGGTGGTTGCGTAGCTTACGGTTACCGTACCAACGCTGCCGCTGGTGCGCGTTACATCGACGGTAAAGCTTCCGGCATTTTCGAATTTAGAAACGAAGTCAGTACTAAGCTGCAGGGTTCCCGGGCTACTGACGACTCCGGAAGCGCAGGCAGAAAACTCCGAGGTGCTGCCTTGTGGATCGGTTGCCGTGGCACTAAAGAAATTGCCAACAACCGAGGCCGTCGGAACATTGAAAGTAAAGTTGGCTTTGCCGCTTGCATCAGTAGTGACATTCGTGAAGCCGAGAAATTTTTCGCCTTCACCGAAACCAGAAGTATCGCAAGCAGTGTTTGAGAAGAATTCGATTCGGAACTGCGTGCTGAACGCGCTGTCGAGCGTGCCCTGAACGGTGGTCGTGCCGCCACTAGCAGCCACGCCGGTCAGCACCGGGAAGTTCTGTAGATTATTCGGGCCTGTGTCAGCGTCTCCGGTATTGTTGTCGTTGGACGTGACGCCGAAACTCCCGATAAAAAGATCGATTCCCAAATAAGACCCGTAGCCATTGGAAAAAATGGAATTGCCGAGAATCGCGTTGTTGATCCCGGAGTATCCCGCTTCGATCCCGCGGCCGCTGTTATATGCAATGACATTCCCGGTGCCGGGCCCAGAACCACCAATGGTGTTATTGCTCGCTGCATTTACGATACTGATGGCGGTGCCATTTGAAATACTTGCAGCACCATTTGCTTTGGTGCCGAAGTAATTTCCCAGTACCTGATTATTGGCCGCAGCGCCGCCGATCCTGATGCCATAGGAATTGCCTGAAATAACATTGCGCTCGCCCGGCGTTGTCCCTCCGATAATATTCGAGCTGCAGTTGTTCAGGATGATGCCAACATTTGCGTTCGCCACAGAGGTCATGCCGCTGGCGTCCGTGCCAATGTAGTTCCCAATCACTTTGTTGCCGGTTGCGGCTATTGAGTCTATCCAAATGCCCGCTCCGCCATTCGGAGCATTGTTGCCGGAAATAACATTGCGGTCAGCCGCCGTCATCCCCCCGATGACGTTATTGGCGGATTTGACGTAAACCCCGATGTTGTCGTTTGGGGATGGAACAGGCCCCGTACCAGCTGCATTCGTGCCGATGTAGTTTCCGGCAATCACGTTATTGCCATTCGTGTCGATATTGATGGCCTGGAACATGAAGCCGTTAATCACCAGTCCTCGCACAGTGCTATTGCCGGCGGTAATCCTCAGACCCAGGCTGTTAGTTGTGTTCGAACCATTGACAACAATCAGCGGAGCGCCAGCAAAACCAGGCTGTGTCGTACCGTCAATTACCACCGGATCGCTGATCGTGGGCAATGTAGATGTTGGACTGATGGAATGGAAGCCTGAGCCAGGAATATTGAAAGCGATAGTGTCGAGACCCGGGTTGCTATTGGCGTCGAGAATAGCTTGGGGAAGTGACCCGGGACCGAAGGCATTAGTGTTGCTAACCGTGAATACGGCCGCAGAGGCAGCGATATTGGTTAACAGAATCGCCGCGAACAATACGAGCAGACGTACTATAGCGGATTGGATATTTGTCGTAGGACGATAACGCGATTTCATGCAGTTCTTCTCCTTCAAAATTATGTTCTTGTCGGCGGCGGATTATGGTTGAATGAAAAACGGCGTGGCACCACCAGTTCAGGTAGCATTGCGCTT
Source organism: Pyrinomonadaceae bacterium (assembly GCA_035644135.1). Lineage (GTDB taxonomy): Bacteria > Acidobacteriota > Blastocatellia > Pyrinomonadales > Pyrinomonadaceae > PSRF01. The sequence continues at coordinate 3,000 of DASQPD010000190.1, forward strand.
GACGCTATTAAGCGGCGATAGCGATGTCCTCCATCGCATCGGCTAACAGACTGTAAACAGTTGCCCAGGCTTCTTTAACTTCGGCGGTAAATGCCGCGCCCAAGCCGTATTCAAGAGTCCACAACAACGCGGCGCCGACTGTGTCGTAGTGATCTGGCTCGACACCATACGTGCAGTGCCGAGCACCGAACGCCTGTGCCGCCGGAACTAATTTGTCCAGTCGATCGAGGCCAACTACCGCAAGGCTCAACATCTGCATCAGCTTCTGTCCTTGCTGTCGCAAATCTCCTTTGAACAGGCGCCTCAGTGTGGGATCCAATTCAAACAAGCGGGCGTAGAACAAATTCGCTGCCACGCCCTGGATGGGTTTGATTTGCTTGAATGTTGATTGGACCAGTTGTTTTTGTCTGGGAGTCATGGATTTGCTCTCCTTCAATTAAATATTTGTGAACTTGCTGTTATCTACACGCTATTGATACAACGGGCTAAGACATGCAGGCACCACTTGTTCAAGTAGTTCTTTCATGCGGATACTGCGGCGTCTATAAGGTAGTTCAAGTTGCAGTGGTAGGCGGCGACCCAGGCAGCCCTCAGCTCGGGCGTGAACGCCGGACCCAGCGAGCGGCCGAGCGCCCAAAGAAGTGCATCACACACCTTGTAGTAGTCGTGATCTTCGACGCGATAGGCGGGAGCCAGCTCGACGCCAGCAGAACCTGGTAAGAAAACTTTTGAACTGCTTAGGCCTTTAACAGCAAGGCCAAGCATGTACAGGAACTTTCGCTCGTGCTCGCGAACCTCGCCAGATAAGAGATCGTCGAGCTCCGGATTCAAATGAAAAAGGCACTCGTAGAAGAGTGCGGCTGTGTCTTCAGAATCCCTCAGCGATTCGAAACACTGTTGTACCAGTCTAATTTGCTCGCCTTTCACCGATGTTGCCTCCCGCACCAAGCTTTCGTCCTCGGATCAATTATCTAAACGGCCGGCAAGATACAGACGTAATGAGCGGGTGACACCACCCAAGCAGGTAGTGATTTGGAGGAGTAAAAAAGGAGGTATTAGCCTCAGATTAACGCGGATTACAGGGATCAGAGTAGAGTGGGCGCTTCACGTCGCTATCGCTCCAGTGCTTTGCACAAAAGGCGAAAATCCCACCCACAGCGACTGTGTAAAAACTCTGAGGATGCGTTGGAGCTTTGAGGCTGAGGATTTGGACAATTCAAGCTGCGTAAATTCGCAGGTCGGGAAGGGGGCAGTCGTTAGTTTGAAGGTTCGGTAAGTTCAAGGCGCCCCCGCTCAAGCTTGAATGCCAGTGCCTATCCCTATCAATCAAGCCTCTGGGTTTAGTGCATTGAGTGATTGATTCGATGACGAAGCCTCGGAAACTTGAGCGGGGGCGCCTTGAACTTACCGAACCTTCAACCTAACGACTGCCCCCTTCCCGACCTGCGAATTTACTCGGCTTGAGTTGTCTCAGTCGCGACTGCGCAGATTCCTCAGAGTTTTTACACAGTTTCTTGCCGTGGGTGGGATTTTGCTTTTTGTGTAAAGCTTTGCTCCGGGTTCTGATCATTGGTTGCTATCCCAACGGGAGCAGTTAGCTGATAAGACGATCGCGCAGGGCTTTGGCAACCGCCTCCGATTTCGAGTGGACTTGAAGCTTCTCGTAGATATGTCGCATATGAAAGGAGATCGTATTGATGCTGACGTTGAGTTCGAAGGCAGCGGTTTTGTAGTTGTGTCCTTCCACTAGCAGTTTCAGGATGCGAGTTTCGTGAGGCGTGAGTTGGTAATCAGCACGATCAGGTGGTCGAATATCGCGAAACAGGGCAATCACGCGTCGCGCCACCTCCGGCGACATAGGCGACCCGCCTTTCACGGCTTCGCTTAATGCTTCCAGAAGTTTTGCAGGCGGGGTTTTCTTCAGGAGATATCCACAGGCCCCTGCGCAAAGAGCATCAAAGATCCGTTCATCATCGTCGTAGATTGTGAGCATCAACAAAAGCAGATTCGGAAAGCGCTGTTTCAGGATCTGCATACCCTCGATTCCTGACATGCCGGGCAAGCCGATGTCACAAAGAGCGACGTCGGGCACGTCCGAACCTAGCCTGGAAAGAGCCTCTTCCATCGAACGATAGCTGCCGGTACAACGGAATCCTTCCGTTCCGTCGATCAACATCGTCAAGCCATCGCGAATTTCCCGCCGGTCCTCGATTATTGCTACCTTGACTGGTGTACTCTCGCTCAATGGCTGCGATTCCTCCTGAATCCCTGTGTTCTCCAGCATAAGCCTCCCCTAACCCGGTGTTTTCCAAGCGTCGTGAGAGTTTATACCTTCCTGGAGCTTTCGAATCACCACCTATGTAGGTGGGGACGGTGGCAACGGTTCGCTCCGTCCGTGATCTTCACGGGGCACGGTCAGCTTAATAGTGGTTCCCCTACCTTGCTGGGATACGAATTCAATACGGCCACCTATGGCCTGGGAGCGCTCGCGCATGCTCATCAGCCCGTGTCCGTCGCTTTCGACGCTCGGGTCAAACCCCTTGCCGTTGTCACTCATGGTAAGGGCGAGTTGGGCATCGTCGACGCGAAACTCGATTTCCGCATTAGTGAGCCTCGAGTGCTTGATCATGTTGTTAACACTTTCTTTGAAGACTAAGAACACTTCGCGCCGAATGTTCGCTCCAAGCGGAATGTCATGGTCACCAGCCGGAACCTGAAAATGAAACTGAACATTTCGCGCAGTAAAAACGTCGGATGCAAAACGCCTCATTCGTTGAGTCAAATCACTCAAGTGATCTTTTTGCGGATTGATTGCCCAGACAATATCACTCATTGCATCGATCAATTCGCGCGAGGCGTTCGCAATTAGTGATAGGGGTTTGGCAGCGCGTGTATTGTCCGGGGCCATGCTGCTTTGCACCACTTCGCTCAGGATCGAGATCTGCGTCAGACTCGATCCAATATCATCATGCAGATCAGTCGCAATTCTTTGCCGCACCGTTTCGAGCTCGCGCAATCGCTCCTCTCTCGAACGTTGGAGCGCAGCCGCCGCACGCTTTCGTTCGGTAATGTCGCGGGCGATGCCGGTAAAATAACGCTTACCGTTCGTGTTAAATTCACCAAACGAGACTTCCAGAGGGATCTGACGACCACTCTTGTGCAGGCCAGGCAGCTCAACTGCTTCCCACGACACATGCTTCTGCCCTGTTTCGAAGTAGCGCCGAAAGCCAGCTCGATGAAGTTCGCGCAGATAATCGGGCATCAACATGGTTAGCTCGTTACCGACCATCTCGGCAAGCTTGTATCCGAAAACTTTTTCGGTGGCAGTGTTCACGAAAACGATGTTACTCGCCTGGTCGATCGTAATGATCGGATCAGAGGCGGTCTCGGCCAACGTGCGGAAGCGGTCTTCGCTTTCGCGCAGTGCTTCCTCGGCCCGCCTGCGCTCAATAAGTTGGCCGATCTGGCCGCCAATAACTGAGAGCATGCCGAGAAGCTCATCTTCGCGCTGACGTGTCTGGCGGCTAAAGAACTCGCTAACTCCGATCACCTCGCTGCCTAACAGGATCGGAAAACCGAAGGCGCTCTTAAGCCCATCGCCTACGGCCACGGCCAGACGGGGAAAGTTCCTGTCGGACGCCAGCTCCGTGATCCAGATAGGCTTTCCGCTCTCCCAAACACGGCCAGGCAGCCCGACGCCAGGCTGGAAAACACTGCTGCGAGTAAGATCCTCAAACTCTGGAGCCACGGCCTCAGGACGATGCCAGAGTTCCGCGCACCGTAATTGTTCAGCTCGCGACTCGACATACCACAGAGCGCCGATCTCCCAGCCGGTGCTTTCGCAGATCGTTTGCAGGATTTTCGGAGCGGCGTCGCCAGGAGTTGCCGCTTCGGCCAGTATGCGTGTCACTTCAAACTCAAGTGCCAGCGTGCGATTGGCAAGACTCAATTCGGTGCGCTGACCGATCAATTCTGTGGTTAGTTTCTCAGACAGGGCCAGAGCTGTGCGGAGTTCTCGAGTGCGTGACGCGCGATAACGGTCGAGCGCAAACAACGCCGAGCCAAGAAAAAACAGAGCGAGTGCTACAAACCACCAGCGGCGCCAGATAGGTGGCAGCACGCGAAAAGAGATGGAAGCGGGTTGCGGACTTAACCCGCCTGTGGAATTGACGGCTCGAACCAGAAACTTATAACGGCCCGGCGCCAGGTGGGCGTAGTTCACCGAGCGATGGTCAGTCAGTGGGCTCCAATCCTGATCAGCGCCTTCAAGACGGTACTGGTACTTAATACCTTCCCCCGGGCCTAGTCCGATACTGACAAAGTCCACTTCGAGTCGATTATCGTTTGCCGCGAGTTCCAGCCCCACCACGTCCGCGACTCCCAGGTCAGCGACCTGGTAAGGGCCGTTGCCGGCGCGAAGCCCACTTATGAAAATGTGAGGGGCCGAGACGTGTGGATCGGGCTGCGGAATCAGTCGCGACAGCCCTCGTAGGGTCCCAAACCAAAGCGCGCCGGAACGATCTCGATACGAAACATTGACGAAGCTGTCTGACAACCCGTCGGCTGTGGTGTAGTGCTTGAGGTGTCCGGTCTCAATATCCAGTTGATCAAGGCCACGGCCAGTTCCGATGTATAGACGCCCTTCTTTGTCTTCTACTACGGAAGTGACCTGGTTGCTTGACAACCCTTGGGCCGTTGTAAAACTAACGAACTGTGGATTGTCCCCTGTCGGGTCATCGGTTCGGATCAGCCCTCCGTCAGCCGTTGAGATCCATAGCCGTCCCTTGCTGTCAAGATAGAGTCCGCGAATAAACCCGGACGACAGAATGTTGTCGTCTACGAAGGCCCGAAAACTGCCAGCCCGGTAACGAACGAGGCCCCCACTGTAGAATCCTATCCAGACATCTCCGTTACGATCTTCCGCGAACGCCGTAGGCGCAGAAGACAGCACGCCGTCCTGTTTAGGTGAGTAACGATGAAAGCTTTCAGAGGAGCGTTCCCACCGACCCAGCGTAGCGACAGGATCCCCGAGCGTACCGAACCAGACGTCACCGCGCGAGTCTTCGAAAATTCGAAAGACCTCATCGGTTGTAAGTCCGTCTTTCTTTCGGTAGACGGCTTTGGGCGGAAGGCTCATGGCAGGATCGCCTTTTCTGTCACTTGCGTAGCGATAGATGCCATTGGCGGTGGCCACCCACCAATCGCGATCGTGATCCTGAAAAACAGTTTGGTACCAGCCCCAACTGTAAGCTGCCCCGTTTGGCAAGCGCGTGTTACTGGATGCGAAGTGACGTCCATCGAAGCGGTTAAGGAAAGCGTCCGGATTTGCGGCCGCAACTCGCAGATTGCCGTCGCGGTCTTCCAGGATGCAACCGATACGATCACTGCTAAGGCCTTCTGCCATTCGATAGGAAGTAAAACCACTGTGGGCAATTTTCGCAGCGCCGCCTGCTTCCGTCCCCAGCCAGACGTTGCCATCACGGTCTTCGCTAAGCGTGGTGATCGCGTTGTCAAGCAGACCGTTTTGTGTTGTGTATCCTTGAAAGGTCGAAACACCTTGCGCCGCACCCGACTCCCAGCGATTCAATCCAACCCCTGTTCCAACCCATACTTGGCCGCCGGTAGTTAGCAACAAACACCCTATGCTATCGTTCAGCAGACCATCAGCCGTCGTGTAGATTCGCCTCACAAGCAGATGAACGTTGTCCGGTGCCAGAACGAACCGGCATAAGCCTTTATTGGTGCCAGCCCAGAATTGCCCCTCGCCATCCTGAATAACAGCTCTTACAACGTCGCTCGGCAAACCATCGCCTGTAGCGAAGCGGATAATGTTTCCCTGGGAGTCACGGCGATAAAGGCCATCATCCGCTGCCACCCATAAAGCTCCCTCAGCATCCTCTTTCAAGTCCCGGATCACACCGCTCCCAAATGGTCCCATGCCAAAATCGATGAACTCCGACTGCCAATCGTGGTTTGCTTGTATGATCCGATAGAGTCCTTTGTCGGTTGCGCACCAGATCGCACCGGATCTGCCTTCGATGACTTTGTTGACGGCGAGGGTTCTTTCGTTCTGGTTGATCGGGAAGGCGGTGAAATGAGATTGGGTCGCGGACTCCTGCCCAACAATGATGGCCGGATTGAAGATGGCCATCCCGCCATTGGTGGCGATCCAGTAAACACCTTCGCGGGTTTCAAGAAGATCATTGACGATACGATTTGGCAGTCCCTGCTCAGTTCCATAGCTGACGAAGTGATAACCGTCATAACGCGAGAGTCCTTCACTCGTGCAAAACCATAGAAAACCGCGCGAATCCTGCTTTATGCGAACAATGTGATCACGGGCGAGACCATCTGCAGTGGTGTAGGATCGAATTGGCAAGTGCTCGCCTGAGACTACCGCCGCGCAAGCAAGGAGCACGAACAGAATCCGACTGGGAAAAAGAATGCTGTAATTCTTCATGCGAGAAGACTGTGGTTGTCGAAGTACATCTAGCGCAGCCGCTGCGCACTGCTCAGTTCCAAATCTGGCGAGATCCAACGTTCGCGTATTGTAGGCCTTTCTGGCCAGAGTGAGAATCTACGATTTGTAGTGTCGAGGTGGATCGGCAGTTCACCACCAAAAACTCTTGCCCGGGCTCACCGTGAACAGATGATTGACTCACAAAACAAACGCTCTAGCTTTCGTCTCGAATTGTGCCGGTCAAACCTGCCGTGGCATAATCTCGACGCACCACCACAATTAGGAAATGCTTATATGCGCACCAGAGCCTTGCCTCAAAAGTCGGCTTTCGGCCTTGCAGGGCCGCAAGAAAGCACAAAAAGCGCAAACGATTTAAAGAAGACCTGTGTGCTTTTTGCGCCTCTTTGTGGCATTTGAGGGCAAAGCGCAGCAGAGTATGCCTGCTCCGGGATAACTACGCTTCGATGAAAACAAATAAGACTATCGGTATTGGCATCATCGGCACCGGCTTTGCTCGCACTACCCAGATTCCGGGCTTTCGCGATTGCATGGGCTCGCGCGTGGTGGTCATTGCCAGCCGCAATCGCGAGCGCGCGCAAAGTGTCGCCAGCGAGTTTGACATCGAACATGTGGCCTCAGACTGGCGCGAAGTGATCGAGCGAGATGATGTCCATCTCGTCAGCATAGTTACGCCGCCCGCGCTGCACTGCGAAATGACCCTGGCTGCTCTCGAGCGCGGCAAGGCGGTGCTCTGCGAAAAACCAATGGCGATGAACGCCGATGAAGCGCTGGCGATGACCGATCGCGCGCGTGAGGCGGGGGTGCTGGCGCTGATAGACCACGAGCTGCGCTGCCTTAAGAGCCGGCGCACGATGCGCGCGATGCTTCATAGCGGCGCAATCGGAACTGTCCGCCACTGCAATTATAGTTTTCGTTCGGACTATCGAATACTTGCCGACCGGCCCTGGGACTGGTGGTCAGACGCAAACATGGGTGGCGGCACACTGGGCGCGATTGGCTCGCATGCGATCGATTCGTTTCGCTGGATGCTTGGTGCGGAGATCAGCGAAGTCTGTGCAATGCTGTCGTCGCATATTGCCGAGCGGCTTGATAAAGCTACCGGCAAGATGCGAGCGGTTACCTCCGATGACGAGGCAAAACTACTCTTTCGTTTTTCCGATTCCGAGCTAACTAAACAAACTACCGGCACGGCCATGCTTTCCGTGGTTGAATCCGGCAGCTACGCCAATTGTCTAGAGGTTTATGGCAGTACCGGGGCTTTGATGGTGGAAGAGACGGGCGAACTCTGGCACTCACCCGCAGGTTCCGGGACGTGGCGTCCGGTCCAGGTACATCAGGATCGCATGGCGCCGGGCATGCGGCCGGCCAGTTGGTCGCGGGGGTTTGCCTCACTGTCTTGTGCGATTGTCGAGGCGCTGCGAGCAGGAAGAACCTCGATTGAAAACACTGCGACTTTCGAGGACGGCTATCGCGTGCAACTTGTTTTGGACGCTGCACGCGCTTCGAACAACAGCGGAAGCTGGGCAAAGATCCGTTAAGAAGTCTCAGAGTCCCGGAAGTCTGGAGTCCGCGAGTCTGGAGTCCTGAGTCCGGAGTCTTGGAGTCTGGAGTCTGGAGTCTGGAGTCGCGAGTCTGGAGTCCGGAGTCCGGAGTCCGGAGACTGAAGAAGTCTTGGAGTCTTGGAGTCTTGAAGTCCTGAAGTCTCGACTCCAGACTCGCGACTCCAGACTCGCGACTCGCGACTCCAGACTCCAGACTTCCGGACTCCAAGACTTCAAGACTCCAAGACTTCAAGACTTAGACTCCCGACTCCAAGACTAATCAGATGCCTTCAGGTGCCGCCAAATCCGCTCGCGTTCGCGTCGGGGTCGACAGCGGCGGCACTTTTACTGATTTTGTTTTTGCCGCCCACGGTAAGCTTCACGTCTTTAAACTTCCTTCCACACCCGCCGATCCTTCTCTCGCCATTCGCAAGGGACTCGAAAGAATTGCGGACCTAACAGCCACGGATCTGACTCGACTTGACGTGGTCCATGGCACCACCGTCGGAACTAACGCGTTACTGCAAAGAGGCGGGGCGCGGGTGGCGCTGGTTACAACAAAGGGCTTCGAAGACGTGCTCGTGATCGGACGCCAGGCGCGACCGGAACTCTACAACCTCAACGCCGTCAATCCACCTCCGCTGGTAGCCGATGGTTTGCGCATTGGCGTGGCCGAGCGAGTGACTTGTTCGGGTGAAGTCATTCAACCGCTGTCAGACAGTGAACTCAGCCGGCTGGTGACGATGCTTAAGAAAAGCCGCGTCGAGGCGGTGGGGGTATCCCTGCTCTTTTCATTCCTGCATCCTGAACATGAAGAGCGCATTGCGCGAAGGCTTGAAGAACTCGGGGTGCCGCTTTCAATCTCTCATCGCATTCTGCCCGAATATCGCGAGTTTGAAAGAACTTCCACGGTTGCCATCAATGCCTATCTCCAGCCGTTAATGGGCACATATCTCAATCGTCTCGCTCAACCACCTCAAGCCGCACGGAAGACTTCGCGCAATCAAAACACAAAAAACGAAGGTCCGCAGTTTAGTCTTCGCGTCATGCAATCTTCAGGCGGGAGCATCTCGGCACAGGTTGCTGCGAGCGAACCAGTCAGAACTATTCTGTCCGGACCTTCGGGCGGGGTTGTCGGTGCTCTGCGCGCAGCCAGAGCGGCCGGGTTTGCCAACATCATTACATTTGACATGGGCGGCACTTCTACCGACGTGGCGTTGTGTGATAGCGGTGGCATTCGAACTACAAATGAAGCATCAATTGCCGGCCTGCCGGTCGCCGTTTCAGTCATGGACATCCACACGGTGGGCGCCGGCGGCGGTTCGATCGCGCGGGTTGATTCGGGCGGGTCGCTGCGTGTTGGCCCTGAATCCGCTGGCGCTGATCCGGGGCCGGCGTGTTACGGCCGCTCGTTCCTGCCAACCGTGACTGACGCTCATCTGCTCCTGGGCCACTTTGCCGGTGCCGGCTTGCTCGGGGGCGAGTTCGTGCTCGACCAGAGCCGATCAGAACAAGCACTCGCGGAACTGGCACTCAACATGAGCAGGGCTGCGAAGCGCACGATCAGGATTACCGAAGCTGCGCAGGGGATTGTTTCTGTCGCAGCCACAAACATGGAGCGCGCCTTGCGCCACATATCCGTCGAGCGAGGCCGCGATCCTCGAGGCTTCGCGCTCCTGCCGTTCGGTGGCGCAGGCGGGCTGCATGCAGTTGAGTTGGCGCGCGCGCTGCGCATCTCTCGCGTGCTTGTGCCGGCGGCTCCCGGCGCTCTTTCCGCAATCGGAGTTGTTGTCGCCGATGTGATTCGAGATCAAAGCCGCACAGTGATGCTTGAAGTCGGCGACGCAAAGGAAGTAGCGCTGGAACAGGCATTCAAAGAGATGGAAAGCGCGGCACGGTCAGCCTTACTCAGCGAGGGATTTCCGGAAGCCAGGCAACGGCACGAACGTTTGCTGGCAGTTCGCTACAAAGGCCAATCATTTGAATTAGAGATCAAGAGCACAAAAGGGAATATTGCTGCCAGTTTCCATCGCGCCCACCAGACACGTTATGGCTATGCCCAACAGGGTAGTCCGGTCGAGATTGTCAGCGCCCGATTGAGATCGATCGGTGTGATGTACAGGATTCCTGAGCGGCGCATGCGAGTCACTCGAAAACGGGTTGTTGCGCCCAGCCGCTATGCGAAGGCTAATCTGGGCGGCAAGGAAGTTCGGGTTGCAATTTATCGCCGCGAAGACCTCGGTGCGGGCATGCGGCTGCGCGTGCCGTGCATCATGACCGAATACTCGGCGACGACGCTGGTGCCTGAGGGTGCGTCGGCGGAAGTGGATGGATCCCTGAATCTGATCATTCAAGTGAGTGACTGATCTGAACTAGCTGTTCAGGACTTCTAGTAGATTGAGTGAAGTGAATCACAAAAGCGCTGACAAGTCAGCACACTCCAAAGAGATGAAAAATTTCGACCCAACTACATTGGAGATATATCGGGCGCTTTACACCTCTGTAGCCGAGGAAATGGGTGTTGCGCTGCGCCGCACTGCGTTTTCTCCGAATATCAAAGAACGTCGAGATTACTCGTGCGCTGTTTTCGATTCCAGGGGACGCGTCATTGCTCAGGGCGACCATATGCCGGTGCATTTGGGTTCCATGCCGATGGCCGTGGCGGCTGCGCTGGCTGAGATCGACCCGGGACCAGGTGATGTCGTTGCACTCAATGATCCTTTTGCGGGCGGCACCCATCTGCCGGATGTGACGTTAATCATGGGTGTCTGGCCGGAAGTCGCCGACGCGGAGACGGGGGGAAACGGGGACGCGGGGAAGGGGGGACGCGGGGATGCGGGGAAAGGTGGACGCGGGGATGCGGGGAAACGGGGACGCGGTGAGTCCCATCGCTTCTCCGCTTCCCCCCGTCCCCCCTTCTCCGCTTCCCCCGCATTCTATGTCGCTAATCGCGCTCATCATGCAGACATTGGTGGCGCTACCCCGGGCTCGATGGGGATGGCGATGGATATCTACGGCGAGGGTATCCGGATTCCTCCCATTCGATTGGTTCGCGCAGGCGAGCTCGATCCTGATCTGATGCGCATGATTCTCACAAACGTCCGTGGTCAGGAAGAGAGGCGCGGAGACTTCCAGGCGCAAATCGGATCACTGAAAACCGGCGCCGAGCGTCTGCTCGAGATAGTAGAGCGCCGTGGCATCGATGAGGTAACCGAATATGCCGCCCACCTGATCGACTACTCCACGCGCCTCATGCGCCAAACCATCGATTCCATTCCCGACGGTGTATACCAGGCGGAAGATGCACTCGACGATGATGGAACGGACGCGGGCGCAGTCTTTATTCGAGTTCGTGTGACCATAAAAGGCCCGCGAGCGCGAGTGGATTTTACCGGCAGCGCCCCTCAGGTTGCTGGACCAATCAATGCCGTAGAGGCGATCACGGTTTCAGCAGTTTCCTATGTCTTTCGTTGTCTTGTTGGCGGAGAGGTCCCAGCCAGCGCCGGCTTAATGCAGCCGATCGAAGTAATCGCACCACCGGGCACCGTGGTAAACGCCAACCCTCCTGCATCAGTCGCTGGCGGCAACGTCGAGACTTCACAACGGATTGTGGATGTACTTTTCAAAGCGTTGTCGCAGGCTCTACCGTCAGTCATTCCCGCGGCCAGCCAGGGAACCATGAATAACCTGACGATTGGCGGCATGGATCCACGCACGGGCCTGGAGTTTTCCTATTATGAAACCGTTGCCGGCGGAATGGGCGCCAGGCCCGATTTTGACGGGATGAGTGGCGTGCACACGCATATGACCAACAGCCTGAACACCCCCGCCGAAGCGCTCGAGTACGCTTATCCACTCCGAGTTTGTGAATACCGCATTCGCCGGAACTCTGGCGGAAAAGGAAAACACCGCGGCGGCGACGGAATCGTGCGTGAGATTGAAACGTTGGCGCCCGCGCGCATGTCGCTGCTGGCCGACAGAAGAAAGCGGGCGCCTTACGGTTTGCAAGGCGGCGAAGACGGTAAGCAGGGGGATGCTTTTATCATTAGTGATGGGAGCTCACAAAAGATTCGCTCCAAGGGCAGCTGGGAACTTAAAGCCGGTGATAGAGTGCGAATTGAAACGCCGGGCGGCGGCGGGTGGGGTGCGACTGACTAAAAAGATCATTTTCCATTCATCATTTTCCATTCATCATTTTCCATTTATCAGTTTCCCTTGAGAATTTGCAGGTCGGGATTTGTAACGCAAGCTGTTGCGTTACTCGCCCTTTCTTGACCTGCAATGTTTGATAGAATGACCCAAAGATAGTCGCACGAGCACTTAACCCAACGTTCGGAACAATGCCCCAGACCTTGACTCCGAAAAGTCTGGCGGTGCTTTACAAGTAAGCTCGAAAACAAACCGTGAGTAACTCCTTCACTATCGAGGGTTCCGTCATTGCGCATTACCGGGTTCTGTCGCGGATCGGAGCCGGCGGGATGGGCGAGGTTTACCTTGCGCGTGACACAACACTCGATCGCACTGTCGCTTTAAAAATCCTGCCGGCTGATTTGGCCGGCGACGAGGTGAGATTGGCGCGCTTCACTCAGGAAGCAAAAACCGCGAGCGCGCTCAATCATCCAAATATCATCACCATTCACGAGATTGGCCAGTCGGGACCCATCATGTACATCGCCACGGAATTTATCGAAGGCGAAACCTTGCGCGCCCGTTTGAATGACACTCCCCTGACCTTGACTGAAGCGTTAGAGCTTGCCATTCAGGTCGCGTCAGCGCTGGCGGCCGCCCACGAGGCCGGAGTTATTCACCGCGACATCAAGCCTGAAAACCTGATGATCAGGCGAGATGGAATTCTAAAAGTGCTCGATTTTGGTGTTGCCAAACTAACGGACTCGTCAAGCAAAGCTATCGATCGAGAAGCACAAACAATAAACCTGGTGGAAACGACTCCTGGTGCGCTGCTCGGAACTGCCGCTTACATGTCACCCGAACAGGCGCGCGGGCGCGAAATGGATGGCCGCACCGATGTCTGGAGCGTGGCCGTGGTGCTGTATGAAATGGTGACCGGGCAACTCCCGTTTGAGCACGAGACACCCAGCGACGTGATTGCTTCAATTCTAAAGACTGACCCGCCGCCGCTGTCTGCGCTAACGCCTGACGTTCCGATAGAACTCGAACGTATCGTCGAAAAAGCGCTCGAGAAAAACAGGGAAGAACGATATCAAGGCATTAAAGATATGGTTGTCGATCTTCGCAGGTTGAAGAGACAGCTTGATTTTGAAAGCGAATTGGAATCGCACAATTCGGCGCGCATCAGTGGAGTGACCCCGCCCAGGATTTCTCGCGCCCCGTACCTTTCCCGGGCCGGAGCGGACAGAATTCAGCGAAACACCGTTACGCATGCGGGTCACACAACTTCAAGCGCCGAATATATTGTTAACAATCTTAGGAAACACAAGAGCTCGGTCCTGATTGCGCTGTCGCTGGTTGTGCTTTCCTTGATTGGTTTTGGTTACGGCGTCTACCGGCTGGCGTCACGGGAAAGACCCTCTCTTAAGGTAATGAGCGTGTCGCGTTTCACAGCTACCGGTAAGGCGGTTCATGCGGCAATTTCACCTGACGGCAATTATGTGGCGCATATCTCTGATGAGGGTGGACAACAAAGCGTCTGGGTCGGCCAGGTGGCTGCCGCCAGTCAGGTTCAGATTCTTCCGCCCGCGCAAGTTCGATATCAAGGCCTTACTTTTACTAAGGACGGAAACTTTATTTATTTTGTCTCTTTGGACAAAGACAATCCCAAAGGCGCTTTGTATCAGGTTCCAACGCTGGGCGGTGTTCCTCGCAAGATTCTTACTGATATACAGAGTCCCATAGCGATTTCACCCGACGCGAAACGCTTTGCGTTTGTCCGTTACGCCTCGCCAAAAGAGAACAGCCTGCTCATAACCAATCTGGATGGAAATGAAGAAAAGCGGCTGGCCACCCGCAGTGCTCCTGACTTCATCTCGTCACTGGCGCCGGCGTGGTCACCTGATGGCAGCCTGATCGCTTATGTCTACCAAAACACCTCGGGCGGCTACTACGAGAACGTAATTGGGGTTCGTGTTTCTGACGGGGTCGAAGCTCCCATCACAAACCAACGCTGGTGGCAATTGGGCCAGGTCGCCTGGCTGTCGGATGGAACCGGTCTAATCGCTTCGGCTACTGAAGAAGCGGGCAGCCTCGCACAACTGTGGCATCTACCATACAACGGCGGCGAAGCAAAAAGGCTGACCAGTGACTTGAACGGATACGCGGACGTCAATCTAACCCGAGATTCGAAAACGCTGGCATCAGTGCGGTCGGATCGCCTAATAAATGTTTGGATTGCTTCTGAGCCGGATGCCCGGAATTTGCGCCAGGTAACCTCCGGATCGGGACGAGACGATGGCATGCGTGGTCTCTCGTGGGCCCCCGACGGAAAGATCGTCTATCGCTCAGTTGCCGGCGGAGAGCCACATGTCTGGATGATGAAAGCAGATGGCACCGAGCAAAGACAGTTGACGATTAATTCCAGTCAGAACTTTGACCCGACCGTGTCCCCTGATGGTCGCTACATCGTTTGGGGTGCTCGGAAAACAGGCAATACGAACCTATGGCGCATGGATCTCGACGGCGGCAATCCCAAACAGATCACCAGTGGCGTCGGCGATTACCTCCCGGACTATACTCCGGACGGAAAATGGGTGCTATACACGTCTTACGATCCGGTGTCGGGCGTTTGGTCCATATGGAAGGTTTCGGCGGACGGAGGTACGCCTGTGAGATTAACTGATAAAGAATCCGCGCTATCGAGCGTGTCAGCTGACGGTCAACTCTTCGCGTGTAATTTTCAGGACCAGGCGGGCGGCAGTTATAAGATCGCGATTGTCTCGATTGCGGGCGGTGCACCAACAAAAATGTTTGATATAGCCGGTTCTTTTGGCCGTCCTATTCGTTGGACCGCAGACGGCCGCTCACTGACGTATGTCGACTCGCAAGGCGGCGTTTCAAACATATGGATTCAGAGTCTCGCCGGCGGGCCGCCCAAACAGCTGACTGATTTTAAAGATCAGCAAATCTATGGATTTGCCTGGTCTCGTGATGGGAAGCAGCTGGCAATCTCGCGCGGAGTGATGAATAACGATGTCGTGTTGATCAAGGACTTCTTACCTTAGACGGAGGATCAATCCCATTGGTCATTTGTCATTTTTCGTTTTTCATTTGTCATTTTCGTTTTTCATTTGTCATTAAGGATGCAGCGAAGTGCTGGCCCACGCAGAAATCGGGTTTGCCAGACTCTCGATGACCACCTTTCGTGTATTTTCGTGGATCTGTTCTTTTGCTGCGTAGAAAAGCGGTCCACGAAAATACACGAAATGCATGAGTGGCAATGACCAATGACAAATGGAAAATGGAAAGACACTTACTCACAAAATCCACTCACGTCACCGCAATCATCCATGTCTAGGTGGTGAGTCGGCGGTATATTCCCGGCAGTCGCTCAGGCAGTGATAACACGTCGTCGATAATCGTGTAACCAATCTCTCCATACAAATCTCGCAATTCAGCCTCTGACTCGCGATCGATCGTAATGCAGAACGGAGTTATTCCTGAAATCTTTGCCTGACGCAGGGCCTCGCGCGTGTCTTCCCGAGCATAACGAGCATCGCCGTAATCATGGTCGTACGGCCGTCCATCCGAGAGGACGATCAGAAGGCGAGTGCGCGCGTCCTGCCGCGACAGCCGGGCCGTCGCATGGCGTATCGCTGCGCCCAGCCGGGTGTTGTTTTGGTAGCTGATGCCGCCGATACGCCGTTTGACCTCGTCCGTATACTTCTCGTCAAAATCCTTGACAACATAAAACTTCACATTGCGCCGTCCCTCCGAGGTAAAGCCGTTTATTGAGTACACGTCGCCGACGGCTTCGAGAGCTTCGCTCATCAAAACCAATCCTTCCTTCTCGATCTCGATGATCCGCCTGCCAGGCCGCGTGTAGGGTTGCAACGGATGTCGCCCGATCGTGCGAGCCGTCGACGACGATTGATCGAGCAAAAAAGAAACGGCCACATCGCGGCGGCGGCGCAATCGTTTGGTGTAAAGCCGCTCTGATTGCTGACCATCAGCCCGCCGGTCGATCACGTAGTCAATCACTGCGTTAAGATCATAATCCTCACCATCCAGCTCGTTTGTCACTCTAATAAGGTTTTCGGGCCGCATCAGTTGAAACTGATAACGAATAGAAGAGATTGCGCCCTTGTGTCGCTTGCGCGTGTTGTCGACAAAGCCGCGGTCCCCCAGCTTCACCTGCTTCTCAACCACGCGGCACCACCCCAAACGATGATCAGTCAATTCGCGATCCCACTCGTCATAGTTATAAGCTACTTCTCCCTCGGCAAGCGTTTGCTCGGGTGTTTCGGATTCCAGCCACGCTTCTGCTCCTTCGAGTTGATCCGGCTCGCCATCGGCATTCGGATCGTTCCAGGCATTGAACAACTCTCGCGCATCGCGCCGGCGCGGCACACGCTCCGACTGCTTTTGCCGCATCGTTTCGACCGCCGCCGGATCTTCGATCTCGTCCCCAGACTCCTCAGGAGTCTCGATCTGATGTATTGCGTCGTCCGCCGGAATCACGGATTGAAACAGGGAATAAACTCTGCCGGTAGCCAGCAACGTATCTGAGACACCAGCGTCGGAGCCGTAAAAGTACTCTGCTACGAGTGTTTCAAGCTCGGAAACGACCTGACTGTAGAACTGGCGCGAGTCGTTCAATGCCCCACCCAGCAAGGTGATTTGAAACAGCAACTCAAAGGGAACAAGCGTTGGCGGAAGTTCAGAAATTCGGGGCCGGGCGCGTCGCAGGTGCTCGCGGATCAGGTCCAGGTCTCGAACCAGCCCGCGGTATTTGTGCCTCAACCGGCGATCGATCCGGCCATTCTCAAGCGTGCCGAAAATCCGCCGGGCAAGTTGCGGATGCGGGAATCGAGCGAGCACCGCGCGATAGTCTCCACCACGAGGCAAAGCGATCTCGTTTACGTCGCTGAGGTTCTCAGGGCTGATGTATCCATTCAGCGCGAAGGCATCGCGCGCTTCAGCATTAAGAGGATCAAACGCCAGGGCAATGGCGGCAAAAGCCGCGCTGAGTGGCGCCGTGTCCTGCTCGTACGTGCCAAACTCAATTTGGCCCGCTGCATGCGCAGCGAGAACTTTGTACAGCCGAAAATCGAGTTCCGCGTCGCCAAATTCATTGACCAGGGACGGCAGGTGGATAGTCCGGCCGTCTCCGATGCGCGACTCTTGCGGGAAGGCGGCCAGGGGAACAATATCCACTTCCCGGCCGGTCAATGCTTCCACATAAAGTCGCAATAGCGGTTGGACCACATCGAGGCTCAGTCCATTGCTGCCGCTGTGAAGCGCGTGGAAGCTGCCCCGAGTCTCCAGGGCAAAGTAGCTGCGGCGGGCGCGTGCATCGCTGCCTGCTGTTCGGAGACCCTGGCGAGCCCATTCCTCGAATTGTTCAATCGAGACCGTGCGCAAGGCACGAGCGCTGGATCGAAAACAAGCTAACGCCGCTTCCCCGTCCACCCGGGCTATCTCTCGCGTTAGCGATAAAACTCGCCGAGACAATTCCGCAGCTCGCGCGCGATTTGCCTCCGCGGAAAGAATCTGGCTAAAGCCCGGGCTGCTGCGAACAAAAGCGACCAAACTTGCGTTTCCGTGAGGAGCCACTGTCCAGAGCAATTCAATCCAATCATTAAAGACTTCCGGAATGTTACGGAGAATCTCGGCGCCGGAAAGCAGCACCTGCAGAGCTGACCCCCCACCACGTTCCAGAAATTCACCGGCGCGATCGAGCAATTGCCGTGCTTCCTGACCTTCGAGCCCGAAAAGCGCACCCGGCAAGGACGCCCAGGCATCGGCCGCGATGCCACCGGCTCGCGAGGCAAATGCTGACGCAAGTCCAATCGCTTTTTCAGTCAGCTCTGAATCGTGAAACTGTTTTAGCGCGCTGGTAACCTCCGCGGCCGAGGCAAGAAACTCCGCGCTGTGTCGTGACGAACGCCTGGCAATCTCGGCGGCAATGTCGAGAATGGATTGGACCAGACTCGGATCGTCGATCGCTGAGGCCAGCGCTGGAACTTTGTAGAGAGTCTCAACGGCGACGTTAGTCGCAAGACTCATCTGGCGCGAGCACAACTGGAACAAAATAACCCGAGCGTTCGGCGGCAAGTCTTTTAACTCGTTGACGCCGGTATTAAAAAATGTGATCGCCGTTTCCACATCTCCCATTGCCAGACGACGGCCCAGGTCGCCCCAGGAACGCAACTCGTCCGCTCTTAACACCTGCGCGGCATCCGGCGCAGCCCGGAGAAACTCGATACTCGCACGCAACGAAACTCCGGCAATCGCCGCACTTGTTTCCAGCGCAGCCGCCGCCTCGTCCAGAGGCAGACGCGCCATGTCGCGGGTGAGTTCAAGGAAGGACTGTCTTTCAGTTAAGAGTCGTTGAGGTGAACCGGCAGTATCCTGCGAGTTCGCGGATTCTATCGGTTGGCGTGCTTCGGGATCTAGGTCTTTCAAAATCCTATTAGATCACGGTGGTGACGATTTCGCGAATGCTGCGCTGCAGTTCGCGATCGTCAGTGATGGGTGCGCACATGGCGACGGCGGCGGCGGTAATCGGTGGGATGCCCAGGGCAATCAATTGGGCCGCGTAGATCAACAGGCGAGTAGAAACCCCTTCTTCCAATCCATGTCCCCTTAGATTTCGAACTTTCTGGCCGATGAGTACAAGGTCGCGCGCAGTGCCTTCATCAACACCGCCTTCTCGGGCGACAATTTCCGCCTCTAACTCAGGTGGCGGGTAGTCGAAATCAATGGCCACGAACCGCTGACGCGTCGATTGCTTAAGGTCCTTGAGTATCGACTGGTAGCCCGGGTTGTACGAAACCACCAGCATGAAGTCTGACGGGGCATCGAGGATCGTTCCACGCTTTTCGATGGGCAACCGCCGACGGTGATCGGTCAGCGGATGAATGATCACCACGGTATCTTTTCTTGCTTCGACTATCTCGTCCAAATAACAGATCGCGCCATTGCGCACTGCGGCAGTCAGTGGACCATCGTGCCAGACCGTCTCTTCTCCTTCCAATAAGTACCTGCCGACGAGATCAGTTGACGACAAGTCTTCATGGCACGCCACGGTAATCAAAGGACGTTCCAAACGCCAGGCCATGTGCTCGACGAACCGGGTTTTTCCGCAACCGGTCGGACCCTTGAGTATCACGGGTAAACGGGCCGAATGCGCCGCTTCGAACAGGGCGATTTCGCCACCGACGGACAGATAAAACGGCTCGTCCATGACGCGAAACTCTTCGATGGCTTTCTCAGGCATTATTGAATCGATCCACGAACTTACACAAAACTTCGTGTGATTTCGTGGACGGTATCTTGGGTTCCTTCTTCTCCCCGGCTGCATCGACACCGCGTTTGCGGTATTCTTGTTTTTTGAAAACTGCGAGCAAAAGTTGTTCGAGTAAGGCATCTTAGCATCCGGTCAGAAAGGCAGCAAACAGGCAATTTCTGGAGTTTTATGAAGATAGCGGTGGCAATGAGTGGTGGTGTGGATTCGTCGGCAGCGGCAGCACTCCTTCAGGAACAGGGACACGAGCTGGTTGGTTTTACTATGCAGTTGTGGAACCAGCGCCGCGGTATAAGTGTCGACGCCAGCGGCGAGCCGTTGCCTTCGCGCTGTTGCTCACTCGACGATGTTTATGATGCTCGTCGAGTCGCGGATGAGCTCGGCTTTCCATTTTATGTACTCAACCTCGAACGTGATTTTGAGCGGGACGTGGTGCAGCCTTTTGTGACCAGTTACCTGAATGGCGAGACTCCAATTCCCTGCGTTGCCTGCAACAGCCGTCTGAAGTTTGCGTCACTGGTGCGGTTGGCGGAAAGTTTGAATTGCGAAAAAGTGGCGACGGGCCATTACGCTCGCGTGGAATACGATCAGGGCAATAATCGTCACCGGCTGTTTCGCGGTCGCAATTTACAAAAAGATCAATCTTATTTCCTCTGGGAACTCACTCAGGATCAATTGTCGCGTGCGCTGTTCCCGCTGGGGGAAATGTCGAAACCAGAAGCCCGGCAAGCCGCTCGGAATCATCACCTTGCGGTGGCCGAAAAAGCCGAGTCGCAGGAAATCTGTTTTGTTCCCGATGGGGATTATGCGGGGTTTATCGATCGCTACCTTGAAGCTGAGAGTGCCGGCGAGCGACGGCCGGACTCAGGCGATATTGTCGACTCGACCGGTGAGATTATTGGCCGGCACAACGGCATTCATCGTTACACCATCGGTCAACGACGCGGCATTGGCATCGCGGGTGAGCGTCCACTGTATGTTTTGTCCCTCGACTCAGCAAACAATCGAGTAACCGTGGGCGAACAAGACGAGCTGTTGCAAAATACTTTTGTAGCGGCGGGGCTGAACTGGATCGCTTGTGAGGCACCGGAGCAGCCTGTGCGCGCCGACGTGCGCATCCGTTACCGTCACAAAGAAGCTGCGGCGACAATCACACCGCTGAACAACGGTCGTGTCAGGGTGAATTTTGACGAGCCGCAACGAGCCATAACACCCGGCCAGGCAACAGTCTTTTATCGTGGCGACGAGGTTCTGGGCGGGGGTTGGATTGTTAAAGCGCGGTAACATTGAAGAAGAATGCCGAGTTTGCCCACCAAACAAATACCATCCACGAAATAACACGAAGTTTTGGTATGTGTCTTAGTGGTCCGTCATCATCGCTTTAGAAACACAGGACGGCAGCGAAGCATGACGCTCACGGATGGCAAATGAAAGATCAGAAATGGAAAATGGAAAATGAAGCAAACGCCGCCCCAGCACTAGTTGCCGTTCTTTCTAAACCTTTTCTCCCTCGGGTACGTACTGAGACACGGCGGAAATTTGGCGTAAAAAAGGCATCGTTCTCCCCAGAATATTGAAGGCAGGTATTGTTATGGCAATGTCAGGTACCAGGAAAGCCGTTCTCATTATCGGCGGCATCGCTGCGGTATTAGTGCTGGTTGTTTTGATTGGCTTAGCGGTGATTTTTGCCGTCTTCCGGAAGAGCGAACCAACCATTAGAAATAACAGCGTGTTGGCGCTGCGCGTTGGCGGCGTCTTACCCGATTACGTACCTGATGACCCTTTTCGAAAGTTTTTCGGCGGACCCGAGCAATCACTTACCGGACTGCTGATGCAGTTCAAAAAAGCGAAGGTCGATAAGCGAATCAAAGCTATTCTGCTTGACATTGATATGTCCGGAGTGGGATGGGCCAAAGCTGAAGAAATCCGTGATGCGATCGCGGATTTTCGCACTTCAGGAAAACCTGTTTACAGTTACATGGAGTTCGGCTTAAACAAGGAATATTACATTGCTAATGCATGCGACAGGATTTACATGGCGCCTCCGGGAGAATTATTTACCACCGGATTGGCCGCCGATGTGATGTTCTTCCGGGGCTCGCTCGATAAGCTCGGTGTCTACCCCGACATATATCAGATTGGTAAGTACAAGAGTGCGGCAGACATTTTTACGCGTAAAGAGATGTCTGATGCTCACCGCGAAGCCACGAACTCACTGCTTGACGATCTCTACGGTCGCTACGTCGAGGCGATCTCCAAAGGCCGGAAAAAAACCGCTGACGAAGCGCGCGCAATAATTGATAACGCTCCATACAGCGCCTCGAAAGCCAAAGACGCAGGGCTGATAGATGGCGCCATGTATCGCGACGAAGTTGAGAAAGAGCTGAAATCAAAGCTTGGTTATAAAGAGTCTGATGAGCTTCCAATCACCCGGGGCTCTGCGTATAAAGATGTCGAACCCGAGTCACTCGGTCTAAACAAGGGTGAAAGGATCGCCGTCATCTACGGTACCGGTGACATTGGTTCCGGCAAATCGGAAAACAGCCCGTCAGGCGAACAGTCCATCGGCTCAGACACCATGGCCAGGGCCATCGGGGACGCTGCGGCAGACAAGACCATCAAGGCAATCGTTTTGCGCGTTGATAGTCCGGGCGGGTCCGGGCTTGCTTCCGACATCATTTGGCACGCGGTTGAAGGTGCCAAACAGAAGAAGCCTGTTGTGGTTTCGATGGGCGACGTCGCGGCATCCGGCGGATACTACATCTCTTGTGGCGCCAACAAGATCGTCTCGCAGCCGTCCACGATTACCGGCTCAATCGGTGTTCTGGCCGGAAAGCCCGTGGTAAAGGGCCTCTACGATTGGCTCGGTATCAGTAACGAATATGTTCTGCGCGGTAAGAATGCGGGAATGTTTCGCGAGACGGAAAAGTTTTCCGACAGCGAGCGCCAGAAATTTCAGGAATGGATCAACACGACCTACTATGACGACTTTGTGCCCAAAGTCGCTCGCGGCCGCAACAAGAATGTCGAGTACATTGATTCAGTGGGCCAGGGCCGGGTCTGGACGGGGTTTCAGGCAAAGGAGCGCGGGCTCGTGGATGAGTTTGGCGGCTTGGATCGAGCAGTCGAAGTAGCCAAAGAACTCGCAAAGATTCCCGCAGATAAAGGCGTGCAGCGGGTAATCTTTCCATATCCACGAACATTCTTACAAGAACTGTTCAGTGGCAACGACGATCCAAACACGCAAATTCAGCAACAGCGGGCCATCATCGCTGCTATGCCCGAGGATGCGCGTCGCGCCTTTCGTTACATGGCTTTGCTTGATCGAATGAAAGACGGCGACTCGATGTTGCTGATGCCGTTTGATATCAGGATCAAGTAGCTTTGATAGTGTCCTGTTTCTAAAAGCAGGCTATCTACAAAAAGCAAGGTTTCACTCCGTAGGAGTGGGATGTTTCTAGACCCGAACCTAAGAACTACCCGGCGCTGTTCGGAGGGGCGGAAAGAAACCAGATGGGTACTTGTCGAGTTCCGTTCGGCCCCTCCGAACAGCGCCCCGAGGTTGAGCGGGGCCACGGAGCTATAGACATTTCACTCCTACGGAGTAAAGAAGCGAACGCAGCACTCACACTTACACTCAATTCAGACGAAAATATTTGTTGACTTTTGTTATTCAAGCCACTTAAATGGTCAACTAGGAGTGCAAATTCGGCGCACTGATTCTTCCCCAAATACCTCATTCATTTTAGCGAACCCGACATAACTGCTGCTCTCAGCTCACCGAGAAAATTATGCGAAAAACTAGTCTAATCGTGTGTCTCTTAGTGTCGACCGGCCTTTGTGGTTGCGTTCGCATGCTCGCCAAAACTTCCCAGGTTCCCCGCGCAGGCGAAATCATGAAAGCACCACCAGAACGGGGATTAAAAGTGATGCAGGTTTTCGATAATAGTCCTGCAAGAATGGCCGGCATCGAAAGCGGGGATATCATCATGCAATATGGGCAGTACCTGATCGTGGATGACGCAAGTTTTTTCTTGGCCCGAACTCACTATGAAGACTCCGCGCAACGAACGGTCGAAGTCGTAATTTATCGACGTTCGAGACAAATGTTACTTACAGTGCCCACTGGTTGGCTCGGTGTAATGACAGCGGATAGTGATAAGGTGTCCGAATCCTTCTGGGCGCTAATGAATAACGTCAAAGCCAAGTGGGAAATCCCCGAATACATGTACGATCGCGAATTCAAAGGGCAATTCAACGGTGGCCCGGCGAAGTTTTTGGCACAAGCAAAAGTACTGGTTGATCAGGCCGAGCGCGACCGAACATTGACGCCAGTACAGATTATGATCGCGCGAATCTATATGATTCTCGACGACGCGCCTGAAGAGGATCTGCGAAGGCAGGCCGAGTTACTGAAGGAGTTGTTCTCAACTCAACCCGTTAGTTTCATACACATGCTGGGTAACGACAAGTTCTACGCCGATCACCGATATCTCCCGGCGATTGCCTGTTTGAACCATTACCTGAAGTTTTCCCCGGACGATGTCTCAATAAGACTCAATGTGGGATTCGCTTACAATGAGTTGGGAATGTATGACGAAGCTGACAGGGCGACAGATTACGTTTTTGAGCATGAGCTTGGAATAAGTGACTACGGCCGGTACGTTGCGTATATAAACAAAGCAAAAGCAGCACTGGGTCGCAAAGAATATAGCCGAAGTATTCAACTTGGCCAGAAGGCGTTTGAGTTTAATCCTAATGGTGGTACTTACCCGCTAATGTTAATTCAGTTAGCTGCAGCTCAAACAGGCGACATGGGACGGCTCAAAGCGACGGCTCAACGGTTTCAGCAAGCGTTTCCATCAAAGTATTTGGAATGGAGACTGCAGATAGACGCGGCTGAAGCTTATGGATTAGTGAAAAACAATCAGCTGGATGCAGCGCGAAAATTAGTTGAAAAGTGGAAAGACTCGGATCGACCCGAGGGAAGGGTTCGTGCATCCTGGCGACTGTATCCTGACGGTATGGACATCGCGAGGAATTTTTCGGACTTGATGAAGAGTTAGCGTCCAGACTACAAGACTCCAGACTCCAAGACTTCAATTCCCATGTACGGACGCAACGCCTCCGGAATGATTACCGACCCATCGGCCTGCTGATAGTTTTCAAGAATCGCAATCCAGGTTCGGCCTATTGCCAATCCCGATCCGTTTAGAGTGTGCACAAACTGCGGCTTGGTGTCACCGGCACGACGAAAACGTATCTGCGCCCTTCGCGCCTGAAAGTCTGTGCAGTTTGAGCACGACGAGATCTCCTTGTACTCGTTGTACGACGGCAACCAAACCTCGACGTCGTAGGACTTCGCCGCTGAAAATCCAAGATCACCTGTCACATGTTCGACGACTCGATAATGCAGCCCGAGTCTTTGCAGGATTGACTCTGCATCACGCGTCAGACTCTCTAACTCTGCAAACGATTGTTCAGGAAGAGTGACCTTCACGAGTTCGACTTTCTCAAATTGATGCTGCCGGTAAATGCCCCGCGTGTCGCGGCCGTAACTCCCTGCTTCCGAGCGAAAGCAGGGTGAATAAGCCGCAAATTTCAGGGGCAAGGCGGAAGCGTCTACTATCTCCCCGCTGTGGTAGTTTGTAACCGGCACCTCACCGGTTGGAATCAGATAGAGTCCGCGCTCGTCCGTGAGCTTGAAAAGATCCTCTTCAAACTTTGGCAGCTGAGCAGTTCCAAAGAGTGCGTTTGCGTTAACTATGAACGGAGGCAACGTCTCTTTGTAAGCGTTTTCGCGCGTTTGCACATCGAGCATTAGATTGACAAGCGCACGGCTTAGCCTGGCGCCCGCGCCGTTCAGAATTGCGAAGCGCGTTCCGGCGATCTTTGAAGCCCGTTCGAGATCGAGAATGCCCAGTGACGTACCGAGCTCGACATGGTCCCGGGGTGTGAATTGAAATTCCGGTTTTGCGCCCCAGCGACGGACCTCAACATTTTTCGATTCGTCGTTGCCTACTGGTACGCTCTCGTGGGGAAGGTTTGGCAGCGACGATAGCAATTCGCGCATTCGCGTCTCAACCTGATCGCGGAGCTTGTCGAGTTCGGCAATTCGCTCTTTTGAGGCAGTCACATCTTTACGCAGCTCGTCCGCCTCGTCCTTCTTGCCGGCCTTCATCAAGGCGCCAATCTCCCGGCTGGCTGTGTTGCGCTGCGCGTTCAGGCGATCGGACTCGGCAATCACACGCCGGCGTTCAGCATCGGCTTGCTCAAAGTCGTCCAGAGCCGTACGAGGCACGCCGCGTGTCTCGAGCGCCGCGCGCACTTTTTCAATGTTTTCCCTTACGTAGTTGAGATCTAACATTTGTCCTAGTCCACGTTAATATGTTATGAGTGACGCCCGCTGGAACTTATTGAAAAGATTGACGCTAGCCGAGGGTGCACATGCCTGTCAAGAAAGGCCTAATCAGCTGAGGGCATGATCCCCCAAATCACACGAAATAAACACAAAGAGCATTTTGTGTAATTTCGTGGATCGATTTTCTTACGCACAAAGGCCTGCTCAAAAAAAAACAAGGACTCTTGTCTGAAGTTTGAAGATTCAAAAAAATGATCAAGAAGGTTCGTAAAGCTGTGTTTCCAGCCGCTGGATTGGGCACACGTTTTCTGCCGGCCACGAAAGCGTCACCTAAAGAGATGCTGCCGCTGGTTGATAAGCCACTGATTCAACAGGTCGTTGAAGAAGCAGTGGCCTCGGGTATTGAATCGATCATAATTGTTACCGGACGTGGTAAGACTGCGATTGAAGATCATTTCGACGTCTCGTTCGAGCTCGAGCAGTTGTTGGAAGATCGAGGAAAGCCGGAACTACTGGCGCAAATGCGCGCCATCTCATCCATGGCCCGGGTCAGTTATGTACGCCAGCAGGTGGCCCTGGGTCTGGGCCATGCAGTGTTGCAAGCGGAAGATTCTGTTGGCGACGAACCGTTCGCGGTGATGTTGTCCGATGATATTGTCGATTCCGAAACACCTGCGCTCAAGCAACTGCTCGACGTGTACGAGCGGTATGAGGCGCCGGTCATAGGCACCATGCAGGTTGCCGGAGAGGCGATTTCACGGTTCGGCGCATTGGCTGTGGAAGAGGTTGAGGATGGAGTCTACAAGGTCACTGATATGGTCGAGAAGCCTCCTTTCGCCGAAGCACCTTCGGATCTGGCCATTATCGGCCGGTATGTCTTGACTCCGGATATCTTTGCGGAAATCAAACAAACAAAGCCCGGCGCTGTCGGAGAGATACAGATCACTGATGCGATGCGTTCACTCCTCAAGAAGCGGCCATTCTACGCAGTGCGCTTCAACGGAACCCGCCACGATGCAGGAGACAAGCTCGGCTTTCTGATTGCAACCGTTGAATTTGCGTTAAAGCGTCCGGATCTCGCGCCTGAATTCAGAGAGTATTTGAAGTCGTTGAAACTGTAATGGGCGATTTGTGAAACGCAACCAAAACCATCTACGAAATAACACGAAAGGCTGCGACGGTTGAACAGTCCAGAAAAGCCTTTTTCCGGCCGCGTAGCCATTGTTACCGGGGCTACGCGAGGTATCGGTCGCGCTATTGCCGTCGAGCTTGCACGTCGCGGAGCCGATGTCGCTTTTAATTTTGCCAGGAGCGCCGGGGCCGCCGACATTCTAAAGCGCGACCTCGAAGCGTTGGGTGTTCGACCGTTATCTTCACAATGTGACGTGGCAAACACGGAAGCTGCCGCCGAGATGGTGAAGCAAGTAAAGGATACTTTTGGCCGCATCGACTTTCTCATCAACAACGCCGGTGTCACGCGCGACAATCTCATTCTGCGAATGAAAGAAGAAGATTGGGACGAAGTGTTGGATACAAATTTGAAAGGCGCGTGGAATTTTGCCAAAGCCGCGCTGCGCACAATGTTGCGTCAGGACGGTGGCGGATCCATCCTGAATATTTCGTCAATCAGCGGCCGCGTGGGCCTGGCCGGTCAGTCGAACTACTCTGCTTCGAAAGCAGGAATGATCGGACTCACCAAGGCCCTGGCTAAAGAAGTTGCCAGTCGCAAAGTAACAGTTAATGCGCTGGCGCTCGGCCTGGTGTCAACTGACATGTCCGCAACACTCGATGAGGGTTATCGCACAAAACTATTGGAGCAGATTCCTCTTGGACGTTTCGCGGAAGCTGACGAGGTGGCCCGCATCGCCTGCTTCCTCATTTCTGACGATGCTCGCTACATCACCGGTCAGGTGATCCAGGTAGACGGCGGACTGGCGATGTAATTGAGGATGAATAGCATCTATCTCATTCCGACCGGAACCGGCTCTCGACCTAATACGTAACTACACCAGTGATTGGGTTATTAGGCTTATGATTGTCCAACGACTACATTTCTGGCTGCATCTTAAGAACGTGAGAAAACTATTAGTTATTGTCGCCGCCATTTCGCTCGTGCTCATAACGTTGACGCTGGCGGCAGGCACAGAGAGGATCGGCAACAAGCTAATTTTCTATGTGCATGTTGCTCGCCTGTACACAGAAACTCCCGACGCCAGAATTTCGATGCCGCTGAAGGACATTAGCAGGAAACAGATCGCGGACACCTGGCACGCTCCACGGGGCAGCGATCGGCTCCACGAAGGGCAGGACATTTTTGCACCTCGCGGAACGGCCATTTATTCAGCGACACGAGGCTATATTTACAAGGTTGGCGAAGATAATCTGGGCGGTCATACAGTTTCTGTGATCGGCGCAGGCGGTCGCATCTACTACTACGCTCACCTGGATTCGTATGCTCCCGGCATCGAGGTCGGTGATCCTGTCAATGAGCGCTCTTTGCTCGGATTCGTCGGTTCGACCGGAAATGCCAACGGCACTCCGCCACACCTACACTTCGGGGTGTACGCCACCGATGGCGCGATCAATCCCTTACCACTGCTTGCCGATCGTCCAGCTGAAAAGGTGAAGAGCAAGCTCCCGAAGAACAAGCCTGCAAAAGAGCGAGCAACGACGGACAGAACCATTCGTCGCTGAGGCCTACGAATTTTCGGATCGACCATTGAAAAAATGGACGGCGAAAATAATTGGCCCAAAGTTGTTGACGAAGTAACTCCTCTTAAGTATCCTCCGGCCATTCTTTCATTGCGTTGTTAACAATCAGCCAGTCATCCGCAAGCGATGGCCCAACATTATGGACCATCGGGCCCCGACTAATCTTTGACTAAAGTCTTCCCGACTTCCTGGTCGTGAGGCACAATTAAACGACCTCTGCACCTGCTCTAACCTGAAGGAGAACCGTCATGAATCGTCGTAGAACTCTGACTCTCATCACGCTGGCACTTTTGCTAACCGCGCTCGCTTCAATCAGCTGCGAAAACGTGGGCACGAACGCGGACTCAACGACCGCAAATTCGGACAACGGGAAAATCCCTATCACTACGTCGTCAGCCGAAGCGCGAAAGGAGTTTCTTGCCGGACGCGATCTGACAGACCGTTTGCTGATTCAGGACTCTGTTCAACATTATGACAAGGCGATTTCACTTGACCCGAACTTCGCCCTGGCCGAGCTGACTCGGGCGCAGAATTCGCCCACCGCCAAAGAATTTTTTGATCACCTGAAGAAGGCCGTCAGTCTTGCCGACAAAGCGTCGAAGGGCGAGCGGTTGCTGATTTTGGGTGCGGAAGCCGGAGCTAACGCCAATCCGGCCAAGCAGAAAGAGTATTTCGAGCAGCTGGTTGCCGCCTACCCGAACGACGAGCGAGCTCATTTCAACCTTGGCGGCTACTATTTTGGCCAGCAGGACTATGGCCAGGCAATTGCGCACTACAAGAAAGCTACCGAGTTAGCCCCGAGCTATTCCGGCGCGTACAACATTCTCGGCTACGCGTATCGACAAAACGGCGATTACGCCAGCGCGGAACAGGCTTTCAAAAAATACACTGAGCTCATTCCCAACGACCCGAACCCTTATGACTCGTACGGCGAGTTGCTTCTGAAGATGGGACGCTTTGACGAATCGATTGCTCAATATCGAAAAGCGCTTTCCATCGATCCTAATTTTGCTGCGTCGCATCTGGGGATTTCGGCCGACCTGATGTACCAGGGCAAGTACGATGAAGCAGCGGCGGAATTGCAAGTCATCAATGACCGGGCGCGGAGCGATGGCGACCGGCGTACCGCGCTATTTGGATTGACTGTGGTAAATGTTGACGGCGGCAAAATGGATGAAGCGTTGCAGAACATGGATAAGCAATATGCCCTGGCAGAGAAAATCGGAGACGTAGCCCAAATGTCAGCCGACCTCACGACCAAGGGCAACATCCTTGTCGAAATGGGAAGGTTTGACGAAGCGCGGACCCTCTTTGAGCGCTCGTTGAAGCTTACGCAAGATTCCAATCTGTCGAAGGAAATAAAAGACAACGCAAGTCTCTTCCATCATTTCAATTTGGCCAAAGTAGCCATCGGCAAAAAGGATCTTCCCACGGCGAAGAAAGAGGCAGAGGAGTTTGGCCGGGGAGCAGAGACAAGCAAAAACTCGGCACAGATCAAGCAGGCGCATGAGCTGATGGGCACTATCGCGCTGGCCGAAAAGGATTACGACAAGGCCGTGGCTGAGTTTCAGCAGGCCAATCAACAGAACCCTTACGACTTATATCGTTTGTGCCAGGCTTATGAGGGCAAGGGCGACGCCGAGAAGGCCAAAGAAAGTTGTACCAAAGCAGCGGGCTTCAATTCATTGCCCCTCTTGAACTATGCGTTTATTCGCACTAAGGCTCAGAAGGTCAGTGCAGGCGCGAAGGCGTGAGGACCTGCGCGATGGGAAGCGTCGCTGGTTTCCTGGAATGACTACTTAATGCTCTTGACGTTTTCGGGCTTGCTGAAAAGCGAGTCCGGCAACGCATGGTTGTACTCGATGGACTCGAAGTTCGTCCGGCTGGTTTGAATTTTGTTGGTGAAGTGATCGATCACCCAGGGAGCGGTAACACCATCGATGGTAATGGGCTTGGCCAGCCGCTCCTCATCAGTAACTTCTTCTGAGTCGCCACTATCGGGGTTCTTACGAGTACGCTTGTAAATTATCTTTGCGGGTAAGCCGTCCTTCGCGCCAAATTCATACTCGATCCAAAAGCCATCCGGATAGGTTAGCCTGACCGTCTCGTTGCGTTTTGCCAGTCCTGCTTCCCGGCGGCCGACGTACTTCACCGTGCCATTTTCTTTGCGCCACCAGCCGCGCAGAAGGTTTTCCACGCTGGTCCGCATGCTGCGTTTGAAATCCTCAATTTGCTCCGACTTCATATCGTTGATCGTTTTTGCGGCACCGTCAAAAACCCAACCCGTTTCACCCGAGTTGGTTTGAATCACGCGTGCGCCGCCACCAGTGAACTCGGTTCGTTCTCGATCCGGATATGCGATGTAATCAAGAAATCTGGCCGGGATCTGCGACATTCCCTCCTGGTAAGCAGTGTAAAATCCGCGGCCGATGACGGTGCTGACGTTTACATATTTGCTGCCGCCAAGAACCTCAATCGCGCGATTCATGATCTCTTCGGCCTTGGGATCTGTCTGGCTGGCTTGCGCTGTGCTCGCAGTAGCAGGCTGCGCCGTGGCGGTTGTGGCCAGGAGTGACAACATCAGGGCGGCAACGCGCCAGGATCTGCGGAAGGGGATGCCAATGTTGATGGGAATGAAACTGAGCATTTCTTTCTTTAGGGCAAACATTCAGGAGTTGTCTGAAGGAAACTACTTAACATGCTGCGCAAACAAATGCAAAAAGGGTCTCGGTTTCATTCTGAGATCTAAAATTTCAGATCTCAAATTGCTCCGAAACCCCTGATTATCTAAAACTGTCGACTTTTCGGAACGACTGACTTTCCGGAGTGACTGGCTTCAAAAACGACTCGAGCTAATCAATTGAGTCTGGCGTTTGTTCCGCTGACTGGTTTGACGACCGTCTCACCATCTTCCAGGTCCACTCGAAATCCGGAGGCACTCTTCCACATCGCCGTTATTGGCAGTTTAACTTTCTCGTCGATATGTCGTTTCAAAAAACGAGCGCCATAGGTCGTGCTGAATCCCTTCTCAGTAAGGAAATTCAGGGCCGCATCGGTCACTTCCAGGGTCTTGCCCTGTCGTTCCATGTGAAGTCCCAATCTCTCGAGATAGAGTTTGGCGATTCGTCTTACTTCGTCCATGGTCAGTGGCGAAAAGACGATGATCTCGTCGATACGATTGCGGAACTCGGGTGAGAAGCGCTGCTCAGCGGCTTTCATGACTTCGTTCTTGACTGCGCGAAAATCCGCGGCTGTCTTAGTGCCGAAGCCAAGCGGCTTCTCAAACTTCTTGAAACTGTCCGAGCCCAGATTTGAGGTCATGATGATGATGGCATCCGAAAGGTACACTCTTTTACCGCGGCCATCCGTCAACCAGCCTTCGTCAAATGCCTGCAGGAACAGATTCATGAGATAAGGAGACGCTTTCTCAACTTCATCGAGCAGCAGCACCGTATATGGGTTTTCACGAAGCTGCTCGGTCAAAATTCCACCGCGCTCGGAACCAACAATGCCGCGGGGCATGCCGATGAGTTTCTCGACGCTGACAGTGCCATCGCTGTATTCCGACATGTCGATGCGCACCATCTTCTCTTCGTCGCCAAACATGAACTCGGCCACCGCTTTGGCCAATTCAGTCTTGCCAACTCCGGTCGGGCCAAGAAACAGCAGCACTCCGTCAGGCTTATAATGCGATTCCTTGAGCGGGCCTTTGTTGAGCCTCAGTCGCTGGGCCACGGCTTTGATTGCTTCCTTCTGGCCAATGACGCGCTGACTCAACAAAGCCTCAGTCATGGCAAAACGCTCGGTGGTATCGCGAAAGATCATGTCACGTGGAATGCGCGACTCTTGCGAGATCACTTCGATAACATGTTCTGACTTAACCACCATCGTCTGCGGTTCGTTGATTTCGACTTTCACTGCGGCTGTATCAAGCCAGCCAATTGCCTTGTCGGGCAGGTGAAGATTTCTGATGTACTTTGGGGCCATCTCCAAAGCTGTGTTGATGGCATCATCCGAAATCTTGACTGAATAGTTCTTTTCAAGTCGCGGCCGGAGGCCGATCAGAATATCACGTGTCTCGCTGATCGACGGCTCAACCACCTTGACGAGCCGAAAGCGACGAGCCAGCGCTTCGTCTTCCGCTATGTATTCCTTGTACTCGGAAATCGTGGTGGCGCCGATAATTCGCATGTCGCCCCGAGCCAGGGCCGACTTGAACATGTTCGCGGCGTCAGAAGAGGTTCCCAAAGCCGCGCCCGCGCCAATAATCGTGTGCGCCTCATCAATGAACAGAATTAGATTGTCCCGATCTTTAACTTCATCGATGATGCCCTTTATTCTCTCTTCAAACATTCCGCGCAACATCGTGCCCGCAACGATACCGCCCATCTGCAACTGAACGATGTGTGAACCACGCAGGCGGGCGGGTACTTTCTCAGGGTCCAACTCAATCAGGCGAGCCAGCCCTTCCACCACCGCCGTTTTTCCCACACCTGGTTCTCCGACCAACATGGGGGAATTTGCTCGTTCTCGATGGCATAGGATCTCTATTGCTTGTTGAATCTCTTTTTCTCTGCCGATGGTCGGCGGAATCTTATCCGCTCGGGCCAGGCGATTGAGCGAAAGGCCGAAGTGTTTCAGATAGGGAGGAAGCTCAAACTTCTTGCGGTATTGTTCTTCTTCCTGCTCGCGCTTCTGGACCTGAGCGCTGACATTTTCCGCCACGGCGTCGGGGTTTGCCCCCATGCTGCGCAAGACTTCCACAAACAAGCTTTCATAGCGAACGAGCGCTTCAAAGATATCTGTCGCCTCGATGGTCTTTCGACCCTGGGCGCGAGCGCGTTCCATGGCGCGCTTGAAAAGGTCGGTTGTATCTGGAGCTATCCGAAAGCCTTTGCCCACATGCTGTTGGCGAGCCCCCGTCAACCGTTTCTCAATAGCCATCTTGACCACGATTGGATCAAGGGATAACTCGCGCATGGAGGAGTTGAACATATCAGGCTCTTCGGCAATCAGGGCCTGGAGGATATGTTCAACCGCGACAAAGTTCTGATCCCTTCGCCGCGACTCATTCAGAGCATACTCAAGTATGCGCTGACCGCTGTCACCAAATTTGTCTTTGTACGATCCTAAATCAACCATTTTCGTGTGGCCCGAGCAAAAGTGCTGACCGCCTTTAATAACTCTAAACTGCCAATTTCCAATGGAATCCTGAGACTCTGCGGGAGTCGGGATTCGTCTCTAACCGCGCTGGTTAGATGTTTCCAGCATAAGCGCCGTTGCGTTTCCATGCAACAACTAATCTGGCGCGCCTATCCCTGCAATTCCTTGGCCAATTTGAGCATTAAGAAGTGCACAAACAGTAAACAATCTGTTTGCGCCGCATTAGTAGTCATAGTCGTCGCCCCCAGCCATCGGCGGGGCTGCCTTTTTTGGCTCCGGCAAGTCAACCACGGCAGCATCCGTCGTCAAAAGGAGACCGGCAATTGACGCGGCATTTTGCAGGGCGGTGCGAACAACTTTGACCGGATCGATGATACCCTCGCTGACCAGATCGACGTACTGCCCGTTCACAGCGTTAAAACCTTTTGTCCCTTTTGACTCTTCGACCCTTCCGACGACGACCGCTCCATCGGCTCCCGCGTTTTCTGCAATGCGCCGCAATGGCTCCTCAAGTGCGCGTTTCACGATCCTGACCCCGGTAAGAACATCCTCGTCATCATCCGTAATTCGCTCAAGTACCTTGGCTGCGCGCAAAAGCGCCACGCCTCCGCCTACCACAATACCCTCCTGAGCAGCTGCCTTGGTGGCATTCAGTGCGTCTTCGACGCGGGTCTTGATTTCTTTCATTGCGGTTTCTGTCGGAGCTCCGACTTTCACGACTGCAACCCCTCCGGTTAGTTTTGCGAGCCTCTCCTGCAACTTCTCTCGATCGTAATCGGACTTGGTCTCCTCAATCTGCTTTCGAATCGTCGCGATGCGACCCTGGATTGCCTTGCGGTCCCCCGCACCCTCGACGACCGTGGTATTGTCCTTGTCTACAATTACCCGCTTGGCCGATCCAAGATCGGAGATCTGGACATTCTCGAGTTTGATGCCGAGTTCCTCGGTGATGACTTTACCGCCGGTAAGCACGGCTAGATCCTCAAGGATTGCTTTACGACGATCTCCAAAGGCAGGGGCCTTCACCGCGCAGACTTTAATTGTTCCACGTAGTTTATTTACTACGAGTGTCGCCAGCGCATCGCCGTCAACATCTTCCGCGATAATCAGCAAAGCCCGCCCGCTGCCGGCAGTCTGCTCGAGCAACGGCAGGAGATCGCGCATGGCGGAAATCTTTTTTTCGTGCAGCAGGATGAGAGGTTCATCAAGCACTGCCTCCATCCGATCGGTGTTGGTAACGAAATAGGGAGAAAGATAGCCACGATCGAATTGCATACCCTCCACCAGGTCCAGCTCGGTTTGCAACGTCCTGGATTCCTCGACCGTAACAACTCCGTCCTTACCCACTTTTTCCATTGCCTCGGAAATCAAACGTCCGATTTCGCGATCGTTGTTTGCGGATACCGTGGCTACGTTAGTCAACTCTTCTTTGCTTTTTACTTTCTTGGCCATCCTTTGGAGTTCGGCGACAACTTCATCAGTGGCTCTCTGGATGCCTCTTTGCAATGACATCGGATTGGCGCCCGCAGTCACATTCTTAACGCCTTCGCGATAGATTGCCTGCGCCAGTAAAGTAGCTGTAGTGGTGCCATCTCCGGCCGAATCGTTCGTCTTGATGGCGACCTCGCGCACCATCTGGGCGCCCATGTTCTGGTACTTATCCTTGAGGTAGATTTCCTTTGCGACCGTAACGCCATCCTTGGTAATCACGGGTGATCCGAATTTCTTGCCGAGGACAACGTTACGTCCCTTAGGGCCGAGCGTTACACGCACTGTGTTGGCAAGAATATTCACTCCTTCGAGCATCGCAGCGCGAGCTTCCTCGTGAAATTTCATCTCTTTCGCAGCCACTGGTTTCTTCTCCTTAACAGACAGATTATCCCGCAACACCGCAATGTTACCGGAAAGCCTCTTTACTCTCTTCTTGCGCTCGTCCAACTTGTACTCGAGCGGGACGCAATAACCGATCGCCAATCCGGAAGCCCCGGCTATATTCGGTAATGATTTTTCCGTCTCGATCGGGCTCGACCGCCACGGTGTCGACTGCTTCGTGTATCTCGGGGTTGAAATCCTGATCGGCTGTCTCGATCGCCTCGACGCCGGCATTCGCAAGCGCATTCTCAAAACTCGCCGCTGTACTGCGAACTCCGGCAGCAAGGGTTTCGAGAGAACCCCCACTGTCCGCGGCCTGAATTGCCCGCGACAGGTTATCCATAACCGGCAGCAATGCAGCGATAAAGTCAGCCTTATCTCGTTGCGCTCTTTCCTCCGCCGCTCGATTCAGTCGCTGACGTGTTTCGTCTGTCTCTTTTTGGAGTTGTTGCCGCAACTGCTCAAAGCGCGCCTGCACTTCGCTGATACGGTTTTCAGCAGCTTTAGTCCTGGCTTCGAGTTCTTCGACGTAAGTAGGTTTTAATGAGGGCACTGAACCCGCCTGGGCCGACTGCGCGGCACCGGCTTGGTCCAGATGAATTCGACGTCGATCAGTTACCCTTACTGGCTCTCCTGTGTCTTCGTTCAATTCTGGATTTCTGTCTTCAGCAAAACGTTTGTCCATCATGTCACCTTCTTGATCTGGCGCCGACATCCTGGCGCTACGAGATTTTGATTTCTAACCGCTGCACTTTCTGTTCCACTCGTTTGGGCAAAATGACAGTTAGAACGCCGTCCTTGTATTCCGCCCCAATTTTGGACTGGTCGACTGACGCCGGGACCCCGAAGGTCCTGACAAACTGTCCCCGTGGCCGCTCAATTCGACGCTGCGCAGAGGCTTCGATATTCCGTGTCCCCCGAATGGCCAGTCGATCCTCGTCGACAGAGACGTCCAGCGCATCGCGATCTATACCCGGAAGATCGACGGTAATGACATACTCACCGTCACTTTCCGTAATATCCGCCGCCGGATACCATTCGGCCCTTTCAATTTCGTCGTTTGTTCCCGTTTCCGCTTCGCTCTGGGCCCGGCGCTGCGTTGCATCTTCGAACAGTCTATTCATTCGATCTTGCAAAACCAGCAAATCCTGTAGCGGATTCCATGAACGCGACATCCTCAGTTCCCTTCCTCGTGCTCGCTGCCAGGTTGATTTAAGCAACTTGAGCGACTAAGCCGCCGCGGCAGCCAACTCCGTTTTGAATTCCATCGTATCCCCCGCCGCAGACACTTTAACAACCTGGCCCGGTAAAATCTCACCCCGCAACAGTTTTATTGCGAGCGGATTTTGAATAAGCGTCTGAATGGCCCGCTTCAGTGGGCGGGCGCCATAGTTAGGATCATAACCCTCGCGGGACAAGAGTTCTCGGGCCGTCGAGTCCAGCTCCAGAGTGATATTGCGCTCGCGAAGCATCTCGCGCAGCCGTTCGAGCTGGATCTCAATAATCTGCTCGATCTGTGCGCGCGAAAGCTGATGGAAGACTACGATGTCATCGATGCGGTTCAGGAACTCGGGTTTAAAGCTGAGTCGCAATTCCTGGAGCACCGCTTCTCGGACTTGCTTTTCATCTCCTTCAGCTGCCTGAATCTCTCTCGAGCCAAGATTCGAAGTCATAATCAACACTGTGTTCTTGAAGTCTACAGTCCGTCCCTTCGAATCGGTTAGTCGTCCGTCATCGAGGATTTGCAGTAACACATTAAAGACATCCGCGTGAGCTTTTTCAATCTCGTCAAACAACACCACGGAATA
The DNA here is from genome assembly GCA_035644135.1 of Pyrinomonadaceae bacterium. Lineage (GTDB taxonomy): Bacteria > Acidobacteriota > Blastocatellia > Pyrinomonadales > Pyrinomonadaceae > PSRF01. The sequence continues at coordinate 40,378 of DASQPD010000190.1, forward strand.
CGGACGGCGCCGAACAGCCTCCGTCAACTGGCCGCCCTCCTCATAACCGATATATCCTGGAGGCGCTCCAATCATTCGCGCCACAGCGTGCTTCTCCATGTACTCGGACATGTCCAGTCGGATCATGGCGCGCTCGTCGTCAAACAGAAATTCAGCCAGAGCTCGCGCCGTCTCAGTTTTACCCACACCGGTCGGGCCAAGAAAGATGAACGAGCCCACTGGCCGGTTAGGATCTTGCAATCCCGCACGCGCGCGCCGGACTGCATTGGCCACGGCCTGAAGCGCTTCATCCTGGCCAATCACTCGCTGTCTCAGGCGCTCTTCCATAGTGACGAGCTTTTGCATTTCACCTTCGAGCATCTTTGAAACAGGGATGCCGGTCCACTTCGCAACTACTTCAGCAACGTCTTCTTCGTCAACTTCCTCCTTGAGCATCACGCCATCCTGCTGGAAGTTTGCGAGTTTGTCCTGCTCCTGTTTCAGTCGCTGCTCGAGCTCCGGAATCTTTCCATACTGGATTTCCGAAGCGCGGCCCAGATCTCCGGCATTGCGGGCCTGGTCAAGTTGCAGCTTGAGTTGTTCCAACTCGGCCTTAGCAGTCCGCATGTGCTCGATGGCTTCTTTTTCAGACTGCCACTTTGCCTTCATGCCGGATGAGGTCTCCCTCAGATCAGCAATCCTCTGCTCGATTTCATGCAATCGCGCTTTGGTTTTCTCATCTTCCTCGCGCTGCAAAGCCTGGCGCTCGATTTCCAGCTGAATAATCTCACGCTCGAGTTGATCGATCTCTTGTGGCAACGAGTCGATTTCTATCCGCAGTCGCGAGGCTGCTTCGTCGATCAGGTCAATGGCCTTGTCCGGCAAAAAGCGATCGGTGATGTAGCGGGTCGATAGTGTGGCGGCTGCTACAATTGCCGAATCCTTTATCCGCACTCCGTGGTGTACTTCGTAGCGTTCCTTCAAGCCCCTCAGAATGGCAATCGTGTCTTCAACGGTGGGCTCGCCCACATATATTTGTTGAAAGCGGCGCTCTAAGGCTGCGTCCTTCTCGATGTACTTCTTGTACTCCTTCAGGGTAGTTGCCCCAACGCAACGCAGTTCACCGCGCGCCAACGCCGGTTTCAGCATGTTCGAGGCGTCAATCGCCCCTTCGGCAGCTCCTGCGCCTACCAATGTATGCAGCTCGTCTATGAAAAGAATGATCTGCCCCTGAGCGTTCTCAATCTCTTTCAGGACTGCCTTTAAACGATCTTCGAATTCTCCACGGTACTTAGCCCCGGCAAGCATCGACCCGAGGTCAAGCCCTACCAATCGTTTGTTGCGCAACGTTTCAGGAACATCTCCCGAGACGATTCTTTGCGCCAGGCCTTCGACAATAGCTGTTTTGCCAACACCTGGCTCGCCGATCAACACCGGGTTGTTTTTGGTGCGCCGCGATAACACCTGAATGGTTCTGCGGATTTCATCATCCCGCCCAATGACGGGATCGAGTTTTCCCTGACGGGCAAGATCGGTAAGGTCGCGCGCATACTTAGAGAGCGCTTGATAGTTTTGCTCGGCATTCTGATCCGTTATTCGCGAGCCCCCGCGCATCTGCTCGATTACCTTCAACAGATCTTCGCGTTTGATCCCGTGCTGTCTGAGGATTTTTCCCGACTCGCCGTCCTTCTCGTCGGCCACTACCAGCAACAGATGCTCGGTCGAGATGAACTCATCCTGCATTCCTTCGGCCTGCTTCTGTGCTGCCGTAAAGAGTTGGCTTAAACGCGAACTGAAGTACTGTTGCCCGCCCTGGACGCGCGGAAATCTGGCAATCGCTGCCTGTACATCATTGAGCACCACGGGCACGTTGACCGCGAGCTTGCCCAAAATCGGACGAACAGTACCCTCTGGTTGCTCGAGCATTGCGGCCAGCAGATGCTCAGGTTCAACTTGCTGGTTTTGATTGCGCTCGGCCAACTCAATCGCGGATTGAATCGCCTCTTGAGCCCGCAAAGTAAATTTATCTAATCGCATGATCTCTTAAACTGGAATGACCGAGAGCGGGGTGCCCGAACGGAAATACTTCCGCGAGCTACCCCGCTCAACCTTAATCATCTGCGGGGTTTTAACGCCCGCCGGCAGTAGCCGTATTTACGTTTTCTGCTTTCGCTTCGATAGTCTTGCCGGATGTTTTGGCACCCTCGCCGCTTATCTCAATGCGACGAGCCTTGGTTTCTTCCCGCTTTGGCAGGGTTACACGCAGAACGCCGTTCTGGTATTCAGCGGTAGCACCTTCGGCCGAAACGGTCTGCGGCAAAGTGAACGAGCGCGTAAACGCCCCATAGGATCGCTCTACCCGATGATAGTTGTCGCTGTCCTCTTTCTTTTCGAACTGACGCTCGCCTCGAAGGGTGATCACGTTGTTTTCAATGGAGAGGTCAAAATCCTCTCGCTTCATGCCGGGCAGTTCCGCTTCGAGCACGATCTGGTCCTTGTTCTCAAAGATATCGACGCTGGGGCTCCACGCGCCGCGGCCGATTCCTTCTTCACCAAAGGATCTTGTCAGGTTAGTGGAAAACAGGCGGTTGACTTCTTCTTGCAAGGTTCGCAGGTCACGAAACGGGTCATAACGAACGATGGTCATTTCTCTTTCCTCCTTAACAATTCCTTGATTTGTAGGTTTCCGCTCAGAACCCTCGAGCGATTGCTCATCGAGCTTACCTGCTGAGCGTGTGGCCATAATAAAGATTGAGTGCGTTTCTGTCAAGTCTGGAAATAGGGGGGCTAATCCTCGCTTTTCCGAACAAAATGCTGGTGAAAGAGGGGGTGGGATTAGGTCGCGCTTGGCAGTCCTGGGGGCAGGAAAGGCTTCAACCCAGCCCAAAAAACCGCCTTATTGCGGATAGAAGTCCCGCGGATTCATCGGAGTCTGCGGATGAGGCCTCGGTCCGGGCAACAAGACCCTGCCTGCGTTCGGCTATGATATGGCTTAACGATTCAACGAGATCGGGGTTGGTGTCGAACACTCGCTTCATAGCCTCGTGTCCTATTTCCAAGACCTCGGTCTCCTCAAGTGCAATTACGCTGGCCGTGCGGGGCTCGCCTGTAAAGAGGGCCATCTCACCGAAGAAGTCTCCTTCGCTTAACGTCGCAACGGTGCGAGGACGGCCGTTCTCCGTCACCTGCACGCTCACTCGGCCATTGTGAACTACAAACATTGAGGATCCGGGATCGCCAACTCGGATTACGAGTTCCCCCGGTGCAAAGACGTGGCTGACAGAGGCCTTTGCAAGCATCACAGTCTCTTCAGCTGACAGCGGTGCAAATATGTCAACGGCTGCAAGACGGTCCGTGATCGCTCCACCCGGACCTTCCGCCAACCCGGGTCTTGGCTTCCGTTCGAGGTGCAGCGTCCTTGTCGGGAAAGCAAAATTCAGCCCGGCGCGACGGAATGCGTACCAGATTCTTTGGCGCACCAGGGCATCGGTATCGTTATATTTGGCGTAATCGTTCAGCCAGTATTTCAATTCATACTCGACACCACTATCTCCCATGTTGCGGATCCGGACGATGGGCGTGATTCTATCGGAAACATTATCGGCTTCACGAACCGCCTCGCGAACCACATGGATTGTCTTCGCCGGTGAATCTGTATAAAGAGTGCTGAAGTAAACCAGCCGCGCGTTCAGATTCTCGCGCGGGCAAACCTCGATCGGTTCTTTAGCTGCCGAACTGTTATTAATAAGGACAATGTGGTTTTGAAAGGTCCTGATCTTGATTGCTCGCCAGGTAATCTCTTGAACCACGCCGGTATGGCGTTGTGATCCTACGGTGATTACATCGCCAACCTGAAAGGGTCGATCCGCCTGGAGCGAAATGCCCGCAAAAAAATTTCCCAGCGTGTCTTGTAGAGCCAACCCCAGAATCACGCCGAAAATCGCGGAGGTGGTGAAGAGCGCGCCGAGATTAACCAGGGGGAAAAAATAGCTGAAGATAAGCAGAAAAAGGACCGTAAAACCGACTATTGAAAAAACGTTGCGCATCAGGGTCGGTGCTTCAAACCCGCTGCGCAAGCGAAAGACCAGCCCGAAGATGAATGAGTTGAGCGCTCGAACCAGCAGGTAGGCGAGGATTCCGAGCGAAACTAACTGGAGCACCTTGACGATGGTTTCGGCCTGAGAGGCCAAACCACCCATTTGCGCCTCAAGCAGGGTTCGCAACTGTGGCCCGAACTTGAAAAGCAGATAAAGCGCCAGTGAAGCAAAGGCCGCCGTGACAAGAAAAACGATGAGCCTATTTTTCCGCTGAGAGCGACGCACGCTATATCTGGACACTCCACCGGTAAGAGTCGACGAGCGAAGGGATCGTTGCGGCTATTGTTTTATCATCGATTGCGGTAGTTTACGAGAGAAAATGGCGCGTACTGATTGACTAGAGTTTAGCCGGTCAACAGGTGGGGGAAGATGGTTATTGCGAGGTAAGCCAACGATAAGAAAGTCACGACAATGACTGTCAACCACGCGGCAATGTTGTAGAGGGGCCCATTAACATAGGACCCCATTAGTTCGCGATCGTTGACCAACCTAAGGACCACAAACAAAACCACCGGCAACAGCAGGCCGTTGATTACCTGCGTCACGAGCAAGACACGGATAAGCGGCAGACCGGGGATAACCGCAATCGCGGCGCCTACTGCAACCAGAAAAGTAAAAGTCCCGAGAAAGATAGGCGCCTCGCGGAAGCTGCGCGAGACACCCTTTTCAAAGCCGAGTGCCTCGCTGATCGAGTAAGCCGTCGCCAGTGGCAAGACCCCGGCCGCCAGCATCGAGGCGCCGAACAGTCCAACGGCAAACAGCGTCTCAGCATACCTCCCGGCAACAGGCCTTAGAGCTCGTGCCGCATCAGCCGCGGTCTCAATCCGGATCCCATATTTGTGCAATGTAGCCGCAGTTGATACGACAATGAAAAAGACAATCGCGATGGCGAAGATTGTTCCGACCCAAACGTCAGTCCTGGTTTTCGGATAATCCTCAGCGGTCACTCCTTTCTCCACCACGGAAGACTGGACGTAGACCTGCATGTAAGGAGAGATCGTGGTGCCGACAATAGCAACGAATGTAAATAGGAACGATTGCTCAAAGCTGAAGGTCGGCTTGACTAATCCGTTGCCGACCGCGGTCCAATCAGGACCAGCGAGGAAGGCAGAAACAACGTAGGCCAGGAATACAAGAGACATAAGCAGAAAGACGCGCTCCACTCTTTGGTAGGAACCCTTTACGACCAGCCACCAGACGCTGATGGCGGCCAGCGGAACGGAGAAAAAGCGCGGCAGGCCGAACAACTCCGTTGCGGCCGCGATGCCTACAAACTCGGAAACAGTGACGCCACCATTTGCAATCAACAAAGCCAGCATCACTATTGCGGTCGGGCGCACGCCAAACCGTTCGCGAATGAGATCGGCAAGCCCTTTCCCGGTAACTGCGCCCATGCGAGCGCACATCTCCTGAACGATACCGAGACTGATTGTGATCGGGATCAGAATCCAAAGCAGGCGGTAGCCAAATTCGGCTCCGACGGAAGCAAAAGTGGCGATGCCCCCCGCGTCATTACCCGCGTTTGCGGTAATCATTCCTGGCCCCAGGATCGCCAGGTAGACCATCAATCTCTTGCGACGAGCCACTGTGTGGCGCACACCAAGAGCACCGCGCCGCAACAGGCGCCGGCCTGCTGACCGTACAGCTGCTCGATGCTCTGCCACTTGGGGGTTCCTCGCTCACGTCATTCAGTCCAATCGGATTAACCGAAGAGTTTCGGCAATCGCTGGCGCCAATCCTTGGGCAAAAGGATTTCCATCGCATCGTCCACAGTGATGATGCCGAGAATGTCTCCTGCCTCGTCGACAACGGGCAGCGCGAGCAGATTGTATTCGGCAATCTTGTGCGCCACTTCAGACGCCGTATCGTCAACATGCGCTGATTGAAACTCTGTGCGCATAACTTCTGCCAGCGGCGAATCGGGATCGGCAAGGATCAGGCTACGCAGTGCGATTATGCCTTGCAGGTTCCATGAATCCTCGCCGTCCACCACATAAAGGTAATAAATCATGTTTGGCGTCTCGGCCATCTCGCGCAAACGGGCGAGCGCTTCGCCGACCGTCAGTTCGTGTGGAAGTGAAACAAACTCGGTGGTCATCAACCCGCCTGCTGTGTCGTCGGCATAAGGCAGGAGCTCGGCAACATCAGCCTGTTCTTCGCCTTCCATCAGGCCCAGCAATTCTTCAGCCTTCTCTTCCGGCAAATCTCCAAGAACATCCGCAGCTTCGTCCGGTGACATCCATTCGAGAATGTCCGCTGCCCGCTCTTCATCCATGTCACCGAGGATTCTCGCCTGCTGCTGCACCGCCATTTCTTCGAGGGTCTCCGCTGCGATTTCATCGTCAAGTGATTCGACGACCTCCGACCCGTGGTGGTAAGAAAGGGCTTCGGCCAAACGAGCAATCTCGACAGGGTGCAACCGGGCAAGCTTATCGCTCGAGGATTTCAGCTGAACCGTTGCCGCATCGGTGGCAAGGTATCCCACATCAGACCAGTCGATAACCTCAACTGTTCCCCTGGTGCCGAAAAACCCGGTAGGCGCCAATCGCCTCCAAAGTCCTTGCAAGCTAACGTCAGCTCCGGTGACTCTCCACTCTGCCGCCGCTTGAATGATCTGTACATCATTGACTCTGACTACTCGCTTTCCATCGACATCGATCAGCTGTTTGTCCAGCACATCGCGTGCAAGCAGCACCTCCGCCTCCCGTCTTTCAAACGGACGTAAATCGAGAATGTCTGAGTTCAGCCGCACACCCTGCTCATTCAATTCAGTGATGCGCCAACGGGGAACGAAAAAATCACGGCGACGATAACGAGCGACGATCCCTGCTACCGGCGGATGATCGTCCTCGCCCAGACGAACGATTACGTCCTTGACGGTCGCCACACGCTCTCCCTCGAGATCGCGGATCGGGCGACCCAACACTTGCGATAGGTACAACATCAGCTTATTCCGATTTCTAGTTTAGCGAAGGAATCATAGCACGATGGGTTGAGGACAGCAGGGCGAAATTCAAAACGTACGACGCGAAGTGTTGAGAATGTCCAGCGCGACGTCGAGCATTCGGTCCTGCTTTGCGTACAGATCGCGGCGCTGAGGAAGAATCACGGCGTCGGGTTGGACTCCACGGCCTTCCAGCCTAATGCCTCCAGCAGTTCGATAGTCAAACTCGCTCACGTCGAGAACTCCATCATCAGGCAAGGTATAACGCGAACGAATGGCCAGCACGCAGCCACATGTCGGTGTGCCGATAACTCGAGCGCGGTGTTGTATCTGTAAAGCGGCCGCCAGGATCTCAGCGGCGCTCGAGGTTCGTTCGCTGACCAGAACCACCAGAGGGAGCCACTCTTTCGTGTTCGGGGCATAATGAAAAGCAGACTTTGCGTGGGTTATCAAAGGCAGCGTGGTTCCAGCACGATCGGTGAAGTCACCGAGATCAATTCCTTCTCCGAGGAATAGTTCGGCCATCTCAGCCATTGCATCGGCGTCGCCGCCTCCGTTGCGTCGCAGGTCAAGCACAACTCCCCGGGCGCCGCGTAATTTCTCTCTTAACGTTCGCAACAGCTCAATCACGAGTCCCTGTGTGAATCCTTCAATTTCGATCACCAGGAAGTTGTGTTTGCGACTAATCTGAAACCCAAGTTCGCGTTGAGCCCAGTATCGGGGAAATGTTCCGGCCTTTATCTGGCCATCTTTTCTTTTCCACTTGATGCGAACCGGCCCACCTGCTTCACCTTCCAGGAGCGTTGCGACCGCATGAAATCGCGCCGCTTTACTCGCATTAGCAAGCTCCTGGCTTCCCAACTTTTTCTGAACTGCTTCCCATGCGGGCACGCCGTCTACGCTCTCAATCTGGTCTCCGGCACGAATGCCGGCCCCCGCCGGATCTGACTTTGGATCAACCTGCACTACCGTTGGAACTCCTTCAATTTGACGAACTACAAGACCGGCGCTGACGAAACGCGGTTTCCACCAATCGAATTTTTGTTCCGGCGGGTAAACCCTGGTGTGCGGATCGTCGAGGGCAGCAAGCATTCGGCGCAAGACCTGGTAGAGTTCATGACCTCCTTTTGCGTCAGCCGCCGCCTGCCGGTACGCAATGCCTGGGGCTTTCCAGTCAATACCGCGAAACGTCGGATCGTAATACCGATCTTCTATCGTCTCCCAAACACTATCAAAAACCGCGAGCCGGCCTTCGCGTGTATCGGTCGAGACAGTGCTGCAACAGACTTCACTCGAGGAAAACGCTCGAGGCCCCTGGAAAGACAAAAACAGAGCCAGTGAACAAATTGTTCCCGCCAACAGCGCCATCTGATTTCCGGTTTTCATTGTCGCTCACTTCATCGAGCTGGTTTATGAAAGTTGTACCTCAATAACACCCGAATTGGTATGGCAGTTCCATCACGCATCGCTGGAAAAAAGTGAAGTCGACGGACCGTGTCGATTGTGGCCTCGTCCAAACCAAAACCAGCCCAACGCGTGATATCGGCACGCGTCACTTCACCCGCTGCATCCAGATCCACGACCACATCGACTACAGCCTCGGCGTCGGCACGTGCGGCTGTATCTGGATAAGGCGGCCGCAGACGGCGATAAGGTTTGGGCAATCGTAAGCCAGAAGCGTCAGCCGCCTTTTCATCCTCAGGCGCTTCTTCGATAACTGGAAGTGCGGCTGCCGAAAATGAATCGCGTTGTAGTTTTTCCTGCTTCTGCGCCGCCTGAATAGCGTCCACAATTTGACGGTAGAAAACATCCGCCGAAAGTCGATCGAGCAACTTCTGTTCTGCGACTCCCGCCTCAGCCGCTTCGAAACTTGGTCGCTGCCACCAAACCAGCTTTCCTGTTCGCGAGCTGACGAGGAATATAGAACCATACGCCTCGTAGTAGACCGGTTTATCCGAGGTAGAGCGTCGCAGTGACTGGGCGTCGCCGAGCAAATAGAAATCGCATCCGATTGCGTCGCCCAGATCACGCGCTTGTCTCAGTGCAAGGTTCAGTGATCCGCTGTAACCAGTGCCGCGCACGGCAATTCGAATAACATCGCGGTCGAGGATGTTGATGTCCGGAACAGACTTTAGGCGTGTGACCAGTCCATTAGCCGCGATACGGCCGAACGGGCCATTTCCAAAATCAAGAACGGCCAGAGTGGGGAGCCGAGTCTGAGCGAGCACTGGTCTAAAAAAAGAACACAGGGCTAAAGCGAGCGCCAGGAAAAGGAAGTTGCCGGAAGTTAACTTGAAAAAATCCCTGGAGTAAAGCATCGCTGCTCTTTATTCAGGCCGAGGTTTTCTTTTCCAGAGGCCTTGAGATGGAACTCGTAATGCGCGGTTGAACTTGCTTGACGCGTTCTCCCAACCAACGGTAGCCGTCAGTTCGATGATGGCATCGTCGTCGAAAAAGGTGAGCAGCCTGAGAAATAACTCGTCAGGAACTTCTCGCCCAGTAATTGTCATGGCATCGGCAAATTCCAGAGCGGTTCTTTCTCGATCGCTATAGAGCGCACTGGTGGCGTAGTGTGGCAAGGCATCAATCTTTTCATCTGATACTCCCAGCTCACTGCCCACGGCAGCGTTGATGTCCTGTCAAAATTCGCAACCGTTAAGCGATGCTACGCGACGGTTAATCAGCGCTCTTAGACTGGGATCAATCAGTCCGGACGAGTCAATCCCTGTCCACATGGCTCGCGCGCCGCGGAAGATCGAAGGCCGGCGCGCATATAGCAGATGATTCAGCAAAGGCGCGCCCCAACTCTTTCGCTGAGCTTCGAAGGCGGCGGCGATTTGGCGATCTACTGTTTCAGGGTTAACCCCGGCTATTCGCATTGGCATTCAGTCTCCGACTCCAGCCTGGCTGCCGCTGGCTGAGCGCCCCTTGGGGCCCCATTGATGATAAAGCTCGTAAACCTCATTCTTTACTTCCGGCGGGAAACACACCCGATGCAGTTCGTAACCACGTTGCAACCCACGAACCACCTCGCTTATCTCACTAATCTCCCTTATCACGGGACGGGCATAACCGCTTTCGACATAGATGCGCGTCTTCGGCTCTGCGCCTTCAGCCGTGTAGTAGTTGTAATAGGGAACGTCGCTCGCGCGATCTTCAACAAAATAATACTCGGGATCGAATCCGGCATTTGCCACACATTGCCTGGCCCGCGCCAGAAAATCCGCCCGTTCCGCGACGAGCATGTCAAGATCAATGGCCTTGAATAACTTGCGCCGGATAAAGCGCCGGCTCAAATCATTGAGAATTCCATCATCTGCGCGCTGCCATTGCTTAACATGGAAGAGAACGTCCGCATCATCCACTTCCAAATGCTCAGTTATGGTCAAAGTTTGGCGGCGAAGAATCTTTTCAAAGGCCGTATCGCTCGCATACCATACTTCCTTTCCACTACCCAGCAGTTGCAAGGCTCGCCGCAGGATCGATCGCAGTACCGCTTCAGCCGAGCGCAACGTGCGGTGAAAGTAGACCTGCCGAAACATGTAGTAACGCGCCTGAAGGTACTCTTCTACGGCATACAGTCCGCGCGCAGCCACATAAATTCGATCGGCCTCTTGATCGATGGCGAGTGCATTGACGATCCATTCAAGATCGTAAATGCCGTACTTAGCCCCGGTCATCAAAGAATCCCGCAGCAGATAGTCCATGCGATCAACATCCAGTTGTGACGAGACCAACTGGGCCAAGGCGGAAGGTTGAAACCGGCCTTCGATAATCGCCCCGATGCGCGCAGGCAAATCAGGCGAATACTGATGAAGCAGACGGCCAGCCTCGGTGTCCCGGCTGAGGATCACCTGCACGGTCCAGGATTCGTGGTGGAAGTTAAGGACCTTTTCCATGACATGAGAAAAAGATCCGTGACCTACGTCGTGAAGCAAGGCCGCCGCGCGAACCGCAACACGGTCCCTCTCGTTGATCTCATACCGTTCACTCAGACGATCGAGCACTCGAGTCATTAAGTGAAATGCTCCTAGCGAGTGTGTGAAGCGCGAATGTTCGGCGCCCTGGTATGTGTACAGACCAAGACCGAGTTGCTTTATCCGGCGTAGTCTTTGAAACTCGGGTGTGTCGATGAGGTGCATCATCAACTCGCCTTCGGCGGAGTCGGTGACAAGGCGAATTATGTTGTGGACCGGATCGCGATAGATGCGCTCAGACATTTTTGGTGCAAAACTCTCGACCAGGTTTAGACACTCTGATTTCGATCTGGACGACATTCTATGCTCGACCACAAATGATTCATAGCACGGAGAACAACTTCCGCCGTCTATTGTTAACCAGCCGGCATGCTCGCTCCTCCCTGCCTTTTTTGAATTTAGAAGAGTTTGAGCAATCGCTTCACTTCGCGGTGTGGCCTCATGATCCCAACATGCCCGCTCAATCTCTGGTCAGCATTCTTGTGTTTGAGTCGTCGCGTGTAAGAACCTGCGCGTTGTAACTCGTCCTGCCGCGACTGGCTGAAGAAGTCGTTCCGAACAATTAGTTAATGGAGAAACCTTGATGTCCTTTATGTATGTTTTAACCAATTCAACGTCAGCACAAGAGAAAAAAACCTTCCCGGCTGAGCTGGTCCTTGACCGCTTGTCGCAGGTGCTGGGCGTCGGTTGAGATTTATGGATATTCCCATTTTTTTGGATAAGGGGCTTGGTTTAACAAGCCCGGATTCCTCGCTAAATGCCTGACTGTACACGAGGGAAAGGCGTTCGCCCTTGCGGGCATGGGAATTGCCAAAGTCAGCCCGCACGAGATTTTTTTGCATGCTCGTACGGAATTTTGATGCCGCCAGTGAGCCCAGGGTAAGTCAAAGCGTTGCAGGAAAGCGGCATTCCTCAAAGCTTCAAGAAAGGAAAGCACACAATGAAGATTGCTTTTAGATTTTTTATGATCCTGTGTCTGGGACTAGCTTCAACTGCTGTCTTTGCTCAGGACAATGTGACTTCCGGGTCAATCGCCGGTCAGGTACTGGACTCGAATGGCGGTGTGATACCAGGAGCAAGTGTGAAAGTCACTGGCGCAACCGGTGAACGTACTGTCACGACAAGTGATCAAGGCCTTTACGAAGTTAAGAATCTCGACCCTGGTTTGTATAAGGTGCGAGTAGAAAAAGAGAACTTCAAGGCCGCAGAGGTATCGGATGTAACCGTCCTGGTCGGTAAAACGCAAACTACGAACATTACGCTACAGGCGGGGAATATCTCTGAGACCGTAACAATCACCGGCAGTGCGGGGATTGACCAGGCAAGCACCGCCACTAGTTCAAATTTGAATGATCAGCTCTTTAGCAACATTCCGGTGCAGCGTGGTGTCTCGGGGTTGTTCTATTTGGCTCCGGGTACGACAGACAGCCTCGGCGGTGGTCGCGACAACCCTTCTATCTCAGGCGGCTCTGCGCTTGATAACTTGTATGTCGCGGACGGTGTGAATATCACCGATTCGGCTTTCGGCGGTATCGGCACATTCTCGCGTGTCTACGGCGCGCTTGGTACCGGCATCAACACCTCCTTTATTAAGGAAGTTCAGATTAAGACTGCCGGTTTCGAACCGCAGTACGGACAATCGCAAGGCGGCATTGTCAATATTGTTACTCAATCTGGGAGTAACGAGTATCACGGTGCCATTTACGGGTTTGCAAGTCCAAAATCGTTCGAAGCGACCAGGAAGCAGCCGGACGATGCTCCCCGTAGGAATACAGCTGGCAAAATTCTACATGCTGAAGGATACGATGCTGGCGCCGACTTAGGTGGTTATGTACCAGGGGCGCGCAACAACCTGTTCTTCTTCGGATCCTTCAACCCGAGTGTGAGACGAGAAATTGTGCGTGGCGCGGAAGCTAACGCGCTGAGCACTACCGACTCTGGCTTGAGGATCCTTCGGGGACCTGAATTTGCCAGACGCACACGCACATACAACTACGCGGCAAAAGCCGAGTGGTTGATTAATCCGAATCACCAGGTCACCTTCTCCATCTTTGGCGATCCTTCGAAAACCAACAAGAGCACTTTCGGATCGCTGACTATTGATAACACTACTGCCGACAGTGTTTTGGATTACGGAACTCGCAATATCGCGATCCGATACAACGGCAACTGGTCACCCACACTGACTTTTAGTGCTTCGCTGGGTCTTGGCAAGTCGCGCTTCAATGAAACCGGGTTTGACAATTTTAACCAGATAACCGACAGGCGCGGCTCCGATCAGCTTACTATTGCGGCTGTAACAGGCCAGCTTCCGGCACGAGGAAACTTTAATGCCATCGGCTTGGGCTTCTTTGAGCCTACGGAGAGCAAGAGCAAACGCGCCGACTTTAACCTCTCCAAGACTCACAGCATGTGGGGCCAGCACACAGCGGGCATTGGCTACACGTTCCAGCGTGGCACTTACGATGGCACCCGCGATCGTAGCGGGCCGAAGTGGACAATTCCCGCCGGAAACGGCGTTGCCACCGGGCAAACAACGAACATTCAGTTGCGTTTACGTTACCGAGCCAACGCCGGAACTGGCGGCGTCAATCCACTCTTCCCCGTGAGACTCGCAGATGGCACAACACAGCTAATCCCCGTCCGTATGCAGGTTATTCGCGCGGAGTTTGGCGAACCTGTCTTTAGCACCTTTTCCAACTACCATGCCTGGTACGCACAGGACACGTGGCGCTTTAACAAGTACATTACTGGTCTGTTTGGTATCCGCTGGGAACAGGAACGATTGGTGGGTAATCCCGGTGCGACCGGTAACCGCGTTGGATACACCTTTACTGATCAGTGGGCTCCTCGTCTTGGTGTAACTGTTGATCCACTCGGTCGTGGGAAAACGAAGGCGTTCTATAACTACGGAAGGTTCTTCGAGTACATTCCGCTCGATTTGGCCGAACGCTCGCTTTCGACCGAACAAGATTGGACCGGCGGCCTGTTCGCTCCGGAGTTTACGGTTAACGGAGCGGGCCAGCGCGTAGCCGTCATCAACAGCTTCGGCACGGTGAATCCGATCATCGACGCTGCACATCAGATTGCCCCGGGCGTGATTTCAGCAGGGGACCCGACGAACCCGATAACTGCAGGTACAAAGCTCGGGTTCACCGACGAACACACGATCGGCTTTGAGCAGCAATTGCCGAAGAACTTTACCTTCTCGGCCCGATATATAGATCGCCGCGCAAAGCGTATTGTTGAAGACGCGGCATCTGTATCGCCAGAGGCGGCGCTTGCGGGCGTAGGTCAGGTGTATTTTATCGGCAACATCGGTCCGAAACTCGATGCTGCCATTAACTTGGTGCCGTTTATCTACACAACCGGCGGCGCAACACCAGCCGGCTGCGCTCAGACTGGCGGTGTTCCTGATTTCAACTTCGACAGCGGGACCGGCAAGAGCGTCTGCTTTGCCCAGACCGGTATCGACGCAGATGGCCTCGAGATCAACACGCCAGATGGAAAACCAGATGGTTTCCCGAAAGCCGTCCGGAATTACAAGGCGCTTGAGCTCGAGTTGAATCGCCGCTTCTCGAATGGCTGGCAGGGCTTCTTTAACTGGCGCATTGCGAAGCTGGAGGGCAACTTTGAAGGTCACCTGCGCAACGATAATGGCCAGACCGATCCGGCCATCAGCTCGTTGTTTGACTTTACGACAGGAGACTTGAATCTTTTAGGCGATCAGTTCGGCGTTGGACCGCTCAACACCGATCGCCGGCACATCATTAATGTGTTTGGCAACTACAGCTTCGGCAAAGAGCGTGGCTTCAACAGGCTGAATGGCCTGAATCTTGGTCTCAACGTACACTTCGAGACCGGGCTTCCAATCAACAAGCTCGATCCGCATCCGGTTTACTTGAATACGGGCGAGATTCCGGTTGGTGGTCGCGGCAGCGAAGGTCGTACTCCGGCCTACGCTCGGTTTGATCTCCACACGGATTATGCGTGGGGCATCACAGAGACGACGAAGCTGAAGTTCATCGCGGACTTCTTCAACATCTTCAATAGTCAGAAATTGCGGCGTCCGGATGAGAATGCTGCACTTGACTTTGTTGCCGGTTCGAATCCGCCAAACCCGGACTTCTTGAAGCCGCGAGCGTTGAGTGGGTTCTATCTCCCGTTCAATCTGAGGCTTGGACTTAGATTTGAATTCTAATTTGAATTCGGAAACGAATTCTTTTGGGGAGGGGAGCAATCCTCTCCCTATTCTTTTTCTGCAGCTAATACGCTAAAATTCATTCTCCTTAGGGCTATACCTGTTTGCAGGAGTACGACCATGTTTCGCCTTTTCTTTTCCGGCTTCGTCGTTCTTCTTTCCTTCCTCGTTTTGCCGGGGGCATGTCAAGCGCAAAGAGCTCCACACACATCACCAATCCCGCTACAGATAAACGGTCAAATCCGATACGCGCAGGGCGGACGCCCGGCAGAATTCATCCTGGTACGGCTTGAGAGTTTCAGGGGCGGTGTGGAAGCAGATGTCACAACGGATCGATCTGGAAAATTTACATTTATCGGCCTAAGCCCCGAGATGTATGTGGTGCTAGTGCGAACACCAGGTTTTAGAGAAGTGTCGCAACAGGTTGATCTCCGGACACAGATAACCGATTACGTGCAGCTAATGCTCGTCACCGATGAGAATAGCGCTCCGGCGTCGAACCGCACGGGTGTGATCGATGCAAACGTTCCTCATGGCGCCCTCACCGAATTCGAAAAAGGTCGCGATGCCCTCTTGCGCGCCAACAATGCGGCAGTCGGCATCCTTCATCTCGAAAATGCCGTAAGGATTTATCCCAGGTACTTCGAGGCCTTGCTACTGCTGGGAACTGCCTACATGGATCAGAGTAATTGGGATAAAGCTCAACAGACGCTTGCGCGAGCGTTGGGAATCTACCCCAAGGCTGCGAATGCTTTATTTGCGCTGGGCGAACTTTATCTCAAGCAAAAAAAAGATGGAGATGCGGAAAAGGTTTTGCTCCAGGGGTTGCAGTTTGAAGATCGATCGTGGCAAAGCCATCTCACTTTGGGTCATGTTTACTGGAACATGGCCGCAAAGTTCACTGATGAAGCGCACTATCGACCGTTGCTTGAGAAATCGTACGTGCAGGCAAAACGAGCACTGGAACTCAAGCCTGATCTGGCCGCCGGACATTTGTTAAAGGGCAACCTGTTATTCAAGGCAAGACGCGCCGAAGATGCGCTGCATGAATTTGAAGAATACGTTCGACTCGATCCCAACGCTGAATTTGTCGATCAAACGCGCGCGCTGATTCAAAAGATCAAGACTGCACTCGCTGCGCAGAAAAGATCTTAAAATCCCAAAAACAACTGGGAGGTAGAATGCTTCGTAATTTATGCGTCTCGAACCGGAGGGTGAGTTCGCGGACCAAGCCAGGGAAACTGCTCACAAGGTTCGGCGCTCTTGCCAAGAGTTAACAAGATTTCTCAGGCTGGATCTAAAATGTGGGAAGATTCCCAACCCTACTGGAATTGTCAAAAACTAAAGGAGGATGGAATGCGTTCTCGGGTATTTCGGGTTGCTCTAATAATAGGTTTTGCGTTGACTTCTTCGTCATCCCTCTTGGCACAGGAAAGCAAGAACCCCGGAACAACGTTGGCGGGTCAAATTACTGGCCAGGTTCGTTACGCAGAGGGTGGACAACCAGCTTTTAATGTTCTGGTAAGTTGTGACTCTTTCAGCGGGGGGCTGGTTGGACAAGAGATGACTGATCGCAACGGAAGGTTCCGATTTACTAATTTAGGCCCATCGCAATACAACATTAGAGTGCGTGTTGCCGGCTATATTGAACAAAGCCAGACTGTTGAACTTTTAACAACGCCCAGTGCCTATGTTCAGTTCCAACTTAAATCGGACGGATCCCCCAAGCCTGCCGTTTCTGCTGCCACCGCGCTTGACGCAAATGTTCCCGTCTCAGCCAAGAAGGAATTTGATCAAGCAGAAGCAGCTCTCGCTTCAGGAAAGAAGGAGAATCTTGAAGAGGCTGTTCGCCATCTGGAAAAGGCCCTAACTAGCTATCCGAATTTCGTGCAGGCTGAATTGATGTTAGGCACTGTCTATATGGATCTCGGTCAGTGGAACAAAGCAGAGCAAGCCTTGAGAAAGACCGTTGAACTGGATCCACACGCCGCTAATGCATTGTTTGCTCTGGGCGAACTTTACCTTCGACAGAAGAAGGACGACGAGGCAGAAAAGGCCATAGTTCAAGGGCTGCAAATCGAATCTCGCTCATATCAAGGACATCTCACTCTGGGCCGTGTTTACTGGGACGTGGCTTCGAAGATCACCGATGATGAGAAAGCGCGACCTACACTCGAAAAGGCGTATGAAGCCGTCAAGAAGTCGCTGGAGCTTAATCCAAATTACGCGCAGGCACATTTGCTCAAAGGAAACCTGCTGCTTCGAGTGCGACGCGCAGCAGATGCCCAGCACGAGTTTGAAGAGTATTTGCGTTTGGAGCCGAAAGGGCCGTTCGCCGATCAGGCCCGAGCGACGGTTGAGAAAATCAAGAAGGCTTTAGAATCTAGCAAGAAAGGCTAAGCAAGCAGCGATTGACTTGATCCTCAGGGGCGGTTTGCAGCACAGACCTGAGCAACCACTGAAGATCAAGAAGGCGCCGGCTTCGACGAAAGACTTACGCTCCGGACATTACCCGTAAAAAGGTCGCAGCTCCGCGTTGCGGCCTTTTTAACTTGTTCAAATTCCCGAGAATGTGAAGCGACCGGCGGAATCAGTACGCGTCCTGCTGATGCTTGAATAGTTTTCATTCTGAAGCTCTATATAGAGATCTGGAACCGGGTGACGATATGGATCCTAGACGAGACCCTCGATTCTGTTTATCGGCGCTATTGAATCAGCAGTTCTCCCCACCGCTGTAGCCACTGGAATTGCCGCACAGGTGATTAAGCCAATCACCAGCGCTTGAAACAGCGTGCGAATTGTCATGTTTTCCTCTATCGGTTCTGAACCGGGTACAACTTAAATGCTGATGGAGAGCAAAAGGCCGCGAGTCGTAGTCTCACGTTCGAGTTCCAATTGTTCCGAGATACCTTCAGCCGGCCGTGAACTGGATGAGTTTCAGGAGGTTAAGAGATCAAAGTCCAGCAAGTGACCCAGTTTCTCCTTCTTGGTTCGGAGGTAGTGTGCGGCTTCTTCAGCCGACTCGACCTGTATTGACACCCGCTCGACAATCTCCAGGCCTGCCTCTTGTAGCGCACGCAACTTAAGGGGATTGTTTGACATTACGCGAACCTTACACAAACCGAGATCGAAAAGAATCTCAGCACATTGTTTGTATTCGCGCAGATCAACTGCAAGCCCGAGTTGTTCATTCGCTTCCACGGTGTCGGCGCCTTCGTCTTGCAGAGCGTAGGCACGGATCTTGTTGAGGATGCCGATGCCACGCCCCTCCTGTTGCTGATATACGAGTGCCCCGCGACCCTCCTGCTCGATCAATTGCATTGTACGATGGAGTTGGGGGCCACAATCACATTTAGTCGAGCCAAACACGTCGCCCGTGAGGCATTGCGAGTGAATCCTGACGAGCGTTGGGATTTCGCGGCGCATCTCGCCTTTGAACAAAACGACATACTCTTCGTTGCTCGTTAACGAACGATAACCGGCAATCTTGAATTCGCCCCACTCAGTCGGC
Organism: Pyrinomonadaceae bacterium; assembly: GCA_035644135.1. Lineage (GTDB taxonomy): Bacteria > Acidobacteriota > Blastocatellia > Pyrinomonadales > Pyrinomonadaceae > PSRF01. The sequence goes on from DASQPD010000190.1 coordinate 59,087, forward strand.
AACGTAGCTACTGCCACCCGCTGAACAGAAAGGGAATCTTTCGAAGTAGAGCATTTTCCGGTCGTCTGTTCCTGCAAAGGTTTCTCCCCGCCTGACATCATAAGCGCCTCAACCACCCGTCCTTGATCGAAACTAATGGACGAAGAGCAATTATAGGAGTATGCGATACAGTGTCAAAGCCCTGCCTCCAGCCGCCGTCCTGCGCGACGTGCCAGCCGGCGGTCCACATGTCACGAGTTGCTCAAACCTCCCTTCGGAACTGGAGGCGGCGAAAGCGCAGGCATTGGCAGAATCGCCAAATCTTTGACGGAAGCGACCTGTTGCCACACTATTGACCTCACGATAAGATACCCGCGGCTGAAGCCCTTAGCCCCCCAGGATGGGACCGCTGCTTCTATTGAGTCCTTTCACGCCGAGTTTGATGAATAATACCCGCAACGAAAACGAGTCTGGCAAGACCCAATCGGGTCCCCCAGAAAGGCCGACCCATGCTCCGGCACAACGCCGTCCCGTTCTTGTTTCCATTCGGGGCGAGCAGATTGCCGCTCCCATACCTCTGGAGCGCAGAGAGGTGGTCCTCGGCAGGGCGATTGAAGCGGACGTTCGCATTTCCGACCATCGCGCATCCCGACTTCATGCGCGAATTGTGATCGAAGACACTGCGCCTGGCGGGGAGATCAGATGCCGAATCTTCGATCTGGGTTCGACCAATGGGACACTCGTTAACGGCACTTTGGTAACTGAGTCGGTACTTACCGATGGCGACAAAATCTTGATTGGCGACCAGCTTTTTCGGTTTGAAATGCTTGACGACATCGATCGGGAATTTCAACAACAGGTTCACCGATTGCTGGCGCACGACGAGCTCACCGGCCTGCTCACGAGCAAGTCGTTCTTTTCGGAATTGCGCCGGGAAGCCGTGCGCGCCGCCGCCGAGTCAATCCCTTTCTGTGTGCTAATGATGGATCTGGACTACTTTAAGGAAGTAAACGATCGATACGGTCACCTCATTGGTAGTCAGACACTGGAAATCCTGGGCGGCATAATCAAGCAAGCTCTGCGGGCAGGTGATGTCGCCGCGCGCTTCGGTGGTGAGGAATTTGCCGCATTCTTGTTGGATGCCGATTATGCACAAGCTTTGGTCGCCGCCGAGCGTGTCAGAGCGGCGGTTGAAGAACAGGAGTTTCCCGCTGCGAGAGCGGACTCCGCCGCGGCGGCGGAAACTCTTCGCATTACGATTAGTATCGGGGTAGCTGCGTTTCCCGATGACTCGACCGATCCAATAGAACTGGTCGAGTTGGCAGACTCGGCGCTGTACCGCGCCAAACGCAATGGCCGAAACCGCATTTGCGCCCACAGACCCTCATTAGCCGCCACCGAAAAACCTTTGCCGCCGCGCCGGCACTGACCTTCATTAGCGCAGGTTAGGGAAGGGCGGTTTACCCCGCTTGATCCGCTACAGTTGAGTGGCTACTTTTCCGAAACCATGTGTGAGTTCCGGGCGTGTAAGGTTTACCCGGCCTTGAAGCCGGGTTCGACCGGTTGCGCTCATCTGAGTGGGGCGGTATGCTTCAAAGGTAAAGCCTGCCCGGCTATCCTTGTCGCAGCCCGAAAGAATCTGAGCAGTGAATAACCGACTTAACTTAGCAAGCAAGCCTTTTAATAATCGCGCTCTTCCCTGGACGTTGGCGATCTTGATTACCTTTCTCTCGTTTGTGAGCCTAATCCTCATAGCCCGACTTACTACTCAGGCCAACAGCAAGGCTAACGCCATCCAGGTCGAAATTAACGAGCTTAGCCAGCAGGAACAGGCGCTGAGGCAAAAGGCGGCAGATATCAAGGGGTCTTTGACTCCTGACCAGCAACAAACGCTGACCGCCGCGCACTTGCTGGTGGATCGAAAGCGATTTTCCTGGTCGAGACTCTTCGCTGATCTTGAAGCAGCGTTGCCGGGAGGCGTCAGAGTGTCCCGGATCAGCGTGCGCGACATCGCTGCTCATGGAGGCCAGACAATTGCCGAGCTTGATCTGGCGGTCTTTGCGAAATCATCGTCAACCGTGACGGACATGATTGCTCAAATGGATCGCACTGGGACTTTTCAGGCGGATTTGCGTTCGCAGAATCTGCAAAAGGGAAGAGGAGAGACCGGCACGGAATATGAGTTGTACGTGATCTACACTCCGCGCGCCGGCGCGCCTTCCAGTTCCGACCGGGCCGCAAATATTGCCTCGGTCGAACCAAGTGGAGGGAACAAATGAGCCAGCCGGTGACGGATAACCAACGATCGCTGCGCACCGCTCAGATTCGGCAACGACTGACTCAGTTCCGGGGAGCTCGCAGTCAGGGAATGTTTGGCCTAGCCGAGATCGCCGGCCTCTCAATCAGCATTCTTCTTCTTTTGCTCGTGGTGGTGAGTTATTTGTATTTCCTTGCACCGGCAAGTTCCCGACTCGCCTCACAGCAGCGCGAGCGTGAGCGTTTGCAGACCTTGCTGCGGACTTCAAAGGAATTAAATCGCAAAGACGAAGATACTCAAGCTACTGTTGAGCGAATAACCGGGAGCTTGGAGGACTTTGAGATGAGGCGGTTAGCGCATCATGCTCAGGGCCGGACGGATCTCTACGATGAACTAAACGAGCTGATCAGGAAGAACAGCTTGCGCAACACCTCAGGGCCGACATACACAGCGCTTGAGGCCCTTGGATCAAAAGCGGCCAAGAAGGCCACCAGCACAAAATGGCAGAGCGTGTACCCGGGGATCGCAGTTGCTTTGACCGTCGAAGGACAATATCAGAATCTGAGACACTTCATCCGGGACATCGAGAGCAGCAAACAATTCATCATTATCAACGGCGTCGAACTCGAGCGCGCCACTGAAACAAACACACCGTTGTCGGCTGAAGGAGCAGCGGGAGGCTCTCGCGGTTCGCTGGTCAGCTTGCGTTTGGACATGGCGACCTATTTTCAACGGAGCGTGGCTGAAGACAGCTCGGCGAATGGGGAGCAGAAGTAATGCAAAAGACGGACTTAAACAACCCCAGCGAACGAAAAAAGCTTATTCTGGCGGCCGCTTTGGGAGTAGTCGCGATAATTGTTCTCTGGTGGGCTTTTATTGGTTTCGGTGGAAACTCCGGTGCCCAACCAACCCAAAGAACTGCCGCTATCTCTCCGCCGCCGCCAGGATCCAGAGCTGGAAGCAATGCCACGAAACCGCAGCCTTCCACTGAGACAACCAGTGATCTGTTAGCGCAGCTTGAACCGGTGTCCTATCAGCAAGCTCCCATAAATGTTCCCGAAGCCAAGCGAAATATCTTTGCCTACTTCGAGCCTCCGCCGACGCCGAGCAAGACAACCGACACATCGACCCCGACACCCACGCCGACACCGCCGGTAATGTTGGCTACGGTGGCGCCTTCAAATGTCTACGCCCGCACCGGAGATTTCACGCTCGAGGTGACCGGAGACAAGTTTTCACCCGAACTACGCATCGTTGTCGATAACCGCGAGCTAACTACGAAGTATCAGAGCGCTCAGCAGGTTTCTGCGGTGGTGCCGGCCGCACTCATTTCCACACCCGGGCAACGTCAAGTGATGGTGCGGTCGCCGGACGGCAGGCTCTATTCAAATCCTTCGGGCTTTAGTGTTTCTCCACCGCCGACTCCTAATTACAGCTATATCGGCATCATTGGCGACAAGCACTACGTCGACATCGCTTTGCTTCAGGACCGCAGCAACAAGGAACTGCTCAACGTTCAAAGAGGTGATGTGCTGTCAGGGCGATTCCGGGTAACCAGCATCTCTGAGAAGGAGCTGGTGCTCACAGACACAACTCTTAAGATCAAGCACACGCTGGCGATGAACACCGACGGTGACAAGGGACTTGGTCCTCTTGCGCGTCCCACACCAAAGGTAGTAGATGCAGAAGATGACGAACCTTAAGGATAGACCACACCACAAGATATATGGTGTCCCGGTCCGTGGGCTTGAGGCTGTCAATCTCGGTCGCGGACGACCGCAACACCTCGCCAGGCAGTCGGGCTACGCTTTAGTGGCGCTGCTCGCCGTCATGACGCTGCTGAGTCTTTTCGCCCTCGCGGCTGCGCCGAGTGTGCGGCAGCAACAACTGCGGCTACGAGAACGTGAAGCTATATTTCGCGGTGAACAGGTTGCCGACGCTATCAGGTCTTACTATCTTTACCGGTCCAGTGTGCTGCGTGTGTCAGGTGAACAGGCGCTGCCTTCTTCAATCGATCAACTACTCGAAGGAATACCAGTTCCAGGTGGATCGAAGAAGCGACAGATCCTGCGCCCGAGCGCCGCGCGAGATCCTCTGTCTACATCGGGCGAGTGGCGTTTGATTAGGGCGCGCTCGCAGGAACTGATCGATTTTCAACAGTCGATTATCGCCTATGCCGGCACTCTCCCGCAGACCACTGGTGGCCAGCAAATGGTTCAGTTACAACAGCTTGCAGTTCCGACTTTAACCGGCGTATTGAATACCGGAACTAGCGAAAGTGCTCCTGGCGGAGATGACTCCTCAGACAGTTACAGTGGTCCATTCGTTGGTGTTGCCAGCCGCAGTCGCTACAACTCGGTCCTTTATTACTACGACATTGATCGTCACGATCAATGGATCTTCACTCCCCTCTTTCGCTGATCTCAAACTTAGTTGCGCATGCCGGATCTCTGAGCGCATTCGTTGTCTTCACCGCAAGCCAGCGAATGCAACTAATCACTTTCTCAGTGATGAGATCGAGCATCGATCATAGCGCGCATGAACGACAAACCGCACTCGCTTTGCACGCTCAACCTTCACTCTGCGAGGCTGCAAAGCGTCGAGCAGCGGTGGAAATTTTTTCCCGCTATCATTAATAAGTTGTTGACAACTCGAACGATTGCGTTTATATAGCAAGATGTTGTGCGCCGTTTACTCTAGCCCACAAGACAGAAGCAAACACAGTATCTTGTGGTCACGAAGAAAACGAAAAAAATCCAAACTCGAAAAAAGGAGCACATAGAAGCTATGGCAACTAAGAAAGGTGGAAAGAAGGCAGCGAAAAAGGGTGGCGCCAAGAAGGGCGGAAAGAAGGGCGGAACCAAGAAGGCCGCAAAGAAGAGATAACTTCGAACCAGCAGGTTACAACAGCAACCTTCACTGGCGCACACACACTTCCGAGGCCAGCAAGGCCTTCTCGAAAGGAACGACACTTCAAGCGAAGCTCGTCGTTCCTTTTGCTTTTTGTTCTATCCCGGTTTGATACTGACCCGGCTAACATCCGCCGGACCACGACAATGATTCACGTAGCTCTGGTTGAACCTGAGATTCCTCCCAATACCGGCAACGTCGCCAGACTCTGTGCGGCTACAGCAGTTCCTCTGCACATTGTAGGCGCGACGGGCTTTCGTCTGGACGATCGGGCTGTCCGCCGAGCCGGTCTGGACTACTGGCCGGAAGTGATTCTGTTTCGTCATCCGAATCTCGAGGCGCTACAGCAGGCACTACCTGAAGCCCGGTTTGTTTATCTAAGCACGAAGGTGCCTAAGCCATATTTCGAGTGGGAGTTTCGCGCCAATGACTGTTTGACCTTTGGCCCGGAGACCCGGGGGTTACCTGAAGAAGTGCTCAGCGCTAACCGCGACAGGGCATTGACCATTCCCATGCTCAACCCGCGGGTCCGAAGCCTGAATCTGGCAACTGCGGTCGGTATCGTTCTCTACGAGGCTTTGCGCCAGACCGGAGCGTTTCGCAATCCTCACAGATAAGTCCGAACGTAGTTCAGCCCCGTCCAATCGATCCACGAAATCCTTCCTTTGTTTTGTTTCGTGTGACTTCGTGGATTACTATTACTGGTTTCGATTACGGCTATGCGAAATCGCCGATCATCGCCGTACAAGGAGATCATGACTCAGGAAAGAAAAGACATTCGTAACATCGCTATCATTGCTCACGTGGACCACGGCAAGACTACCCTCGTCGATGCGATGCTGCGACAGGCAGGAACGTTTCGTGAGAACGAGCAGGTTCGCGATCGAGTAATGGACTCCCTCGACCTCGAGCGGGAACGTGGCATTACGATCATGGCGAAGAATACCTCTGTGCGCTACCGCGGCGTAAAGATAAACATTGTGGACACGCCCGGGCACGCAGACTTTGGTGGTGAAGTAGAGCGAGTTCTGAAAATGGTCGATGGGGTGATGCTCCTGGTTGACGCTGCTGAAGGGTGCCTGCCGCAAACCCGTTTCGTCCTGCGCAAGGCTTTGGAAGCTCGCCTTCCAGCTATCGCAGTGGTCAACAAGATCGATCGGCACGATGCGCGCCCGCGAGAAGTAGTGGATGAAATCTACGAATTGTTTCTCGATCTCGATGCCACAGCGGAACAAATTGACTTTCCGATCCTATACTCGGTTTCCCGCGAAGGTATTGCTCGGAAGGAGTTGACCGACAATTCCACCAATCTGCAACCGCTGTTTGACGAGATCGTCCAGACGATTCCCGTGCCCAAACAGTTACGCGACGACTCATTGCAGCTCCTGGTAGCGAATCTGGATTACAGCGAGTATGTCGGGCGACTCGCAATCGGCAGAATTTTTTCGGGCGAGATTGCCACGGGAGATCAGGTCGCTGTAACCAAGCCGGACGGATCAATTCAGAAGATCCGCGTCTCACAACTCTACGCTTTTGAAGGGCTGAAACGCGCTTCGGTTGATCGGGCCGGATTTGGCGAGATAGTTGCACTGGCCGGAATTGAAGACGTGCAAATTGGCGACACCATCACCAGTGCAGAAAACCCACAGCCGCTGCCAGCAATCGCCGTTGACGAACCTACGATCTCGATGATCTTCGGGGTAAACAACTCGCCCTTCGCAGGGAAAGATGGGCGCTTCGTAACTTCCCGGCAGGTCAAGGAGCGTCTGGATAAAGAGATACTGGGAAATGTCGCGATTCGAGTCGAGGAAACGGACTCACCGGATCAGTTCAAAGTGTCCGGCCGCGGCGAATTGCAACTCGCAATCTTGATCGAGATGATGCGGCGAGAGGGTTACGAGCTTCAGGTCTCAAAGCCTGAAGCCATAACCCGCAACGTCGGCGGGCGGTTGCTGGAGCCAATCGAGCAAGTCGTCGTCGACTGCCCTGAGGAATTCATCGGTGTGGTTACCGAAGCCCTGGGTCGCCGCAAGGGACAAATGAACAAGATGGTCAATCATGGAACTGGTCGCGTGCGGCTTGAGTTTGAAACGCCGTCGCGGGGCTTGATCGGATTTCGGAGTGAGTTTCTTACTGAAACCAAGGGAACAGGATTACTCAATACCCTGTTTCTTCGCTGGGGCGAGTGGCAGGGAACAATGCGCGGACGTTCCACCGGCTCTCTGGTTGCGGACCGTACCGGGGAAACCACCACTTATGCGCTCTTCAATCTGCAGGAGCGCGGCACCCTTTTCGTCAGGCCGGGAATCAAGGTCTACGAGGGAATGATTGTTGGCGAGAATGCGCGCGCCGTCGATCTGGATGTAAACGCCATCAAGGAAAAAAAGCTTACCAACATGCGGGCCTCGACCGCGGATGAAGCGATGCGGCTGGTACCGGCAAAAGACCTCTCGCTCGAGCAGGCGCTGGAATTCATCGCCGACGATGAACTGGTGGAAGTGACTCCGAACACTATTCGACTGCGCAAGCGCGTACTGCGCCCTAACGAAAGACCAAAACGGAAAGAGGGCTAGTCCCCTCCGCTTTCATGTTTCATTTACCCAGTCTTTACCCAATCACGGATCAACAGCGAAGCGGTCTGCCTCATTCGGAACAAGTGAGACTATTGGCCGCCGGCGGTGCACGGTTCGTTCAACTTCGAGACAAGGATTCCTCACCCAGAGAATTTCAACTCGAAGCCATTAGGGCAATGACCGTAGCTCGTCAGTTTGGCGTGCGGATAATCATCAACGACCGTGTGGATGTAGCCCTGGCAGTAGAAGCGGATGGTGTGCATCTGGGTCAGGACGATATGCCGCCCCGGGCCGCTCGCCTTTTGCTGGGTGAAGAATCATTGATTGGCCTTTCAACCCACAATTTGCAACAGGCGATCGATGCAGCAGCTGAGCCGGTCGATTATCTTGCGCTGGGCCCAATCTTCACTACTTCATCGAAAAGCGATACTGCACCCCCTGTAGGGTTGGATGGGTTGACTAGTGTGCGCCAGGCCATTGGCCGTAAACCGCTGGTCGCAATCGGCGGTATTACTGTCTGTAATGCTCAAGCAGTACTTCGCGCCGGCGCTGATAGCCTCGCCGTAATATCCGCTCTGTTCGAAGATTCGAACCAAATCAGCAATACAGTTCAAGCTTTCCTCGCTCTTACCACCTTCCCGATCAGGGGTTAAACAAATTTAGCTTGCGTTTATCGTGGTGATGCGCCAAAATTAGCCCTGGCGCGAGTAACCGTTCCCTTGTCCGCCCGATCAAGTATTCTCACTCCAGGTCATCATCTTCCCCCGCGAGCAAATATCCTTCTATGAGCTTCTTCGATCTGCCGCCGGTCATCGAACGCATGCTGCTGGTCTCCGACAAGATCAGCGATCTCAATTTCTCCGTAGGCCAGCTTCCCCAAGTGGAAATAAACGGCAAGCTTACGCCCGTCCAGCCGCTGGGCATGCAAAAGCTGACCCCGTATCACACTGAAATCATTGCCATGACCCTGATGCATGGGAATGCGGAAGCTGCTGAGAAACTCGCCCGCACGGGAACGGCAGATCTCAGCTATTCGCTTCCTTCACGGGCGCGCTTTCGAGTCAACATCTTTCAGCAACGCGGTGTTTACTCGATCGTGATGCGGGTCATTCCCACCGATATCCCCACCTTGAACACGCTGGGGCTTCCCACCCAGCTTTCGGAGATAGCCGACATCCGTAATGGATTGGTGCTGGTCACCGGTCCAACCGGCTCCGGAAAAAGCTCCACCCAGGCCTCGCTCATCGACATCATCAACGAGAAGAAGCAGTATCACATCGTAACGATCGAAGATCCCATCGAGTATCTGCATACGCACAAAAACTCGACCATCAACCAGCGTGAAGTGGGACAGGATACGCGAGACTTCCCGTCGGCTTTGCGCGCCGCTCTGCGACAGGCTCCGAAAGTAATTTTGATCGGCGAAATGCGTGACTTCGAAACTACCGAAATCGCCCTCGAAGCAGCCGAGACCGGGCACCTCATCCTTTCAACGCTGCACACCATCGATGCTTCAAAAACCGTAGACCGCATCATCGGCCTCTATCCCAAGAACGAAGAACAGGTAATCCGCACGCGTCTGGCCCAAACGTTTCGCTACATAGTGTCACAACGGCTGATCCCCCGCGCCGATGGCCGTGGACGGGTCGCCGCCGTTGAAATTCTGCGATCCAGTCCTCGTACTCGCGAGTACATTGAAAGCGGCGAAGGCGAAGGAAAATCCCTGCTTGATGCGATGCGTGACGGCAAGCTGGATGGAATGCAGGACTTTGATACCGTTATCAAAGACTTGATCGAGCGGCGAATTGTCACCCTTGAAGACGGCCTGACATTTGCCACCAATCAAAACAACCTGCTGCTTTCGCTCAAAGGTCTCACCGCTGCCGAGGACTTTGTGCGCAAAGAGATGGAGAAGATGCCCGCGGGCGTTTTCTCAGAGTCAGGTTCGCTACTCGGTATGATCGAGTAGGTTGGCCGAACGGCACTTTTTTCTAAACCTCCCGAAAGCAAGAATCACATGATAATCGTTTGTCAGAACTGCTCAGCACGGATTCAAATTGACGATGCAAAGGTACCATCTGGCTCGTTCAGTGTTCGCTGTCCAAAATGCGCCGCCACTATCAGTTCTGTAAGTGCCAGTCCTGCTTCGCAAAAGAGTGCTCTGTCAGTTGGAGGCTCCCCTTCAACCGATCATCCGCGGTTTGAAAGGCCGAAACCCGCGCCCGCTTTCGACCCCCCCGGTGAGACGCGCTTTGGCGAGCCATCCGAGCTGCCTCTTGCAGACGTGGCTCGAGCGCTCAGCGAGTTACTGGCTCGGAATCCGCAGGCCACTGATAGCGGAAGAACAGAACGACTGAAGTGGAACCGTCGGCAGGTGCTGATATGTGCTGCAGAAGCTCGTCGCGAGACCATTGCCCGCATGCTCGCCGATAGCGGCTACCAGGTATTCGTCGCAGAAGACACCAGGCAGGCGGTCGAAAGAATGCGCGAGAATAGACTTGAGGTGGTGCTTCTCGATCCAGAATTCGACCCGGCTGAACAAGGGGCGGCATTTGTTACGCGCGAAGTAAATATCCTCCGTCCGCCGCAGCGGCGGCGGCTTTTTTTCGGGCTAATCTCACCGTCATTTCGCACGCTTGACGCGCATGCTGCCTTTCTCAACAATGCCAACATTACGGTGAATGTTAATGACCTGGCGGAACTGCCGTCGATGTTAGATCGGACAATCCGAGAGTACAACGAGCTTTATTGCGATTTCTACCGAGCCTTGAATGTACCCGCCTTGTAACGATCAGACGGGCGGTGTAGCGTTAAAAGGGGCCACTCTGGTGGCCCCTTTTAACAGGTCTGCGTATGTTCAAGTCTGATGCAAGGTTAGCTCAAGGGATCTTCTTATTATTCCCAGCAACCTGGGTATGCCCTCTGGGGCGGTGTCCTAATTTGGTTTTGTAACGCAAGCTGTTAGCTTGCGCGCACGTTGAATGCCACTCAACCATCGCAAACTAACAGTTTGCGTTACAAATTAGGGCACTACCGCCCTCAGGCCAAGCTTTGCGGGACCTAACGGGTCATGAAAGAATCCGTGGCCGAGGCCCAGATCTATGTTGGAGTAGAGATGACCATTCCGCTGAAAAGGAGCTAACTAGTTCAATGCGTATTTGGATTGTCGTTGTCGGTCTCCATATTCTGGCTGTAAGCGCCTGCAAAAAGTCCGAGCCGGCCCGGCTGGACAACAACACCGTGAAACCCTCCGAAACGATTTCAGCCTCGAGCACTGCCGCCAATCAGGCCCCGACGCCGCCTGACACAGGCACAAGGGAACCACGAGCCAAAGTTGACGCCTGCGCGTTGCTGACAAGCAGCGAGATTCAGTCAGTGCAGGGCGAGCCTTTGAGGCAGACTAAATCAAGCACCACATCAGACGGTGGATTTAACGTGTCTCAATGCTTTTTTGCTTTGCCGACATTTACGAACTCAATCAGCTTGTCGCTCACTCAACGAGGTGAGGGTGGGGACGCTCGCAATCCCAAGGAGTTCTGGGGCGAAACTCTTGGAGGAGACCGAGAAGATAAAACGCGGCGAAAAGGCGAACGTGGCGAAGAGGAAGGAGAAGGATCTGCGCCGCGACAAAAGGTGGCCGGGCTGGGGCAAGAGGCAATTTGGATGGGAAGCCGCGTAGGTGGGGCGCTCTACGTGCTCAAGGGCAACAGTTACTTTCGGATTAGCATTGGCGGCTCAGGTGATCAGGCATTGAAGTTAAGGAAGTCGAGAGCCCTGGCCGAGAAAGTCCTGGCCAGAATGTAAAATAGTCCTGGTGCGGTTCCTTTCATGGCGAGCTTCCTGCATCACCTCCAGGATGTCCGTTTGCACCGGGTCGGATACTCACGTCCGACTGTTACCCTTTTTGGTAATTTGCTAATCTTTAGTTTGCGCGACGGACATCACGCAGCACTCGAGAAGATTTAGAGAGCAGTACTTCGATGGCCCAGGCTGGACTCATAGCGACTGAGATTGCAGGAGAGGTACCCCGGGGGCATCGGCACCTGCATACGTCAGACAGCCGCCGGCGCTTAAGTCTGGTTCTCATACTTACCTCTGTCTACATGATCCTGGAAGCTGTCGGCGGCTGGTGGACCGGCTCCCTCGCGCTGTTGGCTGACGCCGGTCACATGCTGACGGATGTCGCGGCTTTGACTCTGGCGCTGATCGCGGTTTGGTTTGCTACTCGCCCGGCGACTTCCAGCAAGACCTTCGGCTATCATCGACTGGAAATACTTGCTGCCCTGATTAATGGCGTGGCCTTAATCCTGATCTCGGTGCTCATACTATACGAGGCGTCGAAGCGGTGGATCTCGCCACCGCCAATCCGCGGCAATGCTGTTATGCTCGTGGCCGCCGGCGGTTTAGTCATTAATCTGACCTGCGCCTGGATACTTCATGGGCGGCGAGAAATTGACTTGAACATCCGCGGTGCCTGGCTGCACGTGCTCAGCGACGCGCTCGGCTCCATTGCGGCAATTGCCGCTGGCGCCGCAATGTCCTGGTACGGCTGGTACTTCGCCGATCCTCTATTCAGCGTTGTTATCGGTCTGTTAATCGTCTGGAGTTCGTGGACGCTGATCCGCGAATCAACGAACGTCTTACTGGAAGGGACACCCGCACACATAAATCTGGCCGCCGTGGAGGACGCTATTCTCGAGACGAACGGTGTCAACGATGTGCATGACCTGCATATTTGGACCATCACTTCAGGTCGCGAAGCTCTGAGCGCCCACGTAATTCATGGGCAAAGCATCTCTCAACCTGAGCTGTTAAAAGAATTGCGGCTTAAGCTCCACGACCGTTTTGGCGTAGACCATTTAACGATTCAAATGGAAACAACCGAGTTTGAGGACGAAGCTTTCCATTTCTGTCACGCGGGTACTGCCTGTTTTCGATCTGAACGCTAATTTCCGAGCCTCATGCGAACACAAGCCGTTTCGTATTGACGGAACGCCGGGTGAGCCATGGAAATCAATCTCCTGTTGACGCTTGATCTTCGTGAACAAGCAGCGCTCCAGGCCGCTCTCGTTACTCACGGCGCGCCGGATGCGCTGGTCACCCTGGCTTTGACTGGAGCTTGTCGGATTTCAACTCTTAAGGAGGCGCGGCAATTGAGAACCTGGCTGATCGAGGCCCGGAGCGCCGGGGATACGGATTTTGCCTCATTGCATGTCATTGAACGAGCATTAGTGCAATTCGGCATCTGAGAGGGAGGCAAATGGGGGAAGTCTCGTTAGCTTATGGGAGTCGCTCGCTGAGCTTCTCCTTTGATGAACAATACTTCCAGATCCTCGGCTCGGAAGCGCACCTCACTCCTCTCTCGGATCCGGAAATCGGCGCGGCTATTGATTCGCCGATAGAATCCCCTGCTCTCGAAGAAATAATCTCAGCGGGAGACTCGGTACTGATTGTTGTCTCGGACGCAACGAGGGCCACAGGGAGCTCTCAATCAGTCAACCTCCTGGTCCGTCGCCTGATTCAGAGTGGCATCCAACCTGCCGGCATCTCGATTATTTTCGCCACCGGGATCCATCGTTCAGTTACGCCGGAAGAGAAACTGGAACTACTGACGCCTTTCATCGTCCAACGCGTCCAGCTGCTTGACCACGACGCTGCTGATGCAGCGAAACTGATTGACTTTGGTTTCACTAACCGCGGGACACGAGTCGAACTGAATCGAGCCCTGAAGGATTTTGATCATGTAGTTATCATTGGCGGGATTGGCTTTCATTATTTCGCAGGTTTCACAGGCGGGCGCAAATCCGTCTGTCCCGGACTGGCCTCGACAGCAACGGTGGAAGCGACGCACATGTTAGCCCTGGATTTCGAGCAGGGAGGACGCCGAGCAGGTGTAGGGACAGGCTTGCTGGACGGAAATGCCGTACATGAAGAATGCGAGCACATCGCGGATCTAATTAACCCTTCATTCACCATCAATACCGTTGTCGATGAGCGAGGACGTATCGCCCAGCTGTTTGCCGGGCATTGGCGCGAAGCACATCGCCGAGGCTGTGCGGAATATCTTGCGCGCCACTCGGTCAAAATCCCGGCGAAGCGCGATCTCGTAATCGCCAGCTGCGGTGGATCGCCTTATGACATTAACCTGATTCAAGCACACAAGACGCTCGACATGGCGGCGCACGCCTGCCGGGAAGGGGGCACAATAATCCTGCTGGCGGAGTGCCGTGATGGTCTGGGCCGAGCGGATTTCCTGAAGTGGTTCGAGGAGCGTGATTCCCTCGCACTGGAAACGCGCTTGCAACGGGGGTACGAAGTTAACGGGCAAACCGCCTGGGCCCTGCTGACAAAGGCGGAGCGTTTTCGCGTTCTGCTTGTATCTGAACTGGCTTCTCAGGACGTCAAACTCATGCGCATGTTTCCCTTCCGATCGTTAGACGAGGCTATCACCCAGGCCAGTCATACCGATGGTGCGTATATCATGCCGCGCGGCGCATCATCTCTTCCTCTCGTTAGGCATTGATTGTCCGTCCCATCGGGCATAAGATTCCTCGAACCTGTATTCAATCCAGTCCAAGGAGAGCCGCCGTGAGAACAGGTATTTTCGCCGGGTGTGCAACACTTTGCTTACTGACCATGATTACCGCTCGCGCCCAGCAGCCAATAACTGAACCACCAACACCTTTGACACAACCAGCGATCGCTTTCGATTCAATGGGCCAGCGTGCCGTCGAGGCAACTCTGCGCACCGCAGTTTTGAACGGCGCGCCCGACACACCGGTCACTGATGCCAGGATTATTCTGCGGAACGTAAGCCAGCAGTTCTATAACTACGTTTCGGGCCATGCAACTTTCTACGACGCCTCGGGTGTTCGCTGTGGTGATGGGCTGTTCAAGACTGAGGCGTTTGCACCGAATGAAGCCGTGGAAGTTGATACGCCGGGGGTCCATATCACCTGCGCTGTGGCTAGTTGGCGAGTAGTGGCTACAGATCTTCTACCGCGGGCATTGCCATCCGGATCCGGCGCCGCAAGCATGTCAAACGGCACGTCAAACGGACCACCAGTTAATCTGGTGATCAGCATTGATGGTGAAGAACATCCGATCCAATTGGGTAAACCGTTGGTTCTAAACGTGGGTGATAGACGACGAGCAATCGTGGTGCGTGGTGCACCATAGGAAGGTAGTGTTTATGGCCGACTCGAAGGAAAAAAAATGCGCTCATGGTCCGTGTGATTGTCCGCCAGACTCCGACAGCAAATTCTGCGGCGAATACTGCAAGGATGCCGAAGATGCCGGTGTGATAGAGATAAGTTGCGGCTGTTCTCATCCAGCCTGCCACCTCTAGATTTGGGTCTTCAGTCTGGTCCTCGCATCCTCAGCGTTACTCGTGTGAACTTGGCAGTGTGCATCTCTGTGTCCTCCGTGTCTCCGTGGTGAGCGGTTTCTTCGTCATGTTCAACCACGGAGACACCGAGGACACGGAGTACCTGCAGAAACCGAAAACATGACACCACCTCATTTGGCAGTGGATTGCTGCCACCCGCCAGCCGCGTTAAAGTAGGCATCAATGTCCGAAATGCTGATGTCGAATAATTCCGTGCTCTCAGTGTTAGTTGAGTTGCAGCGTCTCAAACGTCTGGAACGAACGGGCTGGTCTCTGCGCGGAATGCCAGGGGGCACCGAATCGGTTGCAGCGCATTCATTCGGTGTCAGTGTGACCGCCATGCTGCTGGCTGATGAACTGGTTAGCAAAGGCGTGAGCATTAACGTTGAGCGTGTACTCAGGATCGCCCTGCTTCACGACTGGGCGGAAGCGCGCGTGGGCGACATGCCGCGAACAGCTATAACTTACTTTGGCGCAACTGCCAGAAAAGGGGCGGAGTCAGCAGCTCTTGCCGACATCGTGCAGGACCTGGACAACCGCGAGCTATACAAGGATCTGTATGAAGATTATGAGTTACGTACGAAGCTGGAAGCGCGGCTCGTAAAAGCTGCTGACGTAATTGATCTTTTGGTACAGGTTCTGGCTCTGGAACGAGCAGGGGCCCGGGGCCTTGATGAGTTTTGGGAAGTTGCGCGCAGTCCCGATTTTCAGCTGGAAGGTCCAGCGCAGGAATTAGTTACGGATATTCTTACCTCGCTGCTCGAGGAAAGAAGAAAGGCACGTTTGGGCGATTAAGTTCTTTGAAACGCATCGGCGCGTCGAATGAAACGGTGGCTCACAGAGTTGATTGGTTCGTGGAGCTGGCACGATCTGCTCGTGCCAGGCGCTATTTTCCTGATCACGTTTGTGGCGAGCCTGGCCATTGTATCGTTCATTCTGGTCAGGTTGCCTCCTGATTATTTCAGCGGGTCCAGCAAGCGCAAGTTTCTTGACGACCAGCCAAAGGGCATTCGAATTGCTGCGGTTATTGGGAAGAATGTGCTTGGGGCGATTCTTGTTTTGTTGGGGATCATCCTGTCGATTCCGGGTATTCCCGGTCAGGGCATCCTAACGATCCTTCTGGGAATAATGCTCCTGGATTTTCCCGGCAAGCGCCGGCTGGAGCAAAAAATAGTTTCCAGTCCCAAAGTTAGAGAAGCGATAAACAGCATGCGGCAGAGGTTTGGCAAGCCCCCATTGATATTGGATTAAGATAGATTTCAAAGTGCTTTTCGAATGCGAAATTGATTCAATCGGTGACTATTGACTGCACCTCGCGGACTTAGCAGACTCGACAAAAGCTCGCGTTGACAAGGAAAAATCTCTTTGTTAGGTTGACGAGCAACTTTGTACTATTTCCGCGATCCCGGATTATGATTTGCGCCCAAAGGCCATTACTTGATGCCCAATTCGTTCCGCGCGCATAAATTCCATCCTTCCCGCCCATCTTTTCTCCTGCTTTTGCTGTTGAGTGTTCTCTCGACGAGTGGGTGCGCGGGGCTTTTTGGCACACACAAGCGTGTGCAGGTGCCACGGCTTCTGACTCCTTTAGCCGAGGCCGATAAGAATCAACTCTTCCAGGAGGTAAATCGATTGGCAAGCGTGAAGTCGATCCACGGCAAAGTGGATTTGACGTTTGAGGATAATTCGTTTGCCGAGTCTGGAATTGCCGAGAAGTACAAGCAGGCCGATGGCACGGTTACCCTCCAGCGGCCCGGCGAGGTATACCTCGTAATTCAGGTGCCCTTCATCGCCAAGGATATCGCCCATATGACCTCCGATGGCGAGCATTTTCGCGTGGCCGTTCTACAGGGTGATGAGAAATTTCGTCGCTTCGTTAAAGGGACCAACAATGCTGTCTATGACAAGCTGGACGTTGACGGCAGCAATAGCGAACCGGCCAAAGGGGACAAGAAGCGGGCGATGACAGAGAAGCTGACAGTTAGCGCTCTATCAAACCTTCGTCCACAACACTTGACTGACGCGCTCATGGTGCGGCCGATTTCAGCAAGTGACGGCCTTAGCTATTCCCAGAGCGAGTTCTATCAGGAAGAGTTGGACACACGGCCACAGACTAAGAAAGGTACCCGTATTATCCGAGGCTACTTTATACTCGAGGAACTCACACTCTCCGGGGGCGAAGCGAAGTTGTTACGCAGGTTCTGGTTCGATCGCGTAGGAGGTATTCGACTCGCTCGGTTGCAGACTTTTGATGATCGTGGACTATTGATCACGGACGTCTCATTCTTCGATGAAAAGCCTTTCGGCGAAGGCGGGGCTCGACGACTTCCATCGCGGATTGAAATTACCCGGCCCCACGATCGATACAAGCTGAACGTTACTTATCAAGCTCCGGAATCGGTAGTGCTCGATCGCGAATATCGTCCGGAGGCCTTTGTCCTCGAAAACAAGTGGCAGTTGCCGGAAGTAGACCTCGATGCACGCCAGAAAACAACTAATCGCTAGCGTCTAGGTATCGAGTGTCAGATTGTATTAACATCTCTCGTGACGGTATCGATGGCGTCCGTTTCCGTGTGCAGGATGCCGAAGCAATGCCAGTGATATCATTTGGCATCCATGAAGGACTGGGCCCGGCGATTTGTAGTATGCGGACAATTTTACAGGCGGAAGACCTCGAGAAGGTTTATCGGGTCGGCAAAGTTGACGTGCCGGCCCTTCGGGGCGTATCGCTGTCAGTCCAGGAGGGTGAGTTTGTAGCCATTATGGGACCTTCCGGATGCGGCAAATCAACTATGCTGCATCTGCTTGGCGGTCTGTTAACTCCAACCAGGGGGCGAATTGTCATCGACGGGGAAGACCTTACAGAGGCTTCTGATGCCAAACGAACTGATATTCGGCGCCGGAAAATCGGTTTTGTATTTCAGCGCTTCAACTTGTTTCCCACTTTGACCGCTGACGGAAATCTACGTCTGGCGGAGCGAATTCATGGCAATGGTGGAGAGGATCCCTCGCGTCGCCGCGAGGTATTGCGCTTGTTGGGGTTGGAGGATAAGCTTCATCATAAGCCCCTGGAATTATCCGGCGGCGAACAACAGCGGGTGGCGCTGGCACGCGCAGTGGTAACCCGACCGGCAATTGTGCTGGCTGACGAACCGACCGGCAATCTCGACTCCGAGAACTCGGCTGTCGTTCTAAATATGTTTCAGGAATTGAATTACCGCTTCAATCAAACCATCATCATGATTACTCACAACCCCGAGGCCGCAGCAATGTGCCGGCGAATCGTGCAGATGCGTGACGGCCATATCGTTGAGCCTGCGCCGGGAATCCGGATGTAAACCTGCTTCCAATCCATAATTGTTCGGCCTTGCAGTCTTGAGTGGGCACGTCCCAATCAATGTGGCTGGCAACTTGCAAGATCGGTTGATCGAGAAATTGTTAAACGCGTTAAAGAAAATCGTCTTTTGGAACTATGAGCGGAACACCTGGCAGTGGGATGCCCTCTGTGTTGTGATTTTAATTTTCATCTTTTTGACGCCGAAAAGCTGGTTTAAAACCGGCGAACGGCTCGCTGCTGACCGGCATCAAAAATCCAGCATTTCAACGCTCTTGGTGGGTACGGAAGTCATTGAGAACGAAGGAGATACTGGTCGGATCCAAGATCGGGTGCGAGCTCTGACAGGCCGGGCCGATGTGCAGGTACTGGGAGTCCGAAAGCGAGTCGCTCCAAATGGAACGACAGTTGGGTACGAGGTTGACATACGCTGACCGTCCCCTATAATTGCGGGGTTTTTTGTGTGCCGGGGGCAGGAACATGAGTTAGGAGAGTTTATGAAGAGATTGATTCCCCTGAGTCTAATAGGAATGATGATTGTTACCACGTTCGTCGTGTTTTCTCCGACGGCGGTTCATGGACAAGGGGCAGGACTTGTTAGCGCCGTGCTAAACCGAATGGAGAAGAATCGACAGAGTCTCAGGTCGCTTCGCGCCGGTATCAGTATGGAGAAATACAATTCTCAACTGCGCGACTCTGAGAAGTTCAATGGCGTCATTTTGTACGAGCCTTCCGGTGCAACTGAGGCTTCAGTGAGAATTGAATGGCGCAGTCCACAACATGAAATTCTTACCGTTTCCAACGGTAAGTACATACTTTTCCGCCCCCGACTCAACATGGCTTATACAGGAAGCTCAAGGTCGTCGAAGGTAAACAGCGGCAGTGGCGGCTTATTGAGTCTTGTTTATATGTCGCGACGCGAGTTGGAGAGTCGCTTCCAGCCGGTCCAGGATGTGCGCGAGGAAACACTGTGGGGCGGTGTCAGCACCATTCACATCAAACTCACTCCGAAAAAAAATGAGGGCTTCAAGTACGCGGAGATATGGGTGGACGGTGGCGGTATGCCGGTGCAGACAAAGATTGTCGAGAAAAACGACGACGCGACTACTGTTCGGTTGACGGGTCTTGAACGCAATATCAAGATCTCGGCGGAAGAATTTGCCATCAAGCTTGACTCAAGCGTAAAGATCGTCAAGAGCTAGGAATTTGATCGTACCTTGAAACGGCTGAGGGGCTCTTGTCTTAATGGACCAGAGCCCCTCGTCGTTTGATGCGTAGAGGACAGGCAGGACCTCTTGCCTTCTCTTTTGCGGTCGCATATTCTTCAGCGCCAGAACTTGGCAGACCGTAGCAATCTGGAAGTGGAATGAGAAAGACTAAGTTTCTCAGGTTAAAACTTCGCGAAGCGAGCTTTATCAGCCGGGCCCTGCTTTCCAGCCGGCACCCGGTGCTCGCGCACCTGATTCCCATGCGCAGATGCAATCTGGCGTGTGGATACTGCAACGAGTATGACCACAACTCTCAGCCTGTGCCGCTCGAAGTTGTGAAGAACCGTCTCGATAAACTCGCCCAACTAGGAACATCCGTCGTGACCATCTCCGGCGGTGAGCCAATGATGCACCCGCAATTGGACGACGTTGTTCATCACATTCGAGTGCGGGGCATGATCGCGGGACTGATTTCGAACGGCTACTACTTTACTCCCGAACGAATTAAACGTCTGAACAAAGCCGGGCTCGAGTATCTCCAGATCAGTATCGATAACGTCGAGCCGGACGAGGTTTCGCGGAAGAGTCTGCGCGTACTGGACAAGAAGCTGCGCTATCTTTCCGAATACGCCGACTTTCACATCAACATTAATTCCGTCATTGGCGGCGGCATCAAAAACCCGGAAGACGCGCTTACCGTAGCTCGCCGCGCAGTAGAGCTCGGGTTTTCGACAACAGTGGGAGTGATTCACGATCACGACGGAACGCTAAAGGCGTTATCGGAGAAGGAAAAGTCCATCTTCCAGCAGGTAAAGAAGCTTGGAAATAAAGACCACGCGCGACTCAATTGGTTTCAAGACAGTATCGCGGAAGGCAAACCCTACCAATGGCGCTGCCGCGCGGGAGCGCGTTACTTGTATGTCTGTGAAGAGGGGCTGGTCCATTGGTGCTCGCAACAGCGTGGCTATCCGGGTATTCCTCTTGCGGATTACACGATGGAAGACTTCGATCGCGAATACAATACTGAAAAGTGGTGTGCTCCGACTTGCACTTTGCAATGCGTACACCAGGTGGGAATTCTCGACAACTGGCGGGATCCGCAACAAGCTCCCGGCGCCACCAAACCCGCAACCTCTATTAAGGATACTGTCAGGGAAGTACTGCGCGCCGAATAGCTTTGCTTAAGGCACAGCAACCTCTTCAAGCCGGCGTTTGGCTACCTCACAACGATAATCAGGCCGCGCATTGACGCAAGAATCGCTGTAAACAAACTTCTTGTATTCCATTAGCGCTTGATTTGGCTGGTTCAGCGCATCCAGCAAACGTGCGATCCGAAAAGGAAGTAAGTTGTCCGGCTCCCCACCGCGCTCCGCCAAACGAAATTCTGCGAGTGCCGCGACCCAGTCACCATCATCACTGAACTCAAGCCCCAACAACTTTCGGGTGTGAGGGTCATCTTCAATCGCGAGCGCCTCTTTATACTCCCCAATAGCACCTCGCCTGTCCCCAGCCAGTTTGGCCTGAGTTGCCCTTGCCAGATGCATGTCCACACTATTCGACTCGCGAAGTTCCGAAATGGCGATGAACGTTAGAATCGCTGTCAGGTAAAGAACCGGCGTCAGAAACCCAGCTCGTGGCGTCTTAACAGGCTGCGATTGTTTAGGTGGTTGGTGGCGCTGAAGTTTAACTGCCAGGTAGATTGGAAAGACGACCAGGGGAATGAAAAAAGTCGCCAGAGCCCAGGCCAGCGATATGTAAATGCCAAACCCTCCTCGCTGCGCATTGACCAGGACCCAGGTCGATAAGAGGGCCGCCAACACAAGAAAGGCCGGGCGAATGAGGTCGAAAAACTCACCGGCTGACATCGTCAGCGTTTTCTTTACTAGACGATCCGCGGACCTCGAACAGGGTCACGGAACTGGAAAGGCCGAGGCCTGAAAGCCTTCCGGCCATGATAACGATCATTTCACCTTCCTTGACTACTCCCGCGTGCAGCAAAGCTTGCTCTCCGACTCGCAGTATCCCTTCGGTGGATTCGGCGGCGTCCGTTAGAAGCGATTCAACTCCCCAGATCAAGGCCAACTCGCGCTGCACTGCTAGTGATTGCGTTAGCGCAACGATTCGTTGTAGGGGACGTAGTGAGGAGAGCCTGCGAGCCATCAATCCCGATTGTGTGAATACGGCCGTTACTCTTGTGGCCATCTCTTCAGCGGCAAAAATAGCAGCCTCGCAGAGTGCACGGCTAACGCGTCCGGACTGCCTGTTCGCCAATTTGCCTAGTCTATCGGAATCGGTTTCTCTACCGGACTCTGCTGATTCAATGATCCTGGCCATAGTGCTGACTGCAGGTACGGGATAAAGCCCGGTAGCCGTCTCGTTGGAAAGCATCAAACAATCAGTCCCGTCCCAGACCGCATTGGCAACATCCGAAGCTTCAGCTCGCGTTGGCCGCGGATTTGTGACCATGGACTGCAACATCTGCGTTGCTGTGATCACCATCTTTCCGGCGGCGACTGATTTTTCAATGATCCGTTTTTGGTAGACCGGAACCAGTTCGACGCTTGTTTCGACGCCCAGATCTCCGCGCGCGACCATGATCGCATCAGCAGCCTCGATGATTGCGTCCAGATGTTCAATGGCTTCCGCCTTTTCAATCTTTGCTACCAGCGGAGCATGCCCGCCTCCTTCGGCAATCAGACTCTTTGCCCTAATGCAGTCCTCGGCGCTGCGCACAAAAGAAAGCGCGATATAGTCCGCATCCTGCTTGATCGCCCAGCGAAGATCTACCAGGTCCTTCTTAGTGAGCGAATCGATTGGCAGAG
The DNA here is from genome assembly GCA_035644135.1 of Pyrinomonadaceae bacterium. Taxonomy (GTDB): domain Bacteria; phylum Acidobacteriota; class Blastocatellia; order Pyrinomonadales; family Pyrinomonadaceae; genus PSRF01. The sequence continues at coordinate 81,557 of DASQPD010000190.1, forward strand.
AGATGCCGGGCAGGTTTATCCCCTTCCTTTCTCCTAAGACGCCGCCGTTTATCACACGGCAGACGACATCTGTTTCGGTTGTGCGCTCCACCATGAGCGCAATTGCGCCGTCATCGAGCAGCAAACGCGCTCCTGCCGATACCACTTTTGGCAGATCCGGATAATTCGTGGAGACCCTCTCTTTATTCCCGACAACGGGGAGAGTGGTCAGCGTGAATAGCGACCCGGCTTCAAGCGTGATCGGCTTGCCTTCAGCAAGCTCGCTGGTGCGGATTTTTGGCCCGGACAAGTCCACCAGCACCGCCAGGGGGCGACCAGCCTTCGCCGCGGCGGCACGAGCAACCATTATGTCGGCGGCTTTTTCTTCATGAGTGCCGTGCGACATGTTGATGCGCACACCGTCCGCACCGGCGCCAATCAGCGCTTCAACGACGGCCGAGTCTCGAGAAGCCGGCCCGAGGGTCACTAGTATTTTTGCTCTTTTCACTCTCTTCTCACCTTGTCACCCGTGCTCGATAAGACTGGAACAAATCAAACCACAACGATTGCCGTCAACATATATATAGGACCAGTATATAGGACCAGCAAATACGGTCACTCCCATTTTTGCCGTACCTGTGACACAACTGGTGCCGGTGAGGGCGCACTCAAGTGCCATCAGCCTGCCAGGATAGCCTTAATTTTTTCTTCCAGTTCACCTGCCGTTGAATCACTATAGCCAACGTAACGTTGAACCAGCTGCCCCTGACGATCAAAAACGAAGGTTTGCGGAATCGCGTCGCTGTCGGACAGCAAAAAATCGCTGAGAGCCTGGTCGGGAAAACCAAGTGCGTAGCTGATATCAAATTCGCGAGCAAACCCCGGCACTTCAGCCCGGTCGTCCGGTCCACCCACGTTCAATCCAACAATAACCAAGCCTTTCGATCCATAACGCTTCTCCAGATCGATCAGGTGAGGAATGCTGTCGCGACACGGAGCGCACCAGGTCGCATAAAAGTCGAGCACCAGGACCTTTTCTCGGTAGTTCGAGACTGTGACATGTTCACCGTCAGCTAAGGACCAGCCCAATTGGCCCAGCGAAACGCCGCTCTTTAGCGGGGGCATCGGGTATGTAGTGTTTGGTGGGCCCGACAAGACCGGCGAGGGTTCATTCTCTTTGCCAACTTTAGGCGCACAACCGCCCAGGATTAAGATACACAACACGATAGCGACCAACGCCGAAATTTTGGACCATGAGAATCTGGGCATCGCGGGGTATTCCTCGATGGGGCACATTTTACACGAGGCTCGATTAGAGATGGACCACGAGCGTCGAAAACACCCCCACTGGTCAGTCACCCGTGGAGTCGGAGGCCGGCGCGTCAACTTGATCCGTTAGGGATTCGTCCTGATCAGAGCTTATTCGCTCGTCGGGCACGCGATACTCCTCGTTCACCCAACGGCCAAAATCCACCAGTTTGCAGCGTTCGGAACAGAAAGGACGAAAAGGATTGTCTTTCCAATCGGTAGGTTTTCCGCAGGTTGGGCACTTCATGACACCGAAAATTTAGCGCCCTAGCCGGTTCAATTTGCCAATGGAATGGCCGGTTGGAGCGTTGCCGGGCGTTTGATCAGGATGCGACGATTAACGAATTCAATCGTACCTTCGCGGCGCATGGCGTTCAAGCGGACCGTCACGCTTTCTCGGGTCGACCCTACAATTGAGGCAATTTCGCGGTGCGGTAACGGGATATCGATTAACACCCCTTCCGGCTCAGGGACACCGTAACGGTCCGAAAAATCAGCCAGTAGCCGGTCCAGGCGCGCTGGAATAGCGTTCAAGGCAAAATCGGCGAGCCGGCGCTCGGCATGTTCAAGTCGTTGACCGATCAGCCGGAAAGTGTAATCATGAAGAGCGTTGTCCTCAGCCATCCCCTGTTTGAAATCCCCGGCGGGAATTCGCAAAAGCCTCGAGTTTTCATAGGCGATTGCCGAGTTTTCGCGTTGCCCCGCAGACGAGTAGAGCGCCGATTCGCCGCATAATGAGCCCTCTGGCAAGATATCTATTACAGCTTCCCGGAGGCTTCCAGGCTCAATTCGGCAAAGCTTTATCCGTCCTCTGACAATCGCATAAAGACAGTCGGCCGGATCGCCGGCTCGATAAACGAAACGGCGCCGCCGCGCATCAAGCACAATGGAGTTGGAGGCCAGATTTGCCAGGATGGTGTCGCTAAGTGAAGAACCGAATGACAGTCGCCGGATTATTTCGACACGATCTGCTGCAGTGAGGTCACGTGCACGCTTGAGGTGCGAAGTTTTCATGGACGTTTGTTCTCCAGGAGTTGAGAAGCGTCTTAAATACCTAACGTCAGTAGTCAGGCATAACCGGTTTTGTTGTCCTGTCGCGGGAAATTGAAACGAAAAAATGTAAGGTAACCCTGGAAATATTCCCGAGGCTAACGACCTTTTCGGCTATTCTTCGTTATTGACCAGTTTCTTTGTGGCGAGTAAAGAACGCGAAACGGACAATTACTGAATTGTCGCACTGTAGCATGAAATTTCGAGAGCGCGCAAGGATTATGTCGGTAATCTAAGTTCTACATTTATGCTGGGAAAATTTAACGTACTAGTTGTTGATGACGACCCTGACAAGGCCCATTTACTCGAGTTCGCGCTACAGATGGCGGGTTACGATGTGCGCATCGCCTGGAACGGGGAAGAAGGGTTGGCGGCAATTGAATCGTATCAGCCCGACCTGATAATCGCGGACGTCATGATGCCGCTGGTGGATGGATATGAGCTGGCCCGGCGCATCCGGGCCAACCCCAAGACGAAGTTCATCCCCGTCATTCTGCAAACCGCTGGACGTCACAAGGCGGAGGATTTGCGAAAAGGCTCGGAGGTCGGCGCACTTGGCTACATCACCGACCCAACGGATCTCGATCTATTGCTGGCCCGGGCCAAAACTCTGCTGGACTTTAAGTCTTACCTGGACTCGTGCGAAGAGTTGGCCTTCACCGATCACCTCACGGGCCTGGCAAACAGAAGACGCTTCGAGCGCCAGTTGGACCGTGAGGTCGCGCGCACCCTGCGCTATGGTCATGCGTTTTCTCTGCTCATGATTGACATCGATCACTTCAAGCTGGTCAACGACACGCATGGACATGAAGCCGGCGATCAGACCCTGAATAGGCTGGGGAGAGTGCTCCAGGAGGGTACCCGAGGTATCGATCTCGCCGCCCGAGTCGGAGGCGAAGAGTTCGCTATAATCCTGACCGAGACTGATTTTACCGGTGCTATGGAAGTGGCTGAGCGACTCAGGTCTGCCGTGAAATCCATGGAAATCCCCAGTGTGGGTAGTGTAAGTGCCAGTTTTGGCGTGGCAGAGTGTCCTTCCGGCGCGAAAACAGTGCGTGAATTAATAGCGCTGGCCGATGCTGCTCTTTATCGGGCGAAAAGGGAGGGACGGGATCGGGTGGCTGGCATTAAGCGAGAGTTGAACTCGAAGACGGCCAGGAGCGTAAAGGGTTAGGAACCAGGGAATGCTTCAATAGCGAAATGGCAGACTACAAAGAAAAACTCGACGAATGGCATCAATCGGCACGGCGGAAGGCCCGTGAGCTGGATGATAAGTATGCGATTTCCGACCTTGTTGAACAGAGTGCTCGGGTTGCCGGAGAAGCTGCAAAACGTGGGGTCGAAAGCGTGGCCAGCGGGGCCGAGCGCTTGCGTGCGGAAGCTGAGCGTCTGACTGACGAGAAGGACGTCGGCGAAAGTGCCAAACGTGCTGCAAACGAAGCCATGCGTGGCGCCAAAAAGGCGGGCGAAGCGTTTCGAGATGTTGCGGGTGGCGCAAGTAAAAGAGCGGAGGAAGTGATAGACGAAGCCAAGGGCTACTATGAACGCGCATCTCAGTTTTACAGTGCCGGCGCGAGGCTAACCAGGGCCTCAGCGGCCACCACCGCGGGTATTCTGAAAGCCCGCGATTGGATCAAGGAAAATCCGGGCAAAGCCGCGGTAGTCTCTTTTTCACTCGTCCTGGGAGTACGGATGGGCACGTCCTTCCCCGGACTCGACGCGGTGTTGCTCGGGTCGCATCCTCATTGGCTGACCCATTCAGCTCTTCCTGTCTATGGTCTGCGCAAAGCGAGTGAAAAGTTTGAAAAGCATTTGCGCGAGCAAAGAGAGCTGATCGGGAAGGGCGAACTTTCTGAGGCGGACCAAAAACGGGCTGAGTTCGAACGCAAGATCACCAGGTACGTTGGCGCTCCGTTACTGGGCGCCTTCAGTTGCGCCGCAGGAGCTGCTATGTGGGCACAAATCTTCCAACCCGGGCGCATCACCGGGGCTCCGATCAGTTGGCTGCTCGGTGGCAATCCCTTCCTGGACGGAGTTTGGTTGTTCGCCAACGGAGTAATCTGTTTTCATCAGGGCTATAAGTTCTTCATGATCGCTCTTGCCGACCAGGCTGAAGTGGCGCGGGTGGTGCGGGAAATCAAGGGCCTCCTACCTGCCGCTGCGGTTTAGCAGCGGACCTAATCCAAATAATAACCCTACTGCCTTCAGCCTGACAGGCTGGAAAAAACGAGTCGATCCACGAATTGACACGAAGCCCCACGAAGTTGCAGGTCAGTTTAGTTGAGGGTAAATGGAAACGGATAGAACGAGAGACAGAAGATCAAAAGGGTCAAGATAGCCACAACGATGCGCTGCTTGCCCAAGGGTTCCATCTGCACGGGTTGCGGGTGACCAACTCGCTGCATGATCCCCAACAACACAACAAAGAGAAAGCCGCTTGGGCTTCCATGCCACAAAAGACCCAACACCGCCAGCACAGCGATGCTGACAAATGCGAGGCGACCCACAAGTCGATGGGCTCGAGCTCCAAAGACTGCAAAGACACCATGTCCGCCATCGAGCTGTCCCACTGGCATCAGATTCAGACTGGTCACTAACAACCCTATCCAAGCGGCCATGTAGTATGGATTGATTGGTGAGTATGGATCGAGATCAATACCGAGTGCCTTAGCCAGCAGGCGCATCAGCAATGGATCATTGAACACAATTTCTGAGCCCGTGGCGACTATAGGAGGCTGGTTGTGCAGGACGCCAATCACTGCAACTGGCAAAGCGATTACGAAACCAGCTATTGGTCCTGCCAGACCTATATCGAATAACGCTCGGCGCGAAGGAATTGGCGTGCGAATCTTTATGAATGCGCCAAACGTGCCGGCTAAGAACAACGGTGGTGCGGGAATGAAGAAAGGCAGCGTTGCTCCGACGCCGTAGCGACGACAAGCGAGGTAATGCCCCATCTCATGGGCAAAGAGGATTGCCAAAAGAGCAAGTGAAAAAGTTACTCCCTCAGCGAGTATTTGGCGATGAAAAAAGGCGAACTCAAGCAGGCTGCCGATATTCCATAAGTAAGTTCTGGGCACATAGAGAAGGTAATTCAGAAAGCCTGTCAGCGGCGGTTCGGGAACATTCAAATCAGGAGCCACCAGAATGATGCCGGCGACTGTAGTTGTCACTAGAGTCAGAATGAAAAGCGAGCCGTGAATCATCCACTCGCGTGAGGTGATGCGGTTGACGGTCTTAGCCTGGGCTCGTACGACCAGGTTTGGAATTGTTTCGACGGATTCCGCCATATGTGCCGTTAGATATCAAAGGGCCAGAGTCGGAGGTGTCTTCTGCTCCATTCTCTAGCCCTGAAAACTCTTCTTAATCTACCGTCTAGTAGTCTTCTTCTTCCGAGTCGTCGTCAGCCAACAACTCACCATCTTCGTGTGCCTGAAGTTCCTTGCCCGGTTTGAAACGAATGGTCTTGCCGGATGGAATCGCCACTTCTTCGCCTGTGCGCGGGTTTCGGCCGACCCCACGCTTGCGGGGCTTAACTACAAAGACCCCGAAACCTCGCAACTCGATCCGCTCACCGCGCGTGAGGGCTTCCTTCATCGACTGGAAAAGGGCATCGACCGCTTGTTCCGCTTTCATCTTGGGTACGCCCGTCTTTTCAGCTACGCGGTTGATGATGTCTAGTTTAATCACGGTTGCCAGCCTCCCTTGCGGTTCGCTCATGAACCATTCTGTAAGGCTTATTTTGTCGAGGGGCAAATGATAGAGAGCGGTTGTTATGACTGTCAAGGAATTGGACCGAACTGTACTGGTTCAGTTTGCCCTGGGAGCGCGGGCGTCTCGCCCGCAATCTGATCGATATCCCGTGGGAAGCGGGCGAGACGCCCGCGCTCCCAGGCGTTAAGCTACGGCGGTAAAGTCATAAACCTCGGCATAGTATCCTTATCTTAGCTGGTGGCTAAAGTGATTTCCCCAGCTTTAATATAGGTGTTTGACAACAGCGCGGGCGAAAGTTAACCTCAAAAATGCTGCGTATCGCAGCAGATTGCTTGAGAGGCAAGGCCCGAGCCCTCGCGCGCAGAAATTGAGAGTATGTTAGGAATCAAGACCCGCCGTCCACCACCCTTCGGTGGTGTTCACATCGACGACGATAAGGATATACAGGAGCAGCGGCCTGACGAAGAAGCGCATGGGCACCTTTGGTCCGAGGCTCGTTTGCTGATCCGCGATCTGGTATTTGCCTTGATGATTGCCGCCCTCGTCGTTGTCTTCATTGTGCAGCCGGTGAAAGTGGAAGGCACGTCGATGCTGCCGCGATTGCACGACGGCGAGCGTATCTTCGTAAACAAACTAATCTATTACGACGAATATCGTTGGGCGCCGAAGATCGATCGGGGTGATATTGTCGTCTTCTGGTTTCCCGACGACCCGTCGAAGAGTTACATCAAACGGGTGATTGGCCTGCCGGGTGATACTATCGAGGTTCACGAAGGCATCGTGCGTGTGAACGGGCGCGACCTTAATGAAACGTACCTTGATCCGCGCTTTAATCTTTCGCACCGCAGTCAGCCGCCGGTTTATGTAAGGCCAAACTATTACTTCGTTATGGGAGACAACCGCGACAACTCGAGCGACTCTCGGATTTGGGGTTTGGTGCCAAAGAAGTACATCTATGGCAAAGCGCTTTTCCGCTATTGGCCAATTGGGGACGCCAGCGTGATTCATCACGAGAACCTGACACCGGTGCCTCAGCCGAGTCAGTATCGTCCGCCTGAGTCGCTCGAAGTTCCGCGTAATAATTACGATCAGTAATCACATGGCTAATTGGTTGCGCCTGGTGTTGATGCTCTTTTACGCGCCGATGCGCGGCATGCGAGAGCTGCGTGATCGGGGCGCCCTGGCTCAAGGTGCGGGCCTGGCGCTTCTGCTTGAGTTTGCCTATTCGCTGAGCACCCAGTTGATTGCGGGCAACCGAGCGGTGTTACTCAGCGGTCCTGGGTCGGCAGCTCGCCTCCTGTTTCAATCTGCCACGATCATTCTGCTGCTTGCGGGAGTTCTGGTCCCAATACTCATCTTTGTCGGCAATCTTTTTGAGCGCAGAGGAAGTTTCAGCCTGCTCCTCCAACAAGAATATGCGACCCTTGCCTCGACCCTGCTGTATGCATTCGCGTGGGCAAACCTTCTGAGCATTCTTGCCGCGGTTCTGCTGCATGTGAGCGGGCTTGAATCCAGCTACGTGGCCGCTTCCATCCAGTCGGCCCCGCAGGTTCGAAACTGGACCAGCCTGCCGCCGGAGTTTATTGCCCAGTTGGAACTTACAATGAGAGATCCGCAGCTGGTGGCGGCGGGTCTCTTCCGCAGCGTCAAGATCTTATTCTTCCTGGCGATAGCTGTAATCGCCATTCGCGATGCACTTCGTGTCTCGACCCTGCGATCAGTGGTTATTTTATTAATCAGTCTATTGATCGCCTTGCTGATTTCTCCTCTCTGGGGTCTGCTGTTAAGTCCTATTCTGGCCTCGCCCTTCCTGCTGTTGATGCTGTTCCTGTTCCTGCGCGGTTACGTCGGTAGCATTCTGCAAACTCATCGCGCCCGGGAGTCTTTTAGACAGAATCTCGAGGCCGCTACCTTAAATCCAGCTGATGCGTCAGCTCACTACAATCTTGGCTTGATCCATCAACAGCGTGGCGAGTTGGACGCTGCGCGGGAAAGATTTGAACGCGCCGTGAAGATTGATGAGGAAGAAATCGATGCGCATTATCAACTGGGGCGCATCGCCCGCCAGCAGAAACGGCTTACTGATGCGATCAAGAATTTCGAGCCGGTAGTCTCGCGCAATCCGGCACACGCCCAATACGAGGTGTGGCGTGAAGTTGGTTCAACCTACCTGGAGGCTAATCAGTTCGAAGATGCACGAGCCGCACTGGAAGAATTCCTGGAGCACCGGCCTTCAGATCCGGAAGGGCTTTATCTCATGGGCCGGGCGCACGCTGGGTTGGGACATCAAAGAGAAGCAGCGAGCCTGATGGAGAAGTGCATCGAAGCGGTAAAGACCTCGCCCGCTTACAAGTATCGGGCGAGCAAACGTTGGCTGAATGAAGCACAACAGTTTCTCCGATCACAAGTTTGATTAGCGGCAAAAAAGCTGCAAGAAGCAAGTGCGTGGCTTCTTGGTTTTGCGATTTTGTGCTTTTTTGCGGCCACAATTTTAATCGGAAATAGGAATGACTCTGCATAAACGCAAACCAGCTCTGTTAGCTCTCGAAGATGGTCGAACGTTTCGCGGTCGTTCCTGGGCCGCCGAGGGCGAAGCGTGCGGTGAGATGGTTTTTAACACCTCAATGACCGGTTATCAGGAAGTTCTTACCGATCCTTCCTACGCCGGTCAGATCGTCTGCATGACTTATCCGCTGATTGGCAATTACGGCGTCAACAACGCCGATGCGGAATCTTCGCGACCCTGGGTCGAAGGCTTTGTTGTTCGTGAAGCGAGTCGACTGGCTTCGAATTGGCGTTCCGAGGAGAGTTTGGATGCCTATCTAACGCGGTGGAATATCGTGGCCGTCGAAGGGATTGATACGCGCGCGCTTGTCAGACACATTCGCGACAAAGGAGCAATGCGAGCCTGTTTGTCAACGCTCGATCTGGACGAAGCGAACATTGTGGAAAAAGCGCGCAGCTCCCCGCGAATGGAAAATCGAGAGCTTGCGAGTGTCGTAACGACGAAACATCCCTACGAGATTCCTGCCGAGGGCCGCGAACGGTTTCACGTGCTCTGCTATGACTTTGGTGTCAAGCGTAACTCCTTGCGCGAGCTCGCCCGCCTGGGCTGCCGGGTAACGGTACTACCGGCAGCGACTCCGGCAATCGAAGCTCTGGCGCTGAAACCTGACGGCATCTTTCTTTCGAATGGACCAGGTGATCCTGCCTCGATGAACAAAGAAGTGGACGAGATACGGCTGCTGCTCGAGGCGGCTGTCCCCACTTTCGGGATTTGTTTCGGCCATCAACTGCTGGGTAGAGCTTTTGGCGGTTCTACCTTTAAGCTCGTCTTTGGACACCGCGGTGGCAATCAGCCGGTTAAAGAGATTCAGGGAAAGAGCGTGGAGATTACTTCACACAATCATGGTTTCGCGGTTAAAGCGGACAGCCTGCCTGCCGAAGTCGAAGTCACGCATCTCAATCTTAACGATCAGTGTGTTGAAGGCATGCGTCACCGCAAGCTACCAGTGTTCTCGGTGCAGTACCATCCCGAAGCAGCTCCCGGGCCTCACGATGCTGCACATCATTTCCGCCGTTTTGTGGAGTTGATGGAGAGGAATTAATCGCGGATCACTCTTCAACCGGCAGCTTTAATTCTCCCGTCGTGAGATCGGGCCGCACGCGGGCCATCTCGTCCGGCGTTGTCTCCGCGCTGGGGTGCCGTGGCAAAGAATCTGATGGAGCTGCGATAGCAGTCAGGGGTTCTGCATTCGTCGGGGTTGACTCGAGCAGATCAGCCAGCCCTTCACTGCCACGATGCTCGAGCCAGTGACGATAACTCACCGTCACGATGGCCACGACCGGAATCGCCAAAAATATTCCAGTAACGCCGCCCAGCTCTGCTCCCGAAAGAATAGCGAGAATCACCGCCAGCGGATGGAGATGTATTCCCTGACCAATGAGTCGCGGATAAACAAAGTAGTCCTGAACAATACGCAACACTCCCAAAAACACAAGCACCAGTAAGCCGGAAAACAGTCCACCATGAAGCATTGCCAGGACTGCTGCAATGATCGCAACCGCAAGCGGCCCGACAAGCGGAATAAACTCAAACACTCCTGCCAGGAAACCCATCACAAGGGGGCCGGGAAGTCCCAATAGTGTGAACCCCAGCGCACAGATGATTGCGATGAACAGGCAGGCGGTCAGTTGGGCTCGAACGTAAGCTGCGAGGGTGCTGTTTACGTCCTGAAAAAATTCGTCGCCGCGCCAGCGCCATCGTCCACGCGGGAGCATCTGTAGTGCTGACCGGCGGAAACTGTCCACGTCTTTTAAAAGAAAGAAACTAAGGATTGGAATCAGGATCAACCAGGGTATGAAGAGCAGCCAGCCGGCGATGGTTTGCACCATGATACTTACTGCTTCACTGATCCGGCCCACCAAACTGTGAGCAGCATCGTTTAAGGCATTGACCACAGGGCCGGGCATCCGATGCAAACGGAAGTATTCATTTAGGTTTTGCGCTTTCTCACCAAGCGTGCGCCAATAAACACGCGCCTGCTCGGCAAACTCCGGAAACTGGCCGCCCAACCGCGGCACGACGATGTAGATCGCGCCAACGATTGCCAAAAGAATGACCACGTACGCCAGCGAGATCGCCACTACCCGGGGCATAGAAAAAGTGCGCTTACCCAATTTCATGGGACGGCGCAAAAACTCAACCAGTGGTGAAACGAGATAGGCGAAAAAAATTGAAAGAACCAGGAGGAGAATGACGCCCGTCAGCTTGACGATGATCCAAAGCACGAGCGCGACTGCCAAAATAACAAAAATAACGCGCAGGATGACGCGCGTTGGTGGTCCGGCGGCCTCAACGGCTGCCTTGGCTGCGGCCCTGGCCGCCTCTTTGGTCTCTTGTTTACTCACAATCGTGAGTGCAGTCGCTCAATCATGCCCGTGACGGCCTTCTGATCCTCCGTTGACAGGGGCTCAAAGCGAACGCCAAATGTTTCCGGCGTGGAATGGTGAACAACTTCTCCGTGCAGAGTCAGCGCATCTTCCGGATCGATCAGCAACAATCCCAGTTGGTCACCGATTCGTACTTCCGGACAAGCGGGGAGGTTCCTGACGCGGATGCCGCCAAGGCTGATGTCACTCGGCTCTCCCAGGCCAAGAGATTCTTTCAGGCTTTCATCCTCGATTGCCAGAGTCATTCGCGAGGTAACGAAATAGCGTGGATGCCGTCTTCGCTCATGGTCGGGCAGTTTGGTTGACTGCGGGACGGTCATAGCTTCGTCTCAATCTTGTGACTTCCCTGGCTCCTCGTCTCCTTCCTCGTCATCATCTTCCTCAGCATCTGTTTCCTGAGGTTTTGGCTCGGCAACGCGCGGAGCGGCAGGTTCCCAAATCAAGCCTCTCCATTCATCGTTCTCACCTACCAGTTGCAACGCGGCCAGCGGATGACCGGGATTTCGTTCGATGCGCAAGACTTCGGCAATAACCTGAAGCTTTGCTCCGGTTTCTCCCTGAACCTCAAGGCTTACGGTGCTGCCGACATCGGGAAGACGCCGTGGTAGGTGCACCAGTGTTCCTGCCGGACCAACGTTCTCGGTCGTTCCCTCAGCGACGACGTGAACGCCCTCCCGATCATCCCACTCTGCACGCACTTCCAGAGTTACCAGATAACGCGGGCCGGTGCGATTGTCACTCTCGGCTTGGCGAAGCATGGCTGGAAGCTCTCCCGGGAAAAGCCCTGTTAATAATTCATGGGTAACGCTGGAAGTTTATAACGGTTTGGTGAAACTGAATAGGGGTTTCGGTCTCAAGTTCCAAGTTTCAAGTTCCAAGTTCCAGGTTTCAAGTTCCAGGTTTCAAGTTCCAGGTTCCAAGTTTCAAGTTCCAACTTTTAAGTTTCGGCTTCCAAACCTGGAACTTGAAACTTGGAACTTGAAACTTGAAACTAAGCCCGGAGATTTATTCCTCTTCCGCCCTCAGCTTTTCCAGCACTGAAAAATCCTCGAGCGTCGTCACATCGCCTTTAACTGAGCCGCTGGTCGCGATTTCTCGCAGCAGGCGCCGCATGATTTTTCCCGACCGTGTCTTAGGCAGCACATCGGTAAATCGCAGTTCGTCGGGACGCGCCAGCGCTCCAATTTCTTTTGTCACATGAGCACGCAACTCTTCTTTGAGTCCGTCTGACGGCTTATGCGATCCCTCGAGCGTCACGAATGCGACGATTGCCGAGCCTTTCAGATCGTCGGGGCGGGCGACCACGGCCGCTTCCGCCACTGCTTCATGAGATACCAGCGCGCTTTCAACCTCCGCCGTACCGAGCCGGTGACCGCTGACATTGATCACATCGTCGATGCGTCCCATGATCCAGAAGTAACCATCCTGGTCGCGTCTGGCGCCGTCTCCGGCGAAATAAATACCTTCGAGCTGCGACCAGTACTGCTGCCGGTAACGCTCGTCATCTCCCCAAATCGTCCTCAACATCGAAGGCCAGGGCCGCCTGATAACGAGATAGCCGCCTTCGTTGGCGCCCACTTGTTGCCCCTCGCGAGTTACGACATCAGCTTCGATCCCGGGAAACGGTTTTGTGGCAGAGCCGGGCTTTGTCGGAGTCGCCCCCGGAAGAGGGCTGATCATGATAGCGCCGGTTTCGGTTTGCCACCACGTGTCAACAATCGGACACCGTCCCTTGCCGATGATCTCTCGATACCACATCCACGCTTCTGGATTGATGGGTTCGCCGACTGTGCCCAGCAAGCGCAAACTCGACAGGTCATGTTTCAGCGGCCAGTGTTCACCCCACTTAATAAAAGCGCGTATTGCTGTAGGTGCAGTGTAGAGAATATTAACTCGATGGCGCTCAATGATGGACCAAAAGCGATCTGGTTCAGGATGATTCGGCGCTCCTTCATACATCAACACCGTGGCGCCATTTGAGAGCGGGCCGTACACCACATAACTGTGGCCTGTTACCCACCCGATGTCAGCAGTGCACCAGTAAACATCTTCATCCTTGAGGTCGAAGATCCATTTTGTGGTGAGATGTGACTGCAAGAGGTAACCCGCTGTGGTATGCAAGATTCCTTTCGGCTTACCGGTTGTGCCTGAAGTGTAAAGAATGTAAAGCGGGTGTTCGCTGTCGAGCTCTTCGGCCGGACAGTTGGCATTCACGGTTTCCATGAGTTCATGCCACCAGTAGTCGCGACCCTGTTCCATGTGAATTGGCACGGCCGTCCGCCGCACGACTATGCAGCACTCCACTGACGGCGTTTGTTTCAAGGTCTCGTCCACCGCTGCTTTGAGTTTCACTTCGTTCCCGCGCCGCCAGCCGCCATCCGCGGTAACCACAACCTTGCACGAGGCGTCGTTAATGCGGTCCACCAGGGCGCTGCTGGAAAAGCCGCCAAAGATAACTGAGTGAGTAGCGCCGATGCGCGCGCACGCAAGCATTGCTATTGCCAGTTCCGGAATCAAAGGCAGATAGAGCGCCACGCGGTCACCCTTCACAATCCCCGAACGCTTGAGAACGTTTGCGAACCGGCACACTTCGGAATGAAGCTGTTGATAAGTTAGGGTGCGCTGGTCTCCCGGTTCGCCTTCCCAAATCAGTGCGGCCTTATTGCCTCGCCACGATCCGAGATGGCGATCCAGGCAGTTATACGAAAGGTTGGTCTTGCCTCCCAGGAACCATTTTGCATGGGGAGCATTCCACTCCAAAACTCTGTCCCATTTCTTGAACCAGTGCAGCTCTTCAGCCATACGGGCCCAAAACTTCTCGGGATCAGCCGAGGCTTCCGACCGCAACTGCTCCAATTCGGCCATCGATTTGATGTGGGCGTGCGCGGAAAATTCGGGCGGTGGCGGAAAAACTCGTTCTTCAGTCAGGATAGAGTCGATATTGCTGGTAACTGTGGACATAATCCGCGTGTCTCCTCGGCAGCTCTTTTGTCATTGAACGCACTGTTTGTTTTGGCTGTTTGTGTACCACACAAAGCCCGAGCCCGACAAATAATCTGACGGAACATTTCGTGTGAGTATGTGTCTTTGGTTGGTGTGATTTTGTGAATCGATTGTTACGTGCAAGAATCCTAAAGAAAATAAGAAACGCAAGAATTGCTGCGCAGCGAAACCTCATGCGAGTCCACTTGCTGAAAACCATCTGGACAGCGTATGTTTTCCTATATCTAAAATGAGTCCGAGATGTTCACATTGCGGGGCCGGATTGCCGCCTGACGTTAACTTCTGCCGTCAGTGTGGTGCTGCCGTCTCGTCCCGCAATGAAAATTTCTCCGAGTCGCCAACGGTGCACCTCAGCCAAGCCGATGAAAACGCGTCCACAAGACGGCTGCATCCCAGAATCACCAGCCCTGCACCCGAGTTGCGAGGAAGTGTTGCGGCAGCTTTGGACCCAACTCCACCTGGGGCTTCGATCTCGAGACAGAGGCGAAGAAGCCTGCCTTTTGCGTTGCTTCTGCTGGCCGTGGTTCTGATTGCAGCGATGACAATTGTCAGCCTGGCGTTGTTTCGTCCTGCCGGACACGTCGCAACTACCGGTGATAACTCAAAGTCACTTATCTATCCCAACTCGCAAACGACTCTGGATACGGCGAGTGACAGCGGTCGCGCGATTCAATTGCAAACCGGCGACTCCGGCGATCAGGTCGTCGCCTGGTACACGACCAACCTTAAGCCAACCAAAACCTTGCAGCTCACGCCCACAACAACAGTGCTAAAAAACCAAAGCGCGACGGTTACCATTGTTGCTGAAGATGGCAAGACGACGATTCTAATCAAACAAGCGTTCCCATGAGTCGCATTTTTTTCAATCCTGCATGAACCTTTACGTCGGCACCAGCGGCTACAGTTACAAAGAATGGAAGGGCAGCTTCTATCCGGAAGACCTCTCCGCGAAAGAAATGCTCTCCTACTATGCAGGCCGACTGCCGGCGGTTGAGATCAACAATACATTTTATCGCCTGCCGCAGCGGAGCATGCTTGAGAACTGGCAAGCGCAGGTACCTTCCGGATTTCGCTTCTCGCTGAAAGCGTCCCAGCGCATCACCCACTTCAAGCGTTTGAAAGAAGTCGGCGAAGAAACGAAATACTTTCTGGAAACGGCATCGGTGCTTGGCGATGGTCTGGGTGTTGTACTTTTCCAACTGCCGCCGAACATGAAAAAGGATCTGGCGCGGCTGGAGACCTTTCTTGAAGACTTGCCGCCAGGCTTGCATGCTGCTTTCGAGTTTCGCCATCCCACCTGGTTTGATGACGATGTGCTTGCGCTGCTGCGTGCGAATAATCGCGCCCTCTGTGTCTCGGATACGGATGATTTGCCGGCGGTAACGATCGACGCCACGGCGGACTGGGGTTACCTTCGTTTGCGACGGGTGGCTTACGGGGAACCGGAGTTGGCAGAATGGTTAAAGCGCATTAGGGCCCAGGCTTGGAACGAGGCGTTTGTATTCTTCAAACACGAAGATGAAGGAACCGGTCCAAAGCTGGCCGGGCAGTTTCTGAAGTTGTCAAAGGAATAGGCCAACAGAAAAAGAGAGACGCTACCGACTGCGCCCCTCCTATTCAGCTATCGCAGGAATCTTAGAAATTTCCGGCGCAGTCCGGATGACCGCAGTCACAATCGAGTTCGATCGTCTTGCCGGCGCCCTCGCACGATGCACTGCAGTATTTACCGCCCGGTTGCGGTTTGCAGGTACACACGGGATTCTGACACTTGTCTTCGTCTGCCATGACTTCCTCCTGAAAATGTTTTTAAGAGAAACCTAGATTACCACATTTCGTATCAATTGCTTCCTGTTTGGTTGTGAGGATCCTGTCCTAATTTCGGCTTTCCTCTGTAATACAAATGCGCAACTTCTTGTTTTCTTGACCAGGTTTTGTAAGCAACACGATTGATCCACGAAAAGACACGAACCCAGCCACACGAAGTAACACGAATATTTCTTAGTGTTACTTCGTCTTACTTCGTGTAATTTCGTGGATCAGATTCTCGTTCGGGCCTAACTGGTCCCAACAAGCAGAACTGCTTGCACCGCTATCCACCGGCAATTAGTGACACTAGAGAAACTGTCACATGAATGACCTCTCGTCTTTATGAAATGTGACAATCTGCCAGCGTCAGATTCTCATGAACGCACTGCTCATTCGCAATGCGACAACTTGTCCCATTGAGGTCAATCGGTTGAGAAAAACTATCCTGACCCTGGCGCGTTTCATTCGCAGATACTCGCGAAACGCGCTCCTCCGCCCTAATTTAACCGCGGCACTTTTTTGTCTGCTATTGACTGTTGGACCACACGCTATAATCGAGGCCCAGGAGACAAGCGCACAGCAAACTGAGGGGTTTAGTGAAAATGTCGCCCGTCGTCCGCGTCGAACTGAACCCATCAATCCGGCGGCCGCTTTGCGAAGCGCCTGCTTCATTTATGTTCGCTCAATCTCAGTGTTCGTAACGGCTGAAGACATCGAAAACAAGCTGCGCAAGCATCCGGATTTCAAGCGCTACGGGATGGTGATCACGCGCCAGGAGGCCGATGCCGATCTGATTCTGGAAGTCAGGCGAAGTGTTTTGACCAAGTTCGTATTTTCCGCGGTCGAGCCCAGAACGCTGGTCGTTGTGGCAAGCGGAAAACTGAGTTCGCTGGGAGGTACGGTTGATGGGAAGGTCGCAAAGTTGTTCATGAAGCAAGTCGTCGCTGCAAGACAATAGCGTGACTCTTTGGAGTGCGCTGACTTGTCAGCGCTTTTTTCCCCGCTTGACTCAAGGATAACCAGGAAAGCGGCGACAAGTTGCCACACTCCAAAGACACGTCCGTGCTGCTAAAGCGCACAGGCAATCGCCGCGGCCACGCGCGCGTTGTTCTCCAGCAGCGCAACATTCGCCCGTAGCGTTGCTCCGTCACTAGTCTCAGCCATTCGCCTCAGCAAAAATGGTGTGAGCTCCCGTCCACCAATTCCCGTGGTTTCTGCTTCGATTAATGCCGCCTCAAGCGTTCGCTGAAGTTTTTCAGCCGGTACCTCCATCTCCACCGGCACCGGAACAGTGACCAGCAGCGCCGACATGAATCCTAACTCGCGCCGGGCTTTCACTATCTCCGCGACATCTGCGGGGGAATCAACTCGCGCATCGATTGGCAGTCCGCTCACCCGCGAGTAGAACGCAGGCAACTCATCGCACTGGTAACCGACCACTGTGATCCCGTGGGTCTCGAGCCATTCACGGGTCGCCGGCAGGTTCAGAACAATCTTCGCTCCGGAACACACGACAACGATTGGGGTGCGCGCCAGCTCGGGTAGATCGGCGGAGATGTCGGGAAGCTCATCGCGATGCACCCCGCCGATCCCACCGGTGGCGAACACTTTGATGCCGGCTCGATGGGCGATCCAAGCGGTGGTTGCTACAGTGGTGGCGCCATTCCAACGACCGCCCACTGCCAGCGGCAAGTCGCGCGTGCTGACTTTTCGGATGTTGTCGTCTTGCGCTATCAGCTCAATCTCGGCGTCATCAAGGCCGGCGCGGAGTTGACCGTTCAGGATCGCGATCGTTGCCGGCACCGCTCCAGCTTCAGACACGATTTGTTCCAACCTGAACGCGACTTTCAGGTTCAGGGGTCGGGGCAAGCCATGAGCGATAACGGTAGATTCAAGCGCAACGACGGGCCGGCCATCCGCCAGGGCTGCTTTTACCAAAGAAGAAGTCTTAAGGATCTTGCTTAATAGCATATGAGGTTGATTTCTAACACCCTTTCCTTCAAGCAAAAAATCAGCCACAGATCAACGCAGATCAGACGGATTATGGAAACCAGCTTCGCCCGCTTCTGATCTGGGTTATCCGTGTTAATCTGTGGCTTAAGATAGTCGGACTCACATCTTTGATCCTTGTCTCTGAGGGTGGGTGAGCAGAAACTCTGTACCTCCGAGCTCGCGGCTGGTCCATGAGATCCGAGCTTCGATCAAACTCGCCCGGGCGCGCATGTTGGCAAGGCCCCGGCCTTCACTGTTCCCCTCCTTAACTTCAAAATCGCGTCCATCGTCTTCGATGGATAACCTGAAATTTCCTTCAGCCGAACAGCGCACATTCATTCGTACATTCGTAGCGCCGGAGTGCCTGCAAATATTGGTGATGGCTTCCTGCACAATGCGATAGATCTGCATCTGGACATTAACCGGTAGCTTCGCCTTTTCTTCAATCGCTTCGTCGCAATCAAATTCATAATTGAATCGCCTCTGACGAGGCGCGTGTTGCACAGCGTTCGCCAGCGCAAACTCCAGGGCCGCAGCAAAGCCGACGTTCTGAAGAACTGACGGACTCAAGTCTTCGCAGATCCTTCGCACTTCGTGAGAGATCGATTCTATCTCACGACGAAAAACACCCGGGTCAATATTTTCGTTGCCGTTCGGCGGCAATTGATCGGCCACCAGCAGCAGGTGACGCAAATCAGCCAGGGTCTGGTCGTGCAGATCGCGCGCAATGCGCCGTCGTTCCCGTTCAGCTTCGTTAGCGAGATTCAACCGCGCATCTGCCAGGTCCCTGTTTGCATCTACGAGGGCGGCACTGGTGGCCACGATTTTGCGGCGCTCGAGGACTGCCCACAACAGTGCCAGTAGTGCCAGC
The DNA here is from genome assembly GCA_035644135.1 of Pyrinomonadaceae bacterium. Lineage (GTDB taxonomy): Bacteria > Acidobacteriota > Blastocatellia > Pyrinomonadales > Pyrinomonadaceae > PSRF01. The sequence goes on from DASQPD010000190.1 coordinate 100,233, forward strand.
GCTAGCAAGACCGCGAGACCGGTCGAGGTCCAGGGAAATGGCGCCTTCGCTACGTTGAAATCGAAAGTCAGCGGGCTGGAAGGTACGAGGTCCTTCGTAAAGGCTCGCGCCATTACGCGGTATTTTCCCGGACGCAGTCCCTCCATCGCGAACTGTGCTTCGCGCGAGAGCTTTTGCTTGATGACTTTACCTGAGCCATCCCATAGCACGAACACGTACTGAAACTGCTCGGGAAAGGTGCGACTGCTGATGGCGGCCACTTCGAGCAGCAGCGAGTTCTGCGGATATTCGAGGTTCAGCCCCGTTGCCAGCTCAGACGGCGGGTGAATGCGTTTGCTTATGGTGCGCGTCGCAAAAATTGTCGGAGACAAATGGCCTGGTTCGTAGCGTACCACTCCTCTGCTGGTACCAATCAGAACGACGGGTTGAGCAGCGGTTGTCAGCCAAACAGCAAAGACATTCTGTGACGGCAATCCCTGTTCGACGTCCAACTGGGAAACCACTGGTCCAACCGTATTGTCCACAAAGATTTTCAGCAGCCCACCGCCGGTGGTGGCGCACCAAAGCTCGTTGCTTTGCCGGTTTACGAGCAGGGCGCGCCCATCGAAATCGGGCGCGGCAACCAGGCACTCACCAGTGGGCCGGCAATAGTAGATGCCGCGACTGGTAGCAAACCAGAGCGTGCCGTCGCCAGTCCGTTCGATCGAGCGAATAGCGGTGCCTTTCAGACTCGCAAAGGCCGGGTCGCTCTTAAACTCCTGGCCATCAAATGTCAGCACTCCGTCTTTGGTGGTGCCAATCAGCAGCTGCGCATCACCTTCTGCGAGCAAACTAATCACTTCACGTGTGCCGCTGGAACCACCAGGCGAGACCAACCGGGGCCGCCCTTCGTCGAATCTCTCCAAACCGCGACCGTAGCTGGCAATATATGTAGCGTTCCGAAACTGTGTAATCGCACGGATACTGCCGGCAGCGTCAGCACTCCCCGAGCTCGCTTCGGCGCGACTAAATGTCTGCCCAATTATGTCTTCGGATTTTTGACCGACATAGAATCCGCTTGCTGAGCCGATCAGCAGGCGTTCTGCCTTGTCCTCCGCTATGCAATAAATGATATTTCGGTCGAGACCGGGGACAGGACGCCAGGCTGAGATGGCATTGTCATAGATGAACAACCCGCGATTCGTTCCCGCCAAAAGCTGGCCGCTGGCAGTCTGGTGCAGAGCACGCACAAAGTTACTTTCAGGGTTATCGCCGATAGCTTCTACACGCGGCGCGTGGCCATCGTAACGGCAGACGCCGCGGTCTGTGCCAAACCATACGACGTCTTCGTTATCGACAAATATCGAGTAGACATGATCTGAACGTAGCCCACCGGCCGTGCCATCGAAGGTGAAGTGCTGGGTCTTTTTCGATGGGGAAGAGCGAAACACTCCACTGCCGTCGGTTCCGATCCAAACGTTTTCGCCGGCTGCTCTGATCGCCATCACGGTACCGGTAGGGATATCGAGCTTTACGAGCTTTGTCGGATCGCTACCGCGATAAAGTGCAGCTTCGTCTTTTCTGGTTCGCGTTCCTACCCAAACGTTTCCGTCGCTGTCAGTCTCGAGCGCTCGGACGAAGTAAGACTGCGGTCGCAGCTGGATTCCTTTGCCGCCGCGGTTTTCCAATTGCAAAAGACCACTACTCGAAGATCCCGCCAGCAGCTTTCCCTGAGCTACCGTCAAGCTCGTAAAAGGGAGTGGACCTGGACGTTCGCGATCAGCGCTCTGAAGCGGCTGATCCAAAAGCGGTTTTATGTCGATTGCGCTTTGCGAGGCCTGGCCAAGCCCGGAAGGCTGGCTTTCTCTTACTCTGCATTCAAAAACTTGTCCTTGCTCAGTTGCCAATAACAAACTGCCATCGTCATTCACAATAATTGAGGTAACAACCTTTCCAGCCATTTCCGGAAGCGCTTCAAATCTTCCAGCCACCAGGCGGGCTGCACCAGTGTCCGTGCCAATCCAGAGCACGCCGCTCCGATCCATTTTCAGCGCCAGTACGCGACCTGACGGCACAGCGGGGTCGTTAATGGTTTGGGTGCGACGCCCGTCAAACTTCGCCAGGCCCGCCTCAGTGCCAAACCACATTGACCCATCGCTCGCCTGCTCGATTGCATGCACTCGATCTGAAGGCAGGCCGTGAAACAGAGTTACCGCGCCCCACTGATGCAAGCCAGTTACTGGAGTGGGAGAAGGCGAAGGTGATGGAGAGGGCGATGGCGATGGTGATGCGGTTGGAGTTGACTCAGGAACCTGGGAAGAGGCTGCTTCGAGCGCGGATAATGCGCAAAGGAAAATGGTTAAGAAAAGAAGGAACCATTTGACATTGGACATTTGACGTATCCATTTTCCATTCGTCATTTGCCATTTCTCATTTTTCATTTATTGTGAGTGATAGTCGCGCTCCGTCCGGAACACTGCCCCCACAGCTGTGACTCAAGCCCTCGGATGCAAATGAAAAATGAGAAACGACAAATGACGAATGGAAAATGATCACCGCTTCTCACCGTTTCGTCTCTTCCCGCCAGCGCCGGCCTCTTTCCTCTGCTCGTCTATGAACTTTTTTCGATCCCGCTCGATCCAGACATCCAGTTCGGTTGCTGCCTTTTCGAGCTCGTCGCTGTTCAAAAGACCGCGCCGCAGCGCCTCGAAGAATGCCCGGGTACGGATGTTGTAGGCCAGCTTCTCATAGGCCTCGTGATCGGTTCCTTCGGCGATCGAGACGAACAACTTCTCATATAACGTAGCCAGCCGGCTCTCGACGCCACGCAGACTCAAGCTGCATTTTCGCGCGATGGCCCAATTGGAAAGACCAAGGGCCAGGTAATAAAGCGCCTCGGCTTCGAACTCCGTCAGCAGTGGTCGCTTGAACGAATCCTTGAAAGCGGGATCGATCATGTCGGCGCCGTCTTCAAGCACGGCGGCTACAAAGCGCAGAAACCGTGATTCAGGATTGTTCTTATGAATGAAACCGTAGGCCGGCGGCGGATCGACTGACTTTACGATCTTGCGAATCTCATTGATGTAGATCTCGTGAGGAAACTGGGTCCAGAAAATGATTCGCGCGGTCGAGAATTCACGCCAGATCGCCCGCGCAGCTTTAACACCTGAGAGTTTGGGCATCTGGATATCGAGAATGCAGACGTCCGGCTTGTGCTCGAGGGCGAGTTTGACAGTCTCTTCCCCGTCGGCGGCTTCGATTACCGGCGTGTGCGTCGCGAACTCTTTTTCCAGAATCTCACGCAGGTAATGCCGCTGCGCGACGTTGTCTTCGGCAATAAGGATGGACATGGGCATGAATTGTATACCAAATTACAGGGCTGTATCAGAAACCAGTGCCGTCTTCTCACCTTACTTAATAGTTCTTATCGTTCGGGCTCAACGTGGATGGCCACAGAGAGAGACCGTGTAATGACTCTCTTGGTCAAAACGGGCGGAAGCCCGGGTTGGAGCTGACCTTTATTGCGGACACAAAGCAACGTCGGTTTCACCCCGTCGGGGTGACATCTTTATTGCTCGTAGACTCCGCGATCTCCGGCGCGTTCGGAGGGGCGGAACTCAGCTTGACAAGTACTAATCCAGTTTTACTCCGCCCCTCCGAACCGCGCGTGGTCCTTCTTTAGTTCTGTCTATAAACATTTCACTCCTACGGAGTGAGGAAGGGGCGACCCTTCCCGTATAACCCCTCAACTTGACGTTGCGCGCGAATCCTCTGCACTATTAACGCTGCTGTATAGACATCGCCTGCTCGAACGCTCTCCTGAAAGGTGCACTCATGTATTCTCGCGAAATCATTGCTGTCCTCGTTCTCTGTTTGCTGCTGGTCTCCTGCTTTGCGCCGACGCTGTTTGCCAAAAACAATGTGAAGAGGGCTATCCCGGAAGTTTCACTATTGACTGATCCTCAATCGGGAAATCCGGCGGAGGTCCGCGATCAAAAACTCTGGCAGAAAGCCCTTGCAATTCATCGCCGTGCAATCGTTATCGACACTCACAACGATGTCACCACACCAATGGCCAATGACGACTACGATCTCAGTGGCGCACCACCAGTGCCTTACCGCACTTCGATCGAGCGCATGAAACAGGGCGGAATGACTGCGGAGTTTTTCTCGCTCTACGTCAAACCCTGGTATGTGCAACACAGTGGGGCCGCGCGCCGCACACTCGACATGATCGATTCAGTTTATCGCGCGGTGGAACGTCATCCGGATCAGTTGATGTTTGCAACCTCCGCGGCGGATATTCGACGCGCAAAAAAACAGGCAAAGATTGCTGCCCTGATGGGCATCGAAGGTGGACACGCCATCGAGGATTCGCTGCCTACCCTGAGAGAATTCTACCGGCTCGGCGTTCGCTACATGACGTTGACCTGGAATAACACAAACAACTGGGCCGATGCCGGGCGCGGCGAGAAGCTGCACAACGGCCTGAGCGATTTTGGGAAAGACGTTGTGCGGGAAATGAACCGCCTGGGAATGTTGGTCGATGTGTCTCATGTTTCCGACAAAACGATGAGCGACGCACTCGACGTTTCAAAGGCGCCGATTATCGCCTCGCATTCTTCGGCGCGAGCCCTCAGTGACGTCCCGCGGAATATCCCAGACGACCTGTTGCGCCGCATTGCGAAAAACGGCGGCGTGGTGCAGGTCAATTTCTACAGCGTGTTTGTAGACGCGGCTACAGTCGCCCCGCAGAGCGCTGCCCGTGACCAGCGTTTAAAGGCAGAACAGGAGGCCATTAATCAGAAGTACAAAGACGATCCCGAACGCCTGGCCGAGGAGAGTGACAAACTGGAGGCTGCAAATCCGCTGCCGCCTTTGCCCATCTCCAAACTAATTGATCATATTGATTACATCGTGAAAGTTGCCGGGATTGATCATGTCGGAATCGGAGCAGACTTTGATGGCGCCAACGATATGCCCGAAGGTGCACGGGATGTTTCGATGCTGCCCAACGTCACTTATGAACTGCTGAAGCGCGGCTACAGTGAACAAGACATCAGGAAGATACTCGGAGAAAACTTGCTGCGAGTACTTGCGGCGGCTGAACAAGTCGCAAGAACAGAGAGTAGAACAATCAGCGGCGACGGCAGTCTTAAACGGATCAAATGAAAAAAGGCACGGCGTTGACTGCTAGTTTACACCGTGCCCGAATTCAAATATTTCTATATTGCTTCGGCCTAGCGATTCGATCCGCCCTGGCCTTTGCTCTGATCGCCACCAATGTTTTGACCGCCCTGGCGACCGTGTTCGGAACTAAGGTTCTCCTCTTCATTCCGTCCGCGCTGACCGGTTGACTTATCGTCCTGCGGATTGCGTCCCGGGGCTTGCTGACCGCCACCATACTGTCCGCCTTCCGAGCCGGTCTTACCGCCAAGGTTTTTCTCCTGATCCGGATTCTTCATTCTGTCGTCTGCCATGATCTTGATCCCTCCAATGTTCGTTTGTTACTAACAGCCGGAGTCAAAACTCGACTAACGACTCCTCCGGCATATCAGTAAAGGTCTATTCAACCCGCGTGCCGCACGAGAACTCTTCATTAACGCGTTCAAAAGAGACCAGCACGCCCCGAAATCGATACAACGGGGAAATAAAAACAATACACGCGTAGCAATCTGCGCAATCTGCGGATTAGCCGTTTTCTGCGGCCAGAAAGATAAATGAAGGATCTAGCTTGAATAGAAACCGGAATGGGCGGGCCCGCACGAAGATCCGGCTGCTACGGAGTTGGGGCGGCTTCACTCGATCCAGCCGGCGAGCTCTCGTCGTGATGTTCGGTGGTGTAGAGGCGCAAGATATCCTGACCCTGACGAGAACGCGGATCGATGGTGCGCAAATGCTTACGACCTTGCATTTCCCAGATGGCCGTCACTACGCCGTCTTTTTCCACTGCATGGTAAGTAATTTCATCGGTGCTTGAAGCAGCAGGCTGCTCGTTGCCAGCCTCGGGTGAAGCGCTGGAATCCAGCGCAGTTTCATTCTCAGACATACTAAATCAGACCATCTCCTCTCAGACTTTTTTTCTTGGGTTGCGTCGAATTGTGTCACAGGGAGAGGCCACTGTCTAGGAACGGGCAGGAGGTCAAGACGCCGAGTTAATATCTTCATCTGAAGCATGCTAAGCGAACCGACATCTATCATTTGTCGATTGACATTTGTCATTTGACATTTATTGAAATCTGGCTCAGGACTCATCCGAGTTCAATGGCTAATAAACCTGTCACCATTCAGATGTCAAATGTCAAATGATAGATGGAATGGTTCAAGCCTTCAGGGACAGTGCTAGTTCAACTGCCTGGCGAGGCGCCACCACTCCCCAACCCTGCCGCTCAACTTCGACGCCGCTCACTCTCTCGGCGGTATCGATCAGAATGCGTTTCACTTGCTGCGGCGTAAGCCCGGGATTGGCCTCCAGGACACAGGCCACGATCGAAGAAACAATTGGGGCCGCGAAGGAAGTGCCGTCGACGAACTTGTAGTGCTGATTGATGACGTTTCCTTCATGCAACTTGATTGTGATTAATTGGCGCAACAAAGGGATAGGTAGCGCTCGAGCTTCATCCAGGTCGTTATCAACACCTTCGTGCGTCGTAATGATCTGTGTGAGGTCGGCATCTGCCGCACTGTCAAGCTCCGAATAAAGATGGGCCTCAGCCGCCGTTGGCGTATGGGGCAAAATCGGCGCTGCCACCCAGATGCCAGGCGCAATCACTTCCGGTTTCTGCAAACCGTCAATGGTTGGACCATACGATGAACGATACATTCCCCGTCGGGCCCGATCGACCGAGTTTTGATCGTCGAGGCCGCCAACTGAAATCACCGAGGGCGAACTTGCCGGCGGAAGCACCGGATGGCCCGGCGCCATACCCGCATTACCTACCGCACAGACCACGACCAGACCCTCCCGCACTGCCTCTTCCACTCTCCTGCAGAGCGGATTATGGAGATAAGACTGTTCAAAATCTCCACCTGCGGAAATGTTTACTACCTGGATTTTGTATCTCTGTCTGTTTTTAAGAATCCATTCCAGTCCGCGCGCGATATTTACTTCTGGAATACGACCCGTCTTGCCTATCTTCACCAGCACCACTTTCGCCTCGGGAGAAATGCCGCGATAAAAGCCATCGGAAAGATATCCGTTGCCTGCCGCCACCACTGAGGTCATCATGCCATGCCAGCTCGCAACGTCCGGCGCCTCGAGCAAGTTTGGCTCATCTCCAGGCTGAAAGATGTTCTTGTACGCCACGATCCTGTTGACCGGTTTGGTGAGATCCGGATGGGAATAAAACCCCGAGTCAAGAAACGCGATCGTCACCCCTCGGCCCGTAAAGCGTTCGTCGGCGTCGAGTCGCAGCGGTGTCGGCAAGGCTTGATCGGTCTGCTCAAAGATAGCAGCATGGGAATCGAGTTGGGCTTTGGCCCGGCTGAATAGTTCGACACAGTGAGGACAGATCTGTTCCAGCCTGGCGTTGCCGGGCACGTTCGCCTCAACAACCCCCTGGAGTTCCGAATTCAAATCGCTGAAAGGAAGAGGCGAAGCGGCCGAGCGGCCACACACGTGACAAGTAGTTTGTGACTCGTGGTCCTGCGCGGGTCCGTCCAATGAAGCGATTCTGTCAGGCATAGAGGTCTCTACAAGACTTTCTATGAAAAAGGAAATTTGTCAAATGATCAATGGAAAGGATCATGGCTCCCAATTCCGGGTTTGTGCTCGCAATGCTAATGCGTGTAAGGTATTTACATAACCGACGACAAAGAAGGTGGTTGCTTTGATGGCTCCGGATCAGTCGACAGTGGCCGACATTTTTCGTCGCGCGCAAGCCATTCACCGCGAGAATCCGGAGGCAACTTACAAGCAGATCAAGACGCAACTCGTCAAAGAGTTTACCGGTCAGGCGTTTCCTCCGCTTTACAACCTGACCATCCCCGAACAGGACGCACGCGCCCCTGAAGAAGACTGGACTGCCGGCTTGCCGCTGGTAAGGCGTGGAATACAATTTCAGGATTGGACTGAAATTGCGAACGGAATCGTGTTGAGCCTTGAGCAGACTGAAAACTACGAGCGCGAACGAGGCCCTGAGGGAACACGTGATAAGTGGCATGATCGTTCTGTTGGCATCGATGACGTAACCACCAAGGCTGTTAATAAGTGGATGCCCGAGGAGTTAATGAAATTAGCCGAGCGGCAGACAAAGAAATAGTTCCTGCGCGTTAGTATATCGACCTCCAAAGACCCAAAGCCAAAAGTCCAAGACCATCATTCATGAGTTTTCTTAATAGTCTTTTTAACGATCCTAAGTACCAAACCACAGGTCCTCGCACACCTGAGGAGATCGAGGACCGTGAAATCATTATTAGTCCCGACACCAGGCGTGACAACCGCATTCCTCCGGGACAGTCGCGCACCAAGAAGTGGCCAGTCCTTGACGCCCATGGCACTCCCGACATCGAGTTGACCACCTGGTCATTTGAAGTTGACGGGCTGGTCGAGAACCCGCAAAGGTGGTCCCTTGACGAATTCATGCAGTTACCCGCCGTGCGTGTGTATGCCGACTTTCATTGTGTCACGCGCTGGTCTCGGCTCGATAACGTTTGGAGCGGTGTATCTGCCCGGGAAGTGGCAAGAACCGTGGGGCTGAAACCCGAAGCTAAGTTTGTCGTCGCATTTGCTTATGACTACGGCTGGACCACCAACGTGCCGCTCGAGTTTTTTCTTAAAGAGGATTCGCTGTTTGCCTGGTCACATGACGGAGCGCCGATACCTCTCGAACACGGCGGCCCGGTGCGTCTGATCATCCCACAACTTTATGCCTGGAAGTCTGCGAAATGGATGAGGGGAATTCGCTTTCTGGAACAAGACCAGGCGGGTTACTGGGAGCAGGGCGGTTATCACATGCGCGGAAATCCCTGGTCGGGCGGTGATGGTGAACGTTTTCGCTGATTACCTCGTGATGAAGTTGTGAGTTCGGAATCAAAACCAAAAGACGCTGCGGCCGTCATCCTCCTTCGCCCTAATACCGATCAGGCAGACCCGGAGATCTTCTGGGTGCAACGAAGTCCGAAACTCGCCTTTCTGGGTGGGTTTTATGCTTTTCCCGGGGGGCAGTTGGAACCGGATGACGCAACGCACGCCGTCCTGAACTGCGCAGATGCGGAAAAAGCCGCGATGATCAGTTGCGCTGCGCGTGAACTCTTTGAAGAACTCGGCGTGCTTTTGGCACGGGGCGGGGAATTGCTGACAAAGGGTCAGCGAAGTTCTCTACTTGACGATCTTGAATCCGGGCGCATGTCCTGGTCCGCGTTGCTGCATCATTATGACTTGCGCCTCGATGCAGACGACTTCACCTTCGTAGGTCGTTGGGTAACTCCACCATTCAGTCCCCGACGTTTTGATACCTGGTTCTTCCTGGTCAACTGTCCCGCTAAACAGCAACCCGAGCCGAGAAACGATGGCGAGCTTGCACACGGAGAATGGATCACCGCTCGTAATGCTTATGCCCGTTGGAAGCGGTCTGAAGCCCTGGCAGTACCACCTATCCTGCACGCGCTGACAACGCTTGGCGAAGGTCTCACGCCTGATCTGGTTGATCGTCTCCTCTCATTGCCTGAGGCCAACGGTAGACCCGTGCGTCGAATCGAGTTTCGGCCTGGCTTCATCTGTTTTCCGCTGCGCACACCGACAAAGCCACCGGCGACGCATACCAACTGTTACCTCGTCCACACGAGCAGCGAGTTGCTGATCATAGATCCCGGCTCGCCTTATGAGGACGAGCAACAGGCACTCGCAGCCTGTGTTAACGATCTGGTGAACGCGGGCCGAACCGTCCGCGCAATCGTTTTGACTCATCTGCACCCAGATCATGTCGGCGGAGTCGAAGCTTTGCGCGCACAACTCGGCGGCCGGGTAAATGTATTGGCCCATCAACTCTCCGCGGAAGGGCTCAAAGAAAGTATCCGCGTTGATGGGATAATCAGCGACGGCGATGTGATCGCCCTTAACGCTAATCCGCAAATTACCTTGCGCGCGATTCACACTCCCGGGCATGCACGAGGCCACCTATGTTTTCACGAGGAGGAATTAGGGGTGCTCCTTACCGGGGATAACATCGTGGGCCTGGGCTCGGTGTTAATCGATCCACCCGAAGGAAATATGCGAGATTATCTTGCCTCGCTTAAGCGGCTGCGCTCCCTTTCCGGTTTAACTGTCCTCCTCGGCGGGCATGGTCCGGCAATGGCTAATCCTTACACCAGGATTGACGAGTACATAAACCACCGGCTTGATCGTGAACGTAAAATCCTCGAGGCAGTGCGCAACGGCGCTGCGACACCAGCCGAAATCGTCACCGTTGTGTACTCGGATGTTTCGCCCAAAGCTCACGGGATGGCAGAACGCTCGGTGGTGGCGCATCTCGAAAAACTCGAGGCGGATGGGCTTGTGAAGAAAGCTGCTGGTCAATCCAGTTACTTTTAGCTCCCCGCATCTAACTCTCCACGAAACCGAAAGAAAAAGAGGTGCGCGGATTACTCGTGTGATTTCGCGGATCGATTATTCACGCCCGGAAAATCCGCTCACCCTGCCTTCTGCTTACTGCCTTCTGCTTACTGCCTTCTGCTTACTGGTTAAAGGCCTGTTCGTAAGTTTTCTTCTTTCCGGTTAGAATCTTTGAACAACTATGGAACGTGCAAAGACATTTGGTGAATTGCGAGAAAGTGGATATCGCAGCATTTCCGTCAGGGACGAGCTGCGAGCGAATGTGATCCGGAAACTACAGGCTGGCGAAAAACTTTTCCCGGGCATCTCCGGTTACGACGAGTCCGTTATTCCTCAGCTTATTAACGGCCTTCTTTCGCGGCACAACATAATCCTGCTTGGGCTGCGCGGTCAGGCAAAGAGTCGGATCATTCGGCAACTGACCGGGCTCCTGAACGAAACGATTCCGATCATTGCTGGTTCAGAAGTTAATGACGATCCGTTCCACCCCGTCTCGGCATATGGTAGACAAACTCTTGAGCTGCACAGAGACGCGACACCTATCGAATGGATCGAACGCGATTCAAGATTTGTCGAAAAGCTGGCGACTCCGGATGTAACGATCGCCGATATCATCGGGGACGTCGATCCAATTAAAGCTGCGAAGGGCGGCCATCTCTTGAGTGACGAACTCACCATCCATTATGGCCTGCTGCCCCGCGCCAACCGAGGCATCTTCGCGATCAACGAGCTGCCCGATCTTGCCGGAAAAATTCAGGTCGGCCTGTTCAATATCATGCAGGAAGGGGACGTCCAAATTAAGGGCTACCCGGTTCGCCTGCCATTGGACGTGATGCTTGTTTTCTCAGCCAATCCTGAAGACTACACGGCTCGCGGGAAGATTATTACCCCGCTCAAGGATCGCATTGGCGCCGAGATCATGACGCACTATCCGAAAGACCTGCAGACCGCGATAGGCATCACCAGGCAGGAAGCCTGGATGAAACGAAACGGGGTGAAAGGTCGACTGGAGGTGCCCGGTTTTATAGCGGAAATCGTAGAACAAGTGGCCTTCGAAGCTCGTGACGATCAGCGAATCGACAAACATTCGGGCGTTTCGCAGCGAATGCCGATCACGGTGATGGAGTCGGCGATTTCCAATGCAGAGCGACGAGCGTTGCTTACGGGCGAGGAGGCGATCGTTCCGCGCGTCGCCGACATCTACGCGGCGATACCCTCTCTTACCGGTAAGATGGAATTGGAGTATGAAGGCGAACAGATTGGCGCGGATCGAATCGCGAAGGATCTGATCAAGCGCGCCGCCGGGGAAATCTTTGAAGGCTATTTCGTCGGCATAGACTTTTCTCGAACAGTTCAATGGTTCGACGAGGGCAACAACTTGCGCCTTGGGGACACCGCCTCGGCTGCGGAGTGCGTCCGGTTGGTCGATGCGGTCCCGGAGCTGGCTGAGTCGGTGACGATTCCTTTTGAATTCAAGCGATCAGACACCGCTCAGTTTGTCGCTGCATGTGAATTCGTGCTGGAGGGACTCTTTGCCGAAAACAAGATCAGCCGCAACGAAGAGGGCAGTTACACGGCCGTCACGAAGGCTCGCAAGGATCGCCGGGGAATGATCTACGACGACCTTACCGAAACAGGCAAATTCAGCTGACCAAGATTGGGCCACAGATGAACACGGATAGACACAGATTATTAATAAGAACGGTATCGACTGGAAACCTGGATTGGGCAGAACGGATTACCTCACAACATGAACACTGCTTCTACAAGATTCAAGTACGGCGACATAACATCAAGGATAATTGGGATCTTCTTCGATGTATATAATGAACTCGGCTACGGATTCCTGGAATCTGTCTATGAAAAATCGCTGGAGTACGCCCTTAACTCGGCAGGCATTAATGTTTGTTCTCAGATTGAGATTCCTGTCTGGTTTCGCGGTAACCAGGTCGGCGACTTCAGCGCGGATATGCTGGTGGAGAAATGCGTACTGCTAGAGCTGAAGTCCGCACGAGCGATCGACAAGTCGCACGAAGCACAACTTTTGAATTACTTGCGCGCGACTCATATTGAGGTTGGCCTTTTGCTGAATTTCGGTCTAAAACCAGAGTTTAAGAGGATGATCTTCGATAACCCTCGTAAATCGATCCGTGCAAATCCGTGTTCATCTGTGGCTGCCTTATTGGATCCTGAAAATTAATGCGTTTTATTCGGTACTCAAAATTCAAAGGCTTCGATGTATCGTCCATTAATCTCGGCGATTTGATGGAGTCGATTTCGGATTCGCTGCTCGATTCGGGCTACAGCAATGATTACTATTGGACCCGGCAGCCTCAGCAGATGGATACGTCGCTGGATGCTCTGCGAAGGGCGCTGCTTCAGGCGCTGATGGAGCAGGGCCTGATTAATGAACAGCAGGTTAAGGAGATGCTCGCTGAGAACGATGGCAAGTTCAAGGGCTCCTTACTCGAAGAGCTGCTCAACCAGCTGATCGAGCGGCTGGTTGATGAAGGCTATCTGACCTTGCACGAGCAACAGGAACAGCGACAAGCGCGGCGGACCATGAACGGCAGGCCCGAAGTGTCCGAGCCGCTCCCGCGCAACGTGCACTTTGAGGTAACCGAAAAGGGTTTGGATTTTCTTGGTTACAAGACGCTCCGCAGTCTGTTAGGAAGCCTGGGAAAAAGTTCTGCCGGCCGGCATGACACACCTCACCTGTCAACTGGGGTGGAAGCCGCCGCGGCCAGTAAGCCCTACGAGTTTGGAGACACTGTTAACCTGGATGTCAACACGACTCTGCTCTCCGCCATTCAGCGCGAAGGTCTGCACGTACCCATCAACCTCGAATATAAGGATCTGCACGTTCACCAGTGCGACTATCAGTCATCTTGCGCGACTACCGTCATGCTCGATTGTTCGCATTCGATGATCCTTTACGGCGAAGATCGATTCACGCCGGCGAAGAAAGTCGCGCTCGCCCTTGCTCACTTGATTCGAACTCAGTATCCCGGTGATTCGCTCAAAATCGTCCTCTTTCACGACACGGCCGAGGAGTTGCCGCTTTCGAAGTTGGCTACTACACAGGTTGGCCCGTACCACACTAATACTGCAGAGGGGTTACGCCTGTCACGGCGGATCCTGCAATCCCAGCGCAAAGAGATGAAGCAGATTGTGATGGTTACTGACGGAAAGCCAACGGCCTGCTTCGTTGGACCGGAGTCCTCGGCTGTCGGTGAATCGAACAGGCGCGGCAGGAATGGCGGTTCCACGCGGAGACTTTATAAGAATTCGATGGGCGGCGATCCGTTTGTGATGGCCGAAACATTTAAGGAAGTGCAGGCCTGCCGCAAGGCCGGCATAATGATCAATACTTTCATGCTGGCTAGTGACTATTATCTGATAGAGTTTGTTAAGCAAATGACGGCAATGACCAGCGGCAAGGCGTACTTTGCAAATCCAAACAATCTTTCGCAGTTTGTTCTGATAGACTTTCTCCGGCGCCGAACCAGCAAGGTGCGCTGATTCAAATCCATTCTGCGCGGATCGCGCGCTACGTTTTTCAACCTTCTCAATTGTTCGAATGAGGAAATCCGCTAACTCCGATCCGATCGGACCTCGACTCTCCCTGAGTGGGCGGCGGATCGCGCCTTACGTAATCCTGATTCTCGGCCTGCTTTTCAGTTTTATCGTTTCTTATTCTCTATCGTGGATGGCTGAAGCGCAGGATCGCAGCCGCTTCAAGGCGTCAGTCGAGGAGATCGACACCACGATTCGCAGTCGGACTCAGACCTACATAGCTCTGTTGCGCGCCGCTACTGGCCTTTTCGCCGCCAGTGAGTCAGTCGACTCGCATGAATTCAACCGGTTCGTCGAGCAGATCGACTTGCCCCGGAATTACCCGGGGGTTCAGGGAATAGGTTTTTCAATAAAGCTGCGGCCTGACCAGAGAGAAGCCCTGATTCAGGAAATGCGCCGGTCTGGGGCGCCATCATTCAGGATTTGGCCCGACACCCAAAGAGATGAATATCACGCTATCGTGTATTTGCAGCCCCTCGATCGGCGGAACCAGGCGGCTATCGGCTTCGATATGTTCACTGAGCCTGTCAGGCATGCCGCGATGGAGCAGGCACGTGATACGGGCGCGCCTACGGCTTCAGGCAAGGTCACACTAGTACAAGAGATCGATCCGAACAAACAGGCCGGCTTTTTGATCTTTGCGCCCGTTTACCGCAACCTGGCGCCTGTTTCCAATGTAGCAGAACGTCGCGCCGCACTTGCCGGCTTCGTTTACAGTCCGTTCCGCGCCGATGACCTGCTCGCCGCGATTCTCCAGAGCAAAAGATTTGATGTCGACGCCCAGATTTATGATGGCAGTCCCGTAGCGGGAAATCTGTTGCATGAGTCAGCGTCAACTGTCGCGGTTAAAGGTTCCTACCACCCGCATTTCATCGCCACGACCACGGTAGACGTCGGCGGGCGATCGTGGACGCTGAACTACTCTGCCAATCCCGCGTTTGATTTAGTCTCAGGCTCTGCTTATCTGCCATATACATTTCTCGCCGGCGTTTTCATAAGCTTCCTATTCTTTTTCGTAACCCGGTCGCAGGCCATGGCGCGCGAAGCAGCTGAGCGCTCCGCCGCGGAGGTGCGTGCCTCGGAGGCAACGGTTAGAAAAACGTTGCAGGAAAGGGAGTTGGCCGAGCAGGCTTTGCGGGAAAGTGAAGAGCGCTATCGAGAGCTGGTTGAGAACGCGAACGACATTGTTTACACGCTCGATCTGCGCGGACAACTTACCTCCGTTAACAAGGCCGCGGAACTGATTACGGAGTATTCGCGCGAAGAACTGCTTCGTATGAATATCACCGATATTCTGACTGGGGACTCTGCGCAGATTGGCTTGCAGATGCTCGACCGAAAGCTCGGCGGTCAACAAAGGACCAATTACGAAGTTGACGTGCGGGCCAAGTCTGGCCACATCGTCACGCTTGAAATCAGTAGTCGTTTAATCTTTAAAGATGATGAGGCCATCGCAGTTCAAGGCATCGCGCGCAACATCACCACCAGACGGCGCGCGGAAGAGGCCCTGCGCGAAGCAGACCAGCGTGCACTCTCCGAATACGAAAGGTTGCTCGAGAGAATTTCAGGTCTGGCGCAGGCCCTTGGCGCCGCCCGGGATCTTCTGACTATCTTTCGAGCCCTGCGGGACTTTGCGGTGGCTTCGGTTCCTTGCGACGGGATGTTTGTCTCTCTGTACGATCCGATACGGGAGGTGCGTACCGCCTGCTATGGCTGGGGAGACGGTCACGAAATTGATACTTCGGAACTGCCGCCGATGCCGGTGACTGCGACTGGGCCAAACAGCCGCGCTGTAAGAACCGGAGAAGTGGTGATCACAGATGACTACATGAGTGTGACCCGGGCGAATCCGGGAATAATTGTCGGCCCAGATAATGGCTTACGGCCGCAGTCTTCACTCGCGGTGCCGATGGCCGTAATGGGCCGGATTGTGGGAACAATCGAGGTCCAAAGCTACGACAAAAAGGCTTATACCGGAGAGAGTGTCACGGCAATGCGAATGGCTGCGAATCTCACTGCCGTGGCAATCGAGAATGTTCGCCTGCTCGATCGCGAGAGCAGTGCCCGGGCAGCGGCCGAAGAGTCGAACCGCCTGAAAGATGAGTTTCTCGCAACTGTCTCCCACGAGCTTCGCACGCCGCTGACCGCGATTCTTGGATGGTCAAGAATGCTCGAGACTGGATCTCTTGAGAGCGAGGTCGCTGCCCGCGCCATCGAAACAATCCGCCGGAACGCAAAAACCCAGTCGCAGATCATCGATGACATCCTGGACGTCTCGCGGATAATCACCGGCAATCTTTATCTCGACTTGCAACCGATTGAGCTCGCGCCGGTTATCGAGGCCGCTATCAATGTCGTTCGTCCCACAGCTGAAGCGAAGGGTATCCAAATCGAGACTGCCTTCGACTCTGACCCCGCAGTAGTTTCAGGCGATGCGAACCGGTTCCAGCAAGTTATCTGGAATTTGGTATCGAATGCCGTGAAGTTCACTCCCAGCACCGGACGCGTTACCGTCAGTCTTCATCAGACTGATACCGAGGTGCAGATTACAGTCACCGACACGGGGCGCGGCATTAGCGCCGATTTTCTACCGTTTGTTTTTGATCGGTTCCGGCAGGCTGACAGTACGACCACTCGGCAGCACGGTGGCTTGGGACTTGGTCTGGCAATTGCTCGACACATTGTAGAGATCCACGGCGGAACGATAAGGGCGGACAGCATAGGAGATGGTAGGGGAGCTACTTTCACGGTTGGCTTGCCGCTGATGGATGCGATGAGCAAGACGCGGTCTGAGGACACGGTCGAAATGGAAGCGTCCGGCTCGGTGGTTCGGAACCGTACCTCGCTGACAGGTCTGCACATCCTGCTGGTCGATGACGACGAAGATACGCTCGAGCTAATCACCGCTGCCTTAACCGGCAGAAATGCTCGAGTGACCGCCGTCTCTTCCGCGAACGAAGCCCTGGAAGCGCTGAAACTTTCGCAGCCCGACGTGCTCGTTTCCGACATCGCCATGCCCGATCAGGACGGCTATGAACTCATTAAGAAGGTCCGGGCGCTGGATCTGATGAACGTGAGCCGCATTCCCGCAGTGGCAATCACTGCGTACGCCAAGGAAGAGGACCGCACCCGGGCATTCTCCAGCGGATTCCAAGGCTATCTGGCTAAGCCCATCGAACTGTCAGAATTGATCAACGCTGTAGCCGAGGCTGCCGGTCGAAATTAATATGGATTCCTAAAGTCTGGCCAACTTTCAAAATGACCAAGGTTCACATTCGCGGAATTGACATAGCTTACGATGACGAAGGCACTGGCGCGGCCATCATCCTGCTTCACGGCTATCCGTTCAATCGTTCGATGTGGCGAGAGCAGGTTAGTGCTTTACGCCCTTCACATCGAATCATCACGCCTGATTTGCGCGGCCATGGCGAAACCGATGCGGTTCCAGCGACCATTCCGGAGATGGCGCGCGATGCCGCCGCCCTCTTGACGACATTGGGCATCACTGACGCCGTAGTTGGTGGCTTATCGATGGGCGGGTATGTAGCTCTCTCCTTTTGTCGGCTTTTTCCCGAGCGTGTCAGCGCGCTGGTGCTGGCAGATACAAGGGCTTCCGCCGACACCGCTGAAGGCAAACAGAACCGCGCAAAGCAGGCTGAACGAGCGCTAAGCGAGGGCCTGGAGGGAATCGCAGACGAAATGCTTCCTAAGTTGCTCTCCCCCGAAACCCTGGCGACTAGGCCTGAAATCGCGGAGCAGTTGCGGAAGATGATTATTCAGACAAAACCTGAGGGCGCATCGGCGGCCTTGAAAGCCATGGCAACGCGTGACGATCAGACGGTTTTCCTTTCCCAGATAACAAAGCCCACGCTGATAGTGGTCGGACGTGACGATGCGATTACGCCGCTCACTGATTCGGAGCTGATGCATCGAGAGATAGAAGGCTCACACCTGGAAGTCATCGAAGGTGCTGGTCATGTTTCGAACCTTGAACAACCGGACAACTTCAATAAAGCGCTCGAGAATTTTTTAGGATTGCAGTCTTAGTGAGACAGCTCGCATCTCACTAACGTCCGCTTTTTGGTTTGTGAATCTGTGTGATCTGCGCAATCTGTGGATATTCCTTAGTGGCGAATGGAAACTTTTCGTAAATTTACGATAGAAGAGCGAGTGCGCTGGGGCGACGTAGATGCTGCCGGTATTATCTTCTACGGCGCCTATATTCGGTTTTTTGAGTTTGCCGAAACCGAGCTGTTTCGCGCGGCTGGTTTGCCTTATGGAGTGATGTTCGAAGAGTTGAATATCTGGTTACCTCGGGTTCATCTTGAATGTGACTTTCACCGCGCCGCAAAGTTGGATGATCTGCTCGAGGTTGCGGTCTTTGCCGGCAAGATCGGTCACTCCTCGTTGCGCTTGAACTTCGAAGTTAGACGGAAGGGCGAGTCAGACTTGATTGCCACGGCGCATTTTGTTCTGGTCACGGTACGACGAAGTACTTTCGAGAAGGTCCCTGTCCCTGAAGAATTGCGCCGGCGGCTGATGCCGTACACAAGCCCGGGCGTTTACTGATCGTATGAATGAGAAACAAAAAGACTATGCCGGCGACGCGCTGGACGAAAAGACTCTGAATCCGAACCCGGTTAGTCAATTTAAAAGCTGGTTCGCAGATGCCGCAGCCACAGGAATGCATTTGCCCGAGGCGATGACGCTCGCCACGTCAACCAGGGAGGGAAAGCCTGCGGCGCGGATGCTGCTGCTCAAACAAGCTGATGACCGTGGCTTTGTGTTCTATACAAACTATCGCAGCAGCAAGGCGAGGGAGCTTGATCAAAATCCCTTTGCCGCGCTTGTTTTTTACTGGCCGCAACTGGAGCGCCAGGTACGTGTTGAAGGGTCGGTAAGCCGAGTCTCTGCCCGCGAATCTGACGAATATTTTCGCACGCGGCCTCGAGAGAGTCAGATTGGAGCGCTCGCTTCGCCTCAGAGCGAAGTGATTGAGAATCGTGAGGCGCTCGAGCGTCGTTTCCGCGAACTCGATGAAAGTTATCGCGATCGCGAGGTTGATCGCCCGGAACATTGGGGTGGTTATCGACTAAAGCCTGCGCGCATCGAATTCTGGAAAGGCAGGCGAGGACGGCTCCACGATCGGATTGTGTACGATCTGCAACCCGACGGCTCCTGGTCCATCAAGCGACTGGCGCCTTGAGGCCGTGCTATGCTCCTGGTAGGTGTTTGCGAAGTCAAATTCACCACTGAGACACTGAGATCGCGGTGCAGCAGAGCCGCAACCAAACCTAAACATGATCCACGAAATCACACGAAATAAATGGAGAAACATTTCGTGTGACTTCGTTTTTTGGTTCGTGCGATTTCGTGGATAGATTTTTTTACTCGCAAAACCTGTTCAAGAAAATAAGAAATTGTCACTTTGCCACACAGAGCTTTCATCGCACCCCACATCCAAAGAGTTGCGAACTCTCGCCAGGGCTATTCATAACGGCCGCAACGCACTGCGGGCGAGTTTCTTTTTCAAATCCGTGTAGCCCTGTTCGCCCGCGATTAAGTGTCCGAGCACCCGCTTTATCCCGCGATGTCCGCGCGCAAACTCGATCATCCTCTCGGTAAAGGGTGCTCCCCAAAAGTTCCCGTAGAAACGCTGCCGCATTTGCGAGGCCCGCTGGAGTTCCCGTCCAAAGTCTTCCCGCCAGCGACTCTCGTATTCGAGCGGTGCACCACTCAAGTAACTTTCTGCAAACAATTCCGCAGATCGAAGCGCGTAATAGATGCCTTCACCTGTGACCGGGTCAGCAAAGCCCGCTGCATCACCCAATAGAGCCCAGCCCTCTCCACAGGCGCTGCGCCTGGTCCACATTGCTGCCGACAGCCCGGGGATACGAGCAGCATACTTTTCCGCTGTTTCCTCCAACTGTTCTCTTATCAGCCGCTTTCGCTCAATATCTTTTTTCCTAATGGCCCATAAGGGCGCGGTGTGATCTTCGCGCTTTCTGTAGTAACCAACCATGAACTGCCAAAGCAGGCTGTCCAGAGGTTCATGCTCGAAGGCCTCCTGCGTGGTCGCGATGCCAAACGAAATGTGATCGAGCCGTGGGAAAGCCCACGCGTACCCAATCCAGTTCGGGAGAAAGGCCACGGTAGTGGGCGCTGCGCCGCCCTGAGGCAATGGAGCACGATAACCAAATGCTACCTCCATCTCCGAGGCGGGCAGTGGCGGCACAAACATCCTGGCAATCGAGCTGTTGGCGCCGTCAGCCCCTACCAGGAGCTTGCCCTTCCATTCCGCGCCATCTCGTCCGCGCAAAAGCCAGCCGTCCGTCCGCTTGCTGAGGCGGCGGGCCGAGATCTTTTCAGAAAAAACGTGCGCACCCGCAGATGCGGCTCGATCACGCAAGTAGTTATCAAATGCTACCCGGGAATAAATTGCGAAGGGTTCATCGAGATCAAGATGGATATGTTTGCCGGACGGCGAGTAGAGCTCGAGCTCGTCAACCGTTCGGCCTACGGCATTGAGCAACTGCGGCCAGGCTTTCAAGGCTTTTGAAGTTACACCTCCGCCGCAGGCCTTAGGGTCGCCCTGCGGTCGCCCGTCAAACAATGCGACAGAGACGTTCTTCCCGGCGAGCAACTCTGCCGCGAACGATCCGGCCGGACCTGCTCCAACGATTAGTACATCGAAAGGTTTCATCGTTTGCGATTAATCATAAGGCGCTTCCCGCCGGCGAACAATCCTGACCCGATTCGTAATTATCCACCGATTACGCAGATTACGCAGATTACAAGCCAAAAGAGGGGAAAGAATTCCTGGCCTTTTCCAGCTGGTTGCCCCTGCTTATTTACCTACTGTCTTTGCTTTTTTAATCTGCGTAATCTGCGCAATCTGCGGATTCGCTGAAGGGAGGGGCTTTTGCCAAGCTAACCCCTGGGCCACGGCATTGTGTTAGAATACGCCCGCTTCCAAGATCACAACTACCGCTATGGTCAGCTGGATGGCCTGGGTTTATCCTCCAGGTCAGGAAATCCCCCAACCAGACTAATTGGTGGCGGGGCAATGGCAAATGAGAGTTCATTAGTTTTCTCCGGCATCGCACCACACCCGCCCATAATGGTGCCCGAGGTGGGTCGGGAGTCGCTTGCGCAAGTGCGTCGCTCGATCGACGGCATGGCCGAGTTGACTGAGCGCATCATTGCTAGCGGCGCTACAACTATTATTCTGATCTCTCCTCACGCTCCCCTCGACGTTTCTGCGTTTGTGGCATATCCGGGGCCGGATGTGGTGGGCGACTTTTCCGGTTTTAGAGCTCCCTCCGCTCATTTCGAGGCAGCGGTGGATAAGGAGCTGTTGGACGCTATCAGAAACAGTGCGATCGAAGAGGATTATGAAGTGATGCTGCTGCCGGGTAACAAGCTCGATCATGGCACGGCCGTCCCCCTTTATTTTCTCCTCCGCAACGGCTGGATCGGAAATGTAGTCGCGTTGGGTTACACCTTCCTTGACAGCGAGGATCATGTCAGTTTCGGAGCGTGCATTCGTAAAGCCGTTGATAGCCTCGGGCGGCGCGCTGCCTTTGTCGCCAGTGGTGATTTGAGTCACCGGCTCAAGCCTGAAGCACCGGCAGGCTACAACCCAATCGCCCATGTTTTCGATGATGAGGTTGTCGCTGCGCTCAGATCAAACACTCCGGAGAAAATCATCGAGATCGATCCTGACCTTAGGCGCCTGGCGGGAGAGTGTGGGTATCGTTCGATGCTGGTTGCTCTGGGCGCCTCCCGGGATCTACCGCAGGTTTGCGATGTACTCAGTTACGAAGCGCCGTTCGGTGTCGGCTATCTGGTCGCTCAGATAACCAACAGTCAGGCGGCGGACATTGCGCCCCCATCGGATCATGACGCTAGATCCGATCCGCCGGTCAGCCCCAATGAGGATTTGACAGGACTTGCGCGCAGGACCGTAGAGACATTTGTGCAGACGGGTAAGAGGATCGAAACACCACAGATCACTTCCGGTTTGCTTGGAGCGCGTGCCGGCTGTTTTGTGTCCCTCAAGACCCGGCAAGGAGAACTTCGAGGCTGTATCGGTACTATCGAACCTGCGGAAAACACACTGGCAGAGGAGTTGGTCGAAAACGCAATAAACGCCTGTACGCGAGACCCGCGATTCCCACCGGTCGCCGCGTCTGAACTATCAGGACTGATTTATTCCGTTGATGTGCTCAACACCCCGGAGCCTGCTCTTTTTGAAGAACTCGACCCGCTGGTTTACGGTGTTATTGTTGAAGACGACGAGGCGGTGCGGCGCGGACTGTTACTGCCGGACATTGACGGGGTGGATTCGGCTAAGCAGCAGGTGGAGATCGCTGCGCGGAAAGCCGGCATCGCACCGGACGCGCCCGTCAGACTTTTCCGGTTTTCAGTGCAGCGATTTCGAGAGAATGTTTCGGCTTCAGGGGAAGCTGCTTAGACGTCCAGATTCCGCACATCAAGCGCGTTATCTTCGATGAACTTACGCCGCGGTTCGACTGCGTCGCCCATCAAGACCGTGAAGATCTCGTCCGTCTCAACCGCATCATCGATTCTAACCTCAAGCAGCGTGCGCTTGTCCGGGTTCATAGTCGTTTCCCAGAGTTGCTCCGGATTCATCTCTCCGAGACCTTTGTACCGCTGAATACTGAGGTCTTTCTTGGCTGCTGTCAGAACCTTGTCCAGCAAAGCCTCGCGCGTGGGAATCTCTTCCTGCAGGCCATTTTCTCCTGAGATGAACGGCGGCGCCAGGTTGTCCTCGAGCGCGAGATGAAGCTCTACAGCCTTCTGAAATTCTACATAGCTGGCGAGATTCCAGTCGATTGCGACGTTCACTCCGGAGATAGTCGTAGTCTTGATCTCCCACAGTCCGTGCTCTTCGTCAGTCGAGAGTTCGGTTTTGTAGCCGGCTTTCGCAAGGAGCCCCTCGACTCGAGCCATCAGGTCGCCATCCTGAAAAACGTTGCGCAACGTTTGGCGTTCTTTTCTTAAGACTCCATTTTTTCCCGCGAATGCATCCAGGAGCGCACCGAGCAAACGTTGATCACCGCCGAGACGGCGGGCCGTCTTTTCACAGTAGCGCTTGTAGTCAACCATCTTTTCCAATGCCATTGCCAATGCGCGACCTTCCATCGCTTCGCTCGCGCCTACCGATTTGACACTGATATCCGCAGTTGCCATTCGCATGAGGTAGTGGGTCATGGCGCCTTCGTCTTTGATGTACTCTTCCTTCTTACCGCGCTTCACTTTGAACAACGGAGGCTGCGCAATATACACATGCCCATGTTCGACCAATTCCGGCATCTGCCGGTAAAAGAACGTCAGCAGCAGCGTTCGGATATGAGATCCATCGACGTCCGCATCGGTCATAAGAATGATCTTGTGATAACGGAGTTTGCCTAGATCGAAGTCTTCTTTGCCGATACCCGTTCCGAGGGCCGTGATCAACGATTTGATCTCGCTATGGCCGAGCATCTTGTCAAAGCGGGCTTTTTCGACATTCAGAATCTTTCCCTTGAGGGGCAGAATTGCCTGGTTCTTTCGGTCGCGTCCCTGTTTCGCCGAGCCGCCGGCGGAATCACCTTCCACGATGTAAATCTCCGACAATGAGGGATCGCGTTCCTGGCAGTCCGCCAGCTTGCCGGGAAGCATTGAGGAACCCATGGCTCCCTTGCGGACGATTTCCCGCGCCTTGCGGGCAGCCTCGCGAGCCCGGGCAGCGTCGAGTGACTTGCCCACGACCTTGCGCGCCACAGTGGGGTTTTGCTCGAGGAACTCAGTCAGCTTGTCGTTTAGAAATGACTCGACTGCACCCTTTACGTCCGAGTTGAGCTTGCCTTTTGTTTGCCCTTCGAACTGAGGCTGCGGAAGTTTTACGGAAATTACGGCCACCAGGCCTTCTCGAACATCATCGCCGGTCAGCGAGCCTTTGAAGTTCTTGGCCAGGCCAGACGACTGCGCATATGCGTTTATCGTCCTGGTGAAGGCTGAGCGAAAGCCGGAAAGGTGTGTGCCTCCGTCAACCGTATTGATGTTATTAGCGAACGAATAGACCTTCTCGTCATAACCGTCGTTGTATTGAATCGCTACCTCGATTGAGAGCGCGTCGTTTTCTCGTTCAAAATAGATCGGCTTGTCATGGAGCGTGGTTTTGTTCTTATTCAGGTGTTTTACGAACTCCGCG
Organism: Pyrinomonadaceae bacterium; assembly: GCA_035644135.1. GTDB lineage: Bacteria > Acidobacteriota > Blastocatellia > Pyrinomonadales > Pyrinomonadaceae > PSRF01. Next base: position 124,559 of record DASQPD010000190.1, read on the forward strand.
ATACCGCCCTTGTAATAGAATTCGTGCGAGCGCTCAGGTTCCTCACGCTCGTCCTTGATGGTTATACGAATGCCTTTGTTGAGAAAGGCCTTTTCACGCAGCCGCTCTGACAGCTTGTCGAAACTGAACTCGCTGACTTCGAAGATCTGCGAGTCAGGTTTGAAAGTGATCTTTGTTCCCCGCTTACGCGTCTTGCCGGTTTGCGTCAAAGGCGCCTGGGAAATCCCGCGCACGTATTCCTGCTCGTAAGTCTTGCCCTCTCTCCATATTTCCAGATGCAGTTGTTCGGACAAGAAATTGACGACTGAAACGCCGACTCCATGCAGTCCGCCGGAAACCTTATAAGCGTTTGAGTCAAACTTACCGCCGGCGTGGAGTTTGGTCATCACCACTTCAGCAGCTGATTTTCGTTCCTTCTTTATCTCGTCGACTGGAATTCCCCGACCGTTGTCGACCACGGTAATCGAGTTGTCCAGGTGGATATTTACTTCCACAGTGTCGCAATATCCGGCCAGGGCTTCGTCTATAGAGTTGTCAACTACTTCATAGACGAGATGGTGCAGACCCAATTCGCCGGTCGAGCCGATGTACATAGCTGGCCGCTTGCGAACGGCCTCTCGTCCTTCCAGCACTGTGATTGATGAAGAGTCGTAGGCCATACTTTTCTTGCCTGTTACTGTCGTTCCTGCTGTTGCCAACACTTTCTCCTTGTTAACCGTTTCCTGGGACTCACAATCCACTCCTCAACCGTTCTAAACGAACCCTGAAGCCTTTGGAAGGGCATCAGATTCGCCCGAGCCGTTTCGGACCTTACCGTCCGCAATCTCGTATAAGTTTGCTCTTGAAAGAAAGCCTTCGACGTGGCTGCGTTTGGAGGTCGTAATGAACGTTTGAGTGCGGCCCTCCAGATAATCCAATAAATCTTTGATCCTTCTTTCATCCAGCTCAGCATCTACGTCGTCAATGATGAAAAGTGGGTAATCATCATGGCCTGAATTATACAATGAAATGGCGGCTAAGTCTAATAATAACAATGCGCTACGCTGCTGTCCGGCGCTCCCGTAAATGCGGATTTCACGGTTATCGAGCAGTATCTCCAAGTCGTCCCGATGAGGTCCCAAAAGTGAGCGGCCGGCCGCCAGTTCCGCGTTCATCCTGAGATGTAATCTCTGGCGCAAAAGTGTCTCGTAATCGTTCAAATCTCCCTTCCCTGCGAGCGCAGAGAGGTATCGAATCGTTAGGGCCCGGCGATCAAATAGCTGCTTCTCGAGGGTGAGATTCAGACGCTCTACGTAGCCAATCCGCGCTCGGTGAATTTCGTGTCCCAGGCGCACCAATTGATCGTTCCACGGCGAGAGCAAATCCTGAGTTCGTTCAAGGCTAAACTCACTTTCATTTGCCGACTGAAGGAGCTTGTTCTTCTGCTTGATTACGCGAGTGTAATCGGAAAGAGTTTTGAGGTAAGCAGGAAGCAGAGAAACAATCCCACGATCAACGAAACGCCGGCGAGCCTCGGGATTACCGCGGACCACCTCGAGATCATCGGCCGTGAATGAGAAGACCTGGAGTTGAGTGAGGTACCTGGCCACTGGCTCACGTTTGCCATTCACCAGCAGGGATTTTGTATTGGAGTGCAGCGCTACCTGTAACTCTCGTTCTAATGCTGTTCCAGCCGTAATCTTACCGCTGACGAGAGCGGAAGCCTGGCCAAAGGCGATCACTTCCTGCAAGCGTGGAGTGCGAAACGATTTTGAGCGGCCGAGCAGATAGATTGCTTCGAGCCAGTTGGTCTTGCCCTGGCCGTTATTGCCGAAGATTATGTTTAGGTGAGGGCCCCAGAAGATTTTCCCGCTCAGATTTCGAAAATGAGTGGCCTCAATCGAATCGAGCAGCATGCGTTGATTTTAGCATAGCGGAGTTCACAGCTTGTGAGACAAAAAAGGAAAGCGCCCACCTGGCAGCGCTTTCCTAAAAGAGTTTCAAGGTGAGCATCATCGCTCATAACCGCATGGGCATGACGATGTATTTGTAATCGTAGTCGCCGTTTTCTGACGGACGGAGTTGAGCCTGTGAGTTTCCGTCCTTGAATTCGAAAGAGACTTTGCCTTCCCCGATGACATTCAGAAACTCTTGCAGGTACTGCGCGTTGAAACCAATATCCGATTCTTCACCCGCGTAGTCGGTTTGGACCGTTTCATTGGCTTCTCCCTCTTCGGCGTTCTGTGAACTGATCACCAATTGGTTGGGTTCCAGGTGAAATCGAATCGAGTGCGACCGCTCATCCGACATCAACGCAACCCGTCTAATTGCCAGGTTCAGTAGAGCACCGTCGAATTGCACCGATTTATCGTTGCCCTTCGGCATGACCATTTCATAGTTGGGAAATTGTCCGTAGAGCATCCGAGAAATCAACAGCCTTGGACCAACCTCGAAATAAATGTGATTCTCGTCCATGCCCAGGCTAATTTCCTGGTCAAAGCCGGCGGTTAGCTTGGTCAACTCCGCGAGAGTCTTCCGGGGAATCAGCGTGTCGATCGTTTCATTTGTGCCATTCTTCGTCACATTTTTGCGCTCGCAATAAGCCAGACGGTGACCGTCAGTCGTTACCATCCGAGCTCCATCCTTGTCCAGTACGAACTTGGCGCCCGAGAGTGTGTAACGCGACTCTTCCTGTGTGATGGCGAAGATTGTTCGATCAATAAACGTCTTGAGGATTTCCGCCGGGATCTTTGTCGGCGCCGACTTGAACGATGGCACCTCGGGAAACGCGTCGCGCGCTACGCCAACCATTTTGAATTTCGCCCGATCGCATTTCACCGTCACCCAATCGTTTTCCTCTTTCTTGAAACTCACGGGCGCATCCGGCAGCAGCCTGGCGATATCAAAAAGTTTTCGCGCTTGAACACAGATCGATCCTGGCGTCGCGATTTCAGCATCCATATCGCAACGAATTGTCACGTCCAGATCCGTCCCTGTGATCCTGATCGAATTCTCTCCCACAGATTCGATCAGGATGTTCGAGAGCACTGGGATAGTGTTCTTCTTCTCGACAACACCCTGGACAAAGCCAAGTTCCTTCTGAAGATTTTGCTTGCTTACAACGAACTGCATCTGATGAACTCCTTCAATTGCCTGTTTGGGAAGAGTAGCTTTTATTTCGACTACTACAATTCAAAAACAGTTTATTTTCCTAGTAGTAATAGTAGGCGCCTGTGCAGATCTGGAAAAGTCGCCAAACCAATGATTCCCTTGAGTTTCGCCAAGTCGTCACCTGTGGAAGATAACCACGGCGCCTGCTGTTTTATTGTCGAAAACTTTTGAAGGCGCGAACATATCATATTTTCAACAGGGTGTCTTTGGCCGGGACTGCGGAAAAATGAGCCAATTCAAAACGGAATACTGTGAAATCTTGCCCCGATCGCGATGAAGAGACTGCGAAAAAACCTGTGGAAAAACCAAAGCTACTTCTGCACGCCTTCGATTATGTCTCGCACGCGTTTACGCATTAAGCTATCGCTCGAGATAAGTGCTTCTATCTTCTCTACCGAATGCATCACCGTAGTGTGATGCTTCCCGCCAAAAGCCCGGCCAATCTCAGGGTAAGAGTGCTTGGTAAGTTGCTTGCAGATATACATTGCGACCTGACGAGGAAGCGAGAACTGACGAGCATTACTTTTAGCCACCAGTTCACTCAAGGTTATGCGGTAGTTGCTCGCCACCGCTTTTTGAATATGATCGATCGTGATTATTCCGGGATCTTCGTCGACAGCAATGTTGCGGATAGCATCCTGGGCCAGGCCTCTGGAAATCGGTTGACCGCGAAGCGAAGAGATTGCGATGAGCCGCACCAGCGAGCCCTCCAGTTCGCGCACGTTTTTTTTAACCCTGCTGGCGATAAACAAAGCAATCTCGTCATCAAGGATGATACCCATCAATTCCGCTTTACGTTTAAGGATGGCGATCTTCGTTTCGAGGTCCGGAGGTTCGAGGTCGGCGATCAGGCCCCACTCAAACCGGGAATGAAGTCTTTCCTCCAACGTGGGTATTTCGCGAGGGGGACAGTCAGAACTGATTACGATCTGTTTTTGCTGCTCGTACAAAGCGTTAAAGGTGTGGAAAAACTCTTCCTGGGTCCGCTCTTTTCCGGCCATGAACTGCACGTCGTCGATAAGCAGCACATCTACGGAACGGTAACGCTCACGAAAGAGTTGAGTCTTGTCATAGCGAATGGCGTTAATCAACTCGTTCATGAACTTCTCTGACGAGATGTAGCAGAGTTTCAGATGTTGATTTCGCTGCCTTATCTCATGGCCGCAGGCATGCATGAGATGTGTTTTTCCCAGCCCAACACCACCGTACAAGTAGAGTGGATTGTAGGTTTTGCCTGGGGCCTCGGCCACTGCGAGCGAGGCGGCGTGAGCAAACTGGTTACACGAGCCGACAACAAAGCTTTCAAAGGTATACCGTGAATTGAGAGCGGGATCGGTCGCTTTCGGCTTCTGCGATAAGGCCACAGCAGTCGCAGATCCGTGAACGCCGTCGATGGATCTGTCGTTACTCGTGGCTTCCTGCGTGTGGCTGACCGGCCGGTTTTGACTGGTGGACCGAGCCTCAGCTTCAGGAACTGTCCATTGAAACGAGTATTCTTCCAAGTGAGTATCATCCAATGAGCGGTCAAGCACGGAGGAGTAGTTGCTCAAAACCCAGTCGCGCAAAACATGATTTGGTGCTCGCAGGCGAATAGTCCGCGTTGCGTCGTCGAGACCTTCAAATTCGATCGGAAGAAACCAGGTTTCAAAAGTCTCGCGGTTTACACTGTTCTTAAGGGATTCGAGTAATTCGTTCCAAACCGGAGTGTTTGAGACAACTGACATCAACAACCCTTCCACCAGGGGATCTGGTCAAACTGACGCTGGTGTGCGTCTCACAACCATGCACGCGCGATCAGCCAATCCAAGCCGGGTTTTTGCCCGCGCTAAAACCGCAACGTACTCGATGGAGGGAGTTTCCCGCGTGACAGCACCTGATTTCCACAAACTCTTCCACAGACATGTGGAAAAAGATCAGGTCTTAAAGTAAAGCTTTAAGTTCAGGTATATCAATGAGTTACAAGGCTCCCGGCACTCAGCGACCGGAGACTAACATAGGTGTTTGGCGGTTATCAAGCGAGCAGGGAGGATAAAACACACAGTTCCGAAGCACTCGCACCAAGCGTTTCAACACTGATGAAAAAGCCCGTTTTTGGTACAGTGGTTGATGTTACAGGCATGTCACAGCATTGTGTGGCGGACAAGTTGTGTGCACTGGAGTTTTCAAGCTGAGTAAATTCGCAGGTTGGGAAGGGGGCAGTCGTTAGCTTGAAGCTTCGGTAAATTCAAGGCGCCCCCGCTCAACGTCGAATGCGATCCGTTTCCCCTTGGATTGGCGCCCTAGGTTTATTGCCCTGACTGAGTAATTCGATGATGAACCTTATGAGTCTTGAGCGGGGGCGCCTTGAATTTACCGAAGCTTCAAGCTAACGACTGCCCCCTTCCAACCCTGCGAATTTACTCAGCTCGAAAACTCCATGGGCTTAGTGCCTATAAAAAAGACTGCCTTGGCATAGTGTCGCAACTCCCACCGGGGGGCCAATGTCCGCAGACTAATCGATCTGGGACGTTTCTTGACATAGTGAAGATCGCCCGCTAGTCTTACAGTTTTCTTCAACAGGGAGAATTGGCATCTATGGCAAAGCCCACTTTTCAACCGAACAACCGGCGTCGGGCAAAGACGCACGGCTTTCGCGCTCGAATGGCCTCCAAAAACGGCAGATTGGTCTTAAAGCGTCGCCGAGCGAAAGGCCGCAAGCGACTCACACCAGCGCATTATTGATAGCGTCGTGCGTTATGGCGAACCACTTGCGAGGAAGAAGTGACTTTCAAAAAGTCTATCGCAAAGGAAGACGCTACGAAGGTTCATTCATAACCGTGTTTGTGCTGGCAAACAATGATACTTGTCACAGCTTTGGCGTCACGGCTTCGCGAAAGGCGCTCGGCAATGCAGTTGCCCGCAATCGCGCTAAGCGATTACTCCGCGAATCGTTTAGACTAAGCAATTCCTGGTTGACCGAGTTGAAAGGAAATTACGACTGGGTGCTGAACGCGAAAAGCAGGCTCGCAGGCCGGAAGCTGGGAACAGCCTTTTACGAACTGACTGGAATAATCCAAAAAGTAGCAGAAGATGAAACCAGAACGTCGTTGAAATTATCGTGATGGCGTGAAGACTATACTGATTTCACTATTGAAGACTTACAAGCTGATCTTATCCCCGCTATTGCCTCCGTCTTGCAGATTCGTCCCCACGTGTTCAGAGTATGCCATGGATGCGATCGCTCGGTATGGAGCATTGCATGGAAGTGGTCTGGCATTGCGCCGGTTATTGCGGTGTCATCCGTTCAATCCGGGCGGTTATGATCCGGTTAAGTAACTCTCGCATGAGCTGACGATAGCTCGAAAGGTCGTTTCCAACTTCCCGATGCAACAAAAACGCTTACTCCTGGCACTTGCAATATCGACGGTTATACTCTTCCTGTGGAGTTACCTCATTCCGGTAAAGCCTCCGCAGCAGCAACCGCCACCCACAAGCAGCCCGTCACCATCAGTGAACCTGCCCGCGCAACCGGCGCCGGCTACGGTTGCACAGCCGGGGACGACCCCTGTCGCCGCAACTGTGGTGGAAGACGTCCCGCATCGGACCTTATCGATCACAACACCGCTTTATGAAGCAAAGATCGATGGCCGGGGAGCAGAGGTCGTAAGCTGGATAATCAAAAAGAACAAAAACAGCGATCGCCCTATTTCCTCTATTGCGGGAACAAAAAACAATCCCCTGCCGCTGGAACTTGTGTCGCAAGAGGGCCTCAAGCGGGAACCGCGGGACGTTCCCTTCCAGATGTTTACTGGAGACACAAACCTGGACAGTATTCTCCTTTCGCGAAACTACAAAATCGAAGGAGCGGAAGGTTCCGGCGACGAGGTTAAGGTGGCGCTTTCCCCAGGCGAAACGAGGAGCGTGAGCTTTCAACTGCATGACAGCGCTACCGGGCTGGATGTTGTAAAGACTCTTAAATTCGACGCAAACAGTTATAGCCTCGATTTCAATGTCATAGTGAAACGCGGAGATCAACAACTGCCGCAAGTGAAGGTGAAGATTGGCCCGAGCATTGGCGATCAAGGTGTCAGTCATTACACGTTCTACTCAGTAGCTCCCGAGGCCGTCGTTTCGGTCGGCGGCAAGGTTCAAAGACACCCGGCCCCAGGGATCAACGAGAACAAGAATAGCCCTGACCGTTTGGCGATTGGTGGTCCAGTCGATTGGGCAGCCATCGGCGACACCTACTTCGCAATGGTTGTGGTCCCGGCGAAGCCGGGCACTGAAGTCGAACTGCGCACGACTCAGTACAACTACCAGGTTCGAGACAAACCGGAAAAGCGATACTTGATCTCTGCACTGCTTCCGGTGCAGGCAGACGGTTCGCGGAACATTGTTTACGTTGGACCAAAGGATCACGATTCTCTGGAGGAGTCGAGTGAGAAGATCAGCCAGGCAATTGGTCGCGCGACCGACCTGGGCGGATTGATCGACTACGGGTGGCTTGGATGGTTATCGCGACCCCTGGCTGTTCCAATTCTAAAGGCCATCACGTTCCTTTACCGGTTGACCGGTAGTTATGGGGTGGCAATCATCCTCTTCACCATCGTCATCTATTCCCTTTTCTTTCCGCTTAAGTGGCGTTCATCCAAGGCGATGAAAAAGGCGCAGAAGCTCGCGCCCCGGATGAAAGAATTGCAGGAAAAGATCAAGGGGTTAAAGCAGAATGACCCTCGCTTGAAAGAATTGCAGGTCGAGCAGTTGCGATTAATGAAGGAAGGAAACCCGCTGGGTGGATGCCTGCCTTTGTTAATTCAGATGCCTTTTCTTTTTGCGCTTTATCGAGCCATTACAATTTCACTCGATTTCAGGCAGGCCACCTTCCTCTGGTTGCCCGATCTATCTTCGGGTGACCCGTATCACATCCTTGAAATTTTAATGGCCGGAACTATGATTGTTTTGCAGTTGATCACGCCGGCCCCCTCCGCTGACCCAGTGCAGCGTAAAATGATGGCGATCGGCATGCCGCTTTTCATGTTGTACGTACTGTGGGGAGCCCCATCCGGCCTGCTGCTCTACTGGCTCGTAGGAAATATTGTCGGCTTCAGTCAGCAGTTTCTTATTAATCGACTGACAAGCTCCGAGGACGATGCGCAGCCTCCGTCGCAGAATTCTCCTGTCGGTGGAACTCGCAAGAAGTTGGCGACAGCGGGAGCGTAACAACGCAAAAAAGAACCGATCGATGCAGGACACATATCAACAAGCAGCTGATTTCCTGGCCACAATTTTTGAGCAGACCGGCTTAAAGCTCGGCGTTTCTCTCAAACAGACGACGAGTGGACCGGTAGTGGATATCGATGGACCAGACGCGGATCTTTTGCAAGCAGAAGGCGGAGAGTTGCTCGAGGCATTGCAGCATTTGCTCAACCAGGCATTTGGCAGAAACCTTGAGGATCGCCAGCGGCTCATCTGTGATGTCCAGGGCTTTCGTGCTACCCGCGAAGCAGAGTTGCGCGCGATGGCCAATCACGCCGCGGATCGCGTTCGTTCGACAGGCGTTCCTTTCATTTTTGGACCGATGAACGCAAGCGAAAGACGCATTATCCACCTTACCCTGGCCGACACTGAGGATCTGCACACTGAATCAGTGGGTGAAGGCGCCGAGCGCAAGTTGAAGGTCACCCGCAAGCATGTTGGGTAGAAGCGCGGGTCTTCCAGTCCATCCCGAGTGTTCATGAAATACCGATGAGCACAATAGTCGCACTTTCTACTCCTCCGGGTCGCAGTGCTGTTGCCGTCATTCGGTTAAGCGGTTCCGACTCATTAAATCTACTCGCTCCCCTCGTTAACGAAACGGCACAAGATCTTTCGGTAAGACGACCTACTTTAAAAACAATTTACGATCCAGGAACCGCCGAGGTTATTGATCGTGCACTCGTAACCTTCATGCGCGCGCCTAACTCTTTTACCGGCGAAGATCTGATTGAGATCAGCTGTCACGGTTCGCCGATAGTCGTTCGCCGAATAATTGATTCGCTGCTTGATCGCGGAGCCAGGCTCGCTGGTCCAGGGGAGTTCACGTTGCGAGCACTCTCAAATGCGAAACTGGATTTAAGTCAGGCTGAAGCTATTCGGGATCTGATCGACGCGCAGACAGACGCCGCTGCCCGCCAGGCCGTTCGACAGCTCAATGGTGAATTGTCGTTGAATCTTCAGTCGATCAAGAGCGGCCTGGTTGATGCGATTGTAAGGCTTGAATCGGCGCTGGAGTTTGTTGAAGACGACTTGCCCGCGGTGCAAAGTGAGGAATTAGCAACTCGCCTGAAACGGGTGGCTTCTCAACTAGTCGATTTGGCCGCTACTTATAACGCCGGACACTGGGTGAGAGACGGAATCAAGGTGACGATCGCGGGACGGCCAAATGTCGGTAAGTCCAGTGTATTCAATAGTTTACTGAGGCGCGACCGGGCCATAGTCACGAGCATCCCAGGCACTACTCGAGATACGCTTAGCGAGACAGTTAATATTTCCGGTCTGCCGGTCTCGTTAACAGATACTGCCGGAATTCGCGCAACGCCGGATGCCGTTGAGAGTTTTGGAATCGATCGAGCTCATCGCGCAATTGCCGATGCCGACCTGGTGATGTTCGTCATTGACGGGACCGTTGAACTCGATGATGAAGATCGGCGATTGCTTTCTCAAGTGCGCGATTCGAGGTATCTTGTCGTCGTAAACAAATGCGACTTACCTGACTTTAAAGCAGACCGAGAAAAGCTCGAGCGGCTCGATTCAGAGTGCATCTCAATCTCAGCGCTCAGAGGCGACGGTTTGGACAAACTTGGTCAGGCAATTGTGGACCAGGTTGCCGGGAGTCATGAGGTGAATGAGGGATTCCTGGTTACGGATGCTCGGCACTTTGATCTTCTCAACAAGAGTTCTGAGCAGGTGCAAGCCGCGCTCAAGCTCATCGAGAGTCGTGCAAGCGAGGAATTGATCCTGGTTGGTTTGCATAACGCGCTGGCGCTGGTCGGCTCAATCACCGGAGAAACGACAAGCGAAGATATTCTTTCAGAGATTTTCTCGACTTTTTGTATAGGCAAATAGTGATGACGTTCGATGAGTTTTTCGAAGTGATTGTGATTGGCGCGGGGCATGCCGGCTGCGAGGCTGCCTCGGCAGCGGCTCGATTGGGAGCAAAAACCGCCCTGGTCACAATTAACCTTGATCTAATTGCACAAATGTCGTGCAACCCAGCTATCGGCGGTATTGCGAAGGGACATTTGGTTAGGGAAATCGACGCCCTTGGCGGGATCATGGGAAGGGTGATTGACCGCACCGGGATCCAGTTTCGTTTGCTCAATCGATCGAGAGGGCCCGCAGTTCAGTCGCCGCGGGCCCAGGCAGACCGCGCGCTTTATCGTCGAGAGATGCGGAGATTGCTCGAAGGGACGCCAAACCTTCACCTGCGCCAGGGAGTGGTTGTCGACGTCCTGGTCAAAAATGGCGCGGTTACGGGAGTCGAATTACAAGACAGCCGCCGGATCGCCGCTCGTGCCGTAATAGTTGCGACGGGAACGTTCCTCAACGGGCTGGTCCACACAGGACGCAGAACTTACAGTGCTGGAAGGGCTGGGGAGCCAGCCTCCATTGAGCTCGCGGAGGCCTTAAGGCGCCACGGCTTTCCCGTTATGCGCCTAAAAACGGGAACGCCGCCGCGACTGGATGGCAGAACTATCGATTGGTCAAGATTCGAACCCCAGCCGCCGGACGAGCGCCCGGTGCCTTTTTCGTTTTCCACCGATCGAATCGAGCAGCAACAGTTGGCTTGCTATATCGGCTACACGAATAAGGAAGTTCACCGGTCGATCGGTGAGCACATCACCGAGTCTCCGCTCTACTCGGGAAAGATTAAGGGCGTTGGACCCCGGTATTGTCCTTCGATTGAGGACAAGATCGTAAAATTCGCTGACAAAGACCGCCACCAGTTATTTCTTGAGCCTGAAGGTTATGAAACAAACGAGGTTTACCTGAATGGCTTTTCCACTTCCCTGCCGGCGGAACTTCAGCAGGAACTGGTTCGGATGATCCCGGGTCTTGAGGAAAGCCAGATAATCCGGCCCGGATACGCGATCGAATATGACGCCGTGGATCCGAGGGAGCTGCGGCCGAGCCTCGAAACCTCACGTATTCGGGGGCTTTTTCACGCCGGTCAGATTAATGGGACTACTGGTTATGAGGAAGCGGCCTGTCAGGGCCTGGTTGCCGGTGTGAACGCAGGACTGTTTGCCCAGGAAAAAGGCACATTCCGACTGAGCCGAAAAGAATCCTACATTGGGGTGCTGATTGATGACTTGATTACGCAGGGCGTTGACGAACCATACCGGATATTTACCTCACGGGCGGAGAACAGGCTCGCCTTGAGATATGACAATGCTGATCAGCGGTTGTCGGGATATGGTCGAGAATTGGGCCTCGTGGGTGATAACGATTGGGAGCGATTTAACAGCCGGCGAGACCGCCTGATCGAGCTGAGAAAAGTACTTGAGACCACGAGGATAAAACGGGCGGATGCTGCGTATGCAGGCCTCGCCGCCTTGATTTCGGGGGATCTCGGCGACTCAATAACGCTGGCACAGCTCGCGCGACGCCCAGGCGTCGGAAACGAGATCGTACGGTCCATGCTTCCGACGAGTGTCCGATCGATCGCCAGCGAAGAAGACCTGACGTCCACGCTTGCCGACAGTCTTTACGAAGGTTATATCCAGGCTCAACAGAGTACGCTCGCTCGAGTGAATCAGCACGATGACGCCCGCATCCCGGCGGAACTTGACTTCCGACGACTAAGCGGACTTTCGCATGAAATGATGGAAAGACTGGAACGAGCCAGACCAGAGACCTTTGGCCAGGCCAGGCGAGTGCCTGGTTTAACACCGGCGGCCCTGGCTACGCTGCTCGTACACATTCGGGCCCATCGGCAGGCTGCGTAAGTAATGTTTCACGTGTCCCGGCCATGGCTTTACTGTATCGATCCTCGGATACCAGCAAGACACAAGAAACTCGCAGTTGGGAAGGGCGGTTTACCCCCGCTTGCTTTTAATAACACTCGCCGAGCGAGCAAGCGGGGTAAACGGCCCTTCCCAACTGCGAGTTCGGTAAGTCGAGTAGTGATCTCCAAGCGCCCCCGTGGTTTTTAGGCGGTTTCTGCGGCAAAGCTTCAAACGGGGACACGTGAAACATTCGTCCAAATACTTAAAACCCGCCTTAGCCAGACTGTTTGTGGCGCTGTTTCTTCACTTTGTGTTAGTTTGAGCCTGCCCGAAAACTGAAAGCCGAAGGTCACGAAGCTGGATGGCGAAGATAATTGCCGTCGCAAATCAGAAAGGCGGTGTCGGAAAGACCACAACTGCCGTCAATTTAGCAGCGGTTTTGGCAAGCGCCGATATGCCTGTCCTCCTTGTCGATTCTGATCCTCAGGGAAATGCCACTTCGGGCGTCGGAATTCAGCGAGGCAGTTTTCGCAAAGGACTGTATCACTCAATCATTCTGGAAGAGCCATTACAATCGTTGGTGCTCTCCACTGAAATCCAGGCTCTCCAAGTCGTTCCCTCCAATAAAGATTTGGCTGGAGCCGAGGTGGAAATGGTTGAGCTCGAGCAGCGAGAATTCAGACTGCGCGAGGCTTTGCGCTCGGTTGAAAACAATTATGAGTTTATCGTTATTGACTGTCCGCCTTCCCTTGGTCTCCTTACCCTGAATGCCCTGTGCGCGGCGAAGTCCCTCTTGGTTCCCATTCAATGTGAGTACTACGCGCTGGAAGGTGTGACTGAACTATTCGATACCCTTGCCCGCATCAGACGACTCCATAATCCAACCCTTACAATCGAAGGCCTGCTGCTCACTATGTACGATGAGCGGACCAACCTCTCGGCGGCAGTGGCCTCAGACTTGCGAGATTTTTACGGTCAGCAAGTCTTTGAGACAGTGATTCCGCGAACAGTTCGACTCGCGGAAGCGCCCAGCTATGGTAAGCCGATCATTCTTTACGACATCCACTCGAAAGGCGCCGAAGCCTACTTTCAATTAGCGAAGGAGGTACTCGCTCATGACACGAAAGGCGCTGGGACGGGGCTTGGGCGCCCTGCTTTCGGCTGAGCGGCCGAGTTCATTCGGCGACGAACAAAACGAGATCGAATTAGATCTCATTGATGCCAGTCCCCTGCAACCTCGAACGTATTTCGAGCAGACCAGCCTTGATCAACTAGCGCAATCGATTGAGACGCACGGGGTGGTCCAACCGATCGTCCTCCGACGTAAGAACGGCCGATACGAACTCGTCGCGGGTGAACGACGCTGGCGTGCCGCAAAGATCGCCGGCCTCGAGCGAATTCCTGCGGTCGTTCGGGACGTTCAGGATAAAGACCTGCTCGAGCTCGCGCTAATCGAAAACATTCAACGCGAAGATCTGAACCCAATCGAAGAAGCGCAAGCCTACAAAAAGCTCATCGAGGCGGTTGGCCTAACGCAAGAAAGCCTGGCAGAAAGAGTAGGGCGCGATCGATCCTACATCACCAACTATTTGCGACTTCTGCGGCTACCAGAAGACCTGCAAAGGCTGGTTGCAGAGGGAAGACTGTCAACCGGTCATGCTCGGACTCTTCTGGGTCTTGATCACGTCGATGAGCAGCGGCGACTGGCGCGGCGCATTATCGAGCGAGGGTTATCCGTGCGGGAAACCGAAGCCCTGGTTAGACGTTTGACCCAGGGGGCAACGAAAGAGCGCGCGTCGAAAAAGCGAGTAGATGACAACGATGCAAACGTGCGAGCAGCTGAGGCAAAACTTCGTCGACGCTATGCTACCCAAGTACGGATCATCGGCAGTGGGGGTGGCGGCGGAAAGATAGAGATCGCGTTCTACAGCCCGGCTGACCTCGAGCGGGTCTTCGATTTAATGATGAGTCGAAACTCTCAGCTCTAGATGTACAAAGTACAATGTCTTTACGGCCAGTACCAAAAGTCGTAGTACAAGATACAACGACAGACACAGGGGTGAATGAGCAGCGATTGGGTGGGCGCAAATTCGCAGGTTGGGAAGGTGGGCTTGCCCCCGCTGAAGTTCCGCACCCAGTCAACACTGAATTGACAGTCCAAGCTGAGAAAACTTTTAGCAACCTTTAGGGCCGATCTCAGTGTTGAGTGAGTGCGGATCTTGATCGGGGACAAGCCCACCTCCCAACCTGGGAATTTCCGTTCCTTGAGTGATATCAAACCTAAACCGCATCAGTACCGGGCAACACTTGGTTGACCCTTGTTTTTCGGCATGTTAGACTCCCGCACTTTTGAGCAGCCCTCCGTGTTCGTAAGCACTGCCTGATGATGGCTCTAGCAGAAAGTTCGATCCAACTTGTGCCTGATGGCACGCTTCTCCTCCATTTAGCGCTCGTGGTGGTGATGGTCGCCGTCGTGAATTCGGTGCTGTTGGGGCCGATAAACAAGATCCTGGCAGAGCGAGAGCGTCGTACTACCGGCAGACTAAGCGAGGCGGAAGCGACCCTTGCCTCGGCCAAAGAGAAGATGCGGTTGTGGGAACGGGGACTCCGAGAGGCTCGTAACGATGGTTATAAGCTGCTCGAACAGGAGAGGCTTGCCGCCCTTCGCGAGCGCGAGCTGAAGCTAGCGAGCTTGAAAGCAGAATTGGCCCAACTGGTGGCTGCGCAAAAGCTCGAGATTCATCGACAACAGCTGGAAGCACAAGGATCTCTTAAAAATGAAGCGCGCCACCTGGCCGAATTGATAGGGTCGCAAGTCCTTGGCAGATCGCTAAGCGTGTAGCCTTGAAATAACTTCCTGGTTCATGAACATCAACGCACTGCTCTGTTTCACTCTTTTGGAAGATGGTTCCCCCTCCTGGTGGAATTACCCCGGCGTGGAATTCTGGAAGTTTCTAAACCTTCTGGCGTTTATCCTCATAGCCATTTACATTCTGCGGCGCCCACTGAGCGATGCCTTCAAAGGCCGGCGCGAACGTATCCGTCAGGAACTACGGAAAGCCCAACAAGAGAGGGACCGGGCACTCGCGGAACTGCACGAGATCGAGGCACGGTTGGCGCGCCTGGACGAAGAAGTCGCTTCAATCCGCAGGCAGGCTCAAACTGAGGCTGCGGTCGAGCGCGAGAGACTTAGCCGCGAAACCACGACGGAATTGGCTAAGTTAAAGGAAGCGGCTCAACGCGACATCGAAAGTGCGGGAAAGGCCGCCAGGCAGGAGTTACGTGAGTTTGCCGCAGAGCAGAGCCTGCGTCTGGCGGAAGAAGCTATCCGACGTGAGATTCGACCGGACGACGATGCGCGCTTGATTCACGCGGGCGTCGAGCAGCTGGGAGGTAGCAGGAATTGAGTCTTCAGACAATTGCACGACGATACGCGACCGCTCTCGCAGACGTCGTGACCGAGCGTGCCGAAGCCAAAGAAGTACACGCGGAACTGAAGGGCTGGGAAGAAATGTTAGTGCAGAGTCCTCAGCTTCGGGAGGTCTTTGCCAACCCCACGATCTCGTACGATCAGAAAAGACGTGTGCTGAGCGAACTTATCGCTCGCACCAAGGTGCGTCCAACGACGGCAAACTTTCTCCAGCTGCTATTGAAGAATCATCGATTGACCGAGCTGGCGGAGATTAATCGTCGTCTCGAGTTGGTGCTTGACGAGCGCGCCGGCATCGTTGCGGCAGATGTCCTCACCGCGCGTCCCATTTCCGACGATATTCGACAGACGATTCGCGGCAAACTAAGAGGGCTCACCGGCAAAGAAGTGAGAGTCAACTTTCAAACAGACAGCGACATCATCGGCGGTCTGGTAACAAGGATTGGCTCTACGGTATATGACGGTTCGATTCGCACACAACTGGAACTTCTTTCGGCGAAATTAGCACACAGCTAAAAGACACGGGCGGCAAATCATGGAACCTATCAAGGCAAGCGAAATAAACGAGATCATTCGAAAACAGATTGAGAGTTTCGAAGCCGGGGTGACGGTCATGGAAGTCGGAACGGTCATCAAAGTAGGAGACGGCATTGCCGAGATTCACGGCCTGGAGAAGGTGATGGCCGGTGAACTTCTCGAGTTTCCGCACGAGGTGCGTGGCCTCGCTTTGAACCTGGAAGAGGACAAAGTGGGTGCGGTGTTGTTTGGAAACTTTCAGGTCATTAAAGAAGGCGATCTCGTAAAGCGAACAGGTCGCATTATGCAGGTACCCGTCGGCGACGCTCTGGTTGGTCGCGTTGTCGACGCCCTGGGAAATGCAATTGATGAGCGTGGTCCAATCCTGACAGAAACGTACTTTCCGGTTGAGCGTATCGCCCCGGGGGTCGTGGATCGCCAGCCGGTAAAAGAGCCGTTACAGACTGGTCTAAAAGCAATTGACGCAATGGTGCCGATTGGTCGAGGTCAGCGCGAGCTGATCATTGGCGATCGGCAGACTGGAAAGACAGCAGTCGCGGTCGACACGATCATTAATCAAAAAGGCAAAGATGTTATTTGCATTTATGTGGCAATCGGCCAGAAGGCCTCGACAGTCGCTCAAGTGGTAAAGACCCTTCAGGACTACGGGGCCATGGACTACACAATCGTCGTCAAGGCCACCGCTTCTGAGCCTGCGGCCATGCAATTCCTGGCACCCTATTCCGGCGCCGCGATGGGGGAATATTTTCGTGATAATGGTAAGCACGCCCTCACCATCTATGATGATTTGTCCAAACAAGCTGCGGCCTATCGCGAGATTTCGCTGTTGCTACGAAGGCCGCCGGGACGCGAAGCCTATCCAGGCGATGTTTTCTATCTTCACTCGAGATTGCTCGAACGCGCGGCAAAGCTATCGGATGCACAGGGTGGAGGTTCACTGACCAGTCTGCCGATCATCGAGACTCAGGCAGGTGATATTTCCGCCTACATTCCCACCAACGTGATTTCGATCACGGACGGTCAAATATTTCTCGAAGCGGATCTTTTCAATAGTGGTATTCGTCCCGCCATCAATGTGGGAAACAGCGTCTCGCGCGTCGGTGGGTCGGCCCAGATCAAGGCGATGAAGCAGGTTGCCGGAACATTGAGAATCGATCTCGCACAGTTTAGAGAGTTACAGGCGTTCGCTCAGTTCGGTTCCGATCTCGACAAGGCGACCCAAGCGCAGCTTGCACGGGGACAGCGGTTGGTTGAGATCTTGAAGCAGCCACAGTACCAGCCAGTGGAAGTGGAAAAGCAAGTACTGGTCATCTGGGCTGCGAGCAATGGTTACACTGATGACATTCCGGTTGAGGAAGTGCGGAACTTCGAAGGCGAGCTTCTGAGATTCGTCGAGAATTCGCATCCTGGGTTACTCCAGGCCATTCGCGAAAAGAAGTCGCTTACTGACGAGATTAAGACCGATCTTGAACAAGTCTTACGAGACTTCAAGGAAAACTGGAACGAAAAACGTTCTGCTGCTGCCGGCGCTGTTTCGACAGAAGCCCCCGCTCCTGTCGGAGTTTAATCAAACTGACGTCCACTTTCTGGTATGCCGAATCTTCTCGACATCCGCCGACGACTAAAGTCGGTCAAGAACACGCAGCAGATTACCAAGGCCATGAAGATGGTTTCAGCCGCGAAGCTGAAACGGGCGCAGGATCGCGTTGTGACGGCTCGTCCCTTCGCGAACAAGATGATGGAAGTATTGGGGGCGCTGGCCAGCAGAACCGACGAAAACTTTCATCACCCATTGCTCGATCAGCGCGGAAACGAGCACTACCTGCTCGTGCTGATTACAGCCGACAAGGGTCTTTGCGGTGCTTTTAATACCAACCTCATTAAAGCAGCCCAAACTTTTATCAACAACAATCCGGATAAACATATTGACTTGCTGGCTGTGGGTCGCAAGGGCAGGGATTTCTTTCGCCGCAGGAATGTGCCAGTCGTTGGTGAGTATATTGGCCTTACCGGTAAAGGACGCGTCGAGTTTGGGGAAGCGTTGGAAGTTGCGCACGACGTGATTGACCGCTTTACTGAGGACGAGAATCTCGACAAGGTCTTTGTCGTTTACAACGAATTTCGCTCGGTGCTGCAGCAACGAGTTGTGCTCGAGCAACTCTTGCCAATTGCGCGCGCCGCCGACTCACCCGATGTAAAGCCGCAGCCGGCAAATATGATCGATTACATTTACGAACAACCACCTGCGGAAATCTTCAGCCGTCTGCTGCCCCGGCTTATCGAAACGCAAATCTTCCGCGCCTTGCTCGAGTCCGTGGCTTCTGAACATGGCGCGCGGATGACTGCCATGGACTCAGCCTCGAAGAACGCCAGCGAATTGATCGACACGCTTACTTTGAACATGAACCGGGTAAGACAGGCTGCGATTACAAACGAGATCATTGAGGTTGTATCAGGCTCAGCCGCGCAGTGATTGAGACAGCGATTTTCGCTCAGGGCATGGGAAGCGGCAATCGCTTCCCATTATTGTTTGAGGACGGCGGCAAGCTTTATGACTAAGACCGCGCAACGCGTCAGCCGTTATTTGCCATTAGCGCTCTGGATGGTCTTTATCTCGATCGCTTCAACGAGTGAGTTTTCGGGCGCGAACACGTCTCGGATTATTCGCCCACTCGTACTTTGGCTGTTTCCAGGAACGAGCGAAGCCACACTGCAAATTGTCCATTTCTCGGTTAGAAAGCTGGCCCACTTTACCGAGTATGCGGTGATGGGATTCCTTGCCGCCCGGGCGTTTTCCACTTCCTCAAGTGAATCACTCAAACGGCGCTGGTTTCTTATCGGCTTTGGGCTAATTGTCATTTACGCCCTGCTGGATGAATACCACCAGAGCTTTGTCCCCTCACGTACTGCGTCGATTTATGACAGTATGATCGATTCCGCCGGCGGCCTGGCCGCCCTGTTGATTTATGCAAGGCGCCGGAGGCAGCCTTGAACTACGGCGCGTTCTCAGGCGTATAATGCCCCGGAGTGTTCGAGCTTTCGGAAAAGGACTAGAAACAGCCAAATGGGAATACTTGATCGTCTCAGCCCCAGCGCGCAGTTCATAGAGGTCATCGAGTGGCTCGACAACACGGGCAACACGATGCTGTATCGTTTCCCCGTTAAAGATCAGGAGATCAAAAACGGCGCGCAATTAATCGTGCGCGAATCCCAGGCCGCAGTCTTCGTGCACGAGGGTCAAATCGCCGATGTTTTCCCCCCGGGACGCTACACGATAGACGGCGGGAACACTCCCATCCTGTCGAAACTGGGAGCCTGGAAATACGGATTCAATTCGCCATTCAAGGCCGAAGTCTATTTTCTAAACACCAAACAGTTCACTGATCTGAAGTGGGGGACGCCGAATCCCGTCATGATGCGAGATTCGGATTTCGGCATGGTGCGCTTGCGAGCGTTCGGCATTTACTCGATCCGCGTATCCGATCCGCGAGAATTTATTAAGGAGATCGCGGGCACCAACGCCCATTTCGTTACCGAAGATATTGAGGGCCAGCTGAAACGCACCCTGGTGGGCGGTTTCAGCGATGCTCTTGGCGAATCGAAAATTGCCGCACTCGACCTCGCCTCGAATTATGACGAGCTTGGCAAGTTCACTAAGACCAAACTTAACGACGAATTCAAGTCGTTTGGCCTGGAGTTGGCGAAGTTTGTAATCGAAAACATTTCCCTGCCGGCTGAAGTTGAGGCGGCGATGGACCGCCGCACCTCGATGGGAGTTTTAGGAGACGCAGGACGCTATGCGCAGTTTCAGGCGGCGGACGCGATGCGTGACGCGGCGCAAAATCCCGGCGGGGGCGCTGGGACAGGAGCCGGTCTGGGCGCCGGATTTGCGATCGGCAATGCGATGGCCGGCGCTATGACTGATGCAATCAAAGAGTCGCGTAGTGGAACTTCGGCAAGCGCAGTGAATTGTCCGAAGTGCGGTACTGCGAATGCTGCCGAAGCCAAATTTTGCAATGTTTGCGGCACGAAACTTCAAGTTCAGAATCAAACTGTACCCTGCGTGAAGTGCAATGCACCGTTGCAGCCCGGAGCAAAATTCTGCAGCGAGTGCGGCGCCACTCAGGAAAAAGCCAAATGCGCAAACTGTCAGGCGGAACTACCTTCGGGCGCCAAGTTTTGTAATGAGTGTGGCGCTAAAGCCTGATAGTTGAGCGCATGAACAACAGAGTCAAGATAGAATTACTGATTCAATCACATGCCTCACGGGCGAAACGGTGTCTTTCGGGAGCGCGTGGCCTGTATGCCCTCAATCCCGGCCGGCACCGTGGTAAGCTTTCCCCTCCCCTTTAGATAGCGATTGCGAGAGGAAACAATTCATGCTGAGAAAGCTCAGGCATCCCCGTCGCGCTGTCATTACCGGCCTGGGCTGCGTGACTCCCATCGGAATTGGACGAGAAGCATTTTGGAAATCACTGATCGCGGGCGCGAGCGGTATTCGCCGCATAGAATCTTTCGACCCCTCTAATTCCCCGGTCCGTATCGCCGCTGAAGTTCGCGACTTCGATTGGCAGGCACAGCTAAATCCAAAAGATCGTAAACATGTTCCTCGCACAGTTCCGCTGGCGCTGGCAGCAACTCGGGAAGCGCTGGAAGATGCGAACCTTTCTCCCAATGATCTGAATCTCGAGCAGCGGCGAGCGATCGGCGTCGTGCTCGGAACAGGGGGCGGAGGCCTGGCGTTCACCGAACAGCAGTACGAATACTGGTATATCGGTCCTGCTCACAAGGCGAGCGTTTATACAATTCCTTCTTCAACGCATGGAGGCTTGTCGAGCGAATTGTCGATGGCGTTTGGCCTTCGCGGTCTCTCGCACATCATCTCGACTGGTTGCACGAGCTCAACGGATGCGATTGCTTATGCAGCGGAACACATCGCCCTTGGACGGCAAGACATTATGATCACGGGCGGAGTCGATGCGCCAATTGCTCCCGGCATTCTCGCGGCCTTTAATCTAATGACAGTTTTGACGAATGAATGGAACGACGAGCCGCATCGTGGCTCACGTCCCTTTTCGCGAAATCGATCCGGCATTGTGCTCGGCGAAGGCGCCTGGATTTACACTCTGGAGGAGTTGGAGCACGCCAAAAAACGCGGCGCCAGGATCTATGCTGAAATCACGGGCTATGGCGCCACCTGTGATGCCTATCATCGCGTGCGTCTCGAGGAGAGCGGTGACGAGCCCGCTCGCGCGATGCGCCTGGCGCTGGACGATGCCAGCCGGCAGCCTCACGAGATTGATTATGTCAATCTCCACGGCACCTCTACCATGCTGAATGATCGCATCGAAACTTCTGCGATCAAGTTGGTGTTTGATGGAAACGCGAAGAAGATTCCAATGTCTGCGACGAAGTCTCAAATCGGACACCCGCAAGGCGCCAGCGGCGCCGCGGGACTTGCAGCAACCCTCTGCGCGATGCATACGAACATGATTCCCCCTACCATCAACCTCGACGAACCCGACCCTAATTGCGACCTCGACTACGTGCCGAACCAGGCGCGCGAGGCCGATGTTCGGGTTGCGCTATGCAACTGCATCGGTTTCGGATCGAAAAATAGTGCATTGGTGGTGGAAAAGATTTGAAAAGATTCGTCACGCGGCGGGGAGAATGATGCTCGCGGATTTCAGACAG
Source organism: Pyrinomonadaceae bacterium (assembly GCA_035644135.1). Taxonomy (GTDB): domain Bacteria; phylum Acidobacteriota; class Blastocatellia; order Pyrinomonadales; family Pyrinomonadaceae; genus PSRF01. The sequence continues at coordinate 146,336 of DASQPD010000190.1, forward strand.
CGCAGCTACGAACTCGAGAATATTGATCGAGGCACCTACACAGCCGAAGAATACGAAGGTTGTATAGTTGAACTTCAGCGCGTTAATCAATGGCTCGGCGATGCTCGCGTGCTGCGACACACCCTTCTGCGTGAGATTCAGAACGCCGGCTTGCAAAAGTTTTCGGTGTTGGATGTCGGCGCCGGCTCAGGCGAACTGCTGCGGGTAACAGCGGCTTGGGCACGGTCGACCGGACGCGCAGCCCGGCTAACTGGCCTTGAACTCAATGCCACCTCAGCCCAGGCACTCCTTGAAGAGTCGCAGCAATTTCCCGAGATTAACTCCGTTCGCGGCACGGCTTTTCAATTACCTTTTGCCGACCATCAGTTCGACTACACTATTAGCTCACTCTTTACTCATCACTTCACTGATAGCGAGGCTGTTGTATTGCTGCGGGAAATGGGGCGCGTGGCCAGTCGCGGAATTTACGTAATCGATCTGCACCGGCATCCGATCGCTTATTATCTCTACACTACCGTCGGCCGCTTAATACTTCACAACCGGCTCCTGCGAGAAGACGGGGCACTCTCGATCCGGCGGAGTTTTAAGCCCGCCGAGTTGCTGGTGCTTGCGAGCAGCGCCGGACTGGTCAGTGCCCGCGTCGAGCGTCGTTTCCCCTACCGCCTAGTCCTCAGCGCATCATTGCCCTCCAGCGAGGCAGACTCTTTGGGACCGAGTCCCGGATTGGATACCGCTGTTAAAGCTGCCTGATCGACGTAACTTCAATGGCTGAATCCAGCAACACTTTCGAAGTCATTATCGCGGGAGCGGGTCCCGCCGGCGCCAGCACGGCCATTCACCTCGCGCGCCGAGGCACAAAGGTCTTGCTGGTGGAACAAAAGAAATTTCCGCGAGAAAAATTGTGCGGCGAGTTCATTTCTCCTGAATGTCGAGATCATTTTCGTAAGCTCGGAGTAGAGACTGAGATGGATTCCTCAACGCCGGCACGTTTGACGGAAACAGTTTTTTACTCCAGTAAAGGCCACCGCATCAGTGTCCCCACGGAGTGGCTGACTGCCAGCGCCCCTGCTTTGGGGCTTAGTCGCGCGGAAATGGACCACAAGCTTTTGCAGCAGGCACGCAGGCTGGGCGTAACCGTACTCGAGGAAGCATCTGTGACTGATGTGCTCGAGAGTAGAAATTGTGTTTCCGGAGTTCGAGTAAAAACCGCCGAGAAAATAGTGGACTACCACTCCCCGGTAACTATCGACGCGACGGGGAGGACGAGGGCGGTGCTCAGAAAGCTGAGCACTCCAGACGGTCGCAAAGCCCGCGTGGCTAGGGCCAGGCTGATTGCTTTCAAGGTCCACCTCCGAAATGCCAGAGTTGCGGATGAGGCCTGTGAAATCTACTCCTATCGGGGAGGATACGGAGGACTGAGTAATATCGAGAGGGGCCTGAGCAACCTGTGCTTTATTGCCGCAGCCAGTGACGTCCGCCGTTGCAATTCAGATCCAGCGACCGTGGTGGATCGGATCGTCACAAAAAATCCGCGCGCCGCATATGCGCTGGCGGGTGCGGAGGTCCACGGTGAGTGGCTGAGTGTGGCTTTGGAAGGTTTCGGCAGGCAGACCTTGGTTCCCAGACCCGGGCTATTAACAATTGGCGATGCCGCAGCCTTCATTGATCCGTTCACCGGGAGTGGCATGCTCATGGCCTTTGAGAGTGGTGAACTGGCAGCCGCAACGATCCACAAGCATTTGAAGAGTCTTAGCAGCGGTTCGTACGCCGCGCTCGGCCAGGAGTATCGCCATGCATATGCACGAAAGTTTGATTCTCGTCTCCGAATTTCCGGTCTGCTGCGTCGTACGGCGTATTTTCCCCTTGCCGCCGAAGCTGCGATCCTCTTTTTCAGCTTAAACGATCGACTCAGACGCAAACTCGCGCGCGCCACGCGCTCAAGCGAAGCTGCACTGCTCTCTCAACGATGATAGATCTCATACTGTCGTAAAGAAACCCTTTGTTGATCAAACTCACGATGACCTACCGCGAGATGGAAAGGCTTGCCACAAATGGACTTTTGGGGTAAAAAGGCAACGCGTTTCCTTTCCTGGAAACATGCCGGCGCCTTTCTCCAAGGAGTCGTGATTGAGATGCGGCGAGCTAATCACTCCCCAACACGCCGTGACACCTCTGAAGTTACCAAATACGTGCAGAACGGGTGGAAGAAGCTTGAATCGTTTCGAGAAAATGTAGCTCTAACGCGGCCGGTCAGCGGATTCCGATCTCAGTTAAGGAGAACTCAGATGATATTTGCCTCTTTTTCGCAGGAGCTAAATCCCTGCCTACGCCTGACAGGGGTTTTTCTTGCGACTCTTCTTTGCGCGAGCCTCTCGTTGGGCCAGGCCCAGTCTGACGCCGCAGATCTGCGCGGGTTTGTGCGCGATCAGCAGGGTGCTGTTGTCGCTAACGCCACGGTCACCGCGCGGAATCCGGCAAATAACGCGACGCGCACGGCTACCACAAACAATGACGGTTTCTATCAAATCCTGAATCTGACGCCCGGCGATTACGACGTAACTGTTGAAGCGCCCAATTTCAAGAAGGCTTCGCTGCCAGCCGTCAAACTGACCATCGGGCAGCGCGCGGATCTCGATGTGAATCTCGAGGCGGGTCAAATTAACGAGGTGGTAACAATCACCGGCGCAACCACTGAGTTAGTGGAGACTTCGCGAACGGCCGTCGCCACCACCGTCGATCAGCAACGCATTGATAATCTGCCTATCAATGAGCGCAATTACCTGGCTTTCGCACTTACAACCTCAACCGTATCGCGCGATAACGGCAGGCCGATTGGACCAGCACCGACCACCGGCCTGAACTTTGGCGGCCAGCGCGGCCGCTCAAACCTGGTCCAGGTTGACGGCGCCGATAACACCGACAATTCCGTTAATGCGTCTCGCTCGACGGTCAGCCAGGAGGCAGTGCAGGAGTTCCAGGTTGTGACAAACTCCTTTGCTCCGGAGTTCGGCCGTTCGGCAGGAGGTGTGGTCAACGTAGTCACTAAGAGCGGCACCAACGATATTCACGGAAATGTTTTTGGGTTTTTGCGTGACAAGCGCTTTCAGGCGCGCAACGCTTTTGCGCCTGTGGCCAAGCCTCCGTTCAATCGCAAACAATACGGCTTTACTATCGGCGGTCCGCTGGATCGCGACCGCACATTTTTCTTCTTTGCCTTTGAACAACGACGCAGAGATGAATCCGGATTCTTCACCAGTAACGTCGCGCAGGGCCTGGCGGGTTCGGCGACAATCCCTGTGATTCCCGGTTTGAATCCGATCGCTCGCACGTTTAATAACATCACTCCAGCACAAGCTACGTTTATTAACACCCTGGTTGCTTCCGGTGTGCCCGCCAACATTTGCGGCGCTCGGGCCTATGCTTTCTTTGCCGGGAGTGGCGGCACGACAGCTTTGACTGGAAGCAACCCCCTGATTTCGCCGAACGACGGAAGTGCGTGCCCGGCAATAAGTCCAATACTTCCGGGAGTCATTGGCCCGCGGTTTATTCTTTCGGGTGCGCCAGTGCCGTCGGCTACTACGAATGCTCTTGGCCAGTTCATTGCGTTCAGACCGCTTCAATCGCTGCAGACCGTCTTTCCGATTACTGACCGCACAACTTTCAACTCCTTTCGTCTGGACCACCTGATTACTCCGGCCCATCAGTTCGCATTCAGGTTCGGGTACAACCCCAGCACGATTACCGGCATTCAGGTTGAGTCACAGAATCAGTCATTGGGCCAAAACGATTTTTCGCGAACTGGGATTCAAAAGCTGCGCGACTTTTCCGCCGTCGCCACCCTGAACTCGACGCTGTCTAGTCGAATGGTCAACGAAGCGCGCTTCAACTTTGGCGAGCGCCGCGCCACGTTTAAGTCGCAAAACGGCGATGCTGTTGCTTTCAATATTTCGGGTACGGCGTTTATTGGCCGTGAGCTGTTCTCACCCGTCATCAGAACCGAGACTCGCTATGAATGGACGGACAACCTGAACGTGGTGGCGGGGAATCACACCTTCAAATTCGGCGGCGACTTCGCTTTTGTGCGAATTCCGGAAGCAGTATTTGAATTGAACTTTGCCGGTCTTTTTAATTTTGGCGGCCTCACCGCGAGCACACTCAATCCTGCCTTCGCCGGCGCGCCTGACTTCACTCCAGTGCAGCAGTACGGTTTGGGTTTTCCCACCAACTATATCCAGGGCTTCGGCAATCCCATCAGCCGGATCGGCAATAAGCCGATGGCGTTCTTTGCGCAGGACTCGTGGAAGCTCAGACCGAATATCACAGTCAACTATGGTATTCGGTACGATTACGAAATTACTGAGCGGATCCCGACGCTACCTTTCCAGGATCCACTTTCACGCATCAATCTTTCAGCCGGTGACATCCTCGCAGCTCAGGATGCGCTGAATGTGCAACAGGGATTCCCGCGCGATAAGAACAACTGGGCGCCTCGCCTGGCTGTGGCCTGGGATATCAACAATGACGCGAAGACCGTCGTGCGAGCAGCTTATGGTCTCTTCTATGACCATCCGCTGCTGGCGATTGCCTTCAACTCGGACATCGCCGACGCGGTTCAACAACAGCAGGGCATCCTGACCCCGGGCAGTCCATCGCAAACGGCTTTGCTCAATGCGGTGCAAGTCTTTCAGGGAACTGTGTGCCCGCCGGGTGGTCCAGTGTCGGCTATTTGTCCCGCAGGCGTCGTAACGCCCGGGGTTGCTGCCGGCTCGCAGTATCAATTTGGCCGTCAGCGGTTCAACGATCAAACTTTTCCGGGCTTCGGCCCCGTGCTGCCGTTTACTCTCCATGTCAGCAAGGATTTTGAATATGCCTATGCGACCCAGGCGAATGCGCAAATCGAACGACAGTTGACTAAAGACATGTCATTGTCGGCGAGTTACTTGTACGTGGGCGCTCATCACTTGCCGCATCCGTTGGATGTTAATGCCCCGCGCACAGATTTGCAGATTGCCAATTTCGTGCGTCTTGCGGGACGCAATCCAGTCAACACCACTGAGCCGCTCGCGTTTTCCATTCCTACCACAGGTGTGCCATGCCCGGGCGGCGTACCGCTACGATGTTATACGCTCGCGACACCGGCAGGCGCTCCGCCTTATCCGAATGCCGGGCAGACGTTTGCGATTATCGTGCCGGGCATGATTACGGCGCCCCTGACAAATATCAATAATCGAATCGTCAACGCCGGCGTGGCAAATTTCTTCCGGCCGAGCGCACCCAACTACTTCCTCGCGCAAGCACTGTCAGGCGGACTCGTCACTCCGGCGGTATTGAATTCTGCTTTGGCCGGCTCATTGCGCGCGCCTGGTGTCATCTCGCCATTCGGTTCTGTGAATGCTCAGTCTTCAGACGGCAATTCCAGTTACAACGCACTGAACGTCGATCTGAAAAAGCGTTTCTCAAACCATTTCCAGTTTCTGGCTTCCTACACCTGGTCGCATTCAATCGATGATTCATCGGACCTTCAGACCTTGTTGCTGCCGCAGGACAATCGAAACTTCCGCGCTGAGCGAGCCACCTCTCTATTTGATCAACGGCACCGATTTGTTTTCAGCGGCATGATCATCTCCCCGGCTACCTGGCGCTCCGGAGACGGGCTGCACCGGTTCATGTCCGATTTCACGATCGCGCCCATTCTCGAAATCTCCTCCGGAAGACCGTTCAATATTCTGAGCAACCAGGACACAAACAACGATCAATCAAACCAGACGGATCGCCCCAGCGTGCTGGGCGATGGCTCTTTGTGCGTGCCCGGTACTACCGGCTGTACGCCACTGATCACCAACGGCCAGTTCTCAACGGGTGATCTCGGTCGCAATCTGGGCATTACACACAGATTCATGTCCCTGGATATGAGAGTGACGCGGGCAATCCGGTTGGGAGAGCGAGTGCGGCTGGATTTGATTGCTGAGGGATTTAATCTATTTAACCGCTTCAACGAGGGATCGGCCTCACCATTCTTCAGTGACGTCAACGCGTTTGGGCAGCGAGCCGGTAATGGCAACTATTACAGCCGTCCAACAGCCGCTTACGACCCGAGACAGTTCCAGTTCGGCCTGAAACTGAACTTCTGATTCTACCAGGTGCGGAGAGCGAGAAGGGCCGGTGAAGTGTTGCCGGCCCTTTCTTTGTCCCGCTCAGGCGAACTCCAGGCTCTGAGCCTGCATCCGAAGGGTTGCGTTTGCCAGACTGGTTACTGAGCTTTCAAACCAGCCCTCTCCCTAATACAATCTCTTCGCTATGATCTCCAGATCTACCATGAACCGTCTTTTAGCGATTTGTGCCGTAATCCTCATGCTTATCGGCGCACTTCAGGCCCAATCAAGCCGTCCGCGTCGAGTAAAGCCCGCTAGTAAGCCTGCGGAAGATCCGCTCCTGCGTCCGGAACCAACCCCCGCGCCAACGGCCCGCCGCAGTTCTAATGCGCCCTTGCTCGATGTTCAGCCGGTTAAGCCGGTGGCTAACACAGTAGCTCCTGCCGACACTTCTCATGCCTACCAGTTGCTGGAACATAAACAGTTCGCAGCAGCAGCAAAGGAAGCGAAGGAGCTGGCTGAGCTTCACCCTAACGATTCTGAAGCCTGGAAAATTGCAGGGTTTGCCGAATTGAACCTCAAGCAATATGCCGACTCTGCTGTGGACCTGCAAAAAGCAATCGATCTTCAAAGGGCCGCGAAGCAGGAGGATCCGAACACGCTGGATGCGCTATCACAGGCTTATGTTCTCTCTGAGAAGTTTGATCGGGCCCTGCCTCTGCTGGTTACGGCAACCACCCGGGCCGGCGCCAAGCCTGATCCGCTGATGCTTTATTATCGTGGGCTCGCCGAATACAAAACCGGCAAACCTCTTGATGCGGAAAAGACGTTCAACGCGGTCGTCAAGCTGAACCCAAAAGACTCTTTAGCCCTGTTCTACCTCGCGCAGATTGCTCTCGGAAAAAACGATCTCGACGGTGCAATCGCTTCTTTGAACCGGGTAACTGTGAACGATCCGCGCATGGCGCCCGCGTGGACACTGCTGGTCTCGGCGTATCTCAGGCGTGCTGCGGTAACGGAAGACACAGCCAAGGCCGACGCTGATTACCTCAGCGCTGTTCGCTCTGGTGAAGGGCTGATAAAGCTCAAGACGGATGCCGAGTCGGTGACGTTGTTTGGCCAGGCTCTTATCGGGTCTAAACAGTATGCTCGAGCGGCGGCTGCTCTTGAGCGGGCAGCGGCGGGTAATGATGCGACCGGGGTGACTTTCTATTTGCTTGGAGTGGCCCATTCCCGAGCGAAAAACTTTCCCAAAGCGATTACCGCTCTCCAGACAGCAGCGACCAAGTCGCCCGATGACGTGAACGTTTATCGGGAGCTTGGTTACGCTTACGAAGTGAGCAAGCTATACGCGAAGGCCCTGGCAGCTTACGAGAAAGGCGCTAGCCTGGCGCCGGGAGATACCGACTTCAAAGAGTCGATCGAGCGGGTAAAGCCATTCGCTAAGTAGGATCGGGTCGTAGTTTGGATATTTGTACGCGTTTAACTCCTGTGTCCTCCGTGTCTCCCGTGGTAAAAAACCTCAGAAAACCACGGAGACACGAAGAACACGAAGAGGTTTCTTTTCTGGTGTATTCGGGGTAGCTTTGTAAGCTAGCCGTATTTTCTCGAAAAAGCAGCTCATGGAAACTAAGGTTGGAATGGATGGACCAGTCTAACCAGAACACAGCTTCAGCAATCGCCCGGGCGTTTGCTACCTACGCCCTGGTGCCTTATCTCGGAATTCTGTTTTGTCCGGGCGCGGTGGTCATGGGAAGTGTCGGCCTGGCGCGATCTTACCGAATGCCGCAACTCGGTGGCCGCACAGGATCTTTTACCAGCATTGTTTTGGGCGTGGTGGTCCTGATTGTTCAGCTGGTGTTGTGGTGGGTTCTTTACAAGGTGCCTGAATGGGCCAAAGGCTTGTAACTTTTTACAGTTTGACGAACTTCCGTTTGTCGCTTCCGTCAGATCAGTTCCTAAAGGAGAATTAATATGAGATTTTGCGCAGTTTTGGTCTTAGTCGGAACGCTTTCGATTGGCGCTTACGCGCAGCGGCCGAGGACCATGGATCCTGGCAAAAGCGACACCGCTCAATCGGCGCCAACACCGGCGCCGGCGCCGCAGACGTTTAAGGCAAAGTACGAAGGTGGGGTGGTTGGCTACGCGAAGAAACAGGATGGCACGTTGAGCTTCGACGACACCACTCAGCGGCTTGTATTTCGAAACAAACAGCAGAAAGAGGTTCTCTTCATTCCGTACGGTGCTGTCAGCGCAGCTTACCCGGATACACAATCTCGGCGACCGACGGCCGCTACTGTGTTGGGCAGCGTTCCCGCGCCATATGGTCTGAACATACCGGCCTGGTTTGTTAAGAAGAAGTATCGCTACCTGACGCTACACTTTGACGATCCGGACACGAATGTTTCCGGACTGACGAGCTTCAAAGTAGAGAACAAGCAGATATTGAGCTCGGTACTAAACACCCTGGCGGGAAAAGCCGGGTTGACTCAGCGAGGAGAGGGTTACATCAGGAAAAAGACGACCGCTCAAAGCACGACTCCCGGTCCCTGAGGTTTTTTGACAACCCACTTTGATTTTAAAGAGGCGGGCATTTGCCCGCCTTTGTGCAGGAGCGCTTTCCACAGCCGGATGACGCTTGCCGTGAAAGAGAATGAATTGCCTGATCCAGTTAAGGTAAGCTTGTTCGGTGCTAATGCTGTAGTGGCGCGTGCGGATGAGGTTACGCACTTGCTCAAGCAGTTTTGGCATGGTGAGGCTCCTTATGGATTGTTTGAGTCGAGGGGTGCGGTTCCAGCGCGCGCCGTCCCGATTCTGCGTAAGGGTCCGCCGCACGATAACATTGCAGCTATCGTGTTACAACACGAAGGCAAGCACTTTTTGGGAAGTTCTGCACTTCGGCCGGATTTATGTTGTAAACTCCCATGTTATACCGCGAGAATTTATGATCTAATTAGAAGTTGGGCGCTTCCCGTTCTTAGGTGAACAGACGGGTTCTGTCAGATCTCTTTTCGATGCCTCATTACTGCCACATTTGTGGTCGTCGTCGAGCGAATGAGAGGTTTTCTGGGCGAGGGCACCGAGACCACGTCTGCAAGGAGTGTATGAGGCTTCCGAGTGAAAAGAGGAGGCAGATTGAAGAGTTGGATGAGACTACCGGGTTTTTGACGCAATCTAATATCTCCGAGAAGAATCTTAAGCGTTTGGCACTCCTTGTCGAGTCGGCAGATGAGGAGGTTGCTCAGCTTGCAAAAGTGGTTCGTGAAATTGCTGAGATACGTCCGCGGAAGCGAAGACGCCTGAAGGTTCTAGCAAAGGAGCATAGGAATCTATTCCTACGGCTTGAGGAGTTAGGGCTTTTGGAAATCATGAGGCCCTACTAGCAGAAACGCGCCCAACAACCTGTTGCAGCGGAGCGCGGGATAGTATGGTTCTCAAGATGCTTTCTGGCGGCGCGGGTTGGATGCTGCTCGCCCGCGCCCGCTGAACAGGAGCGTTCGGC
>DASQPD010000191.1:0-3872 GCA_035644135.1 Pyrinomonadaceae bacterium
AATTGTTCTGGCCAAGGACCATACCGTGATCGTCCCCGACCTGCGCGGCATGGGTATGTCCGACCACCCGGATACCGGCTACACCAAGAAGAACCAGGCGGTCGACATTGCCGGCGTCATGGATGCACTCAAGGTCCAGAATGCGGATCTGGTCACACATGACATCGGCAACATAGTCGGCTATGCGTTGGCCGCTCAATATCCGGACCGGGTCACGCGCTGGGTGGTGATCGATGCACCGCTGCCCGGGATCGGCGATTGGGACAACATCGTTCGCAGCCCGATGCTGTGGCACTTCGATTTCCGAGGTCCTGACGAGGAGCGTCTGGTGCAGGGCCGGGAGCGCATCTACCTCGATCGCTTCTGGAACGAGTTGTCCGCAGACCCCAAGAGGATCGATGAAGACACGCGGCAGCACTTTGCTGCCCTGTACGCACGGCCGCATGCGATGCACGATGCCTTCGAGCAGTTTGGGGCACTCCGCCAGGACGCCGCTGACAACAAGGCGTTGCTCGCCAAGGGCGGCAAGATCACCATGCCCGTGTTTGCCATCGGTGCCGAGAAGTTTTTCGGTAAGAACATGGCCGATCATATGCAGTTCGCCGCCAGCAACGTCACGGGCGGCATCGTGCCCAACTCCGGGCACTGGATCATGGAGGAGAATCCACAGGGCACCATCAAGTTGGTTACAGATTTTCTCGCCAAGTAGGTTTGGGCTTCAGACAATTTGACCCGAGGGCGCACGCAAGCTCGCTGGATCGCGCTCTCGCTACACTCGCCGCGACGCCCTGGTCGCGTAGACCTGCGGTGCGCTGTTCAAATTGTCTTTGACACTTTCGACAGCCTCGCTCGGTCGATTTGCAACCCAAGGACAATTCACTGATTTACAGCTCCGCAAGTTTGGCATTCGTATTGCCTTCCGATCCAGCGGGTGATCAAAGAACTTCAATGGCATCTCGAATTGGAGAAGCTTGAAGACATAAGGGGTTGCCATGACCGATGACAAGCAGGAGCGTACTTCTCATCAACGCGGACCTTGCACTCAGTTGGAGCTGTCCTTGGGTAGCGAAATTGGGCCAATCTCCCCATCCGTAGAGACCTTAATGCAGGTCATCAGGAAATGCCTAGGGGTCCCTGGAGTCGAGGACGACATCGAAATCGCGTTATTCGAGGCCTTGGAAAACGCCGTCGTTCACGGCAATCATGAGGACCCTGGCAAGCAAGTGCGCGTTGGCTGTCGCTGTGGGACTGACGAAGTTTCCATTGTCATCAGGGACGAAGGACAAGGATTTGATATTGACGAGGTCCCAGACCCTACCTCCCCGGAAAACATTCAGTCCAGTCATGGCCGCGGAATCTACCTGATGAGAACCATGATGGATGAAGTTCGCTTTGAACGAGGTGGTGCCGTTGTCTATATGCGAAAGTCCGCCCGGAAGCTATGACGCAGAGGAATTTGTTCTGAAGACAGCGGACTCAACGGACATGGGTTGGCGGTTGACGTAGCTATGACAAAAATTAGAGTTACACGCATCGTTCGCATCGTCTTTTCGTTGTGGTTGGTCATTTTGTTTGCTCTTGTTTTGACCACCATTGTTCAGCTCCTACCATTGCCAGACCGGAGGCATGGGCATGAAAAACCCACGCGCAGTCGTTTGCCACTGGCAAATAGCGTTCGTAACCTCCAAAGATCTCGTAGCTCCGCTTACCCGAATTACTAAAGGCGATCTATCTGTTGAGATTGACGTCGACAATTTTGACAGTGCAGTGTGCGGTGCTCGCACTGACTTTGAATTTAAAAGACTTGCAGCGGCCGCAGTTTGGCATGTGGGTTGCCTTTTCCATGGTCAAACGGAAAACAGCATGTTGAAGATTTCTGTAGTCGACAGCCGCACCCAATGCCGGCTGGTCCTCGAAGGCCGGCTAATCGCACCGTGGGTCGAGGAATTGAGGACAGCATGGAAGAGAGCCACGGCAGAACTGCCGAATGTCTGAAATAGTCCCAACGTTTTTTGCATATCCTTCCGGCCGGTCATAGGAGATACGGTGGAGCACGCCGTGGGCAATTTGAAAGAGAAATCTGGGATCACAGTTGTGCAGTCGTGGCGACAGGCTGAGGTCGCTGGTCGTTTTTGAGCCCAGGTTGGAAAGCGCAAACCAGCCACGAGAGCGAAATGGCGCTCTTCAACAAGAGTGCATGCATTCGTGTGCGCACACAGTGATTGACACCGTCGACATTGTTAGAGATGGCGATTTATCAACAACTAACAGCCGACCTCATTGCAGATTTGCTTCTACCGGAATGTCATGAACAAGAGGTTAAACCGGGAACGCGCAACACTGGAGCACTACCTCGCCGCAATCGCTTCGCGCTCACCGACCTGCTGGCGCCACATAGCGTAATACAGCCCCTTTTGGTCGAGCAACTCGGCGTGCCTGCCGAACTCCACGATGCGCCCGCGCTCGAGCACGAAGATGCGGTCGGCGTGCATGATCGTCGAAAGCCGGTGCGCGATCAGGATGGTGATCGCCTCCTGATTCGCAGCGACTTCGCGGATCGTGCGGCTGATTTCCTCTTCCGTCAGCGAGTCGAGCGACGAGGTGGCTTCGTCGAAAACGAGCAACTGCGGATGACGCAGGAGCGCCCGTGCAATCGAAAGGCGCTGCTTCTCGCCGCCGGAGACCTTCACGCCGCCTTCTCCGATCAGCGTATCCAGCCCTCGATCGGCGCGAGAGAGAAGGCTGTGGGCCGCCGCCTGCTCCAGCACTTCCATACATTCGGCATCCGTTGCCGTAGGATTTACAAACAGCAGATTCTCGCGGATCGATCCCGAGAACAATTGCGTGTCCTGCGTTACAAAACCGATTTTCTCGCGCAGCAAATCGAGGTCGACGCGTGAAGATGGAATTCCGTTGTAAAGAATCGTGCCGTCTTTGGTCGCATACAGGCCGACCAGGAGTTTCACCAGCGTCGACTTCCCTGCCCCCGACGGTCCGACGAACGCAATCGTGTCTCCGCGAGCCGCGCTGAAAGTAATCTCATTCAACGCCGGGAGCGCCGAACTCTGATGCTGAAAACTAACTCGCTCGAACTGGAGGGTCATCAACTCGTCGAACGGTTCCGGGTTGTCGGGCTTAGGATCGCGAGGCGTGTCTAGGATCTGCTGGAAGTTCGCAAGCGACACTTCCGTCTCGCGATAGATGTTGATCACGTTTCCCAGTTCCTGTAGCGGAGTAAAGATGAAAAACGAATAGATCATGAGCGAGAAAAACTGCCCGATCGTAATCTCCTGGCGGAAAATCAAATAGAGCATGAGGAACAAAATACTGGTGCGCAACGCGTTCACGGCTGTCCCCTGGATAAAGCTCAGGCTCCGCAGGTATTTCACTTTCTTGAGTTCGAGTTTGAGAATTTTCTCCGTGACTCCATTGAGGCGCACCACTTCCTGGTGGGCCAGCCCCAGACTTTTCACCAACTCGATATTGCGCAACGACTCCGTCGTCGATCCTGCCAGGGCGGTGGTCTCGGCGACGATCGTCTTCTGAATTTTCTTGATCTTGCGGCTTAGTACCGAACTGATGATTCCCAGTAAAGGCACGGTAACCAAAAACGCGGGCGCAATCGACCAGTGCACGCGGAAGGCATAGACCATCACAAACACGATGCCAACGACTGAAATAAAAAGCACATTGATCGCGGCGGTGATGAATCGTTCGACGTCGCTGCGAACCTTCTGCAGTTTACCCAGTGTTTCACCGCTGCGCTGGTCTTCAAAAACCTGATACGGCAAATCCAGCGAATGCCGGATGCCGTCCGAATACATCTTCGCGCCCAGTCGCTGCACGATCACGTTGGTGAAGTAGTCCTGAAA
>DASQPD010000192.1:0-36108 GCA_035644135.1 Pyrinomonadaceae bacterium
CCCTATCTGACGAATAACTTTTGGGGACGTGACTGAAACAATGCACGTCCCCTTTTTGCCGAGAATAACCACTACTATTGGAGTTAGTAAAAGCAGTTGAGTATTGTTCGAGAAGGTTTTCCCTACATTCTGGCGCCCGCGCTGGGAGCTCTGCTGCTGTTTGTCTTCGGTTATTGGGTTATCGGAATCCTCCTTGTGTTACTTACGTTGAGCATGGCCTTTTTTTTCCGGGACCCCAGACGCAAACCGCCATCCGATCCGAACCTCGTCGTAGCTCCGGCCGATGGCCGCGTAACTCGCGTACGAAAAGTTGTTGCGGAGGAGGATGGGTCTCCAACTCTCGTCAGTATTTTTCTGTCGCCGTTGGACGTTCATGTAAACCGGGCGCCAATTGCCGGTTTGATTAGAGACATCTCGTATGTGCCGGGAAAATTCCTGATGGCCACTAATGAGATGGCCAGCACGGTAAATGAACAGAACGCCTTAACCATTGAAGGCGAAAAAGTAACAGTAGTGTGCAAGCAAATTGCTGGAATACTGGCGCGCCGCGTGGTTTGCTGGAAACAAAAAGGCGATCGGGTCTCGTTGGGAGAACGATTTGGCCTGATCAAGTTCAGTTCACGAACGGACGTGATTTTGCCGCGACAAGTTGAAGTCCTGGTTCAGGAAGGCTCGCGGGTCCAGGGTGGAACTACAGTCATCGGGAGGATACGGTGATGAGTATGCCAAGACTGCACCTGGAGGAAGAGTACCGCAATCCTCATCGTCGCGGCTTAAAGAAGGGCCTTTATCTGATCCCTTCACTCTTTACCGCGGGCAACATTCTGATGGGTTTCTATGCCGTCATGGCGGCCATTCGCGGCTTTCAGTTTGTGATCGGCAGTGAGGCAAATCTCGCGCGCGCCAGTACCTATTTCGACAATGGCGCAAAGGCCATCGGGTTAGCCGTTTTGTTCGACATGCTTGATGGTCGTATTGCCCGCATGACGAAAACAACAACCGAGATTGGAATCCAGTTGGACTCCATGGCAGATGTTGTCAGCTTTGGCATCGCACCGGCTGTTCTCGCCTATGTTTGGGGTTACGGCTCGAGTTTGGCTGAAGGCAGCGATCTGCACGGTTTGGCTTGGGCGCTATCGTTCATGTACTTGATGTGCGGCGGTTTTCGGCTTGCTCGCTTTAACGTCCAGGCCTCGCGACCGCGACTGCTGGCAGAAGGAACTACCAAGGTTGACAAAAAATACTTTGTTGGCTTGCCCATTCCAGTCGCCGGCGGTTTGCTCGCTGCGATCATCCATTTCACTCCCTGGCCGCTGGTTGGTTACAGTCCGGAGCGGGCACAAATTTACTCACTGCTCCTAATGGCGCTAGTGGGCTTTCTCAGCATTTTGATGGTCAGTACGCTTCGCTTCTCGAGCTTGAAGACCGTTGGTACGCGCAGCCGCAGCATGAGGACGATTATTCTCGTCGTCGCCTTTGCCATGGTTATCTTTCTCTATTCCCGCCACGTACTGCTGCTGCTGGCAATTGCTTACATTCTTCATGGCTTGTTCTCGCGCGTAATCGGTCTGTTTCACCGGCGCTCTGAACGCAGCGAGGCCAAAGTGGAGATCAAACCCGCATCTGGTTGAACTGAACAAGTTATAGGGAAGGGGGCAAGCGGACCCTGGAAGTACCTCACAACAAAATGACTGAGCGCGCCCCCGCTCAATGGTCATTGCAGTCAAGTTTGGCTAAGGCTCTCAGGCCGAGCTGATCTGTGTAATAAACTGGCAATTTCTTGTTTTCTTGAGCAGTCTTCTTGCGAGCAAACAAACCGATCCACGAAATCACCCGAACCGAAAAGACAAAGTCACACGAAATGCTCCTCAATTTATTTCGTATGATTTCGTGGATCATGTCTTATGTTTTTGGTTGCGGGTCCGCTGGGCTGTGCAGCTTGAGTGTCGATGAAAGTTGAGCGGGGGCGCGCTCAGTCATTGTATGGCGAGGTACTTTTAGGCGTCCGCTTGCCCCCCCCTCCAACTTGTTCAGTTCAACCATATGCGTTTAGCGCGGAGGGGATTTGCTGGCTGTACTGTCCTTTGGTTGGGCAAAAGCCAGCAGCCCATGAACGGTGGTGAGAAACACCACGTCGCCTACGCTAACTGGTGACGCTGAGGTTGTGATCTCTTCGCCAGTGGGTAGCGAGTTGACCTGGCGACCGTCTCTAAGTGCGAGCACTACACCGGCGGAGCTAGATAGAGGGGTGAACAGCGCGGCATCCTCAATTGCCAATGGTCGCGCGGAGATCCGGCCGGGCATCTGCCTTTTCCAGAGTCTTGTTCCATTCAGATGAAACAAATAGACAAAGTTGTCCAGGGATGCCACCAGCAAAGACTCCGCCGCCGGCATCACCGCCTGCACGCCGGCACCCGTGCGTTTCCGCCAGAGTAAGTGGCCGTTTCCTGAATTGACCGCGTAAACGTACCCATCGCCTGAGCCAAAATAAACCGCACCGCCAATCACGGCGCTGGCTCCGCGTACCCAACCCTTCGTGCGAAAGCGCCAGATTAGTTTGCCGGTCGGTTCCTCCACCGCCAGCAGATTTCCATCCTCACTCCCAAAATACACGCGTCCATCCCTTGCCGCCGGCTGACAATTGAAAGGCGCTCCATGCGGAATGGACCAGTAGACACCGCCCGTGTGCTTGTCGAATGCATAGATCCGTCCGTCACTCCCACCGGCAAAGATTTTATTCCCACTTAAAGTAAGGGAGCCTCGCAGCGGCATCACCAGTGGTGTCATCCACTGAGTGACGCCTCCCTCACGCCCCAATGCTCGCAAGACTCCCGTCGGGCTTGAGGGAACTGTTTGAGTGCTTCCTGTTTCGGAAGCAACATAGACCTGATCATTATCCGCAGCCGGAGAGGCCGACAGCTCGCCACCGATTTCTGAACGCCAGTAAAGTTGACCGTCTTTGGCCCTCAGAGCGACGAGAATTCCTCCGGCGAGCGGCACATAGATACGTTCAGCGTCAAAAGCAGGAGTAAGGTTAAGACTGAGCCCTGAATCGTAACGCCAGCGAATCGTAAGAGGTTCAGAAAGTGCCACTTCCGGCCTGTTGTAGTTTGTAGCCGGTAGCGAGTGGGCGCACTCGAAGCAAAAACCGATTGCTAATAGCACCGCGATGATGTGCCGCAGGCGCGGACGACCGAGAGCCAAGTCCTGGGAATTGTTAACTCGCATGGTAATCAATTAATACGAACGTCTGGTAACTAGTGGTTTTGAGTTAGGCATCGCAAAAAGTATAATCCGCGCATTCGATTGTTTCTGCTCGCGTTTTGACGCGCAAAGTCATACGAGAGGTTTTCTTGACGATCACTCCGCATCACGAAACCGTAATAATACTTGACTTTGGATCGCAATATACACAACTCATCGCCCGCAGAGTTCGCGAAGCAGGCGTTTACTGTGAAATCCTGCCATTCAACACACCCCTTGAGCAAATCCTGGCTCGCAATCCAAAAGGGTTGATTCTGTCCGGCGGCCCGGCCTCCGTCTATCAACAAGATGCGCCAAAACCCAGCCCTGCCCTAATCGAGGAGCGGGATTGTCCGGTACTGGGGATTTGCTACGGCCTGCAAGTGCTCGCAGTTGAGCTGGGAGGCCATGTCCAGGCATCACCGAGCCGTGAATTCGGCTACGCCCGTCTAAAAATAGTTGACCGCACAAGCCCCTTGCTGACAGATCTGCCCACTGAGATGGATGTGTGGATGAGTCATGGAGATCATGTGACCACTGTACCGGCCGGCTTTAGGGTGACCGCCCTGACGGAAGATGCAGTCAACGCCATCGAGGACAATTCACGCGCCATCTTCGGGGTGCAGTTTCATCCGGAAGTCGCTCATACTCCGCTCGGAGCTCAGATCCTAAGAAACTTTCTCTTCTCGATTTGTCGCTGCCAGGGCGATTGGTCACCTGAAACGGTTATTGCCGAACAAGTCGCGCGCATTAGAGAGCGTCTCGGTGAAAAATCTCGAGTCGTTTCGGGACTTTCCGGCGGCGTTGATTCAACCGTGGCCGCCGCATTGGTTCATCGAGCCGTGGGGGAAAGACAGACTTGCATCTTTGTGGACAACGGCCTGTTGCGAGAGGGTGAATTCGAAGCCACGCTGCCATTGCTGCGACAAACCATGGGTTTGAACATAGTTGGCGTTCGCGCCGGCGATCGTTTTTTGAAGGCACTCAAGGGAGTTGCGGATCCCGAGGAAAAGCGCAAGCGCATTGGCAAAGTGTTCATCGATGTCTTTGAGCAGGAGGCCAGCCGGCTCGGCGGGGTGCAGTTTCTCGTGCAAGGCACTCTCTATCCGGATGTCATCGAATCAGTTTCTGTTCGCGGTCCTTCGGCGGTTATCAAGAGCCATCACAATGTCGGTGGCTTGCCCGAGAAGATGAACCTTAAGCTGATTGAGCCCTTGCGAGAATTGTTCAAAGACGAAGTCAGATTGATAGGCAGGGAACTGGGTGTTCCGGAAGTAATCCTAACGCGACACCCATTCCCGGGCCCGGGTCTGGCTGTGCGTATTCTGGGCGAAGTTACAGAGGATCGAATCCGGCTCCTTCAAGCGGCGGATCGGATTTTCGATGAAGAGCTGCGGCTGGCCGATCTATACCATTCTGTTTGGCAGGCATTTCCCGTCCTCCTGCCAGTCTCCACCGTGGGCGTGATGGGAGACGAACGCACCTACGAGCGCGTAATTGCTTTGCGTGCCGTCACGAGCGTCGATGGAATGACGGCTGATTGGGCGCGGTTGCCTCATGATTTGCTAGCACGTGTGTCAGCGCGGCTGGTATCTGAAGTTCGTGGTGTTAATCGGGTGGTATATGACATCAGCTCAAAACCGCCCAGTACAATTGAATGGGAATGACGTTCCAGGCAATATGATTTACCAAACGCGTCGGGCGCCAGCGTCTTGGGTTTAGTGTGATTTCGTGGATCTGCTGCTTTGGGAGCAAGTGAATACGATCCGAAATAACACGAACAACAAAGACACAAGAAATGAACTCTTACTTGAGGTAACGTGATATAGTGCGCGCCCGACTCCACATTCCTGCTTCCTGTTCGAAAATTAAGCGGAGATTCAGAATTAAAACAAACAATGACTGAACGTCGATTTGCTCACCTTCACCTTCATACAGATTACAGTCTGCTCGATGGCGCCATTCAGATAAAACCGCTGGCCGCTCGCACCGAAGAACTCGGGATGACCGCTTGTGCGATGACCGACCATGGCAACATGTTCGGAGCTATCTCTTTCTACAACGAGATGAAGAAACATGGCGTTAAGCCCATCATCGGTTGTGAAACGTACATTACTCGCGGCAGCCGCAGAGACAAAGCGCCGGGCGCTCCGGGGGAAAAAGCAAACTTCCATCTCATCCTGCTCGCAAAGAATCTTGAAGGCTATCAAAACCTTGTTCGGCTGACTTCCAAAGCGTACACAGAGGGTTTCTATTACAAACCTCGAATAGACAAGGAACTGCTGGCCCAGCACAGCAAAGGCCTGATTGCGCTTTCCGCGTGCATGTCAGGCGTCCCCTCGGCAATGCTCGCGCGCGAAAAGTGTGACGAGGCGGCGGCAGCGGCCGTCGAGTTTGAAGAGATACTGGGGAAGGGAAACTATTATCTCGAGATTCAGGAGCACGGTCTCGAAGCGCAACAAAGGATTCGCAAATCCCTGGTTGAACTCTCTCGGCGCACCGGAGTGCCGCTCGTAGCCACAAACGATGCCCACTACCTGCGTCCTGACGACGCTCAAGCGCATGACGTCCTACTTTGCATTGGGTCAGGCAAGACTGTCAGCGATACCAATCGCCTGCGTTACGCAAGTCCAAACTTTTACGTGCGCTCACCAGATGAGATGTGGCAGATCTTTGGTGCTGAACTGCCCGAGACACTTACACGCACGGTCGAGATCGCGGAAATGTGCGACCTCACATTGCCGCAGAACGTGAACTACTTGCCCAACTATCCAATACCTTCCTCGGATGCCGGCCTAAGTGCGGACGATTATTTCGAGAAGATTGTGAGGGAAGGGTTTGCGCGCCGCCAACAAATTTGGCAAAGGCAAATAGATCGTGGAGAACTGAAATACCCGCTCACTGATTATCAGACGCGACTGTCGAGCGAGATCTCGATGATCAAGCAGATGGGGTTCGCCGGGTACTTCCTTATCGTCTGGGACTTCGTCCGCTATGCCAGAGAGCATTCGATACCGGTTGGACCGGGCCGAGGTTCCGCAGCCGGCTCGCTAGTCGCCTATTGCCTTGAAATTACCGACGTTGACCCACTGCAGTATGACTTGATTTTCGAGCGCTTTCTTAACCCAGGCAGAGTATCCCTTCCGGATATCGATATTGACTTCTGCGTCCGCGGGCGCGGCGAAGTAATCAACCATGTCGCAGACACCTACGGGCGCGAGTCGGTTTGCCAGATCATAACTTTCGGCACTCTGGCTTCCCGCGCTGCGATCAAGGACGTCGGCAGAGCGCTTGATATTCCCTATGCTGAAGTGGAACGCATCGCCAAGCTTATACCCCCACCCGTTCGGGGTCGGAATGTAAGCATCGCTCAGGCCCTTGAACAAGTACCTGAACTTAAGAAAGAGGTTGAAGTAAATCCTCAGGTTAAAGAACTAATTGAGATAGCCCAACGTCTCGAAGGCTGCGCCCGCCATAGCTCTGTCCATGCTGCCGGAGTGGTGATCTCTCCAGTGCCGCTGCAAGAGTTGATTCCGATCGCAGTCTCAGGTAAGGAAGAAGTCACTACTCAGTATGTCATGTCCGACCTGGAAAAGACCGGCATGCTTAAGATGGACTTTTTAGCGCTTACCGCTCTTACCGTTATAAATGACTGCTTAACGAGCATTAAGCAGTTGCTTGAGCAAGAGATTAACTGGCCTGATATAGCGCTTAACGACGAAAAAACCCTGGCTGTTTTCGCGGAAGGTCGGACTGATGCTGTTTTTCAGTTTGAGTCTTCTGGTATGCAGGAGATCTGCCGCAAACTCAAACCGAAAGGCGTCGAAGATCTGGCCGCGCTGAATGCTCTTTACCGTCCTGGCCCCCTTGATGGAGGCATGGTCGAGGAGTTTATTCAACGCCACCATGGCAAGAAAAGTGTGCGCTACCTGGTGCCAGAGATGAAGGAAATTCTCAGCAATACTTACGGCATTATTGTCTACCAGGAACAGATCATGCAGTTGGCGCAGAAGCTGGCCGGCTACTCGCTGAGCGAAGCCGACCTCATGCGCCGCGCAATGGGCAAGAAGAAAAGGGAAGAGATGGCAGTCCATGAGCAAAAGTTCATTGATGGCGCCGTCGAGCGGGGGCTCAAGCGAGAAAAAGCGGAAAAGATTTTTTCCCTGATGGCGCAGTTCTCGGATTACGGGTTCAATCGCAGTCACAGCGTTGCCTACGCTTATCTGGCTTTTCAAACGGCTTACTTGAAAGCACATTTTCCCGAACACTTTTATGCTGCAGTGCTATCGAGTGAAGCTCAGGACGCGGCTAAGGTTTTCAAATACTCAAAGGAATTGCGGACCCAGGGCATTCAGTTGTTGCCGCCTGACGTTAACGAAAGTAATGCCGGCTTCACTCCGCTCAAAGGCGCAATTCGATATGGCCTGGCGGCGATCAAAGGGCTTGGCCAGTCAACCGTTAATGCCGTAATCGAGGCCCGTCACACTGGAAGTTTTCGGTCGTTCTTCGATTTCGCTGAACGCGTCGATATCGGGGCGTTGAACCGCCGTTCACTGGAAGGGTTAGTAAGCGCCGGAGCTTTCGACACGCTTAATCCAAACGCGGTGACGCCAGAGGAGTGGCGGGGCGCCCTGCACAACTCGATCGATGTTGCATTGGCCCGGGGGCAGCGGGCGAAGCGCGAGCGGCTTCAGGGGCAGACTGGCCTATTCGGCGCCGTGCCGCTGGACCAGGAGTTCGTCGAACGCTTACCCGCAACAGCGAAGGGTTGGACACGCACCGAACTACTAGCTGCCGAGAAGGCCACGCTTGGCTTCTACATTACCGGTCATCCGTTAGATCGCTATCTTGATGTGCTGCAAAACCTGAAAACGGCAAAATCAATAGAGCTGCCATCGCTAAACGGCGGCAGTAGAATCTCAATCGGCGGCATCATCGCCGACCTGCAACTCAAAACAACGCGAAAAGGAGACCGCTTCGCCTTATTGCGGCTCGAAGACGAGGCAGGCGGCACCAAGTGCGTACTGTGGCCCGAGACTTACCGAAAACACTCGGCGTTGGTTCAGAATGAGGCCCCAGTGATGATTATCGGACGGTTAGAATTGAGTGAGGATGGGCCACCCAGCGTCATCGCCGACCAGGTCCAAAGTCTTGATAACATCATGAAAGGTAGCGAACTCATCATATTGCGAGTTCCGAATGGAGATGACTCGGACAGGTTGTTCGATACTGTGCTGCACTTGCTTAGTACCCATCCGGGAAATTGTGAAATCGCATTGGAGTTGTTGGTCGACAGCAACCTCCTGGTCAGGATTAAGCCCAATTCTCAACTTAAAGTTGGCCGCAGCAACGCGTTGGATCTGGCACTGAAAGAACTTGGCTGTGTTGTGCGCGCCGAGAGGACGACAGCCTCCCAGGGAGTCTGATAATGTTCTGATATGCCAAAAATGGCCAAGCGTAAAAACAAAGAGAAGCCTCCTTCTCAACCGGAGACGCCGAGTGTGCAGCCCGGTCGTACGGCGTTTGAACACGTCCAGCTGGCAAGACATCCTGATCGACCCTACACGTTGGATTTCATCGAGAGGCTTTTTGAAGACTTTGTTGAACTGCACGGCGACAAGAGATTTGCCGAAGACCCGGCCATTGTCTGCGGCTTTGCCCGCTTCCATGGTCTTCCGGTCGTGGTAATTGGCCATCAGAAGGGCCGTGACACCAAGCAGCGCAGTTACCGAAATTTTGGGATGCCGAAACCCGAGGGTTATCGCAAGGCGCTGCGCGTGATGAAGCTTGGCGAAAAGTTTGGCCGGCCGATCCTGACGTTTATTGATACGCCAGGTGCATATCCTGGCATCGATGCTGAGGAGCGAGGGCAAGCTGAAGCGATCGCATTTAATCTTCGCGAAATGGCCAGACTTAAGGTCCCGATTATTGTGACGGTGATCGGTGAAGGTGGCTCTGGAGGCGCCCTGGCAATTGGCGTCGGTGATCAGGTGTTGATGTTGGAAAATGCAATCTACTCCGTAATCTCTCCCGAAGGTTGTGCCGCCATTCTTTGGAAGGATGCAGCCCGCGCCGATCAAGCGGCCGAAGGACTGCGCCTGACGGCTGCGGATCTGCTTGAAGAGCAAATCGTCGATCAGATAATTCGAGAGCCACAAGGTGGGGCACACACAAACTACGATCAGACCGCCCGCTATCTCGACTCGGCCTTGAGTGAGAGATTGGCCGAAGCGGTCAGTTGCAGCCAGGAAGATCGACTCGCTCGCCGCTATAGCAAACTAAGACAGTTTGGTCGCTGGGATACTACGAACGACTCTGCGCACACGGCGAACCCAAAGTGATTTGCCCGCTGTAAATCAAAAAGGGATGTCGTCGTCAGTGATCGGCTGTTCGGGCGCTGATTCGGCAACCGCAGTGGAATCGGCACTTGCAGCTCTAGCAGCTAGTGGCTCGTCTGCTCTTCCACCACCTATGAACTGCATATCAGTAGCATGGACCTCGAGCGTATGCCTTGGCCTGCCATCTCGATCAGTCCATTCTTCAACCCTCAGGCGACCTTCGATATAAACCGGCCGGCCCTTTGTGAGGTACTGTGAGGCAGTTTCTGCTTGCCGTCCCCAAAGTGTTACGCGGAACCAGGTCACTTGATCCTGCATCTCACCCGTTTTGTCCTTGCGACGCTCATTCGTGGCCATGCTAAAACTGCACACGGGAGTGCCCTGCGGTGTATAACGGAGTTCGGGATCGCGACCAAGGTTTCCAACCAGAGTTATCTTGTTGAAAGACATGAGGAACCTCTCATTTTCTTAGGGATACAAACCGCGCCGATACTACTAGGGTGCAGGCAAGGGGGTCAAGCGTCGATGTGTTTTGAGTTATGGCCTTGACAGTACCGTGTCACGGCGTCTTATGTTTGCCTTTGCGACTTTGCGAGAAAGGTATTCATTAGTCCGTTTTCGCGCAAAGCCGCAAAGAAAAGCCGAAGGCGCGAAGCTGGAGTGGAGCACAACCAAGAAAATTGCTCTTATCGCTTTTGGCCGTTAACATCTGTTAGACTACGCGCAAATAACACCGTTAAGGGGTAAGTGAAAACAAGAGTCTACATAGAAACCTTCGGCTGCCAGATGAATGTGGCCGATTCGGAACGGGCGGCGACGGGCTTGCGCCGCGCCGGTTACGAGCTCACCGAATCCGCTGAGAAGGCGGATGTCGTTCTACTGAATACGTGTTCCGTCAGAGAGCGTGCCGAGCGAAAGGTTTATACGCGAATCGGTGAGGTTCGGGGCGCCGCGGCTAGTAATCGAAAACCTTTGATTGGCGTTATGGGTTGTGTGGCACAACTTGAAGGTGCATCGATCTTCGAAGCCGCGCCGGCGGTAGATATGGTCATTGGTACCCAAGCCACCGATCGTATACCGGCGATGATCCGGCGACTAACGCAGGGCGAACGATCGCTCATTGATTTGGAAGAGCGCGCCCAGGGCGAAGTATGGGACGTCTCGCCGGTAGAACGACATTCACCTTATGTCGCATTCGTTCCCATAATCGAGGGCTGTAACAAGTTTTGTTCGTTTTGTATCGTTCCTTATTCAAGAGGGCGCGAAAAAAGCCGTCCCGCGGACGAGCTTGTCACCGAGGTGCAACGGTTAAGAGATCTTGGCTACAAGGAAATTCATCTGATCGGGCAGAACGTCAACAGTTACCGGCCTAAGTCGACTCGAGGCTTGGATGACGTGCGGGGGGCAACTGCTTTCAGCCGGCTGCTGCGCGCCTTAGCGCAAACAGGAATGCCCCGAATAAAGTTCACCACTTCGTTTCCACGAGACTTTCATCCTGATATAGTCTCGGCGATAGAAGAGTATCCCAACCTTTGCGATTGGATTCATCTCCCCGTCCAATCAGGAAGCGATCGAATATTGAAGGCGATGCGTCGTGGATACACCGCTGCCGACTATTTGCGGCGCGTAGCAAGAATCAAGACGGCAACGCGGCCGTTGGCCCTGACCAGTGACATCATTGTCGGTTTTCCCGGTGAAACAGAAGAGGATTTTGAGCAAACACTGAAACTCGTCTGGGAATGTGAATACGACAGTTTGTACATTTTCAAATATTCGAAACGTGCGGGCACCCCGGCGGCAAATCTTAGCGATGACGTTCCTGAACCGGTGAAGACAGATCGTTTCCTGAGGCTCGAAACTGCTCAGCGTCAAACGCAGCAGAGGATATTTGGGAATTATGTGGGACGGACACTCAGCGTGTTGGCTGAAAAACCCAGCACGCGCTCAGCAGCTGATCTCGTCGGGCACTCTACTTGCCATAAGGTGGTGAACTTTCCCGGTGAGGGTTTACTCCAGGGGCAGATCGTCGACGTAACTATTACGGCGGCAAAGACCAATAGTCTATACGGCATTAGGGCAGTGGCAGCGTAATCGGGCGGTTTAAGAGGTTAAGAGTTATGGAAATCGAGGTTAAGATCAGAGCATTGATGATGGATCCAAACAGCGGCACGCCCATCATCATTCTGAAGGACGTCGAAAGTGATACCATGCTGCCGATCTGGGTGGGTGCTTACGAAGCGAATGCGATAGCCCTCGAGATCGAAAAGATTGCCCCGCCGCGGCCGATGACCCATGACCTTCTCCGAAATCTGATCTTAGAGATGGGCATCCAGGTTGAACGAGTGGTAGTAACCAGTCTTCGTGACAATACTTTTTTTGCAGTTATCGAAATGCGCACCAGCGATGGCAACCGGATGACGCTGGACTCCCGGCCCTCGGACGCTATTGCGCTCGCGCTGCGGGCAGACTGTCCGATTTACGTTGATGTGGAAGTAATAAAAGCCTCGCGCAATACCGTTACTCCCGATGAGGAAGGCGAGGCCGACGCCGGTGACGGCAGCGAAGATGAGTGGCCCGACGTCATTGGCGAAGCCGGCGACCTCCCGATGTAAAAAGATTTTTCACCACGCCGTCCTGTTGTGCAGTATGCTTAAACCCGATCTTACAAGGAGCAGGAACTCTAAATTGCCGCCGTGCAGCGAATGGTAATCGCCATCGCAAATCAAAAAGGTGGGGTAGGCAAGACCACTACCGCCATTAATTTGGCCGCGGCGTTTGCCAGGCTGGGAAAACGTGTCCTCCTCCTTGATCTGGACCCTCAGGGCAACAGCTCAATTTCATTTCTTGATCCGCTCTCCGTTGAACGTTCTGTTTACGAACTGATGATGGACGGGCTCGCGCCTGTGGCCGAATCAGTCTATCGTACGCCCGTCGAGAATCTTGATCTCGTCCCGGCCCGAATCAATCTCGCAAAACTGGAATCCAAACTGGTTGGTGATTTCGACGCCCCGTTCCGCCTCAAGGATCGCCTCGAACCGTTCCGCAACGAATACGAAGTTATCGTCATCGATACTCCGCCGACACTGGGGCTGATTACAGTAAACGCGCTCGTAGCCGCGAGCCATGTTTTGATTCCCATTCAATCATCCTATTTTGCGCTCGAGGGGACCGATGATCTGCTCGAGACCATCGAGAAGGTCAAGGCGCGGCCCAACCCCAATCTCGAACTGCTGGGTGTTTTGGTTACGCTGCACGATCGCCGCACTACCCTGGCCCGCGAGGTTTATGAACAGATTCGAAATGTTTTTGGTCCAAAACTCTTCGATACGGTAATCACGAAGAGCGTGAGGTTGGAAGAGTCACCGGCCTATAAGGAATCGATCTTTACTTTCGCTCCGAATTCTTCGGGCGCGACGGAATACGGAAAACTTTGCGAAGAGGTATTGAGCCGTGTCTAAAAGGGGATTGCCGACAGGTCTGCAAATGCGACACGATGCGCATTACGTTGAGGAGTTGTCGCAGCACCGGCCCACGCAGGTGGGAAGAATGATTGCGCTGGACAAACTGGATCCAAACCCTGAACAGCCGCGCACGGAGTTTGGAGATCTAACAGAACTGACGGCCTCAATCGCCGAAAAGGGTGTTCTCGAACCATTGTTGGTCAAACCGAACCGCTTGTCCGGACGATGGATGATTATCGCAGGGGAACGCCGCTGGCGTGCCGCGCAAAAAGCCGGCCTCCGCGAGGTTCCGTGCATTGAGATGGAGGTTGATGACGGCGCTATTGCTGAGATTGCGCTGATTGAAAACATGCAGCGTAAGGACCTGACGGTTTGGGAAGAAGCCGACGGTTTGCTGGCGCTTTGCGAGCGTTTCGGCTACACGCATGAAGAAGTAGCGCGAAAAGTAGGGAAGAGCCGAAGCACCGTCACCGAGGCTCTCTCAATAGCGACCATCCCTGCCGACGTACGCGAAACCTGCAAGCAACATGATATTTCAGCGAAATCTGTTTTGCTGCAACTAGTTCGCCAACCTGACGACGCTTCGATGCGGCGCCTGGCAAAACAGATAACTTCACGCGGGTTAACCAGGGACGACGCCAGAGAAGTCAGACGTCAGGAGGCGGGTCCGCGCATAACGCCAGAGCTGAAGCCTTACACTTTCAAGTACGCCTCGCCAAAGAAGGATTACAACGTCGAGGTGCGTTTCCGCCGCTCGGAGGTCAACGCGGAGGAGATTGCGGCCGCCTTGCGGGCCGCGGCCAACGCCGTGGATGGCGACAGCGAGTGAGCTAGCGCTTTAGGCTGCGAATGAGCCGAACGATAGCAGTTGCGGCCCTTCTTCATTTTCCGTTTTCCATTTCTCATTTCTCATTTTCCATTGGTTGCACTTCTGAGGGGAATCCAACCAAGGCCTTGCACAAAAAGATGCGATGGTCTGTACAGTACCGCGAGCGAAGCGACCGGATGTTCACACTCGACTTCCCGATGTGATTCTCATAATTGGCAGCCAGTCAATTAGTTAGTTGAAGCGCAACATCCGGTCGCTTCGCTCGCGGTACTGTACTGATCGCGCCTCCACGTGCCGGTAGTCAGGGCTTTTTGTGCAAAGCATCCC
Organism: Pyrinomonadaceae bacterium; assembly: GCA_035644135.1. Lineage (GTDB taxonomy): Bacteria > Acidobacteriota > Blastocatellia > Pyrinomonadales > Pyrinomonadaceae > PSRF01. The sequence goes on from DASQPD010000192.1 coordinate 14,199, forward strand.
ACCAATGGAAAATGGAAAATGACCCCCCTCACCTGCCGCGACCCGACGGTGCTGGTCTCATTGAATCAACCTAGGACTTCGAGGCGAGACTCTTCTTCTTTTCCGCGGCCGCCCGTTTCTGCAAGCCTTTTGCCCACCGTTCAAGTGTGGGTTGAATGGGCTTGAACAGACGCGCTCGAAAAGAGTGTTTGTTCTCATTCCATGACCGCAATTGCTTCTCCGTGTACAGCCTGACTGCTGGCTCAAGCTGGGTTCTCTTCAAAGAGTGGCGCAAGGTTAGGTGATAGTGTTGCCCGACGAGTGAGAAGACCAACGCGGTGAGATTTCCCTTAAAAGAAAGTCGGGGAACAATCCGTTTGTGAAAGGGTTTGTTCGCAGGAAGCAGGACACCCATTGCTATCTCGAGCCAGGCCCCTTTTTGCCCCTGCCTTGGGTGGTATAGCCCGGGCAATTCCGAGGGAGCAACGGGCCCTTTCAGCCTTGGCTCGGAGATAAACTCCACCAGTCGAATCCGCTCCAAACCACGTGTGTGCTCGCGAGGCAAACTGTCAAATGCTTCTTCGATATTTGTAAGAGTGCCTTTGGGAAGACCCCGCTCGTACTGATTCTCGATTTTTATTGCCACTGGGAATACCGCTCAACTCAATATTGGTTTTCGGTGATCGTCCAACTTTAGGTGCTAGCTGATAGCATCGTCAAGCACGGTGCCTGACGGCTTTGCACAAAAACTCCAAATCCCATCCACCGCAGCTTTGCCTCAAAAGCCACAAAGAGGCACAAAAAGCACACAGCTCTTCTTTAAATCGTTTTCCGCTTCTTGTCCTTTCTTGCGGCCCGGCAAATCCGAAGCCGACTTTTGAGGCAAGGCCGCCTTCCCAACCTGCGAATTTCTGTTCCTTGAATGGTTATCAAAGCTCTTGCATCCCCTCATTTCGTTGTGATACTTTGCCTCCGAAAAGGCGAGATTCCTGACATCCCCTAAACTCGCCCGATACAAAACACTACTGAATCGGTTGAATCCCCATTTCGGGGGGATACCGGTTTGTGCTCTCAATTACTAGCGACATCCGTTGATGAGTGGGAGGATACGAGATGAGAATTCGAGCAAAATCCGTCGTCGTCATGCTTGCAGCCTCTGTGCTGCTCGTCGGTGCTTTAGTTTTGCTTCCGCGAATTATCGAAGCCAAACGCTTCCAGTGGTTGAGTGCAGAAAAAGTTGGTTCTTCAACTGATGCACTGGCCACCCAGGACAACAAGACCGATGTCATAGTGGGCGCTTCGGTTCACAACGACACCTCAGAACCGCTGCGCAATATGAAACAGTTGCCATTGGAACCAAAGATCGAGCACGAGGCCAATGAAAACCCGTCAATCGGCCACATCCATAAAGACACTGCCGATCCGGTTGTACAACGTTTCAGCTTCCTGGCTGATTTGGGCGCTCCTAACATGCCCAGCCCGCTGCTGAACTTTAACGGCATCCCGTTTCCCGGTGTCGCGTGCAACTGCGCGCCACCCGATACAAACGGCGAGGTAGGAGCGTCGCAATACGTGCAGATTGTAAATGAAGGCTTTCAGGTATTTGACAAAGCTACCGGCGCCTCGCAACTTGGCCCTTCAGGTATTGCGACCTTGTGGAGCGGCTTCGGTGGTGTTTGTCAGAACAACGGGAGTGGCGACCCGGTTGTGCTTTATGACCAGCTCGCCGACCGTTGGATAATCAGCCAATTCGCCGGCATCAGTGTTCCCACTGATGAGTGTATTGCCGTTTCTACCAGCGGCGATGCAACCGGCTCATACTTTCGCTACGACTTCCATCTCGGTTCGAACTTCTTCGACTATCCTCATTTGAGCGTCTGGCCTGACGCTTACTACATGAGCATGAACGTATTCAATTCTCTGGGTACGGCGTTTTTGGGTCCACAGCCTTTCGCCTTCGATCGAGCGAAGATGCTGGCAGGTCTACCGGCAACTTTCGTCAGCACCGGCATTACGGGCGGTTCAAGTGAAGAAACCTATTTGCCCGCTGACCTCGATGGTTCAACTACAGCTGCCGCAGGCGCTCCAGCGACCTTTGTGGAATGGCCGGGAGGTGGCACTTACAAGGTCTTCCACTTCCACGTCGATTTTGCAACGCCGGCGAATTCCTCGTTTACTCTCTTCGCCAGTCCAGCGGCGGCAGGTTTTACTCAACTCTGCCCAACCACTCGTAACTGCGTGCCCCAATCTGGATCAACCTCCGGATTGGATGCGATAGCTGATCGGCTAATGTTCAGATTGGCCTATCGCAATTTTGGCACCCATGAATCCGTGGTAGGGAACTACACGGTCAGTTCAGGGGGAGTTGCCGGCATTCGCTGGTTCGAGTTGCGCAATGTGACTGCTGGTCCAGTTTCGGTCTTTCAGCAGAGTACTTACCAGCCTGATACGACCTGGCGCTGGATGGGCAGTGCAGCGATGGACCAGCAGGGAAATATAGCGATTGGGTATAGCGCGTCGAGTTCCGCAATCTTTCCGCAATTGAGGTATGCGGGGAGACTCGTAGGCGATCCGGTAAACACGCTGGCCCAGGGTGAGGCAACACTCTTCGCTGGCACGGGAAGCCAGACCGGGACCAGCAATCGCTGGGGTGACTACAGCGACTTGACCGTTGACCCGATTGACGACTGTACATTCTGGTACACGAATGAGTACTACGCCACCACAAGCCAGTTCAACTGGCGGACGCGGATAGGATCGTTCAAGTTCCCAGGTTGTGGGGGCTCGCCTACGCCAACACCCACACCGACCCCAACTCCGACTCCTACGCCACCACCGGTTCCCAATGCTCCAAGCAATCTGACAGCGACCGCTGTTTCGACAAGCCAGATCAATTTGTCCTGGACTGATAATTCAGGCAACGAAAACGGTTTCAGCATTGAGAGCTGTCAGGGCAACAATTGCACGGACTTTGTGCAAATCGCACAGGTCGGAACAAATGTGACCAGTTATCCAAATACGGGACTCTCGCGCAATACACCATATCGCTATCGCGTGCGAGCCTTCAATGCCTCAGGTAACTCGGGTTACTCAAACATTGCCAAGGATAGAACACTAAACCGCTGACACCCCGATGAAGAGAGGGGCGCATGTGTTTGTTACATGCGCCCTTCTCCACCAGTTCAAGGAAAGCGAAGTAAAAAGGACGCTGCGGTCTTTACGAATCACTTCGCGACCTTTTGCGATTCAATCCTCTGGTTTGAAGCTGTGACACACACTCGCGGGTGGGCGTCACTTTTCAAGCCGCGCCCAACTAACTTAGGTGCTTCCCAACGAGCTTAGTCATCTCAAACATGTCTACCGAGGACTTGCCACCGAAAACGGCCTTCAGCGCGGCATCGGCTCTGATTATCCGTTTGCTGTTTGGGTCCTGTAGTTTGTTCTTTTTGATGTAGGCCCAGAGTCGCTTAGTCACTTCGGTTCTTGGGATTGGCTTTGAACCCACGACCGCAGCCAAAGTTGCACTGGGAGTCATAGGTTTCATAAAAGCAGCATTGGCTTTTCGCGCAGGTTTCTTTTTTGTGGTCTTCGCAGACTTCGTCGTCTTTGCACTCTTAGTACTCTTGGGCATCGAATCTCCTTTGGGGTCAGACGCTCTCGGCGCCAGTATTTTCGAATTGCTCGTCAGGTCGCGTTATCTGATACCACAAGCACCGCCAAGTCACAACACACCAGTAGCAAATTTTTTCTTGAGAGCGTTGCCAGATTCTGCTTAACCATATTCAATCCAGGGCCGATCCCGCGACGCCGTTGGAACCAGCAGGCTTTCATCGGTCGTATGTGGCCGCTCTCTTGCTTGCTTTGTTGGCGCAGGATTAGTGTGCTGCTGAAACTGCATTCACCGTCAGTGTTGATTTAACAGCTTCGGCACGCCACTGTACTTTTTGAGATCGGTTTCGCGACCTGAATCAATGCGACAGCTGGTAGCGTTGGGGAAACAAGTGGCGCGATCGATTGATAACGCGGTGAACGAGACTGACACCGCATACTCATTTTTAAGGAGGGTCGAAGAATGGCTAAATACAGCAAGAAGGCATCAAAAAAAGTTGAAAAGGCGATGCACGAGCGTAAAACGGGAAAGCTCAAGAGTGGGCGCTCAGGTAAAAAGGTAACGAGTCGCAAGCAGGCAATTGCGATCGGCCTGTCTGAGGCTCGACGCGAGGGAGCGAAGGTGCCGAAAAAATCCTCAAAGAAGTCGTCATCGAAAAAGAAATAAGTTAGGCCGGAGTCGGGAGTCGCGAGTCGGGAGTCGGAAGTCTTGGAGTCCGGAGTCTTGGAGTCCGGAGTCGCATAAAGCCGTACAGCACTCTCTATAACTTCAGAATCACCAGACTCGCGACTCCAGACTCGCGACTCCAGACTCGCGACTCCAGACTCCCGACTCTAGACTTCCAGACTCCTAGACTTCCAGACTCCTAGACTTCTAGACTTCCAGACTCCTAGACTTCTAGACTCTTGGGGGAGTTACCGACGATGTCCTTTCCGGAATGGGTCGAGCCGATGGCCGCAACCCTGACCCAGGATCGGTTCACCGGACCAGAGTGGATCTTCGAGCGCAAGTTCGACGGCATCCGCCTGCTCGCATTCAAACAAGGACACGACGTCAGCCTCTACTCCCGCAACCGATTGCTCCAGCACCTGCCATCCTTAATTCAGGCAATCGAGAAAATTCCGGTGCGAGATTTGATCCTTGACGGCGAAGCTACCTGGAATCGGGGCCAGGTTGTCTACCACGTCTTCGACATCCTCTGGCTTGATGGCCGCGATGTAACCTCGCTGCCGCTTTACGAACGCCAGTTACTGTTGAGCGGGTTGCCGATTAAGGAGCCACTCGAACTGGTGACCTCCCTGGATGATCCGATGCCGTGGGAGCGGGCGCGAAAAGAAGGCTGGGAGGGCGTTATCGCAAAGCGGTGCGACTCGTTGTACGAGCATCGTCGCTCACGAAACTGGTTGAAGATGAAATGCGAGGCTTCGCAGGAGTTTGTGGTCGGCGGATTCACCGATCCGCAGGGCAAGCGAGTGGGCCTGGGCGCGCTCCTAATCGGTTATTTTGAAAACAGTGATTTCGTTTTTGCCGGAAAGATCGGCACCGGCTTTGACACCAAACTATTGCTGGAGCTGCGCACGCGTTTGGATACGCTCGAGATCTCGACGCCCCCTTTCACTAAAGCTATTGGTCTTCCACGCGTGCGCGCGCACTGGGTGCGTCCCGAGATCGTCGTGCAGGTCAGCTTCATCGAATGGACAGTGCATGGCAAGCTCCGCCATCCGCGGCTGGTGGGAGTTCGCACCGATAAGGTGCCGCGCGAGGTTGTGAGGGAAACGGCTTGATCACGCACCCTGAAAAGGTGCTGTTCCCTGACAACGGCATCACCAAGGGAGAACTCGCCTCTTATTACGAGGCGATCGCTCCCGTTATGCTGCCGCACATTCGGTCTCGCCCAATCACGATGGAGCGTTATCACCGCGGCATCGGCGAGCCCGGCTTTTTCCAGAAAGATGTCTCAAAGGGTTTTCCTGAGTGGCTTGAGCGCGTCGAAGTTCAAAAACACGGTGGCACGGTGCACCATCCAATAGTAAAAGACACACGATCGTTGCTTTGGCTTGCAAACCAGAACTGCATCACACCGCATGTGTGGACCTCGCGCGCGCCGAATGTTTATCAGCCTGACCTTTGCGTATTCGATCTTGACCCTTCCACCTTAGATGAACCTGATGTTCTGCGGGCAGCAGCGCTCGCTCTCCGCGACCTGCTGGCTGATTTGGGGCTGCCAAGTTGGGTTAAGACATCGGGCTCAAAAGGCTTCCATATTGCCGTTCCACTCGACGGCAAGATGGGCTTTGGTGAGGTTGCAAGGTTCGCACATGTCGTTGGGAAGATACTGGTCAAACGAGATCCGAACCATCTGACGCAGGAGTTCAGCAAAGCAGACCGGGGTGGTCGCATTCTCGTAGACACCGGACGCAATGGTTATAGCGCCACTGTCGCGGCGACCTATGCGGTACGCGCAAGGCCGGGTGCACCTGTGTCCGCGCCTTGCACATGGGACGAAATTGAACGCGGCTTGGTTGGCCCTCGGACATTTGTTTTGCGGACAATGGCCGGACGCATCGCGGCGGTGGGGGATCTATGGGCTGGTATGCTCAGGAGCAAGCGGTCCCTGCAACGACCGCTGGAGCGAGTACTGCGGATGCGGGAGGAGGTGAAAGAAGATTGAAGGATTTATTTCAATGGTTTGCTGTTCAATCTCGCTTTGCCTCAAAAGTCTGAGAGTCCTACCTCTTATTCACACCGGGCTTCAGCCCGGTGATCCAACACCGCGACAGATAATAGGAGGTATCGTTCCGATTGTGACCAAAGGTTGTGCCTGGTTCACGTTGGGCCTGAACTGCAAGTCTTCACAGACCTGCAAATTCCTCAAGTCTGATTATTGAATCGTACGCTCGCTTCCACGCAGTATTTGTTCGAACCGCGGATCCGGTCGCAGTCCTTCCAAGCGGGGATCTACGCGCACGAACGTGAAGCCAACGGCGTGCTCGCTTTCCGCCTGCGCGAGCCAAAGAAAGGCGTTGTCGTTTTCGCCAAGCCAGCAATACACGATAGCTATTTCATAGGCGGAAACCCACTGCTCGGGCCGCCGCTCGATGGCTTCGGCCAGGATCGCCTTTGCCTCCTCGTGCCTGCCAACAGCCGCCAATACCTGGGCTCGCTTCAGTCGCGTCGTCGCTGTGTCTCCCGCAAACACTCTTTCCTGCTCAAAGGCGGCCAGCGCCTCGCGGTGCAGCCCTTTCTTTTCGTAACACCAGCGTAAAACTGTATGAGCAGACACTGCTCCGGAATCGAGTTCCATCGCCCGGTGACATTGTCTGATGGCATCGTCGTACCTGCCGGCGAGGAACAACACGTTGGCGACCGCAGTAGCAAGCACCGGAGACTGGGGTGAAATCTCGCGCGCGCGTTCCATCTCGGCGAAGGCCTCCTGGTGTCTGCCCATCGCGGAAAGGCTAAAGGCGAACCAGCGATGGGCCACCTGCGCCCCAGGCTTTAATTGAATTGCGGTGCGCAACTCGCGTTCGGCGCCTTCACAGTCCCGGTCGTAATGAAGTCTGACAAATCCAAGAGACGCGTGCGCTTCGGCCAGCTTGGGATCAGCGTTGACGGCATTCAACGCGGACTGCTTTGCCAGCGGCCATGAGTCTTCAGGCGAAGGTTCGACGTACCAGTTTAGAAGCGCATAGCAATCGGCCAATTCCGAATGTGCCAGGGCAAAACCCGGATCGAGTTCCACAGCGCGTTTAAGACGGTCGATAGCCTGCCACAGACCATCCGCGGTGCGCCGGGTGGCATAGTACCGACCGGCCGTATACAGCTGCCGGGCTTCTTCATTCCCGCTCTCGAGAGTTTGCCGCGCCGGACTCGCGACAGGCGAGGTGATCGAAGTTGTGGCAGCTGACAAGGCCAGCGGGTGGTTCAACTTTCGCAGCAGTTCGTTGAAGCGTGGTTGTCCGTGCAGCGTGTCCAATTCCGGGTCGACCCCGGTCCAGAGTATCTTCGCGTCGCGCGTTTCATACGCCCGCTCTAACAGATCGAGTGCTCGCCCCGTTTGACCCAGCACGCAATGGACCAGGGCCTGGTGATAGGGGGAGACATGGCGATGTGAAGTGATCTCGTTCATCTCACGAAGAACAGCGTCCGCGGCCTCGGTTCGGCCCGCCCCTGCCAGGGCGCAGCCGAGCCGGCCCAACGTGTGGGAAACCTTGCCCGTCATGGCAATCGATTTTTCCGCAGCGGCAATCGCCTCGTCATGCCGGCCCAGGCGGCTGAGCAAGAAACTGGCGATATGCAACATCATCAGGTTGTTCGGCTCGGCTTTCAGCGTCTCCTCGGCCGAGCGGTAAGCTTCTTCAAAGCGCCGCGCATGATAGGAACACCAGACAAGGCTGAAGCGCGAGATAATCGCCAGCGGATCCAGATCGCGCGCGAGCTGGGCTTCGTCCAAGCTCTCGCCAAAGCGACCTTCCATTGACAATTGTAAGGCGTACCAGATCCGCGCCACCGAGTAATTGGGGTTTAAGTCAATCGCGGTCCGCAGTTCGCTTTCCGCCCTGGTCCAGTGAAAATCTCTACAGAGTACTGCCTGGCCCAAGGCTGCATGACCTTCGGCGAGCGCAGGATCAATGGACACTGCTGTCTCGGCCGCTTCATAAGCTGCGGCCGCGCACTCGGCAAATGGCAGAACAGTAAAAGAGCCCAGCCAGTTGTGGTACGCAGCCACACCTGCATAAGCGACGGCGTAGTTTGGATCGAGCGCAATCGCCTGGTTGTAGCAAACGATCGCTTTGGCAAAGCCCTCCTCCGAGAAAGTGTTCCAATAAAAGCGGCCGCGAAGATAAGCCTCGTGAGCTTGCGGATTGTCGGTGCCGCGTTTGGAGAGTTTGAGGCGCTCGTCGCCGGTCAAGTGTGGAATTATCGCTTCTGCTACATTTGAGGATATCGAATCTTCCAATGTGAGAACATCAGTAAAATCCTCATCGAATTGACCGGCCCAAATTGCCGTGCTGTCACGCACATTGAGCAACTGAACAGTAACGCGAAGCCGTTCACCGGCTCTGCGCACGCGGCCGTCGAGTACAAAAGTAACTCCAAGCTCACGTCCAGCCACGAGCGGATCAGAGTGCACACCATAATGCAGTACGCTGCTGGTTGGCCTTACAGCAAAGCGTCTTATCGTACTCAGTCGTGTGATCAGCGCATCTGCGAGACCAACCCCGAGGTAATCCGGCCCGGACGATCCTGGCTGAACGTTCAGTAACTTAAGGGGCAGTACCGCCAGTGAGTTTTCCACCCGCACCGCTTCTGCTTTTTGGCTTGAGCGGGCAGGGGAGTCAGGCCAGGCCGAAATCGGTTGTTTTTTCAGTACTCGCGAGATGTCGTCACGCAATTGCTCGGCGCTTTGGTAACGCCACTCCGGTTCTTTGCGAAGGGCGCGCATCACTATGGTGTCGAGGTCGCCGGAAAGATCGCGGCGCAGCGATTCAAGGGTTGCTTTTCTGGTGGAATAAACCTGCTTCAGGGTTGTGGCTTCGTCACCCGAGTAAAGTTTCGGCAGCAAATCATCGGGACGGGTTACTATGAAGCTCGGTGGAGTCGGCTCTTCTTCACAAATAACGCGCGCGATCTCATATGGTGCTCGATTGCGAAGTCGATAGGGGCGATGTCCGGTCAACAGCTCGTAGAGCAACACGCCCAAAGAATAAACATCGGTCGTTGGTGTTGTCGGTGCGCCTTGTATCTGCTCCGGCGACGCATACTCCGGCGTCATCAAACGCATCGCAGTAGCAGTGGGGTCATAGGTGCTGTCACCGACCAGCTCGGGATTGAGGAGTTTGGCTATGCCAAAATCGAGGAGTTTCGGCGTGCCGTCGATGGTAACCAGAACGTTTGAGGGTTTTATGTCGCGATGCACTACCTGCTTCTGGTGAGCGTACTGAATGGCGTCGCAAATCTGTACGAACAAATTGAGACGTTCAGTAATGCTCAATTGATTGGCGTCACAATATCTGTACAAAGGCTGCCCTTCAATGAACTCCATCACGAAGTAAGGCAAGCCGTCGTCAGTCGTGCCTCCGTCCAATAACAGCGCGATGTTTGGATGATCAAGCGCGGCGAGGATTTGACGCTCCTGGCGAAACCGCCGGAGAACAAAGTCGGTGTCCATGCCACGCTTAACCAGCTTTATCGCCGCGCGCTTCCGGAATTCATTGTCGTCGCGGGCCGCTTCGTAAACGGTACCCATGCCGCCGCGCCCTATCTGGCGTTCGATTCTGTAGGCCCCAAAACGACGACCAATCATCGGATCGACCGGCTCACCGGTATCCAGCATTCCCGGCGCACAGGAATCTGTTTCCGCACGAACACGGTCTTCGCTAATGCTCCCGCCATCATGTTGTAGAAGACGCATCTCGACAAAACGCTGTAACCCTGCGTCATTGGCACACGCTTCCGAGATAAATCTGGTCCGCTCGTCCGGAGCGCGATCCAGAGCCGCTTGAAAAATCTGCTCGACTTGTTGCCAGCGTTCTGGAGTCATGCTTGAGGTCAAGATATGATCGAAAGTAACTATTATTGGATCACAAACCTTCGTCGTTTCGCCATGAGGCAAATCATTTCTAAGCAGGTTGCAAAGTTTGATCGTAAGTGACAGGTATTAAAAGATCAACCGGCTTCTGGTTTTCCAGCTCAGACGTTCGGCCGAAAAGAAAAATAGTCACAGATAAACCGATCCACGAAGTTACACGAATCCAAAGACACCAAGTCACACGAAACGGTGTTCGTCCGATTTCGTGTGATTTCCCGATCATGCTCCTGGTGTCCGATAAACTTTAGTTTGTCGCGCGTTACGACAAGCTAAAAGCTTATCGGACATCAAACTGACCCACTACTTGTTCCCGGTTTGAGTTGACCAGGAGAGGTCTATTAAGGTAAATCACTACCAGAGGACAACCCTATGAAGCTAAGTATCGGTGTAGTTTTGTTCGCGCTTTTCCTGACTGTCCCGTTGTGTCAAGCATTAGGCCAGAATACGAATACTGCAGCGCAAGCTGCTGTTGATCTTCGCGCCCAGTTACAGGAAGTCCAGGCCAAAGAGGCTGAACTCAAGGCTCGCGCGCAACAATTGGACGAGGGATTGAAACCCGAGAATATTGAGCGTTCATTAGCCGGCGTCGGTTCCACCCACCCGGAAGATTTGCGTGAGCAGCGCCGGCGCCAGCTCAGTTCTGAAAAGGCGAGTGTTGTTAGACAACTGGAACTACTCGCGGCCCGGCGCGGGCGTTTGGAATCTGCTCTCCAAACAGCCGAGACGCAGGCGTATCAGCAAAGCGCTGAGGGAACTACAACTCCACTTAATCGATTTGGGCTGATAAGCTATGTCAGCAGTTCGCGCCTGCTAATAGCCGTCTTATTAGGATGCCTCGCAATGGCCGGAATTGTGGGGTTGAGCGTACTGATGCGCAGGCAATAAGCTACTAATCGCGGGTTAACATGAACAAGAGGGAACAGCCGCGAGCGGTCCAACCCCCATTCGAGTAAGCAATCGGCAAATCTACTACGACAGCGCTGCGGTTACCTTCGGTCCACATTGAGCCCTGGATTTCCTCGCACCTCAGCAGGTAATGTTGAATGCCCGTGAAGACGCTACACCAGTAGCCGCCATAGAGAGTCCGGTAAACCACACCACCCACTTCTATATAAACACGGTTCCCACTCAAAATTCTGTAGTTTATCCGGCCCAGTAGATCCAGTAGCCGGCTCTGTTCACGTGCATCAGGATTCTGATGCGCTTTCGTGGAGAGGGGCTGTTCCCGAACGAGAATATCCTCGTCGTTTCGCCATTGCTCGGGTTGGTACTGAAGCGTTTGTTGATCTCTTTGGTGCATAAAGCCACCGCAGGAATGATGATTTACGCCTGGTCTCAAGGATTGACCTAGTCCATGATCCACATCTATGACCCGTTCGTCAAAGTTTTTGGGCTGAATTGGTAAGAAGATTATCTTGTCCGTTGTCGCACGAATCAGGTTAGCATCAACAACTTGATCCTGCCTCTCCGATTCTTGCTGTCAAAGAGAAAGTTTTAGCCGCAGATTAACGCGGATTAAAGGGATCAGAACAGAAGAGATGTAAGAGTCCTGTTCGAAGAAGGCCTAACTTATTCTTCATTTTCTGATCCCAGTTATCTGCGTTAATCTGTGTTGCGCCACCGATTCAGGATGAAGCTCTGTATCGCTGCCCGTCTGAATCCACCGACCATCCTGCTTTGTGTAGAAATCCGCGATGCGCAGAGTACGCTTCATTGGACCACTGGGTGTGTTCGCCTCGACATCCGCCGTGAAACATACAAACGCGGCATCGTCCTTGAAGATCATGTCGAACTCGCGCATCTTGTAGCTTTTCATTCCGTAAGGGCTTTTCGGATCGACATAAACGTTGTCCATGTACCCGTCGACGATTCATCGGCTTGACCTCCTGAAGATTTAAGTGCGAAGCGGGTTGGGCATCGTGAGCCTGAGCTCAACGGGGATACAGCGCTTGAAATTAAAAATACTCTTTTTGAATTTGCCAAACACGTAGACGCGGCCGGTAACGACCCAGGTCTTTTTTGATTCGTTCCAATCGTCCACCGCTGCCAACAATGCGCGTGGAAGGAAGATGTAAACACTCAACGGTTCTGATAACGTCAGCGGCCCGTTGTTCGGCAAATCAAAGTCGAGCTGATATTCATCGATTTCCACCGGCGTGTCGTTAAATGACATTCCTTCGAAAACGAGGAAATCGACATGGCCTTTTTGCTTGACTGGCGCTACTACTATTGGCAGCTCAAAAGTAATTCCCAGAGGCGTGACGCTCGCGAGTTGTGGCGAGCCGAATCGGATTAATTGCTCGTCTTCCTGTTCCGGACTATTCTGGTTTTTTGAATCGGTATTCTTGTTTTTATTCGCAGTCCGCTTGATTTCTACAGCCGCGCGCTCGACTTTGTACCCGCGAATTTCTTTCGGGTAAGGGGACTGAGCAACGCCCGGAAGGGCCCAGATCAGAATTGGAATCAGCGCGCGCATTGCCATACCTTGAATTCTTTTGTTTGCTCCGTGCCCTCCCTGTCTCCGTCGTGAATAAACGATTGAAAACGCGCTCACGCCTGAGTCACGGAAAAGCACAGCAGGCCAGTGCCGCACCCAACCAAAACCAAAAGCCGATCCACGAAATTACACGAAATCACACTAAGACAATATTCGTCTTACTTCGTGTGTCGGGTTCGTGTCGTTTCGTGGATCAATTGTCTACAAAAGCTGGTCAACAAAACAAGAAGTTGCTCGTTTTGTATTACAGAGTTCTGTATTAAAGTTCAATCCGCGGCCGCCTCAGATGTAGAGGCCGAGTTCATCGGCTCGTGGCGCCAGCCCCCGCTTCAACGCGCCCATCACCGAGATTGTGATTCCTGAAGAGTGCCAGTCCATCCCCATCACGGCGCCGAGGCCTGAAACTAAAACGGATCGCTCAGCCGCGAAAGAAACGCCGACGTCCCGTAATCATTAACAATCGGTGATAGCTGTCCCGAGCTTGGTCATGCGTGCGGACAACCAGGGCGGGACGCGGCCGCCATGAAGCGGAAGATCTGCAACTCCAGAACGTTTCATACGCCCGATTGTATCGCGGAAACGCACCCGTTGTCGGCAGCGATTTCGCCCTTTAGCCGGGATCGACGATCGTCAATTATTGTGAACACCGTCCGACTGCTAGCTTCCCGCTCAGACGAGGCCTCATAAATCTGGACAATCAGCAGAGGATTCAACTAAAAGTCCCAGCGAAGGAAACGTCAGCCCATCTCCTAACCGTTGAGGGAGGTCCAACAATGATGTCCCCACAAATTGAGACTGGAAATGTTAACGACGACAACCTTGCGGAATTGAATCCGTGGAGAACACTCTTCAATCTGGCCCGCCCTTTTCGCGGTCGTATCCTCCTAATCATTTTCCTGGCCGCGCTCAGCACCGCCGCCGCGTTGGTCGAGCCGTTGATTTATCGTGTCGCGGTTAACGATGTCGCCGGGTTGTTTGTTGACAAAGCCCAAAGGGAAACAGCAGAGCAGGAAACGGAGATCGGCGCATCACAAAATGGCAATTTGCCCGGCGCCGGCATTCGACAAACAGTCTATCAAAAGAACGAACCACGCGAACCACGCGCTGCGCGGCCGCATAGAACAGAAACACCCAGGCAACAAAGACATCATTTGCGCTATGAACAACCACACCGTCGCGGTCACGTTGCGCCGCGAACGCCTGAGCAAACACTCAATACATTTATTTGGGCTGTGACTCTTATGTTTGGTTTGAGCGTTTTCAGTTATCTAGTCTGGCTCATCGCTGACAACATGAGCGCGAAGGTCGCCAGCCAAATTGAAACAAGGTTCATTCAGAATGTGTTTGGTCATGTTCTGCGTTTGCCGCTCGGCTTTTTTGGCAAGCGGGCCAGCGGTGCGCTCGCGAAACAAATTGATCAATCAGACCAGGTTGCACCAATCGTCAACGCATTCACGCAAACAATCGTTCCTCAAACGATGACCATTATCGGAGCGTTTGTGATCATGTTGACTCAGAACTGGGAGATGACTCTGATTGCCCTGGCAACCCTCCCACTCTATTTCTTCATCGCCTGGCGTTCCGCAAAAAGGTTAGAGAAGGGATTGGAAGATTACTACGCTCAATGGGAAGATGTGTCGGGCAGAATTCAAGATTCTCTTTCTGCTATCAAGACGATTAAGCTTTCCGGCGCCGAGACGCGTGAGACGGAAAAGTTTCAGGAGGTTTCACTTGCGGCGTATCAAGCCTACATTCAACGCACTAAACTGGGCAATAAATTTGAGTTCTGGGAACACTCGATCACACAACTGGGACATGCGTTAGTTTTGGGGATTGGCGGTTATTTCGCGTTGAAACATGAGCTAACCCCGGGCGATGTTGTGATGTTTGTTTCTTATGTCGGAATGCTATACGACCCGATTGATGAGCTTACCTCGCTTGCGATTGAACTACAGCAGTACGGCATCGCCTTGCGCCGCGCTTTGCGCCTTACGGAGAAAGAGATGGAACCGCAAACAGGAGAACCCGTCAAAGCCGGAAAGGGAGAGATTGAATTCAAAGATATTTATTTCGGCTATGTGCCGGAACGGGATGTTTTATGCGGATTGAGTCTCAAAATCAAAGCTGGAAAGGTGGTGGGCATTGTTGGGCCGTCAGGCGCGGGTAAGACTACGACGACCGATTTGTTGATGCGTCTTTATGAACCCAAGTCAGGTGAAATTTTTATTGATGGACAAGACCTATCTAAACTCGAAGCGGCCTCAGTGCGTCGGGAAATTGGCGTCGTGGCTGCTGAAGGCGCAGTCTTTCGCGGAACGCTTGCAGACAACATTCGTTACAAACGTCCTGAGGCGACGGTTGCCGAAGTACGAGCGGCGGCTCTTACGGCGGGACTGCAGAACGCCCTGGAACGGTTGCCTGAGGGTCTGGAAACAAAAGTCGGCGAAGGCGGAATGGGGCTCTCTGTGGGCGAGAGACAAAGACTGCAGCTGGCGCGTGTGTTGGCTGCAAATCCACGCGTCATGGTGCTTGATGAAGCAACGGCTAATCTTGACTACGCCACTGAATTGGAAGTCAAAGAGGCGCTGGCTACTTTGCGAAAGGGACGCACGACGATTGTGATTGCACATCGCTTTTCGATGGTAAAGGATGTTGACTATGTTTATGTGTTGGACGAAGGTCAGGTGCTGGAAGAAGGTACGCCCGAGCAACTGGCAGCGGCAGGTGGATGGTTTGCAAAATTCGCAGCAGCCGGCCATGCCGAAGAAGACAATCCCGAAGATTCAGACGCGGAATTAGAGTGGGAAGACGAGGATGATGAAGACGATGATAATTAGGACGAGGTCGGGAAGCCGGAGATCCGGGAAGGCGACAAGGTTGGCCCGAAACTAACATCTTTGCGTGTTTACGGAGCATATGCCCTGCGTCTGATAATACATATTATGTTGTAGTATTGTAGTAGGCTTTGCCTTATAAGCCACACACTCAAAACTGCTGCGATCTTCCATGCGAGGTTGTGTCCGTCATGGATGCCGGTGTTGCCGCCAAAACCCTCCCGTGGGCGGCATCACATGCGCGGTCCCCTACCAGGAACACTCAACCTTTCGAGAATCGGTTTCGCTACAAGCGCCGCTCATCGGAGTGGAAGCATGGCGACGCTGCTCGCGTACGGAGAAAGGGTTTAAGTGGGAGTGGATTGGCAGGGAGGCTTCGCTCGATCGGATGCTCTGGTCGATAGCGCATTCAGGGGCTGAGTTTCTGATTAAAGGAGACTTGTCTCGTCTACGTGAGTGTGGCGGTGAAGAATGCGGCTGGCTGTTTGAAGATACAAGCCGAAATAGGAGCCGCCAATGGTGCCACATGCAGGATTGCGGAAATCTGGCAAAGGTTCGTCGCTTCCGCACACGTTTGCGAAGCAGCGGTAAGATTAAGAGATGATTGACTACAAACGGACACAGTCGGCGGCATTCCTAAGCCTGCTCTCCGAGCGGCTCACTCCTACTAAGCACATCTGGTTCACCTTTGCTGAGCGCCGAAGAAACTGGCCTCAAGAGTATCTGCGCGCGCAGAAGGGGGACTCAAAGTGAGAGGTAGGTTAATGCTTGCATAAGAGTCCTCATTATCATTTCTTATTTTTGTCGTCCATAATTTTTGGCTCCCAAAGTTCTACCCTGTTTCCATCGGGATCAATGATCCAAAGGAACGCGCCGTTCTCGTGATACTCCGGTCCTTGATGGATCGAAACTCCTCCGGCGTTGAGTTGCCCGATCATTTCGTCCATATTGTCGATTCGATAGTTGATCATGAAGGATGATTCACTTGGACTGAACCATTTTGTGGTCGGCTCAGCGACGTGCCATGCCGTAACACCCTTATCTTCTGCTTTATCCTCGGGCCACCTGAGGGCGCAGCCTCCCCACTCTGCAAGCTCCATGCCGAGATGCTTTTTGTACCATTCGCGTAGAGCTTTATTATCGGTTTTCGCTTTAAAGAATACGCCGCCGATCCCTGTTATTTTTGCCATAGTCGTTTCCTAAGCTCCTTTCATTTTCTTCACGGGAAAAGCTAACTCTAGATCGAAGTGTGGCTGGGCATCGCTCGTCCAGCCCGGGTTGAAGGTGAGAATGTTCTTATCGAACATGCCTTGAAACAGGCCAATATTATGGTCGCCATTCTTCATAATCAACCATTCTTCGATTGATCTCCTGCGTTCTCCAAATCACGCTTCGACTGTTGCCGGGCTCGCACTAGCCTGTGGTTTCACTTTCTTCCTCAGGATCAATGCCGAGATCAGCGTGATGATTAACCCAACCGGGAACGGCTCAACAAAGGTCATAGCCGCATTGATGAAGGGGTTGTCTAAATACTTCAACTGATTGAGCTGGGTTTGGATCGCTTCCGGGCTGGCGCCTGAGTTCTTTATGTGCGCGACGCACATGGTCATGAACTTCTCACCAAAGCTGGGCACGCCGAAATACATGATCTCCCACGTGACTACGTACAAAACGGATGAGATGAGGGTGATTAGAATGCCTACGGCAAAGGCGCGCCCGAACGTGATGGTCCCACCGCCAATGTTCTCGCGATAGGAGCGGATGCCGAAGAACACCAGCATGAACGACAAGACCATCGTCGTATAGCCGATGAACATGCTATGCGATTGCAGCCAAGCCGAATCCGTGAAAGGGAGGGTGGCGAACATCATTACTGCCATGATGGCGCCGGAAATGAGCCCGAAAGTCAGAATTGTCTTTTTCATCGTTTGCTTCTCCTGATAGGTTTTCAAATTTCGAGGTGAAAAATAGCTCAGTGCATCAAGTTTGTCGTCATACTTTCGGGTGAATTAGTCTCCGAACGGTGAGAATCATCCTTTTGGGTGAGAAATAGTTCGTGAAGTAAGGTAGCGCCTTGCTGATTCTCCTGTAGACTCTTTTCCTAATTTGTTATGGCGCCAGATACCGGGCTGGAGCCCGGTGTGAATGAGAGGTCAGTCATTTCGGCTTTTTGAGGCCAAGCCGCTATTTTGTTCTCATCCCGTTCAGCCGCAATATATGAATTCGTTCCCAATCGGATTGAACGGCAACTTCTGGAAAGATCGATATGCCAATCCCTAACTACAACAATCGAGCACGCTGTGTGGCGGGACTCTTGTTTATCGCCCTGTTGCTTCTATCGGGCTGCAAACACGGGCGAACCGATGCAGCGGCGAAAGAAATCATGCCCGGGCTCGGCCAGCCCGTCCGCGTATCTTCAGGAGACGTGGACGCGGCTGAGCCTGTGACAGCAGCATCAACTGACGGCGGTGTATATGTCGCTTGGGTAAATCACATTCCGAATATCAGGCAGACGTGATGATTGCCCGCTTTAGCGGCGATGGTCATATGCAAGGACCAACGGTGCGGGTGAATCCCCAGGCAGGAATGGCGACCGCCTGGCGAGGCGACCCGCCTACAGTGGTCGTCGCGCCTAATCAAACCATCTTCGTCGGCTGGACCGCGCGCGTAGAAGCAGAATCCGGCCACGCCACAGACCTTTACTTGTCATCATCGCGAGATCACGGCCAGACATTCGGTGCGCCAGTAAAGGTTAACGACGACACAAAACCAGCTGTTCACGGAATGCACTCGCTGGCGATCGGAGACGATGGTCGCATCTATGTTGCGTGGTTGGATGAGCGAAACATAACACCCATCAAAGATATGAAGATGGATGCCAAGACTGAGGGACATCACATGGAAAGCAACCGCGAGCTTTTCGTCTCCTCGTCATCAGACGGCGGGCATACGTTCATGCCTAACCGAAAAGTGGCAACGGATGTCTGTCCTTGCTGAAAGACGGCACTGGCCATTGGACCAGTAGGCCGCATCTACCTAAGCTGGCGGCAAGTTCTTCCCGGGGACCTTCGTCATATCGCGGTTTCGTGTTCAGCGGATGGCGGCAAGAGTTTCACAGAGCCAAAGATCGTTAGCGACGATCAGTGGGTATTGGCGGGATGTCCTGTTTCAGGTTCCGCGCTATCAGTTGATAAGGACGGCACGCTGCGTGTCTTGTGGTATTCAGCAGGGACAAGAGGTCAGACTGGTCTCTACTGGTCTGAGTCGAAAGACAATGGCTCAACTTTCAGCCCGCGGCGACTCCTTTCAGCCGGGCTAACGACAGGCACGCCCGTTCTCCTTGCTGGCAATAAAGATTTGACTGCGATATGGGAAAACAGCGAAAACGGCGCCGCTCGTTTGCTAACTGCCAAAGTCGATGTTCATACGACTCCGCCTGAGACCATGATTGTCCAAAACGATGGTGAGCTTCCGGCCGCGGCCATTGCGCAGAATGGATTGGTCATCGCATACATAGGAAAGAGCAATCAGCATTATAGCGTTTGGGTGCTGTTTGCGCGGAACCATCGCGAGGATTCTTAAGATCAGAATGGGGTTCCATCAGTTACGAAGGAAACCAGGGATATGAAAGTACTCTTCATCGGCGGTACGGGGAGGATCAGCCTGGCTGTCAGCCGCCAGGTAATAGCTGCAGGTCTCGATCTATATCTGCTCAATCGGGGCTCGCGCAACCAGGAGGTGTCCGGTTGTCACTCTATTACCGCTGATATGCAAAAACCGGAACTGGTTCGCACCGCCCTAAGCGGACTGGAGTTTGACGCGGTCGTCGATTGGATTGCATACACCCCTGATGAAATCGAGCGAGACCTGGCGCTCTTTCAAGGAAGAGTTAAGCAGTATATTTTCATCAGCTCTGCCTCGATCTATCAGAAACCGCCGGCGCACTTTCTCGTAAGCGAATCAACTCCACGTCACAATCCTTACTCGGATTATTCGCAAAACAAAATCGCCTGCGAAGAGCGCTTGCTCCAGGCTTATCGCGAAGAAGCGTTTCCAGTCACGATTGTGCGTCCTTCTCACACGTATGATAGACACTTCCCGTTTTCAATTGGTGGTTCCGCTGGCTACACGGTCGCTGACAGGATGAAGAAAAAGAAACCAGTTATCGTCCATGGTGATGGCACATCTTTATGGGTTGTGACGCATGCGGAAGATTTTGGCCGAGGGTTGCTGGGGCTAATCGGCAATGAGCAGTCAGTCGGTGAGGCGTTTCACATTACCTCGGATGAGGTACTGACGTGGAATCAAATCTATCAAACAATTGCCGAAGCGTTGGGGGTGGTACCAAACATTGTGCATATAACGTCCGACTTCATCTCCCGGGTTGAACCAAGCTTGGCGGGCAGTCTCTTTGGGGATAAGACCTGGAGCGTAGCTTTTGATAACAGCAAGATCAAGAGGTTTGTACCTGGGTTCGAAGCAACCATCCCCTTTCGCGAAGGTATTCTGCGTACCGTAAAGTGGTTCGAAGCTGATGAAAAGCGACGTCAAGTCGATAGTGCACTGGATGAAGCAATGAACCGCATTCTCACGGCCTATGATTGAAAGATTGTGGAATCTTAGCCGTAATAGAGGTATTTACCCTGGTTAGGCTTTTTGAGGATGATGTCATATTTTCGGTTCCCGCTTCCATCTCTGTGTCGGTGGTGTCCTATTTTGAGAGATGCTGCTCCCCAAGTAATACGATCCACGAAAATACACGAAGCTAATTGATTTGTTCGTTCGGTTTAGTGTGATTTCGTGGATCGTTCATGTCCTAGCGAGAAAAAACACGAAACCAAACTAGGACATTACCGAGTAGAGAGCCCTTCCTTGACACCCCTAAAGTCTGACTGTTACAGTACGCGGTCTTTTTCTGCTCGTCGTCCTAGTCTATATTTATGAAGGAGTTACCTTGAGTACCGAATCAGGCTACCTGTTTACCTCCGAGTCTGTCACTGAGGGCCACCCAGACAAAATCGCCGACCAAATTTCTGACGCCGTTCTTGATGCCGCGCTCGCCGAGGATTCGATGGCCCGTGTGGCCTGTGAGACCCTCGTGACGACCGGCCTGGTTGTTATCGCCGGCGAAATCACTACCACGGCCCGGATTGATTATTCCCGAGTCGCCAGAGACACAATCAAAGAGATTGGCTACACGCGCGCGAAGTTTGGTTTCGATTCCGAAACCTGCAGCGTTCTTTCCGCCCTCGACCGCCAGTCGCCCGATATCGCTATGGGTGTCGATACCGGAGGCGCCGGCGATCAGGGCCTGATGTTTGGCTTTGCCTGCAACGATACTCCCGAACTGATGCCGCTGCCGATTCAACTCGCGCACCTGCTTTCAAGGCGATTGTCGGAAGCCCGCAAATCCGGTGAACTCGGTTATCTGAGGCCGGACGGCAAATCGCAGGTGACGGTTGAATATCGCGACGGGCGACCCTTCAGACTGGAAGCCGTCGTCATCTCGTCACAACACAGTCCCAGCGTTAGCACCGAACAACTGCGCTCTGAGATCGAAGAAAAGGTTATCCGCCGCACGGTCTCGCCCGAATTGCTCGATAGAGGCACGAAGTATCACATCAATCCCACCGGACGCTTTGTCACTGGTGGTCCCCAGGGAGATGCCGGCTTAACGGGCAGAAAGATCATCGTGGATACGTATGGCGGTTACGCACCACATGGCGGTGGCGCTTTCTCTGGCAAGGATCCCACCAAGGTAGATCGGTCCGCAGCTTACATGGCCCGCTACGTTGCCAAGAACATCGTTGCTGCTGGACTCGCTGATCGCTGCCTGGTCCAACTCGCTTACGCGATCGGAGTTGCCGATCCGGTCTCGGTTCTGGTCAACACCGAAGGAACAGGCCGCGTGAACGATAATGTCTTGTCCAAGTTGGTGCGCGACAATTTTGAACTAACCCCACGCGGGATAATCGAAGAACTCAACCTGCGCCGTCCAATCTATAAGGCAACCGCAGCATACGGCCATTTTGGTCGCGACGGAGAGGGATTCACCTGGGAGCGGACGGATAAGGCCGAGTCGCTGCGCGAAGCTGCAAAAATCTGAGACCGCTGGTCTGGGCGTTCATCCGCAGATTACACAGATTACGCCGATAACGGAGATTAAGTTAACGCAGGTCCAACGCAATTAACCTGATAGCGCAAGACAGCTGTCTCAGTTTTGATTCTTGAATCTGCGTAATCTGCGTAATCTGTGGATAGAATTTGAAGGACCTAACAGCGCGTTCATCCGCAGATTACACAGATTACGCCGATAACGGAGATTAAGTTAAGGCAGGTCCAACGCAATTAACCTGATAGCGCAACACAGCTGTCTCAGTTTTGATTCTTAAATCTGC
>DASQPD010000193.1:0-97153 GCA_035644135.1 Pyrinomonadaceae bacterium
TATTGTTCTTGACCGAACGAACATACGTCCGCCAGTTCGGTGGCCACACTCAAAACCAAAGGCTATGAAAACGCTGCCGCTCTTTTAGGTGGTTATGCTGCCTGGCAGAACGCCGGTCTGCCCGTGGAAACGAAGCAGTAAAGGCGTGAAAAGGAAATTTAGCCACAGATTACGCAGATTACACGGATCAGAACAGAAAGCAGTTAACGAGTTCAATAGAACTGTCACTTCCTCATCAGGTTCTGATCAGTATTATCCGCGTTAATCTGTGGCAGATTTATGTTTTATAGGCAGGCAGTAAAGCCAAGATAAAAGGGAATTTAGCCACAGATTACGCAGATTACACGGATCAGATCAGAAAGCAATTAAGGAGTTCAATAGAACTATCACACTTACTCTTTCATGTTCTGATCAGTCTTATCCGCGTTAATCTGTGGCAGATTTAGGTTTTTTAAAGGCAGTCTCCAGCGGTGGGTCACAGCGGCACCGGTTGGGCAACGAATGCAGGCAGCGGGGTGACGGCGCGGGTGGCTGGAACACACAGCACCGGGCACGGAGCATTTCTCACAACCCGCTCAATCTCGGCGCCCAGGACGGGCGCACCACCACCAAACAACGAGGCGTGAACATTGGTGCCAATCACGATCAGATCGGCATCCTTCTCGGCCGCCAGGCGCACAATCTCTTCGTACGGCCGGCCCTCGGAAATGTGTGTGATCGCTTTCACTCCCTCTTCGCCGCGCAGCTTGGCCATGCGCTCCTGCACGTAATTGCGAAATCGTGACAGGGCCGCTCGCCCGCCCTCAGGAAACATCACTGAAATCTGCTCGAAGTAATCGCCGATAACATAGACGGCGTGCAGCTCAGCTCCAGTCTGATTCGTCAGTTGGGTAGCAACTTGAGTAGCCGCAGCCGAAGAGGGACGGAAGTTTGTGGATAGCAGCACCCGGTTCAGACGGATCTCGGTGCGACCATCCCGGTGTTCGACAAAGTCATGCTGCGGTGGGCGAATGGTCAGGACCGGGCAGGGCGCCTCGGCGATAATCTCTTCGGCCGTCGAGCCCCAAAGCGCGCGAGTCAGTCCCTTGCGACCGTGCGTCACTACGGTTACTAAATCTATTCCATAGTTCACTACCGCCCGCGCGATCTCAGCCGCAGGCTCGCCTTCGACGATGACCGGCTCAACCTCCAGACCGTCAAACAGAGGATCGGCTAACAGGTCTCGGACTTCAGTCCTGATCTGCAATAGCCAGTGGTTGTCCTGGTTTTCAAAGATGCGCTCCGGCAGCGTTAGCAAATTTGCAGGCACGGCCGCGCTTTGCACGCTGAAGAGTACAACCCGCCCGCCGCCGCTGCGGGCAAAGGCAGCCGCATACTTTAAAGCGGCTCGCGCGTGCGGCGAGAAATCAGTCGGAAATAAGATCTTCTTGAACGGATACATCAGAGTCGAAAGTCCTCAGTTGTACGTTTGCTGCGAATGCGTTGTGCTTGGGCGATGGACTAATTCGCAGTCTAACAAGAAACGCCGCTTCGCAAAAGAGGATCTCGGTTCCGATTGCTGCTTTGAGGACCACGGAATCACACGAATGAAATACGAATCACACGAAACGTGCCCTTCGTGTAATTTCATGGATCCCGTCCTGGCGGCGTCTTTATCAACCTGCGGGTGTCTTTAAAAACTTTACCTTTCAACCGGTTCCGTGCCAAACTCCGCACGCAATTCCTTCAGCCAGCGGGCAGTACCAGACGCAAGCTTCATCTCAATCAATTCGGAGGGCGAAACCGTGCTAAGAGGACTCTTTCGCACAAAAAACCTTGACGACATTCTGGCGCACCTGGGAGATGAAAAGCGGACTCTGAAGCGAACTCTGGGTCCTCTGAACGTGACGCTACTGGGCATTGGGGCGATCATCGGGGCCGGCATTTTTGCAACCGTCGGAACCGCGGCAGCGGGTGATTCGGCGCGTCCCGGAGCCGGTCCATCGTTGATGGTGTCGTTTGCGATCACTGCCATTGTCTGCGCCTTTACCGCCCTCTGCTATGCGGAAATGGCGGCAATGGTGCCCATCTCTGGCTCGGCCTACACTTATTCGTACGCCACCCTGGGTGAGTTGGTCGCCTGGATAATCGGCTGGGACTTGATCCTTGAATATGCAATCGGCAACGTCGCGGTCGCGATCAGCTGGGCCAACTACTTTCGCACGTTCGTCCATGATGCGCTGGGAATCGATATTCCGCAGTGGCTGTCAACGGATTTCCGCACGGCGAGAAAGATCCCGGGTCTGATCGATAGCGCGCCTCACATACTCGGAATTCCGATTGTCTTCAATCTGCTGGCGTTGGGTATCGTGGCGCTCATCACGATCGTACTTGTCTGGGGCATTAAGGAATCCGCAGAGTTCAATGCGGTGATGGTGGCCATCAAAATTCTCGTTTTGCTTTTCTTCATTACGGTCGCGATTTACTTTGTGTCTCCAACAAGCATGGCGAAGAACTGGCATCCGTTCCAGCCAAATGGTTGGGCAGGAACTTTGGCCGGGGCGGCAGTCGTGTTTTTTGCCTACATCGGCTTCGATGCGGTTTCGACAGTAGCGGAGGAAACAAAGAATCCATCCCGAGATCTGCCTGTCGGTATCATCGCATCGTTGATAGTCTGCACGATTTTCTACGTCATCGTAGCGGCAGTCTTTACAGGACTGATCCCTTACAACGAACTGGTGCGACGTTTGGCAACCGAGCAGGCCGAACCACTAACAATGGCCCTTGATCATGTTGCTCCGGGCGCGACCTGGGCCACAGGCATCGTAGCCTTCGGATCGGTGGTAGCTCACACGGCCGTACTGCTTGTGTTTCAGCTTGGTCAACCGCGAATTTTCTTCTCAATCGCCCGCGATGGATTGCTGCCCCCCGTGTTTGCAAAAGTGCACCCAAGATTTAAAACGCCCCATGTGACTACTATTCTTACCGGCGTCATCGTGGGCGCGTTTGCGGCCGTCATGAGCATTGACGAGATGGTTGACCTGACGAATATCGGTACGCTTTTCGCCTTTGTGCTGGTTTGCGTCGGAATCACGATTCTTAGGTACAAGGATCCAAATCGGCGCCGGCCTTTTAGAGTTCCCTTTGGACCATGGCTGCTGCCGATGATGGGCGCCGTATCTTGTGTCTTCCTGATGTACTACCTGCCGCCAACCTCGTGGTGGCGTTTTGTCGCGTGGTTGATGTTGGGCCTTTCCGTTTACTTGTCGTACGGCTATGCTCGAAGTGAATTAGGTCAAAAAGCTGGGCGCTCAGGCAAGACGGAAAGTTGGCTAACGCTGCTGGCAATCTCTGCATTCCTCATAGCGGTCGGTTTGTTGGCCATTCCCCACGGATCAAGTTTTGGTGAGCTCTTTGCGCAGATGACAACAGGCTTGGCCGGCAGCAAACGAACTATGTTTGCTTTTGGTTGTATCGGCATCGGATTTATCTTTGCAGTCATCGGACTCATCGTGGGGAGTCGTCACTCGCAGAAAGCCGTTTGAAAAGGTCCCTGGCATGCGGGGGATTTGATCTGCGAACGTACACGACATTTAGTGTAATTCGTGGATAGTAATTGCATGCTCGAGCATTCTATACAACGAAAAAATGATTGAGTCTCAAAACTTGCAGCAGATTAATCTATGAACGCGCTGCCCATAATCGTCGGGTCTCTCTGTGTGATGGCGATTGCCTATCGCTATTACTCCGCCTTTATCGCAGCCAAGGTCCTCGCCCTCGATCCATCGCGGCCTGTGCCGTCGCAAACGATGTACGACGGACAGAATTACTGCCCTACAAACAAATGGGTGCTGTTTGGCCATCACTTCGCAGCGATCTCCGGCGCCGGTCCGCTCATCGGACCGGTGCTCGCGGCGCAATTTGGTTTTCTTCCCGGCTTGTTGTGGCTGGTGATTGGCGTTTGCCTGGGCGGCGCAGTCCACGATTTCATGATCCTGGTTGCCAGCATCCGGCGAAAAGGTAAATCACTCGCTGAGATCGCACGCACGGAGATTAGTCCGTTATCAGGTTTCGTGGCCGCAGTTGCCATACTCTTTATCGTCGTAATTGCGCTGGCTGGGTTGGGACTGGTTGTAGTCAATGCACTGGCAGAGTCGCCCTGGGGGATCTTTACCGTCGGCTTCACTATCCCGCTCGCGCTTTTCATGGGCCTTTACATGTACCGCTTTCGCAAGGGCCGAATCTTGGAAGCGAGCATCATCGGCGTCGTCGGATTGCTGCTGGCTGTTTATCTCGGAGGTCGGATTGCCGAGTCGTCATTCGCTCCAATCCTGACTCTGTCGCGCAATACCGTGACGATTTTGATGGCCGGCTACGGGTTTATCGCCTCGGTATTGCCCGTGTGGATGTTGCTTTGTCCGCGCGACTACCTTTCCTCGTATCTAAAAATAGGGACGGTGGCCTTTCTGATCCTGGGAGTTATTTTTGTTCATCCGAACCTGAACATGCCGGCGCTGACGCCTTTTACTCACGGTGGTGGTCCAGTCATTCCCGGCAAGCTATACCCATTTGTTTTCATAACGATTGCCTGCGGCGCCATCAGTGGTTTTCACGCTTTGATCTCGTCTGGAACAACGCCCAAGATGATCATGAAAGAAACTGACGCGCGGATGATCGGGTATGGCGCGATGTTAATGGAAGGAGTTGTCGGTGTGGTTGCGTTGATTGCGGCGACCTCGCTTTTCCCCGGAGATTATTTTGCCATCAACACTAACCAGCGCACCGAGACGCAAAAGGCGGCATACACGCGCATGGTTGATGAGCAAACAGCCCAGGGTTTCAACCTGGAGCCGCAGGAGATCGATCGACTCGAGCAGGAATCGGGCGAAAAGAATCTACGGGGGCGAACGGGCGGCGCTGTAACGCTGGCTCTCGGTATTGCCAAGATCTTTGATGGTATTCCCGGACTACGGGGCCTGATGAAGTACTGGTATCACTTCGCAATCATGTTCGAGGCGCTTTTCATTCTCACCACAATCGACACGGGAACGAGAGTCGCTCGTTTTTTGGTAGGAGAATTTGGCGGGCGGTTCTACAAGAAGTTCGACCAACCAAACTGGCAACCCGGCGCAGTCGTTACTTCAGCCCTCGTGGTGGCGGCCTGGGCCATGTTCATCTGGTCGGGCTCGATCTCAACGATTTGGCCGATGTTTGGGATCGCCAACCAACTACTTGCCGCGGTTGCGCTCTGTGTGGCCACGACAGTGATCATCAACTCGGGAAGAGCCAAGTATGCCTGGGTGACGATCCTGCCGCTTACCTTCGTTGCTTCGACAACTTTAGTAGCCGGCTGGGAATCCATTACGGACATCTTTTGGCCGCTCTCACAAAAGGCTGAAACATCAATTCAGGGTTACGTTAACACCTTTCTGACCGCGATCATCATGTTCGCGGCAGTGATCATCCTCATCGACTCGATCCGCCGCTGGACTGGCTTCGGCAAGCGTCCTGCAAGTGTGCCGAAGCTGGCTGAAGCCGCATAAGAAATTAGAATCTAGAAATTGGAATTTAGAATTTTCTACTGATGCCCTGATACCTTTGTGCGATAGGCTGAAATCCCAAATCCCAACGCAAATTCTAAATTCTAATTTCTAAATCAAACTTGCTACACTAGGGGCTCGGCAATTTGAATCTGGCGGAAACAAGGTGGGTACAATGAGGCAGAAGGAAAAGCAGCCACCCGTCGACAACGTAATCTCCGAGGAAACGGGCGAATTTGACGTGCGATTTGTTCTTTGGCGGTACTTCTGCGCGAAAAACCACATTCCGGTTGAGACCCTGCCGAGCCAGCTCAACGACGAACAGAAGGAAAAGTGGGAAGAGCTAAAAGCCTCACGTCTGCGCGGCCAAAAGTGACGCAAGCTGTTAGCTTGCGTTGTGATAGCTACCACGGTAGTTGGATTAAACCACCCAATCTTGCCTTCTTCGTAACAAACGCAAGCTAACAGCTTGCGTTACCTTTCCAACTTGTACACGCCGGTGAGAAAGGGGTTGGTCAAACGCTCGCGACCGAGCGTGGTGGTTGGACCATGGCCTGAATAAACCTCAACATCGTCCCCCAATGGCAGCAGCTTGTTCATAATCGAATCCATCAGCTGTTGTGTTGATCCGCCGGGTAAATCCGTACGTCCAACCGAGCCCGCGAACAACACGTCACCAACGAAAACCTTCCGTTCGGCCGGCTCAAACAGCACGACATGGCCGGGCGTGTGACCCGGAGTATGAATTACCTGGAACTCCAACTCACCGACTTTGTAGATTTGACCGTCGTCAAAATACTCGTCGGCCCTTGGCGGAGCTTCGAACTCCATTCCCAAAGCCTTCCACTGCGAACGCGGAATGCCAATCCAGGCGGGCTGCTGAGGCAACTCGTCATAAATAAACTCATCCGCTTGATGCAGGATGACTCTTGCTTCCGGCCGCAACTTCTTCAAAGCCGCAACGGCGCCAATGTGGTCCAGATGCGCATGAGTCAGGACAATGGCCTGGAGCTCCAGCGACAGCCGATCAACTGCATTTGAGATTCGTTCGGCCTCATCCCCCGGGTCGATACAGACAGCCCGTCTCGTCTTTTCGCACCCCACGATGCGAGTGTGTTGTTGGAAGGCGGTAACTGTGATTTCTTCGATGATCATCTTGCAACCGTTCACGGGAGAAAACGGATCCACGCGCATCACACTAATAATTCATGTGCTTCGTGGATCTATTTGTTTTGGCGCACAATCGCCTTACTGAAGCAGCAGATGTCCTTCGTCACGGGGCGCGAGTATAATCTCAATGGACGGGAAGTATTTCAAATAAGGGTCATGAATCATAATGCCTATTAGTACTACATCAGCTCCGCTGGCGGAGTTGCTGGATTCAATGACAGCCGAGGGCGCGGCTGAACTAACGGAACATCTGCCTGGCAACGCTCTCAAATGCTTTGCGTGCGGCCACCGGTGCCTGATCAAGGAAGGAAAACGCGGGATTTGCAAAGTTCGCTTCAACGAAGGCGGGCAGCTGCGCGTGCCTACCAGTTACGTTGCAGCGCTCGCGAGTGATCCGACAGAGAAAAAACCCTTCTTTCATGTGCTGCCAGGTTCAGACACCCTGACGTTCGGGATGCTCGGTTGTGATCTTCATTGTGCCTATTGCCAAAATTGGTTGACATCACAGGCACTGCGTGACGACGCAGCCGGGACCAGCCCGACTCGGGTAACACCGGAACGATTGGTCTCGATGGCTAAAGCTTACGGGGCCTCAATGGTGGGCAGCAGTTATAACGAACCTCTTATTACTGCGGAATGGGCTGTGGACGTTTTCCGTCGAGCCCGCCCGGAAGGCTTTCGCACCGCCTTCATCTCCAACGGCAACGCCACGCCGCAGGTTCTTGATTATCTGAGACCCTGGACTGACTGCTACAAGATCGATCTCAAGACGATGAACGACAGGAATTATCGCCAGCTTGGCGGCGTAGTCGACAATATCCTGGATACGGTGAAGATGGTTCATGAACGAGGGTTTTGGGAAGAGATCGTCACGCTCGTGATTCCCGGCTTCAACGACTCAGCGGATGAATTGAAACGGGCGGCGGATTTCATCGTCTCGATTTCACCAGACATTCCCTGGCATGTGACAGCGTTTCATCAGGACTACAACATGACGAGCAACGCAAACACTACGGCTGAGCAATTGATCAGGGCTTGCGAAATCGGCAGCGAGTCGGGTTTGCGCTACATTTACGCCGGCAATCTGCCGGGCCGGGTCGGGCGCTGGGAGAACACTTACTGTCCGGGCTGCCAGAAACTTCTGGTCGAGCGGTACGGTTATTTGATTCGGCAGGTTTTGGTTACGCCGGAAGGTATGTGCCCGGCCTGCAATACAATTATTCCCGGAATCTGGACCTAGTGCAGGCAGCCTCACGCGCTTAGACGATCCACGAAATTACACGAGATGATTTCGTGTATTTTCGTGGATCGATTTTTGTTTACCGGGAAAGACTACTTCGGCGAAGTTTTGGGCTTCGTCGCCGGGGTCGCTCCGGCCTTTGGCGAAGCTGCGGGCTTCATCACCGGGCTCGCTCCAGCCTTGGGCGGGGGAGGTGCGGGTATCGCCGGCGTGCCGTGGTGAAACAAGGCCATCCACTTGCCGCCGCGATTCGCCCAGATTGTCGAATGTCGCTCACCGTTTGGCGTCGTCCCCGGACCCTTCACGAGATAGGTTACGAGGCTGGCATAGTCATCGAACTTGATGGTTTTGAATTCGCTCAGCGTATCTTTTGAAAAATCAAACTGGCTGACCATCTTCACTGATCCTGCTTTATCAAAAACCCCATCCGGTTCGACCTCAATTGATTCAGGCGCCAGCACAGAAGCAAAGCCGTCAAAGTTCTTGTTCTTTAATGCTTCCCAGATCGCCTTTTCATTTGCTTCAGCGTCCGGTCCAGTGACAACCGCGGCGGGTGCTGCTGCGGGACTCGTTGCGGGTGCTGGCTTCTTTGCCGCTGCGGGCGGCGCCGGCGCGGGCATCGTTTTCAACGGGCAGTCCTGATGATAGATGGATAACCACTTTCCATCTCGATTCACCCATGCCGAGCTTGCCCGAACCGTTTCGGGCGGCATGTCCTTGCCATCCATCTTTGCCTTAACAGTAGCGGAGTACGTGATGACAAAGGCATCCTTATCGACGGCGAGATACTTCCAGTCTGAGAAAGTGACGTCGGTCGGCGCGAAATTCCTTATAGACTTATCGATTGCAGCCTTATCGTGCACGCCATCACTACTTACGTAGATGTCTTCGCTCGCCAGCATATTCACAAAGCCATCGTAATCTTTATTCTTAAAGCTGTCCCAGACTGCCTTTTCTTTTGCTATTGCGTCAGCCTCAGTCATGGCAGGGGCGGACTTCGTTTCGGCCGCCATGTTTGCATTTGCCGGGGCCGTCCGGTTTGTGGTTTCAGTTGGAGCGGTGCAAGCGGCCGCCGTGACCAGTAAGGACACCAGCGCGATAATTTTTTTCATGACTCGACTCCTGTAATTTAGTAAATGAAGCGGCTGCGTTCTACGCCAATAAGCAGGTGTAGTCAAGCCGGCAAAATGGACCATAGCCATTCGGTTTGGCTCAGCCCAGAGAAATCGTTCAGGTACAGACTGTCGCTCTCAACAAGTTAAATCACTTCCTAACCAGCGACCTTAAAAG
Organism: Pyrinomonadaceae bacterium; assembly: GCA_035644135.1. Classification (GTDB taxonomy): domain Bacteria; phylum Acidobacteriota; class Blastocatellia; order Pyrinomonadales; family Pyrinomonadaceae; genus PSRF01. Next base: position 9,220 of record DASQPD010000193.1, read on the forward strand.
CGAACGTGCTCGATCGGGGAATCTTTCTTACAGTCTCCGCAGGAAGAGCCGTCGTCATACATGTGAGCATCGAATTCGACCAGCGACTTTATGGGCACGTCCTCGAGGTGGTCAGGCGCTGAGGTAAAGCGAACTATCGCGCCGCAGCCAATGATTTTCGCACCAAGCTCTTTGACCAGCGCCGCCGTCTCTTCAATCGCATGACCGCTTCTTATGATGTCGTCAACAATGATGCAGGGATTAACTTCGCCCTGATTAACGTACTGGCGAAACATGCGTTTGCCGTTTTCCTCTCGCTCGGCCCAGTAAATCTGTTCTGCACTGAGCGCATCGCGCACGCCAAACGCCACAGGAATGCCACCCGAACTTGGACTTATGATTGCCACCTTGGGCAGCTGACTCGAAATATCTCGCTCGAGCCGGAACTTCCTGCTCAGGGCGACCGCGAGCACCCGTGCCGTATCGTAATAACGAAACGCAAGCGGCATTTGAAAATAGGTGGGCGAGTGCTTGCCGTTGGGATAGATGAAATGGCCTTCGCGAAAAGCACCCGTGCGTTTCAGGATCTGCATTACGGCATCAGGCGACGGAATCAGCTCTACCATGTTTTGCTCCGAACTTGCGGGATAGGGTGAAGGTTATAGAACGAACTTGAGGTGACCGTGACCCCAAGAACCGTTCATCCTGTCGGGCGATGCCTTCACCTGGGTTTTTGCGCCGCACAGCATACATCAAACGGGCCTCATCACTCCATCTGAAAAGGAATGCCACCCGGGTGCAATCGCGGTTTTCAAGTCCAAAAAAGGGCTTAACTTCTTTATCGACCTGGCGAAATCTAACGATTCACAAAACCACACGAATAAAGGCTTAATCAAAAACTAATGTTAGCCACCCCGCTCGCTCCTGGTACCTTCAGCGAGAGCCTGCCGAATCAGGTCTCTTTGATCCTGGGGCAGGCCGGCGGGAAGACTATCCGGGGCAAACCATTCAGACTCGCTTACTTCAATGCTTTGCGGTAGAGCCTCGCCCGTTGTTTTACAGCGGAAGACAATTTCCAGTTGTCTGGGACGCTTGAAAACCCTGGTTGTGAATAGTTGAGCCGACTCGAGTTCCAGGCCGACCTCTTCACTTAATTCGCGCGCCAAAGCTGTCTCGGCTTGTTCACCGGCGCCGAGAAAACCTCCTGGCAGACCCCATCCACTTCCCGGACGAAAGACGTGCTTGAGCAGCAACACGCGACCGTGATCATCGGTTACCACCCCGGCGGCCGTGACTGCAAAGCGGGATTGAGTCAGCCCCACGGTCCAACGCCGCACTTTCTTTGGCGTGCGTCGCCAAACCTTAGCCAACAGATTCTTCAGCATTGATTATCAAACTCAGTTTACAAGAATGAGGCCGGAATCACAGCACATGCAAGAGAGAGTAATGTCTTAGTTTGGTTTCGTGTTTTTTCTCGCTAGGACATGAACGATCCACGAAATCACACTAAACCGCACGAACAAATCAATTAGCTTCGTGTATTTTCGTGGATCGTTTTACTTGGGGAGCAGCAATCTCTCAAAATAGGACACCACCCAAGAGAGTGGAACATTGACACTGCCCATTCAACCACCACAGTATGAAAGCTACATTGACGAACATTTCCTCCAGTGAGTAAGATTCCGTTCAAGTTCAGCAAACACGTCCTGACGAAAGCAGCCACACGAAACCATGTCAGCAAGTGCTTCCGATTCGCCAGTTGAGAACGACAATGGTGCGAAAGCAGCAGCAGTTCCCAAGCGCATTACCAACGCGCAAACCGTTTGCAATGAAAGAAACGAGAAGGGGAAGCTCTGCAATGGTCATCTAAAACAACTGCGGACAGCGGGTGAAGCGGCCGAAGTACACTTGCGTGGCGACGATGTGCTCTTCAAGTGTCAGACCTGCGGCACTCTTTACATGGGGCCGCCATTGGGCCACGTTCGAGATCCGCGAAAGCAGCACCGGTTTGTAGAGGCCGAATTGACAGCGCTCCTGCAAGCCGCCGGCGGCACGCTCCCCGTCATTAAAAGGGATGAGCGGGGCGTGTTCATAATGGTCGAAACGGCGGGCGAACACGGCCATGGTGCCAAGCCTGCGCCCGCTAAATCCCTGGCAACGCCGGTTGCGACAAAAGCAGGCGCGCCCGAACCAGCGAAAGCCGCCGTGGGAACTACGCCGGCGCCGGCGAAACCTGCCGCGCCCAAGGGAGAAGCCCAGCCGGATCGCAGCTTGATGAAGCGTTACACCTACTCAGGTGTTGTCGACACAGGTCCTTTGCCCGGCGAGACGTTTGCACAAAAGGTTGAGAGGTTGAAGGCGGTCGCAGCCGGCGCGAAACGACGAGCCGAAGAAGGTGGGGCGGCCGAACACGTGTCCGCACCGGCTGTGACCGCTCAAGTTGCCGCACCGGCACCGCCCCTTGAGGAGAGTGCGGCGCCGGTTGGGGAAACAACAAAGACTGCTGCGCCCGTGTCTTCAGCGACCGCGTCGGTTAGTGCCGGTACAGGACCTGACCGCACGCTTATGAAAAGATCGACTTATTGTGGAGTGGTCGATACCGGACCAGTGCCCGGTGAAAGCTTCGCGCAGAAGGTTGAAAGACTACGCACGCTCTCAGCCGCGGCCAAACAGCGAGCCGACGGCGGTTAGGGCAAACTAAGGTAACGATAGGTAGGCGCTACCGTTTAGTTGCTCAGACTGCTTCGGCCTTACCGCGAAGCGGTTGCGACCTCCAGCCCAACGTTGACGCGTTTCGCGGCTACGTTGGGTGCTAGTAATAAAGAAGAAACCAACCGCAACGCGGTTGCGTCTAGTGGTTAGTTACAAGTCGAGTTAGGCAGCATCGGCAAATAGCCGGCCTCCTAAAAATTCTCACAAACCTTACGTTTCACCTCAACGAAGGAGCCTCACATGCCTCAATCCCTATCTGCTGTCTACATTCACTTAGTCTTTTCTACAAAAGAACGTCAGCCATTCTTGCGTGACGAATCGCTCCGACATGACTTGCACTCATTTCTTGGCGGCACTTCCAAAACCCTTCATTGCCCAACGATCATTGTGGGTGGCGTTGAAGATCACGTCCATCTACTTTCTCGCTTCGGCCGCACAATTACGCAGGCTGAATGGGTAAAAGAGCTAAAGCGGGTATCAAATCTATGGCTTAAGAAACAAGGAGTGCGAGACTTCGAGTGGCAGGGTGGCTACGCTGACTTTTCGGTCAGCGCGTCGAGTCTCGAGCGGGTGAAAATGTATATTGCGAATCAAGAGCAACATCACAAAAAGATGGGATTCCAGGAGGAGCTCCGCCAATTGCTTACGCGGCATAAACTTGATTGGGATGAAAAATATCTCTGGGAGTGACGCAACCGCTTCGCGGTAGGAATTGTATGCTGTGTTTAATCCCAACGTAGCCGCGAAGCGCGGCAACGTTGGGCTGGAGGATGCAACCGCTTCGCGGTAGGAATTGTATGCTGCGTTAACCCCAACGTAGCCGCGAAGCGCGGCAACATTGGGCTGGAGGTCGTAACCGCTTCGCGGTACTACTAATATTGGAGATGTTGGTGAGATGCGCGCCGTTCAACTCACCGTTACCACCAATCCCTCGCGCGCGACGGTCCAGTCCATCACCTCAACACCTTCTTCCGCGCTGAGGGCACGTGCAACTTCGGCTTTCTTGCCTTCGGCGCAGACAAATGCCATGCATCCGCCACCACCAGCTCCGCAAACTTTTGCCCCGGCCGCGCCGTGAGCCATGGCCTTCTCGACCAGGGCATCCATTTGCGGCGTAGTAATGTTTGGCGCCAGCCGCTTTCGGTTGGGATAGGCCTGACGCATCGATGCGGCGACGCGATCCCAATCGTTTGCGAGTAGAGCTTCGCGCATGCGGCGCGCGGAATCGCGTATCCCCTCAAACATCTCGAACATTTCGGGATCGCCATTGATATGGCGCTTGAAGACTTCCCAGTTGTTGATTCCTGACAGGCGCGGCTCTCCCGTGTAGCAGATAACTATACGGCGTTCTAATTCGGACGGATCAACGTCGAGGCTTTGCCGTTTAATTCCATCAGCTTGATAGGAAATGCATGAGACTGAACCGTAGAAAGCTCCAAAATAGTCCTGAAAGCCCGCCGGCACGCGTATTACGGTTGTTTCAACATTAGCAGCCAGCACGATGAATTTATCCCGGTCGTAGCGATTACCGACCAGCTGATTCAACGCGCCGATACACGCGATCGCCAAAGCAGATGATCCGCCCAATCCGGCCCCGGCTGGAGCTTCACTGGTAGCCGTCAAATGAAAGCCCGTGGTGGGCTTGAAGAAGTGGACCAGCTTGGAGATTAGTTCGAGTCGTTCCTCACGGATGAGATCTTCTAATGCCGCGAGCTCAGTCTCGAAGGCAATTTTTCGATCGCGCGACTCCAGAACAATACGACCATCATCGCGTGTTTCAATGCGGCAATGCGCGCGCAGCGAGAGAGCGAAGTTTATAGTGGTGGCGCCGGGATGAAACAGGTAAAGCGGCCAGATATCGATGGTCCCCCCGGCCAGATCAACTCTCGTAGGGGCTGATGACTCGATTATCATTTTTGATTGCCAATTGCCGATTGCCGATTGGCGAGTTTCAGATTACAAAGTTCGACTTAAAAAATTCAACACCACAAATGCAATTCCAAACGTTCAAACTGTAAAGTTCAATGCCGACCTTCAAGGTACCAATTTCAAATCGCTAATTGCAAACTTCAATTCGGCAATCGGCAATTGGCAATCGGCAAATGCTATCAGTCGCCATCAATATCATGCTGTTTTGAAGCGATCGATTTTTTGTGGTCGGTCCGCTTTGGGGCCTTGAAGGGAATGTGGTCCTGAAATTCCTGCTTCAGATCCTGGAGCTTCTCCTGAGCTGCCTGTTCCAACCCCTGCAAGCGCTGCGGACTGGCCTGTTCGACTTTCTTTGAGAGCCAGAAACGTTCAACCAGGTAGAAAGCGATGACGCCGGCAACAACGATCACCAGCAGCACTTTACCAAGGCGCTGGAAATCTCCTATCAGTCCCATCACAGCGCCACTGAAAAAGAAGCCCGCGCCGCTCAGCAAAAACACCCAGAGAAAACAGCTCAGCAGGGAAAGAACCATGAAGCGGAGGTAGGGCATGCGCGCCACGCCATAAAAAACGCACGCTGCCCAGCGCAATCCGTAGATGAACTTGGAAAGAAAGATCGACAAGGGGCCAAACTTGTTGGTCAGCCGTTCGATGCGCGGTTTAGTGAGGCGATAGAAGCGTCGTTCACGCACTCCCTTGCAGAACAACCGACCTGCAATGTATGCCGCGTTATCGCTGGCAAACCCTCCCAACGTTCCCCACAGCAGTACCCGGGCAAAACTGTATTCGCCAAAAAAATAACTGTGCGCAAGGACGCCGGCCAACAGGAGCGTTATGTCTCCCTCGATCATTGCAAGGATGAAGACAGCATACAGCCCGTACTGGCCAATGAGGTCGTAGAAAAAATCCAGATGCATGAAAACTCAGTAACGCAAGCAGATAGCTTGCGGGACGCAAACAACAGTTTGCGTTACCCTGCTACTTCCCCTGCCTGAGGTTTGACCACAAGTACCGGACATAAGGCGTGGCGCACTACCGCTTCAGCCGTTGAGCCAAAGAGGATACGTCCCAAACCAGTGCGGCCATGAGATGAAAGCACAATTAAATCAACTGCTCGTTCTTTTGCGACTCGCACAATTTCAGCGGCGGCTTCGCCATGTACTATGAGCTCTTCGATATCCAAACCCGCGCAATCGTCGCACTCTGCAAGCTTTGGCAACTCGCGTTCGGCGGAATCTTCGAGTTGTTCGCTGATATCCGCAATCGGAAGGGGTTCGGTCATCCCTGAATAACCCACAGTCGGCACGATGGGCTCGATCACATGAACGCAAGTAATTGACGAGCCAAACGTGCGGGCCAGCGACGCGGCGTAGGAAAGCGCGTAGTTGCCACATTCGCTGAAGTCTGTCGGCACCAGGATGGATCGGATCTTCATGATTGCCGCTTGCAAATTTGCCGCTTGCCGAATTTATCAGCTCACCCCTCAATGAATCTGCAAGAGACGACGCGAGGATTGATGGCCTGAACAAATCGGCAATTGGCAATCAGCAGTCTAAAATGTTCTGCATCTGCATTTTACACGGTGGGGGACGTGTTTGACAGCCCTTTGAGCCCTCTATTATGCTTCGCTTCAGTTTCACATGGCGGAAAACGTCAAGATGACTACCCCGATAACATCAGAATCAAATTTCATTGGGTTAGATCTTTCGGGACCCACGATCCGCGGAGCGGTAATCGACTCCGAAGGACGAATGCTCGAGGGCCGTGATGCGCCAAAGGAGAACGAGAGAATTGTTGAGCAGGTGGCGCATATTACTAACAGTCTTCAGGTCGGTAACAGCCGGATTTCCGCCATTGGGATCGCCATTCCCGGCCTGGTGAACAGGCAGATTGATAGAGTGGTAGTCTCGAGGGATCTTCCGGATACTGTTCGAGACGACCTGCACGCCGAGCTTGCCAGAGCCACCGGATTACGCGTTGAGATCGAAAACGATGCCAATGCCGCGGCCTATGGCGAGTATCAAGTCGGGGCCGGTCGCGGCAGCCGCAACATGTTTTATATCACCATTGGGCAGGGCATAGGCGGAGCCATCATCTTCGACGGCAAGTTGTGGGCCGGAGCGTCAGGTTTTGCAGGTGAAGTGGGACACATCACAATAGACACTGAAGGCATCGAGTGCACCTGCGGCAACACCGGCTGTCTCGAAACCGTCGCCTCTGCGCCGAACATCGTGCGCCGCGCTAAAGAACGACTTTACAGAGATAACACTTCGTCACTGTCAAAGCTGGCACTGAACAGAGCTTTCACAGCCGCCGACATGGCCCGTGAAGCGCGCAACGGGGACGATTTCTCGTTGATGATGATCGAACGCACAGGCAAATACATCGGCACCGGCGTCGCAACGGTGATCAACCTGCTCAATATCGAGCGAATAGTTTTGGGCGGGGGTGTGATGGATGCCGGTGAATTGATACTGAATCCGATCATCGCTGAGGTTAAGCGTCGCGCGTTCCAACCATGCTTCGAGGCGACCCAGATCGTTGCGGCCACACTCGGAGCTGACGCTATCCCCCTGGGCGCCGCAATGCTTGCCCGCGATGCCGCTGTCAATTAATCGAGCGGCCGCTCGAACCTCCCCAGCCAAAAGTCCAATAACCAACCAAACCAAATCCTCCAATCACGAGCCGAAGACCGCCTGGTAGGGGACTGCCGGCGGCCCGCCAGCCAGAATCCAATCCGTGATTGAAAAGGAGTTCTCTGACGCGAAAGAGCTCTCCCTCAAAGTCTCCTTCGACTTTGCAAGGCCGCAAAGAAGCGCAAAAAGCGCAAACGACTTATTGGAAGACCTTGTGCTTTTTGTGCCTCCTTGTGGCTTTGGAGGCAAAGCTACCCGAAACAAGGGCCGCGCGAAAAAAAGGTTTGAAATCAGCACACTTCAGACAAAAACGAGAATTTGAAAAATTCAAGCCATCTGGTAAAGTACCGACTTGCAAGACCACAATTCAAAATAAATTTCTTTCTGCGGACTATTCGCGCTTAAAGAGACGGCTACAATGCCGAGTGTGATTGCGAATGTTTTCACGTGAATGGTACATGCGAGTTTCGAGGGTGTTTAGTTAGCCGTCAACAACCCACCTTAGCAGAACTGCGCGATGCCACAGATCTTTCATCACAGCACCAATGCTCTGGCACGGGCCACGATCTTTGGTGCTGTTTTCATTTTGCTCGCCGTCTTGTGGGTCACAGTGGAAATCACCCGCTCGTCCTGGAACACCGGGCAGTGGGTCGAGCGCGAACAGCCGGTACAGTTTAGTCATAAGCACCACGTCGGGGATGATGGTATCGACTGCCGGTATTGTCACACCTCGGTTGAGACCGCCGCGTTCGCCGGGATCCCGCCAACTGAAACCTGCATGAACTGTCACAAGCAGATCTGGGCTGAGAGCCCTTATCTCGAGCCAGTCCGCGCGAGCTTTCAGACCGGGATGCCGATAGAGTGGATGCGTGTCCACGATCTTCCCGACTACGCCTACTTCAATCACTCAATTCACGTAAACAAGGGCGTCGGCTGTTCAACCTGTCATGGCCGGGTGGACCAGATGCCCATAACTTATCAGGCATCATCGCTGCAGATGGAATGGTGTTTGGAATGCCATCGCAATCCGGAAAGATTTGTTCGACCAAAAGATAAAGTTTTCGACATGGAATGGCGGGCTGAGAACAGATCAAAAGAGGATCTGCAACAAGGCCGGCGCTGGGTGGGTGAATACCACATTCAACCGCCGAATGTGCTGACCAGTTGTTCGACTTGTCATCGCTAAAAAGCGAACTGTTAAGAAAAATGTCTCAAAACGATAGACATATTAATTTCGCTCTGATGCGACAGTACATTCTGGACCACCAGGATGCGTGCGACGGAGTGGGTGCGACGTCGGGCAAGAAATACTGGCGCAGCCTTGAGGAATTAGCCGACAGCCCGGCATTCCGCGAACTGGTCCAAAGAGAATACCCCCAACAGGCCGAGAATTGGGACGATCCGATAGAGCGGCGAACGTTTTTGAAGTTGATGGGCGCATCGCTGGCGCTCGCCGGGCTAAGCGGGTGCGTTTATCAACCTCCTGAAAAAGTTGTTCCTTACGTCAAGCAGCCCGAGGAAGTCGTTCCCAGCCAAGCGCTCTTTTTCGCGACAGCGTTTTCGCTTGGCGGCGTGGCCACCCCTCTCCTCGTGCGCAGCAATGAAGGCCGGCCAACCAAAGTCGAAGGTAATCCCGACCATCCGAACAATCGCCCGAATGCAAATGTTCCCGGGTCGAGTGCGACTGACATCTTTTCGCAGGCTTCAGTTTTGACGCTTTACGATCCGGACCGTTCACCTACGAGTCTTTATCGAGATGACCCTCGCCCGTGGTCTGCGTTTGTCGATGCAATTCGCGGCACGCTCGACGATCAGCGTGGAAAACAGGGCGCGGGCTTGCGTTTCCTGACGGAAACCATTAGTTCGCCCACGCTCGTAGCCCAGTTAAAAGCGATTCTGGTGGAGTTTCCGCAGGCGAAATGGCATCAATACGAGGCAATCAATAACGATAATGCTCGCGCGGGCGCCGTCATGGCCCTGGGCCAACCTGCAAAAGTCATCTATGACTTCAGCAAGGCGGATCGCGTTCTCTCGCTTGACTCAGATTTCCTCGCAGCGATGCCGGGAATGCTTCGCTATGCGCGAGACTTTGCCGATAAGCGTCGCATGACCCAGGGCCGGCGCGACATGAACAGACTCTATGTAATCGAGACTACACCTTCTAATACGGGTGCGATGGCCGATCACTGCTGGAGACTCAGACCGAGCGAGCTGGCGGTTTTCGCACAACTGCTGGCAAATCGCCTTGGTGTTCGAGGCTCCTCAGCAGACGCGGGCAGCATTGCCAGCTGGACCGGTTTGGATACGCGGTGGATCGACGCGGTTGTTCGCGATCTACAGGCGCACAAAGGCTCAACTATTGTTCTTGCTGGTCGAGAGGCATCGCCGATTGTTCATGCGCTCGCGCACGCGATGAATGACCTGTTGGGAAACGTTGGCAAGACAGTTTTCTATTCTGACCCCCTGGAAGGCGACTCAGTCGATCAACGCCAATCATTGCAGGAACTAGTCAACGACATCGACGGCGGGCGCGTGGAAATTCTGGTGATGCTCGGAGGCAATCCTGTCTACACCACTCCGGCGGATCTCAAACTCGACAAGAACCGCTTGTTCAAAGTGAGCAAGTTACGTGTTCACCTCAGTATGTTTCGCGATGAAACATCTGAGTTGTGCCATTGGCACATCCCTGAGACGCACTATCTCGAAGCCTGGAGTGACGCGCGTTCTTTCGACGGAACGGCAACCATTGTTCAACCGCTGATTGAACCACTCTATCAGAGTAAGAGTCCTCACGAATTTCTGGCGGTTTTCACTGCTCGATTTGACCAAAAGGGCTACGACATTGTGCGCGACTACTGGCGTGCCCACGGAGGAGCGGGTGCGCAGGGGACCAACGCACAAGGAACCCAGGCGGCAAGGGCGACGAGCCGGACTGGTGGTAGTCCCCTCGCAACCCAATCCAATGTTATCGAGCCACTCCCATCACCTGCGCCCGATTTTGAAAACGCCTGGCGCAAGTGGGTACATGACGGCTTTATTCCGAATACAGCGCTGCAAACTAAAACCTTTTCACCGCGATCCGACTGGTCCAATCAGCTCCAGCAAGCGGGTTCACAACCGCAGAGCCGGACTTCACAGATCGAGATAGTGTTTCGAGGCGATCCATCCATCTACGATGGTCGTTTTGCAAATAATGGCTGGCTGCAAGAGCTGCCCAAGCCACTCACAAAACTAACCTGGGACAACGTGGGTCTCATTAGTCCGAATACGGCGCGTTCGCTGGGCATCACCATTACGATCGGAAAAGATGGTGGCGATTTCTTTGTAGATGAGCTGAAGGTCGATTATCGCGGCAGCTCGATTTTCGTGCCGGCATGGATCATGCCGGGTCATCCTGACAACGTTATCACCCTGCATCTTGGTTATGGGCGGCGGCTCGCTGGACGAGTCGGCAACGGGCACGGGTTCAATGCTTATGACCTCCGCTGGGCTGATTCGCCATGGTTTGGAACGGACGCACAGGTCGCGAAAGGCGCGACGCGGCCCACGCTCGCCGGCTCCCAACTCCATTTCAATATGGAAGACCACAACTTTAGTCGTGAAGATCGCGACATTGTTCGTTCCCAGAGTTTGGCTGACTATTTGGCCGGCAAGCCTGAAGGTGAGCAGCCGCCCGGCCGTGACGTAACGCTTTATCCGAACTATGACTACGAGAATCAGGGAAACGGGTTGAACTATGCCTGGGGTATGGCCATCGATCTGAATAATTGTATTGGCTGCAACGCCTGCACGATCGCCTGCCAGGCAGAAAACAACATTCCGGTGGTTGGGAAAGATGAAGTGGCGCGCAGTCGCGAGATGCACTGGATTCGCGTTGACACTTACTTCAAGGGGGACAACGCAAGCAATCCGGAAGCCACCGAGTTTATGCCGGTGCCCTGCATGCATTGTGAAAATGCTCCGTGCGAGCCTGTCTGCCCGGTTCACGCCACGGTCCACAGCGCGGAAGGACTTAATGACATGGTCTATAACCGCTGCGTCGGCACGAAGTATTGCTCGAACAACTGCCCCTACAAAGTGCGCCGCTTTAACTTTTTCTTGTATCAGGATTGGGACACCCCCACTTATCAGTTAATGCGGAATCCGGATGTTACGGTTCGCAGCCGCGGGGTCATGGAGAAATGCACCTACTGTGTGCAGCGCATCCAGGGCGCGAAGATTCAAGCTGAGATTGAGGGCAGAAAAGTGCGTGATGGTGAGATTGTAACGGCCTGCCAGGCTGTCTGCCCGACTAATGTGATCGTTTTTGGCGATATCAACGATCCGAACAGTCGAGTCTCGCAAATTAAAGCGGAGCAGCGTAACTATTCGCTGCTTGCGGAGCTCAATACGCGGCCGCGTACGACCTATTTATCGAGAGTGCGAAATCCAAATCCGGAGATTGTGCCTGCGGTTTCGACCACTGAGACACCGAGTCACGGAGACTGAGAGATACGGGGATACGGGGACACGGGGATACGGGGACAAGGGGACACGGGGACGCGGGGACACTAAGACGGGACAAATGGAACACGAACCACAAAGCGAGATGCACACCACCGCTCCGGTGATCGACCCGGGGCTGACGTTTGCATCGGTGACCGACAAGATCAGCTCGATCGTGTTGAAGCGCAAAACGCCGATTTGGTGGTTCATCGGGTTCGCCATCTCGTTCATGCTGTTTCAGCTCATGATGCTGGCTATCACCCAGCTTCTGTTCGTCGGTATCGGGGTTTGGGGCGTAAATATTCCGGTCGCCTGGGGGATCGATATCCTCAATTTCGTGTGGTGGATCGGAATCGGGCACGCAGGAACGCTAATCTCCGCAATCCTTTTACTGTTGCGGCAGAAATGGCGCACGTCGATTAACCGCTTCGCCGAAGCCATGACACTTTTCGCCGTCGCCCAAGCGGGAATGTATCCCATATTCCACCTGGGCCGGCCGTGGCTGGCGTACTGGTTATTTCCCTATCCGAACACGATGACGATATGGCCGCAATTTCGCAGTCCGTTAATGTGGGACGTTTTCGCCGTTTCGACCTACGCCACAGTCTCGGCAATGTTCTGGTTCGTAGGCTTGCTGCCGGATTTCGCCACGCTGCGAGACAGGGCGCGCAGCAAACCTTTCCAGATCATCTACGGGATGCTGGCCATGGGTTGGCGGGGATCGGCTCGTCACTGGCACCGCTATGAAATGGCGTATCTCCTGCTGGCCGGATTGGCAACGCCGCTGGTTCTTTCGGTGCACACGATCGTAAGTCTTGACTTTGCCGTCGGCATCATTCCGGGCTGGCACGCAACAATTTTTCCGCCTTACTTCGTTGCAGGAGCCATCTACGCCGGTTTTGCCATGGTCCTGTTTCTGACGATTCCATTGCGGAAGGTTTATGGCCTGGAAGGCTTCATCACGATGCGCCATATGCACAACATGGCCAAGGTGATGCTGGCGACTGGGTTGATTGTTGGCTACGGCTACATCATGGAAGCGTTTTTTGGTTGGTACAGCGGTAATAAGTTCGAACGCTACATGATCTGGAATCGGATGCACGGGCCTTACGCTCCGTACTACTGGGCACTGATCTTGTGCAACATCATCACGCCGCAGTTTCTCTGGTTTAAAAGGGTGCGGGGAAATCTGTTAATGCTTTGGCTGATCTCCGTTGTGGTCAGCATTGGGATGTGGCTGGAAAGGTTTGTGATCATTGTGACCAGCCTGCATCGAGACTTCCTGCCCTCCTCCTGGGGTATGTATGAGCCAACAAGGTGGGATTGGTCCATGTTCATCGGCACCATCGGATTCTTCTTTACGCTGCTGTTTTTGTTTCTTCGTTTCCTGCCGATGATTTCAATTTTTGAGATGCGTACGATTTTGCCTGAAGCGGAGGTTGAAGAGTGACCGATTCGTCGCCAACTTTGCCGCCGCACCGCCGTCATCTTGTGCCCAAGCTTTACGGTGTAATGGCGGAGTTTGCTACTCCTTCTGATTTGGTGGCCGCTGCGCGTCGTTCATACGAACTGGGTTATAGAAGAATCAATGGCTATTCGCCTTATCCCATCGAGGAACTCTGGGAAGCGATTGGCTTTCATCGTACAGGCCTGCCGTTGATTGTTTTCCTGGGCGGATTGGTGGGTGGCTTAGCCGGGTTTTTCATGCAGTACTGGATGGAGGTAATTAACTATCCATTGAATGTTGGTGGCAAGCCTTTCAATAGTTGGCCGGCTTTTATCCCGATTACCTTCGAATGCACAGTGCTCTGTGCCGCGTTTGCTGCTGTTCTGGGAATGCTGGCGTTGAACAAGCTGCCCCAGCCTTATCACCCGGTTTTTAATGCGCCAAATTTCGCTATGGCAACGCGGGACCGTTTCTTTCTGGTGATTGAGGCGAGTGACCGCAAATACAACCACGACGAAGTTGTCCAATTGTTGAAGTCGCTGGGACCTTTGGATGTTTCAGATGTGGACGTCTGAGGCGCGGGGATAGGGGAGACGGCGGGGACACGGGGACGCGGAGATGGGGAGACACGGAGATGTGGAGACGCGGGGATAGGGAGAAAGGGGGATGGGGAGACGCGGTGAAGGGGAGACGCCTGCCCGTATCCCTACGTCACCGTGTCCCCGTATTCCCGCGTCCCCGTGTCGCCGCATCCCCCCTTCTCCGTGTCACGTGCCTAGCGGCAGCGGCAATCTTCCTCCTGTTCACTTTCGGCTGCCGGCGCGACATGCAGGATCAACCAAAAATGAAGCCGCTTCGTGGTAGCACGTTTTTCCGGGACCGATTGTCAGCCCGTCCCCCGGTCGAGGGAACCGTCCCCCGAGGCTGGTTGCGAGCAGACACAGAATTCTATACGGGCAAGAAGGCGACAGCGCAAAGAACAACCCAGACGAGCGCTGTGCAGACGCCTGCTGGTCCTCAGCCTTCAGCGGGCACAAGTGTGGCGCAAACCACCTATCCCGATGATGTCGATGTATTTCCGTTTCAAGTTACGGACGAGGCAATAAAACGTGGAAAAGAGCGGTACGAGATTTTCTGCTCAGTGTGCCACGGTCTTACGGGATACGGTGACGGGATTGTTGTGCGCCGGGGATATCGGCGCGCCGCCTCGTTTCACGACGAGCGTCTACGCCAGGCGCCCGTTGGTCACTTCTTTGATGCAATTACAAATGGCTGGGGAGCGATGCCCAGTTATGCTGCCCAGATTACCGTGCCTGATCGCTGGGACATCGTTGCCTATATTCGCGCCTTGCAAATCAGCCAGGAGAACCAGCAAACGACTAGTCAGTCAGGCAACGCGCAGCAGCCACCCGCTGGGGGACGCCAGAAATAATGAGTACCTCGTATAACCTGCCTTCTGGTATCAAACGCGTTCAGGTTCCGCTGTTCGCCGTCGGAGCATTGCTGTTTGCAATTCTTCTCATTGGTCTATTTATTGACCGAGCGCAGTTCTTCCATTCCTATCTATTTGGTTTCACGTTTTGGCTCGGCCTGGCGGTGGGCTCGCTTGCTTTGTTGATGCTTCAACATCTTGTTAATGGCGGGTGGGGATTTGTAATTCGGCGTGTCCTGGAGGCAGCAACGAGGACGCTGCCGCTGCTGGCGGTCTTTTTTCTGCCCATTCTCGTGGGTGCAAAGTGGATCTATCCGTGGATGCATCATGAAAGGATGGGAACTCCGGCGCTGGCAGAGAAGGCCGCAAAATATTTGAACCTCCCGTTCTTCACGATTCGTGCCGCCATTTACTTTGCCGTCTGGATCGGCCTGGCATTTCTGCTGAGCCGTTGGTCGGCCCAGCAAGATAGAAACGCGGATCCTCTGTTAAAAAAGCGGATGGGCTTGTTGAGTGGGCCAGGCATGGTGCTTCTCATCATTACGGTGACGTTCGCTTCGATCGACTGGTACATGTCGATCACTCCGGAATGGTCGTCCACCATTTATGGATTCATTTTCGTGGCCGCGTGGGCGCTGAGTGCGCTGGCGTTTGTTGTGGCCGTGATGGCTCTCCTGACAGGCGAAGAGCCGCTGAAACAGGTGGTGGCGCCGCTGCATTTCCAGGACCTGGGCAAGCTGCTGCTGGCGCTGGTGATGCTCTGGGCCTATTTCGCCTTCTCGCAATTCTTGATCATCTGGTCGGGAAATCTGCCTGAAGAGATTCACTGGTACCTGCCGCGACTGCATGACGGCTGGGGCGCGATCGTGCTGACCGTCGTCACGCTTCATTTCGGGCTGCCGTTCCTCCTCCTGCTGTCACGGTCGCTGAAGCGGAATCCGCGGAGGCTCGTGATGGTTGCCGGTTTGATACTCGTCATGCGGCTCGTCGATCTCTTTTGGATGATCGCTCCTTCATTTACGGAAGAGCATCTTCGCGTCAGTTGGATGGACGTGCTGGCGCCGCTGGCTTTTGGCGGATTATGGCTGGGCGCCTTCCTTTGGGAACTGGGCAAGCACCCATTGATTCCGATCAATGATCCCCAACTTGAAAGTGTATTGGAGCAGGTGCACGCGAATCATTAGCGATAACCAGCAATGACTGATTCAGGACATAAGCCAACTGATCGACGACATGTGACTGAGACTCCTGATGTCTCGCACATCAAGAATGTCGACGTGGTGCACGAGACGAGCGATATCAACGTCGCCGCTGTCTTTAAGTTCGTTCTGTTTCTGACAGTGATGTTCATCGCGGTCTATGTATTAATGTGGGCGCTGCTTCGATTATTCAACGCGCGGGCGCAGAGGGAGCCCGAGCCGGGACCGATGGCGATGACGGAGCGCGAGCGACTGCCGCCCGCACCAAGACTACAGCTCGCGCCGGGATTTGCTGAAGACTTGAGAAAGGTCGCGAACGTCCAGGACGTGGGACGCGCCAGCGATCCGGCCTGGGAGATCAGGGTGCTGCGCCAACTGTGGGAAGACAGCCTGACAAACGGAGTAAGGGATCAGAACGGAAAAGTAGTTGGCATACCCATCGACGAGGCGATGAAAAGAGTCATTGAAGGCAAAGGCCTCCCTGTCAGACCGAACGCAGGGAAACCGGACGACTACCTGATTGCGGTGCCGAGTGCAGCTAGTTCGGGAAGGGTCAATGAGAAGAGGTTTGAGTGATGGGAGTAGCGTGCATGCAGAAAGCAGAAGGCAGAAGGCAGAAGGCGAGACGCGGAGAAGCGGGGATGGGGAGAAGCGGAGACACAGAGAAGCGTGGATTCGGAGACGCGGAGAAGCGGGGACACGGGGACTCCCCTTCTCCGTGTCACCGCGTCTCTCCGTCCCCGCGTCTAGAACTGATCGCACTCGCTAGTCTGGTGCTGTTCTGCTGCTGCAGCCCGGCGATGGGCCAACTTGGCGCGCCTCAGGGAAATTCACCGCTCTACAGCTCACGGCCATATTCTCCTGCCGCGCCCACCGGCTTGCCGGCGGCGCTCGAAGGCATCGGCATCGATCAAAAGTTGAACGAACAGCTGCCACTGGACGCCACCTTTCATGATGAGAACGGAACGGAAGTAAAACTGGGCCAGTATTTCGGCAAGCGGCCTGTAGTCCTGGCGCTGGTCTATTACGATTGCCCGATGCTTTGCACACAAATCCTGAATGGCATGGTAGGGGCTTTCAAGGTGATGTCGTTCACACCCGGCAATGACTATGAAATTGTCAGCGTCAGCTTTGACCCGCGCGAAACGCCACTGCTGGCAAAAGCAAAGAAGAAGACCTATGTGAACTACTTGTCGGAACCAAAACGCTCAGGAGCCGAGGCCGGCTGGCATTTTCTGACGGGCAACGAAGAAAACATCAAACGATTGACTGAGGCTGTTGGGTTCCATTACAGATTTGATCAAACAACCAACCAGTTTGCTCATGCCAGCGCCATCTATGTAGCCACTCCGGAAGGAAAGCTGGCGCGTTACTTTTACGGGATCGAGTATGCCCCGCGAGATCTGAGACTGGGTTTGGTTGAAGCCTCGGAAAACAAGATCGGCACACCGGTGGATCGGCTGATGCTCTATTGTTATCACTACGATCCGGCGCGAGGAAAATACGGCGCGACGGTGATTAATCTGATTCGAGCTGGAGGTGTGCTTACGCTGCTGGCAATCGCCGGTTTACTGCTTATGTTACGGCGCCGTAATGGTGCGCCTGGGAATTTGCATACACGAAACGTTACCTAGACCTTATGGAATCGTCCTGGATCAAATTTGTACCCGACGCCGCCTCTAGTATGGCCGGCAAAGTGGATGCGCTCTATTTCTACCTCTCCGGAGTGACACTGTTCTTCTCACTGCTGATTTTTGGCGTGCTGATCTTTTTCGTAATCAAGTATCGACGGCGAACTCCTTTTGAGATTCCACGGCCAATTGCCGGCTCGCACAAACTCGAGATGCTTTGGTCGGTCATTCCTTTCATGATCGCGATGAGTATCTTTGTTTGGGGGGCACAGGTCTATTTCGAACAAGCCCGGAACCCGAAAGGCACCAGTGAGATCTATGTCGTGGGCAAGCAATGGATGTGGAAAATACAACACTCGACCGGACAGCGAGAAATCAACGCTTTGCACGTGCCGGTAGGCCGTAAGATTAGATTGATAATGACTTCGGAAGACGCGATCCATTCCTTTTACATACCGGCCTTTCGGATCAAAAGGGATGTGCTGCCTGGTCGGTACACGGATCAATGGTTTGAGGCCACAAAGACCGGCACCTATCATCTCTTCTGCGCCGAGTATTGTGGCATGAACCATTCCGGAATGATCGGCTCGGTAGTGGTGATGGGACCTTCGGAGTTTGACGACTGGCTGAGCGGGAACGCCAGTCAATTAGCGCCCGCTGTGGCCGGCCAGCAACTCTATCAATCGCTTGGTTGTGTTTCGTGCCATGGGGCCAACGGCGAAGGCGGTCGTGGTCCGGAACTCGCCGGTCTGTTTGGCAAGCAAGTGGTCTTGAACACCGGCCAAACACTGAAGGCTGACGAGGCCTACTTCCGCGAATCGGTGCTGAACCCGCAAGCGAAGATTGTTTCCGGCTTTGGTCCGATCATGCCGACATTCCAGGGGCAGGTTAGCGAAGAACAGCTCCTGCAATTGATGGCTTTTATCAAGTCAATTCGGATTGTGAATCCGCAGCCTTCCACTGCAGGACCAGGTCCGGCTGCGGCGGCTTCGGCGACGAGATCGACGGCTAATCCGCCTGCGCCGCCGGTTAGAACAGGGAGTCCGGCGGGAAGATAGAACGAGAGTTGGAGAACAATGGAAAGTTTTGAAGTACCAGCGCCGTCAAAAGTAAATTATTTAAACGCGCAGTACGGCTTAAAGTCCTGGCTGCTGACCCGTGACCATAAGCGAATCGCGCTCTTGTACCTCGGCTCGGTCAGCCTGTTTTTCTTTATTGGCGGGATCTACGCGATGCTGATCCGCCTCGAGCTGCTGACCCCGCAGAGCGATCTGCTTTCACCGACAACCTACAACAAGACCTTTACTCAGCACGGAATCATCATGATTTTTTTCTTTTTGATTCCGTCTATCCCGGCGACTCTCGGGAATTTCCTCGTCCCCATGATGATTGGAGCGAAGGATCTCGCGTTTCCGCGAATAAATCTTTTGAGTTGGTACATCTATATCGTCGCGGGCATCATTACGCTTTACGCGCTGATCGCCGGCGGCGTGGATACCGGATGGACTTTCTACGCGCCCTACAGTACGACGTTCTCGAACTCATACGTAGTCCTGACCGGACTGGGGATCTTCATTAACGGGTTCTCATCGATTCTGACGGGACTGAATTTCATCGTTACCATCCACACTATGCGGGCTCCGGGCATGACCTGGTTCCGCATGCCGCTGTTTCTGTGGGCGATATACGCGACTTCCCTGATCTTTATTCTGGGTACTCCCGTAATCGCGATCACTGTGCTGCTGCTTGCGTTTGAGAGGGTGGCGCGAATTGGAATCTTTGATCCGGCAATCGGCGGCGATCCGGTATTGTTTCAACATCTGTTCTGGTTCTATTCGCACCCGGCGGTCTACATCATGATTCTGCCCGGAATGGGAGTAATCAGCGAGCTGATTGCTAACTTTTCGCGCAAGAACATCTTTGGTTACAGCTTCGTGGCTTTCTCGAGCCTGGCCATTGCGGTGTTTGGCTTTCTTGTATGGGGACATCACATGTTCGTCTCCGGCCAGTCAGTCTATGCCAGCATGATCTTTTCCGTCCTTAGCTTTGCGGTAGCGATCCCCTCGGCAGTGAAAGTGTTCAATTGGACCGCAACCTTGTACCGCGGTTCAATTTCTTATGACACGCCGATGCTTTACGCACTGGGGTTTATCGGGTTGTTTACCATCGGCGGGATGACCGGTCTGTTTCTTGCCAGCATCGCGGTCGACCTCCATGTTACCGACACTTACTTTGTGGTGGCTCACTTCCACTACATCATGGTGGGCGGAACTCTGCTGGCTTATCTGGGTGGATTGCACTACTGGTGGCCGAAGATTAGCGGCCGCATGTATCCCGAGGGGTGGGGCAGATTCTCGGCGCTGGTTGTCTTCGTCGGCTTTAACTTGACCTTCCTGCCGCAGTTTGTGGCGGGTTACCTGGGGATGCCCCGCCGCTACGCCGCCTACCCGCCAGAGTTTCAGGTTTTCAATGTGCTTTCCACGGCCGGGGCGTCGATCCTGGGATTTGGGCTGCTGATTCCGTTGATCTATCTGGTGTGGTCCATGCGCTATGGCAAACACGCGGAAGCAAATCCGTGGCATCTTCCCGGACTTGAGTGGCGCACGCCGTCGCCGCCTCCGACAGAGAATTTTCCTTTGACTCCGATAGTTACCTGGGAAGCTTACGAGTTTGCCCCACCTGAGGAGATGAAGATTGTGGGCAGAGTTCATCGCGGCCAGCCACTCGAGGGAGCGGATACACCAGTTGGGGGCCATTCATAACCTGTTAAAAAGGGAGAGAGAGATTGGCAGAGAGTATTGCAGCAGAGCATGAAGTGCATCACCCGGCGTTGCAGCACCATTTTGAGAACCTGGAGCAGCAGCGCGAGGCGGGCACACTTGGGATGTGGGTGTTTCTGGTCACTGAGATCATGTTTTTCGGCGGAATGTTTTTCGCCTATACCCTTTATCGCTGGCAGTACCCGCTCGAATTCGCTTCTGCGAGTAATCACCTCGATCTGCCCCTGGGTACAATCAACACGATCGTTTTGATAGTCAGCAGCTTTACGATGGCCCTGGCAGTATACAGCGCCCAGATTGGCAAGCGGCGGAACCTGCTCGCCTGCCTGGTTCTAACAATTGCGCTTGGCGTTACCTTTCTGGGTATAAAAGCCGTCGAATACCATCAGAAGTACGTCGACAATCTGATTCCCGGTAAGTTAATCCGTGGTCACTATTTCAATCCCAACGGAGTGCATCTGCTGGTCGGGGCCGATAAGAACAAAGTTGAAATGTTTTACTGGATCTACTTTGCAATGACGGGGATGCACGCCGTGCATATGATCATCGGGGTGGGTTTGCTCTCGGTGATACTGTTGTTTGCCGCGCGCGGACGTTATGGTCCCGAGTATCACAACCCGGTAGAGATATCCGGACTGTACTGGCACTTTGTGGATATTATCTGGATCTTTCTGTTTCCGCTTCTCTACCTACTGGGGAGGCATTTCGTGCATGGAGGGTAGACATAATTCCTGGCTGTCATTGAAGATTGAATAGAGGCCGACCAGACAGGAATATCTGTCCCACGGTGATGAGCGAGCATATTGTTCCAGTAAGAGTTTACGTCTTAATCTTTCTGGCCCTGATTGCGGGCACAGGGCTTACAGTGTGGGCTGGAAAGCGCGATTTTCCGGGGCCGTTGAATGTGATTATCGCTTTGACCATTGCCTGCATCAAAGCAACGCTGGTGGTCCTCTTTTTCATGCACCTGCGCTACAGTTCGAGATTGGTATGGGTGATATTTGCGGCGGCTTTATTCTGGCTGGCAATTCTATTTGCGCTGACGTTCAGCGACTATTGGACCCGCAACTGGCTGATCGGATAGCGTCTACTTCTCGAGCGGCTGCAGCTTCATATCATTCACCACCACCACCCCTTTACAAGCCGGACACTGCAACCTCAGCGTCGAATCCGACGTTTTGATCTCCGCCGAACAATAGGGGCAGGGGGCGACGATTTCATTGCGTGTGAAAAGGTCCCGCATCATCACAAGCGGCACCACCAATCCCGCCAGGAGCAGCGGAATGCCGAAAATCAGGCCGAGACTCGTGCCGTCTCCCAGGGTCAGACTTAGGACCAGACCGGCGATAAACAGGATTAATCCCAACGCGATAATGAAGGAGAATGTGTAAGCGCTGTCGAAGGTGCGACCAGGTTTGTCGACTTCAGATCTCTTGGAGTCCATTGCTCAGAACCTCCTTTTGCTGGTTCCAAACCGAGGGGTTTATTTTTGCATGACAAGGGCGAGAATTGTGCCCTGGATGTAACTCGACTTTTACTCTTCCAATAATCTGTTTGTCAACCGCGGGAGTCTCGGAGTCTCGGAGTCTTGCAGTCTTGTAGTCCGGAGTCTGAGGGTTTCGTGTTGGATCATTTACCCGCCACGCAACTCATTACAGAACCGCGAGCGTAGCGACCGGATGGTACCACTCAACGAGTTTCACCAAAATGAAAAATGAAAAACGTCAAATGACCAATGTCAAATGATCCTTCAACGGGTCCAAATGAAAAATGAGAAATGGAAAATGACAAATGGAAAATGATCCGTTTCTAAGACAAAACTCTCTTCAGTGAACCAATTTCGTTGAGTAAAGTATCCCGTACATTGCGTCCTGATGACGGACAAAGTCCTTCCCGCGGGTTGCCAGCATCAGATTGACCAATTGCACCTGCCCGGCATACTTGCGGTAGGCCATCCACTGCAAACGCCTTTGGTCATCTGGCTTTTCCGGGTTGGCCTCGCGAAATTGCAAGCCCTTCAAGCCGTCGATTTCCAGCCACTTCACTTCGTCCACTTCCCCATTTTTCGCCCGCGTTTTCGCGCCCTCGTAAAAGGCGTTGATGCTTACGTCGGTCGGAAAATCCTCAGCCATCGGAGAAATGTTAACGATTAACGAAGCAGCATCCCAGGACCCCGGCGAACGCCAGACCAGCATCTTCGTTTCGTTGGTAGCCTCGGTCCACTTGGCTGGAACCGTAAAGGACATTCCCTGTTGATCCCACTTAACTTCTCGACCATCAGCAAGGGCCGCCATCTGCGCAGCACTTGCTTCAGCATGCTCAACGGGACCGGTCGACACGGCCGACCCAGTCGACTTAGAACCGTTCGAACCCGAACCAGTTGCCGCTCCATTGCTGTTTCCCGATGGCTTCAGCTTGTTAGTGAGATTGCAGAGGGACAAGGCAAAACCCAGCACAATAATCGTTGAAAGATGTTTCATCAGCATCAGACTCTTCGCCGGAATTAGTAAAGCAGTGTGCTTCTATGCCAAAACGGCTTTTGAAGTCAAATGTTTTTCTTGAAATGGAAAATGAAAAATGTCAAATGACAAATGGAAAAGGTCCTTTCTTTGGCTCAACCAAAAATCGATTTGTCTCTATCGCTCCGCATGTTATGCTATGGTCCTTCCCTCTTAACCCCCTAAACATTTTGCTGGCGCAACGTGCGCGATTAGCTTCGGAGACTCTCTTATGAACACGATGTCAACGCGATCAGCCTTATTTTGTCTGCTGCTGGGAACGCTGCTGTTGGCCGGCGCTTGCCAGCGAGGGCCGGATACGGCCAACACGAATGTAAACATGGCGGTCAACGCGAATTCCAGCGTGGCAAACACAAATGCAAATACGTCCACGGAACCGATCTCAACTCTGGCTGCGCGCGAGCCAGATACCTATAAAGCGGTCGTCGTATTGTCGGCAGTAACCGAAGGTGGTGACAAGACAATCGGCATTCCCACGCTTTCAGCCGAAGTCGCTCGCAACGGCGCGGATCGACGCGTTGCTTTCAAACTGCCGGACGGTTCGGATCTCATCTATCTGGAGAAAGGCGATCAGCACATCGTTTTGGTCCCGTCGCGTAAGCAGTACGCGGAATTGACCCCCGAAGCTACCGGCTTTCAACTTCAAAAACTAATGACCCCGGGCCAAATGGTTTCGCGGCTGGAAAAGCTAAACGGAATTGAACGGGTTGGCGAAGAGACCGTGAACGGTCGAACGGCGGTGAAATATCGCTACTCAAGAACGTCCAGCACGAATACACAAGCTGGAACCGTCAACACTGAGGCCTTTTTCTATATTGACAAAGAAACCGGTCTGCCGCTGCGATCCGAACTTTCCACGGAAGCCAGCGGAAACGTGCAGGGAGTCAAAGGGGCGACGGTCATCGCGGAGATGCGCGACATCAGTACCACGGTGGATAGCTCGGCCTTTGAGGTGCCGGCGGGTTATAGCAAGGTTCCGCCTGAGCAGATTCGCCAGCAGATCAATGCTTTGACGAACATGGCGAGCGCACTGGTCAGATCTCTGCTCGCGAATGCTCAGGCGAGTCCCACACCCACGGTTTCCCCGGCCGTAACATCATCGCCGTCGCCATAGATCTCACGAGAAGGGAAAAATATCGAATGAGATACTTGCTCATTCTTCTTTTAGGTTTGATTATCGGCGCGGGCGCCACGGCATTTCTGCTGGGGATGCCCCGCGCCAAAGCGACACCCGGCACAGTTGTAAAGGCGCCTGAGCCGTCCGGCGACCCGAGCGGCACGGTGGTGGTCTCTGTCAGCAATAGTTTTTTTGAGTTGTTGCTGGGGTCCATGTTTCGCGATCTGGGTCCACCGGCGTTGCGACTCGGACGGTCTGGTGCGACTAACGATGGACCAGGCTTTGAAACTGTTTCGCTTCAGCAGGGTTGTACCAACATGATCACGCTGGCGCCCGAGGGCAGTAATGTTAAGACGCAAGTTCAATTTGCCAACGGTAAGATTTCCGTGCCGCTGGCTTTCAGTGGCAACTACAACTTGCTGGGAAACTGCATACAATTCAAGGGTTGGGCGCAGACGACCATTCAATTGCGCTTTGAGCAGGAAAAACAGACAGTGTACGGGCAGGTGAATGTGGAGGCCGTTACACTGGAGGGGGTAAATCCGGCGGCGAACAATTTTGTTACCGTTTTTGTGCGCGATGCAATTAACGAGAAGGTAAATCCGCTCGAATTAATCAGAGCGCCGCAGCTGCAACTAATGGTCCCGGTAAAAGCGAGTAACGGAGCAATAAAAGCCCGCGTTAAAGACGTTCGTGCAGAAGTTCTCGACGGTTCGTTGAATTTGCACATCACGTACGAGTTTAGCGGCGAGCGGAATGCGGCAGCAGCTGGATGAGGAGCAGGTTGGGTGGCATTCAAGATAGTAAGCTGAAGACATTTTCCATTTTCCGTTTTCCATTCATCATTTTTCATTTGCCGTCGTGGGGGCGCGACTCATAAGCCAATGAAAAATGACAAACGGAAAATGGAAAACGGAAAATGTCGTTGCCCTACGGATAGCGAACCTTTGCCGCTTCGTCTGCCGGCGTATCATTCTGCGGTGCAACACCCACCCCATGCCTGTACGCCAACTCACCTCCAAGCCACCCCGAAATCGCGATCAAAACTACACCGAATAACGAAAGCAGGAACGGTATGGTCAACCGGTAACTAACCCAGTGAGCGCCAGCGTGAATACGCAAGTACAGACTGATGGCAAAAACAATTAACGCAATGATGTTTAGTCGCGCATGCCAGTTCGCGATGTTGTGAACCTCTCGATCCTTAATTGCCAGCCAGTCGATGATGCCGGGGACCGCCGCAGCGATAGCCCCCAAACAACCTGCCGCAATCATAAACTTCGAGATCAAAAGGAGGCTTGCGTTTCTATTAAAATAGAACACAACGTCCGTCGCAAACGACGTGGTCCATAGCGCCAGCGGAAACGGAACAAGCATCGGATGAATCGGGTGACCTCCGATGCTGGCCTTGCTTGCCATGATCGAAATCCTCCTTTAGAAAGTCGTTGTTGTGCCTACCGGGAGGAACGAAAGCCGCTCCGACACGAGACCCTCAGACTCCGGACTACAAGACTCAATAAATCATTTTCCATTCGTCATTTTCCATAATTTTCCATTTCTCATTTTTCATTTGGTCCAACCGCTGCAAGTTTAATGGAAAATAAGAAATGGAAAAAGAACCCACACGAGACCCTCAGCCTTCGGACTCCAAGACTCCAAGACTCCAAGACTCCAAGACTCCGAGTTAATGCACGGCTTGACTGCGGATGTCCGGTTGCTGAGCTAAGGCTCTTTGCCGGGCAAAATGGCCGGCAATCTCTTCGGCGGTTTTGCGCCCCACAAACGGCAGCAACTCCGAAACGCTGGCATTAGCTACCCTCTGAATCGAGCCGAAATGACGCAACAGACGTCCTTTGCGTTTTTCGCCAACACCGGGAATCGCTGTTAGTTCCGAAGTAAAGTCCCGCAACTCGCGCCGCTTTCGGTGATAGGTTACGGCGAAGCGATGTGTTTCATCGCGAATCATCTGCAACAGGCGGAGAATCAACGAATGAGGGTCAAGATAAACCGGTTCATCTTCGCGGCCCTTAACCAGCAGGTACGCAACTTCATTGTGCCGCAAGGGTGGCTTAACTATCCCGACCAGCGGCACTGCCTCCAGCCCCAATTCGCGCATTGCGGTGGCGGCGGCGTTTAACTGTCCTTTGCCACCATCAATCATGACCAGATTTGGCAGCGGCTTTCCCTCATCCAGCAGCCGGCGATAACGGCGAAACACGGCTTCGTGCATCGAAGCCACATCATTCGCACCCTCGACATTGCGAATGCGAAACTTGCGATACTCAGAACGGTTCATCTTGCCGTTATCGCAAGTCACCATGCCGGCCACATTCTCCGCCCCCTGAATGTGAGAAATATCAAACGATTCGATGCGCGCGGGAAAATGCGGTAACTCGAGCGTCTCCTGGAGCTCTTCCAGCACCAACTTCATATCGGGTTTAAGCACGCGAAAGCGCTGCTCAAATGCGAGCTTCGCATTTTTTTCGACCAGATCAATCAGATCGCGTTTCTCTCCGCGTTGCGAATACCGAATTCTTACGCGCCGTCCTTTTCGTTGACTGAGCGCCTTTTCCAACAGCTCGCGATCGTCGAAGTCCACCGGAACGTAGATTTCCCGCGGCACATAATCCGTCGCGTAATATTGCGCCAGCACTTCGCTAAGAAAATATGCCGGGTCAAAATCATCTGCAGGTAGGTCTTCCCAGAAAAACTCTCGCCGGCCGACGATGTTTCCCTCTCGCATGGTAAACAACTGAAGGGCGAGTTGCGGCCCTTCGCGGTAATAGCCAAAAGTGTCAATGTCACGTTCAGGCGACATAGCCATCTTCTGTTGTTCAGACAACTTGATTACGGTCTTGCGCAGATCGCGATATTTCGCCGCCAACTCATAACGCATCTCCTCGGATGTCTGCAGCATGCGCTCTTCGAGCATGTCGGCCAGTTCGCGGTTTCGTCCTTCAAGCAGGAGCCGCACGTCACGCACCGCTTCCTGATACTGCTCGGGCGTGCAAAGTCCCTTGACACAAGGACCGAGACACCGCTTGATGTGATATTCGAGACAAGGTCGAGGTGCTTTCCCGTCGATCTCGATGTCACAGGTACGCAGTTGAAAAGTGCGATTGATCAGATCGATCGTTTTGCGGGCCAGACTTGCGGGTAGAAAGGGACCGAAGTAAAGTGCGCCATCGCGCAGAACCCGCCGCGTGATCACTACTTTGGGGAAAGGTTCATTTATCGTTAGTTTGAGGTGCGGGTACGATTTATCATCTTGCAGTTTGATGTTGTAGCGAGGCTTATGCTGTTTGACCAGTGTCGCTTCAAGAATCAGGGCTTCCGCCTCGTTGTCTGTGACAATGAATTCGAGGTCGGAGATCTGGCCTACGAGCGCGTCCGTCTTACGATCAAACGGACGCTTTTGAAAGTAGGAGCGCACCCGGTGGCGCAGGTTCTTTGCCTTGCCAATGTAGATAACCTTGCCCGCGGCGTCTTTGTGTAAATAAACGCCCGGTGAAGACGGAATCTCTTTTAGCTTTTCTTCTAAGGCCACGGTTTTGACTGTCGTTGAATATTGGGGATTCGCCACAACTATCTTAACTTAAGAACGTTAGCGACAACTAACGACGTCGATTTTGCCGATTCATTGTTGTTTCTTCGTGCGATTTCGTGGATCCTGGCTTCATTCGCGGAAAGATAAATCGTTGCAGTTTCCTTTTAGTTTAAGAGTAGACAAGAGCTTCGACGCGGTCGGATTTGGTCTGAATGCCGTCGATCACCTGGTGGTCGTACCGCAATATCCGACTTTTGATATGAAAATGAGGCTGCTCGAACACCGTCAGTCGCCTGGTGGACAAACCGCCACGACAATGGTTGCGCTCCGCCGTTTGGGTCTGCAAACCGCTTACGCCGGACGCTTTGGATCAGATCCAGAAGGCCAATTTGGTTTGTGTTCCTTACAAGAAGCTGGGGTGGATGTCGAGTATGCCGAAGTAGTCGAGGGGGCTACAAACCAAGTCGCTTTCATCATCATCGATGCGCGCACGGGCGAGCGAACCATCATTTGGGATCGTGACGAGCGGTTGGCCTACAAACCCCAAGAAGCCCCCGTCGAATTCGCAACCCGTGGGAGGGTGCTCCACCTTGACGCGCATGATCCGCCGGCATGTGCGCGAATGGCCCAGGCGGCGCGAGCGGCGGGCACTCTGGTATCGGTGGACATCGATAACATCTACGATGGGCTGCCGGAATTACTGCCACTAATCGATATTCTTCTTACCTCAAGGGAGTTTCCGCATCGCTTGACCGGGATCACCGATAAGCGAGCTTCACTGATCGAGCTGAAGTCGCGTTACGGTTCCCCGTTGGTGGGAATGACCATGGGGAAAGACGGCGCCCTGATCTATTGCCAGGGCCAGTTTGTTTCTTCCAAAGCCTACGATGTTCCGGGAGGCTGCCGAGACACAACGGGCGCCGGCGATGCCTTTCGGGGAGGTTTTCTTTATGGTCTGCTGAAGGGAGGAGACATTGAGGGCAGTTTGAAGCTGGCGAATGCAGTTGCCGCGCTCAAGTGTCGCGCGTTGGGTGCGCGAACCGGGCTGCCGTCCAAATCCGAGCTCGACGAATTCGCATTTTGAAGCCTCTCTTTAGAGTGCGCTGACTCGTCAGCGCTTTGGCGGTGCGATTAGTTCAAGTTGCGGGTTGCTTGCATGTTTACCACCTTGAAAAGCGGCGACAAGTCGCAGCACTTTTAAGGAGACGCTACAAGGCACCGAGCTTCTTTAGCATGTCAGCTTCATTACTGTTCCCATCCTTCAATGAATTGGACCGCTCCGATGTTTGTCCGGAAGCAATGGCAAGATTCAAAGCAAGAAACACAAATAAGGATAGAGAACTTTTCATAAGCTCAGGCATCTTGAAAAGAAAGAAGACAAGCCTTGACGGGGAATCTGTTATTTCTCACCTTGGAAAGCGCTGACAAGTCAGCGCACTCCAAGGAGGGGTCACCACGTTTTAAGCTGAGCGTGCCGCGGTTTGACTTAAATGCTTTCCGAAGAATGCCAATACCCGTTTCCAGGCATCCATCGCTGCTTCAGGGTTGTAAACCTGCGGGCGCGTGTCATTGAAGAAAGCGTGGTCGGCATCGTAGGTGACAATCTCGACCGGTAAATTGTATTTCTGCGCAATCTGACGCAACGACTCGACCTTTTGCGGCGTGATCCAACCGTCTTTATTTGCCGCGATGAATAGCGTCGGCACTCTCAATTTCTTCAATACATTTTCTTCCGGAATGTCTCCATAGAAAGGAGCCGCTGCTGACAACTCGGGCATATCGCAAGCTAACCGTAGGGCGTATGTGCCGCCCATGCAATAACCGGTAATGCCGATCTTGTGCTGACCGTAAACCCGTTCTGTTTCCTGAATCGACTTGCGGATGATCTCCAGGCCATCGTTGAGATCCAACGATTGCATAAGCGCGGCGGCTTCTTCAGAGTCTGCTGCAACTCTACCGCGGTAGAGATCCGGCGCGACACAAAGATACCCCTCTTTGGCATAACGACCCGCAAGGTCACGAATGTGATCATTAATGCCCCAGTACTCCTGAATCAGGACGATAGTTGCCGTCGGTTTTTCGCTTGGACGAGCGACGTAGGCGGTAGTCTGTCCCTGCGAGGTGCTGATATTCAGACTCTCAACATTCATCGTAATGTCCCCCTGTAAAGAATTGTTTCTGGAAATCCCGATTATAGGCGAATGCCGTTTTAAGCGTAAGCAACGGAAGCCTGATTCGTACCACAGACTGTGATATAAGTCTGGCGCTCGTCCAGCGTTGGTAAACCTTCACCC
Organism: Pyrinomonadaceae bacterium; assembly: GCA_035644135.1. Taxonomy (GTDB): domain Bacteria; phylum Acidobacteriota; class Blastocatellia; order Pyrinomonadales; family Pyrinomonadaceae; genus PSRF01. The sequence continues at coordinate 38,927 of DASQPD010000193.1, forward strand.
GGATTAAGGTCAATTAGCCATGAGAATCCTGTTTCTAATACTTACCTGTCTGTTGTTTGCTTTCAGCCCAACAAGTGTCCGGCAAGAGACAGCTGACCTGGTTTTTAAGAATGGCAACATCTACACGGTCAACGAGCACCAGCCGCGCGCGGAAGCGATCGCGATAAAGGGTGACCGAATAATCTTTGTCGGTTCCAATAGTGACGCGCAAAAGTACGCCGGCAAGAACACTCGAGTCGTGGACCTGCATGGAAACACTGTCGTGCCCGGTCTGACTGACTCTCATCATCACTTGTCAGGCGTCGGCTTTCGCGAGATGACTCTCAATCTCGAAGGTATAACTAACCTCGAGGATTTTCTGGCGAAAATCAACGCTCGTGCCGAGCAGACAAAACCGGGCGAGTGGATTAGCGGCCGCGGTTGGATCGAAACCTTTTGGAAACCGCCGATATTTCCGACACGGTGGGACCTCGATAAGGTGACGCCTAACAATCCGGCTTTTTTCACGCGCGCCGATGGTCATGCGCTTGTGGCAAACAGCGCCGCCTTGAAACTCTCAGGCATCGACAAGAATACCGCCAGCCCGTTTGGCGGCGAGATTTTGAAAGATAAGCAATCCGGCGAACCAACCGGCATGTTGATCGATGCCGCGCAAGGCTTATTGCGGAGTCAAGTGCCATCTACAACCGCCGCGGACGCAGAGCGCGCCATCATTCTGGGCGTCAAACGAGATATCGAATTGGGCTGGGTAGAAATCCAGGATGCCGGCGGCAGTTATCCGGATGTCGACTTGTACCGCAAGTTGTATGGTCAGGGCGCGATCAAACTCCGTATCTACAAAGCCGTCTATGGGCCGGGCCCGGATGCGACCAGATTATTGAGTGAGGGGTCGAGCGTTGGCGAGTTTGCTAATCGCTTCACACTCCGCACGATCAAGGTCATATCAGATGGCGCCCTGGGTTCGCGAGGGGCGGCTTTGCTCGAACCGTACAGCGACGATCCGGGGAATATTGGTCTTTTGCGTGTAAAAGAAGAAACGCTAAGGCCGATGCTGGAAGATGCACTCCGCAAAGGCATCCAGGTCGAGACACATGCCATCGGCGATCGGGCGAACCGTTTCATACTTGACGAGTATGAACGGGCGTTCAAGGCTGTCCCACCTGATCAACGGAAGATTCGCGACCCACGATGGCGTGATGAGCACTCACAGATCGTAAACCTGGTGGATCTTCCGCGTTTCGCCAAACTCGGAATTATTCCATCAATGCAACCGTCGCACGCGATCGGCGATCTTTTCTTTGCGCCGAGTCGCCTTGGGGGAGCGCGGCTGCAGGGTGCCTATGCATGGCAGAGCTTGCTCAAGAGCGGCGCGATCATTGCTGGTGGTACTGATGCTCCGGTGGAACGCGGCGAGCCGATGATTGAGTTTTATGCGGCGGTTGCTCGCAAAGATCAGAAAGGTTTTTCGGGTGAAGGCTGGCATCCGGAAGAAGCGGTCACGCGAGAAGAGGCATTAAAGATGTTCACCATCTGGGCAGCCCAGGCCGCCTTTGAAGAGAAGATTAAAGGGAGTATTGAACCTGGCAAGCTCGCTGACCTGACGGTTTTGTCGGCCGACATTATGAAAATTCCTGAACCGGAAATCTTAAAGACTCGCTGTGTAATGACTGTGATTGGCGGCGAAACCGTTTACGAAGCGAAGTAGTCTGCGCGTGGTTTTGTTCTCGCGAGGATACGAAAAATGACTTTATCGAACTCACAATACAAGCCTGAGCGACGCGACTTTCTTGCGCTTGCCTCAAAAGGTCTCGGGCTGGCGGCGCTTTCATCACCCGCCATCGCCGCGCTTGTTCAAGAAGTCGAAGCCGCGACGAGGAGCATCTCCCATTTGACGCCTGAACAGGCTGCGATGGATGAAGACTACTGGTTCATCATTCAGAATTCCTTTTCTGTCACGCGCGGAATCATTAATTTGAATAACGGCGGAGTCTCTCCGAGCCCGCGGATAGTAACTGACGCGCTGGTCCGTTACATCTGGCAGCAGGAGGACGCCACCGCGTACACGATGTGGCAAATTCTCGAGCCGCAGTCGGAAACAATCCGCACCGGATTGGCCGAAATGTTTGGTTGCGATCGCGAAGAAATTGCCATCACGCGGAACGCCTCCGAATCGCTCGAGATATTATTGATGGGAATGAACCTCAAGTCAGGCGACGAAATCCTGACCACCACACAGGATTATCCGCGGATGCTGACAACGCTGCGGCAACGAGAACAACGGGAAGGTATCGTGCTGAAGTTGGTCAAAATCCCCATTCCACCACAAAACCTCGACGAGATCACCGCGGCTTTTGAACGCGGGATCACGAATCGAACGCGCGTGATTATGATTGCTCATCAAGTCAATATCACCGGTCAGATAACTCCGGTAAAAGCCGTCTGTGATCTCGCGCGCGCGAAAGGTATCGAGACGATCGTAGATGGGGCACATTCCTTCGCCCAGTTTGATTTCAAACAGAAGGATCTGGGCTGCGACTACTTTGGAACGAGTCTTCACAAGTGGCTTTACGCTCCCAAAGGCACCGGGTTGCTTTTCGTTAAGCGCGATCGGATAGAAAAGATCTGGCCCTTAATGGCCGCTGAGTCCAGGCAAGCGCATGACATTCGCAAGTTTGAAGAGATAGGTACACATTCAGCGGCGCCGCGGCTGGCAATTGGCGAGGCGATTCTGTTTCACCGCGGCATCGGCGGCAAACGCAAAGAGGAGCGCTTGCGATATCTGTCGCGCTACTGGATGAATCAGCTCAAGGACATTCCTCGGGTGCGCTTTAACACGTCCTTTGCGGCCAACCAGTCGTGCGCGATCGCAAACGTAAACATTGAAGGCATTGAACCCGGGAAGATTGGTAGCTATCTGTTTGATAAGCATCGCATCTTCACCACTCCGATAGTTCATGAAGAGTTTCAGGGAATCAGAATCACGCCAAACATTTACACGACACTCGCCGAGCTCGATCGCTTTTCGGAGATCATGGCGACCATCGCCAGGAAGGGCCTTCCCATTTGATAGCTGTTCTACTTTGATCACGATTGGATTGGAAGCAGTGATTGACACCGACCAGCTTTTCTCATAGATTGCGCAGCACTTCCTTCAATTCGCAGCTCTTTTCGCTGCGAGAAACCAAGGCTAAGACTGTGGGACTCCCGTACCCCATTGCCCCCAAGCCTCTACACATGTGTACGGGTAGGAGCCCAGAATGAAACTAAGAATGAAACAAAGACATTTGGTAACATTCACAATCGCGGTCTTCGTCCTGGTTGCCGGAATTTCAGTTTACTCACAAGTCGCACGGCCATACCGCAACGGAACTGTTTGGACAATCGCGTTTATTCGTGTCAAGCCAGGCATGGATACGGCTTATAGCAATTACCTTGCAGGACAATGGAAAGCCAATGAAGAAGCGATGAAGAAAGAGGGACTGATTCTTTCTTATAAGGTGCTTTCGGTTGAAGGACACACCCCCGGCGAGTTCAACCTGATGCTCATGACTGAGTACAAGGATCTAGCCACCATGGAGGCTGGGGAGGACAAAGCTGATGCCCTGGCCCAACGCACGGTTGGCAACGATGAGAAGCAAATGCAGGGTTACAAGGATCGGTTGGAGATTCGCGAAGTTATGGGTAACCGGCTTGCACGCGAGATCGTATTAGAACCAAAACGGTAACTCTGCCAAATGGTCGAGTCGCCAGGCGCCGCTCTCTCTACGGAGGGAGCGGCGCTTTAATCAAGAGTCTTCATCAATTGTTTGGGCGGCCCTCGCTGATTGAAGGATATCAGGAATGAGACGAACCATTACCAGACGAGAGATATTGAGCGGTGGAGTCAAGACAAGCATCGGTCTTCTTTTACTGAAAGAGCTGACCCTCGACCCTATTGCCATCGCCTCCGTTCAGGATAACCGCGCCAACAGTTTTCAACTCGCGTTTCAGCGCCTTGACGAGTTCATCGCCCGTCACATGAATGACCTTGGCGCGCCAGGGATGATCGTAGCCGTGGCTGATCGAAAAGGATTGCTGCGGGCTTCGCGCCACGGAATGGCCGATTTGAAAGCCCGGGCGCCGGTCAAGGCGGACACGCTTTTTGAGATCGGCTCAATTTCAAAATCTTTTGTGGCAATCGCCACGTTGCAACTGGCAGATGAAGGCAAGCTGGATTTACACAAGCCTGTAAAAGAATATTTGCCCTGGCTCAAGGTCGAATCGAGTTTTGCCCCTTTCACAGCGCACCATCTGCTGAGTCACACATCCGGCCTGTCAGGGGTATCGCTCTTAATGCGAGTTGCCGTTGCAACCTTGCGGACGGGTTCCGAGCCGGGCACGCGGTTTGTTTATTCGAATATCGGCTACGTCCTGCTAGGTCTCTTACTGGAAGCTGCCGAAAAGAAGCCGCTCGCGGAGATTCTGCGGCAGCGCGTCCTCGATCCGCTGGGCATGAGCGCGAGCGCCCCCATGATCACGGACGGGATACGAGAACGATTGGCAATCGGCTATAGTCCGCTCTATGAAGATCGTCCGTTTCCGGCAAAAGGTAAACTTGCCGAAGCTCCCTGGTTGGAAGTGCCTGAGGCAGCCGGAAGCATTGCGCCAACCGCAACTGAAATGGGCGCTTACCTCCAGATGCTTCTGAATCGCGGTGTTGGATCAAAGGGTCGGGTATTATCAGAAAAAGCCTTCGACCTTTTTACCAGGGCGGTTATCAAGGCTCCTTTCCGGGGAGAGGAGGCGAGCTATTGTTATGGGCTCTGGACCAGCACTAACGACGGTCACACACTATTGCGGCACACGGGAGGAATGGTTGCTTTCAGTTCAGCGATGTACGGGGACATGACCGACGGATTCGCGGCGTTCGCTTCAGTCAATGCCCGGTTAGGCGGATATCGTCCGGTTGCAGTTACACGATATGCCCTTGACCTTTTGAGTGCCGCAGCCAAGGGCAAGGAATTGCCGGCAGCTCCACCCTCGCCTCCGGCGCCGGACAAGATCCGCAACGCCGCTGATTACGCCGGCGCTTACACTTCGGATGGAGACAAACTGGTACTTACGGCGGAAGGTGATCAGTTGATCTTGAATTACAAGGGACAGCGTGTGGTGCTGGAGCAATCTGGCCGGGACCGCTTCATCGTCAAGCATCCGGAGTTTGAACTATTCATACTCAGCTTTGGCCGCGATAAGGATGTTGTAGTCGAGGCGTTCCACGGGGCAAGATGGTGGGCCAACGAACGTTATAACGGACCAAAGACATTTGACTACCCGAAGGAGTGGGAGGCTTTCACGGGACGCTATCGATCCGACAGTCCCTGGTACGGCAGCACCCGGGTACTCATTCGCAAAGGTCAGTTGCTGGCCGATGGCGAGCAATCGTTGATTCAGATTGAAGCCGGTGTTTTCCGGCCCGAAGGCGAAGGAAATGCAGCCGAGAGGATTGCTTTTGATATGCTGCTGAATGGAAAGGCCATGCACCTTAATTACTCAGGCATCGACTTTTATCGCACATTTACTCCGTGATGTATTCCACGAGGGGGTCTTAAGTTGAGCTTTCTGCGCTTCCCTTCGTGTGAGTTCGTGGATCCCGGGTTTCAGGAACTAAACAGATCGATCCACGAAATCATACGAACCGAAGTCACGAACCTACTCGAGAAAGCAAGAGTTAGTTGTTCCTGGCGGTATTTTCGTAATAGACGATTGGCGACTAAGCCAATGGAACCATACATCCCACATTCATTGAAGGAGTGAAGATCATGTCCAGTCCTGCAACACAGCAACCATCCCCGCAACTCTTTTTTCAAACTGTCAACGCCTATCAGCGCACCGAGGCCCTGAAAGGAGCTATTGAGTTGGACGTGTTCACAGCCATCGGCGAGGGAAACACTACGGCCGAACAAATGGCAGCACGCTGCCAGGCTTCTCAACGCGGTATGCGCATCCTTTGTGACTTTCTGTGCATCATGGGTTTCTTAAACAAACAAGACTCGAAGTATAGCCTGAACCAGGACAGCGCAACGTTTTTGGACCGTAAATCACCTGCGTACCTGGGCGGTGCCATTGAGTTTCTGCTGTCGCCAACCTTGACCGAGGGATTTAGCGACTTTGCCGGAATCGTAAGAAAGGGAGGCACGTTGAACCAGGAAGGGGGAACCATTGCGCCTGACCATCCTGTGTGGGTGAAGTTCGCGCGGGCGATGGTTCCGATGATGGCGATGCCGGCAAAACTCATAGCGAAACTAGTGGATCCCTCAGCGAATCAAAAACTGCGGATCCTTGACATTGCTGCCGGTCACGGACTTTATGGAATCGCTTTTGCCGAAAAAAATAAGTTGGCGGAGGTGGTGGCATTGGACTGGCCCAACGTGCTGGCAGTTGCTAAAGAGAATGCGGCCAAGGCCGGCGTTGGCGATCGTTACAGCACGATTGAAGGAAGTGCATTTGAAGCTGACTTTGGCAGTGGCTACGACCTGGTCCTGTTGACCAACTTTCTGCATCACTTCGATGTGCCTACGTGTGAAGGACTACTCAAGAAAGTTCACTCAGCACTCAAAGAGGGTGGGCGGGCAGTCACGCTTGAGTTTGTACCCAACGAAGACCGAATCTCACCTCCCGACGCGGCGGCGTTCAGCGTCATGATGCTTGGCAGCACGCCATCGGGAGACGCTTATACTTTTTCAGAGCTCGAGCAGATGTGCCGCAACGCGGGTTTTTCGCACAGTGAACTGCATGCATTGCCACCTACGATCCAGCAAGTTGTCGTTTCTGAGAAATAAGTAGAGCTTGGCTCGAGTATTTGTTTGGACGGAGTTAGCTGGTTTTTTTCTGCTCAGAGATGCTGTTCGGAGCATATTGTTCCAACAGTTGCTTAACAGTTTCGAGCAACTCGGCGGTGCGGAAAGGTTTTGTAAGGTAAGCACTGAAGCCTCGTTCAAGAGCTTTGTTCCGATCAGATTCGGGATGGGCCGTGACGGCTACGCAAGGTATCCGTTCAGTTCGCTCATCTGACCTGAGCTTCCCAAAAAGGCTCCATCCATCCAGGACGGGCATCGACAGGTCGATGAGTATCAGATCGGGCTGTTCATCTATGGCCATTCTGAGACAATCGCGGCCGTTAGCCGCTTCCAGAACATGGTATTTTGCAGACGCGAGAAGCAGCCGCAGCAACTCTCGGTTGTCCTCATAGTCATCGGCAATGAGTATTCTGGCCGGCATCGGTTCGAGATATCCCGAGTTTGAGGTATAGCTTACGTTGAAAAGCTTATTCAAACCAGTCTCTTTTAATCCTGGTTCGAGATTGGCGGGCACACAGTATTGTGGGCCAGGTTGCTTCACCCTTCCTGGTCTTACTGGCGGTGGCCCTCGAGGTCTCAGCACCTGCCAGAGGTGAGACACAAGGCAGTGTCCCACAGTCGAGGCCCTAAATATAAGCCAAAATCCCGAAGGTACTGGTTCAGTTTGCCCCGGGAGCGCGGGCGTCTCGCCCGCAATCTGATCGATCTTCCGTGGGATGCGGGCGAGACGCCCGCGCTCCCAGGGCAAACTGAACCAGTATCCCCCAAAACATTTTCTTGACTCGCCGATCCTGCCCGTCCATAATCCACACAAGGGAGTTGTGCCGGTAGGTGCCGGCCACCAAAGGACCCGCAAGAAGGAAATGGGGTCAGTTTAGAGTTTCACTTCGGTTAGTCTCTCTAGTTAAGACTGGAATGTTCCCCTGACACGTGCGGCGCGCCCGCCGGGAAAGATAAACTCTGAACTTGCCTATTCAAACTGACCCGCTACCCGCAAAGAAGCATTTCTTGACTCGCTGAATCCTGCCCGTTCATAATCGCTTAAGAAAACTCTTCTGCCCTTCGAGTGTCTCGACCAGAAGAGTTAATCCTGGGTTACAATCCTTGCCTGACCCCGATACATACGGAGGAACGAACTGTGGTGACCGGACAACTGGAAGATAGCTTGCGCCATGAGATAGAGAGCTTTATCGAGGGACGGCTGAGTTCGATTAAGAAAGAGATATCAGAGCTCCAGAACCAGCTCAACGAATCCCTCACCCGGCTGCTGGAACGTCAAGCGGAAGTGCAAATGGACGGCTCGCTGGCAGCCACGATCCTCGAACATCTGCGTGCGGCACACGAAGAGGGAATTGATTTAGCCGCCTCAGAATCGTCTCGAGCCAAGGCTTCGAGTGATATGGCCATCGTCAAGGCAGCAATCGAGGAAATCTACTCCGAGCACTCACAGGCGGAGATTCTCAAGACGCTTGTGAATCGCGCGGCATCGTTTGCTCCCAGGGTTGCCTTTTTTGTCATCAAGGGCCATCAGGCAAATGGTTGGCGTGCGCGAGGTTTTGAAGGCACCATTGGCGACCAGGCGATCCAACAGATTAGTGTCAGCACCGATGCCGACACAGTAGTAGGTGGCGTCGCGAAGTCAAAAGCGACCTGGAGTGGTGGCGCCGGATCTCACGCCGAAGATCATCTCCTATTGAACAAACTGGGCGACGAACCGCCCCAGAGACTCGTCGCCGTTCCACTTACGGTTCGTGGTCGCGTCGTCGCTGTGCTCTACGCAGATTCGGCAGGTCTTGATTCTGAAGCCATTAATCTCGAGGCGCTGGAAACCCTGGCTCGAGTTGCAGGCATGGCTGTGGAATTGACATCAGTAGCTCGCGCGCCAAAGGCGGCTGCCGGTGCTGAGGCTACCGAAACGACGACGGAAGCGAAAACCGGGTACACACCCTCCCGCGAATACGAGGAACCCACCCCGGTCACCCCCGAACGCGATATCTTTGTTGACACGTTGCGGCCGGGAACGCAAGCATCGGAGACCGCACTGGCGCCTATCCATGAGCACGCCGAGCCGGTCAGCTCTGAACCGGTCAGCAGCGCCGAGCCCGCCAGCGCCGAACCAGTCAGTGCTGAACCCATGAGCGCTGAACCAGCTTTCACTGGCGGTTCAGTCGAACCACAAGCAGCGCCCCTCGGATCCCGACGGCGTTACGGGATGGATGCGGACCTTCCCGTCACAGTTGGGAATGAGGAAGAGCGACGTTTGCACAACGACGCCCGCCGCTTTGCTCGCCTTTTGGTATCGGAGATTAAACTTTATAACGAACAGAAAGTGATCGAAGGTCGCTCTCAAGGCGACTTGTATGATCGGCTCAGGGAATACATCGATCGCTCTCGTGAGATGTATGACAAGCGTGTAAAACCAGAAGTGGCGCTGCGTTATGACTATTTTCATCACGAGTTGGTGCAGACGCTTGCAGAGGGAGAAGCAGCAAGGCTCGGGGCCAACTATCCCGGCGCAACCGTGCCGGCCTAGTCAGAAATTAGAATTTAGAATTTCGTGTGATTTCGTATGACCGTTTCGTGTAATTTCGTGGATGACTTGAACGGATCCACGAAATCATACGAACGGGCATACGAAAACACACGAAACCAGCCTGAATTCTAAATTCTAAATTCGATTTCCGGGGAGTTTTTGTAAGTTGGTTAGGAGATTGGGTAAGCATCGACTCTCCCTGATTCTGATCGGTCTGGCGATCGTCGTTGGCGCCTCGCTCCCGCCGTTCATGACCGCAAGCTGTCTGACTCGACAGCAAACTCCAGCTGAGGTTCGAGCCCTCGAAAACCTGCGGGCAATGACCCGCAACGGCGTCTTGCCCGCCGATGAGGTGGTAGCTCGCATCGAGTCGGATTTTCCCCGCTCTAAAGCTGCCGCTCTCGCCCGGTTAGTGCGTGCGCGCATAAAAATCAATTCAGCGGATTATTCAGGAGCGGCCGCCCTTCTCGATACGCGGGTCATTGGTGATTACAGCAGCCTGGCGGACTACGCCCTGTTTATGCGCGCCAATGCCCTGGAACAGGCTGGCCAGCTGCTCCCAGCGCGGTCGGTCTATCAGGAGCTAATCTACAGTTATCCGTCGTCCTTGCGAACCCATGAAGCAACACTTCGCGTTGCCGAACTGCTGCTACGAGATAACCAGACGGCGGCCGTCCCGTTGCTGCTTAAGGATCTTGCCGCCAACGACGACGCTGCCGCGCTTTTGTTGACCGGTCGGGCGGCCGAACAACTTTCCGATTCCACTCGAGCACTTGCGGCCTACCGTCGCTTGTACTTCTTTGCTCCGTCAGCAGAAGAAAGCTCAGAAGCTGCGAAGGCAATTCAGCGGCTTGGCTCGACCACGGCGCCGGCCAGCGTTGACGAGGCGCGCGAGCGAGCGGACAGACTTTTCAGCGCGCGGAAGTTTGCTGACGCACTTCAAGCCTATACAGATGCATTCGCGAAGTTTGCAGCAACCACGACGCCGCAGAACCAATTGCGTCGCGGCGCCAGCGCCTTCAACGCCCGCAGAAACCCAGAGGCCATTGCCAGTTTGAGCGCCGTCCCCACCTCGGCTGGCGAGACTCGCGCGGAGGCCCTTTTCCTTCTGGCTCAGACTTATGCGCGCGCCCGTCAGTGGGACCAGGCGCGGGCCACGCTCGATGAACTGAGGCGAAGTTTCCCGGCCAGCCCTTTTACTCCTCGGGCTTGGGTCGCCGTCGGCAACATCGCTGATGACGCAAAAAATTCGTCCGATGCTTCTTATTTTCTGCGTACTGCGATCACCGCGTACTCAAACTCAATTGAGGTTGCGCAAGCTCAATTTGATTTGGCCTGGCAGGCCCACGAAGCCAGGGACTTTCAACTGTCGTCGAAAATGCTGACTGAGCATCTGGCGCTTTATGTGGATAAGAACACCGACAACCGCGGACGCGCTGGTTACTGGGCAGCACGAGACTCTGAACGCGCCGGTAAACTCGCAGAAGCTCGGGCGCTGTACGAAGCAATGCTGGCGCGATACGACGCGAATTGGTATGGATATCTTGCTAAACAACGGCTGGATGCAGTCGCGCGGAACACGCCGGCGAAAACGTTTGCAGCCGATTCAATGGTCGCGCGCGCAGTTGCCAATCTGCAAACTGTAACGGTGGCGGAAGAATCCGCCGGCACCGAAGCGGATCTGCCCATCATCAAAGCCGACCAACTCTCGAATGTTGGCCTGGACGATTGGGCACTCAAGGAGTTATCTGCAGTGGCTGGAGCATCTCCCGACAGTCCACGCATCAACCTGGCGATTGCCGGGATTTATCGTTCTCAGGAAGATAATGTGCGGGCACTGAACACGCTGAGGAGGAGCTTTCCGGATTACTCGCAGATGAAGCCGGAAGAAATGACGCGCGAGCAGTGGGATGTTTTTTATCCACTCGCTTACTGGGACATCATCGTGCAAGAGTCGCGTGCTCGGAATCTCGATCCATTTCAGGTGGCCGGACTGATTCGCCAGGAAACAGTCTTCAATTCTCGTGCCCGCTCGCCCGCCAGTGCTTATGGCCTGATGCAGGTGTTGGTGCCCACGGGCAGGCTGACGGCGAAAAAGTATGGAGTTGATCGCGCAATAACTGCCGAGTCACTTTACGAGCCGCGCTTGAACATTCAGCTTGGTACTGCATACCTGCGAGACCAAATTGATAAGTTTGGCCGCATCGAATACGTGGCCGCCGCCTATAACGCCGGTCCGCTTCGTGTTCCGCAATGGCGCGCCTCGCTACCGGCCGAGATCGACGAGTGGGTTGAAGCAATTCCTTTTAAAGAGACGCGCGGCTACGTGCAAGGCGTAGTGCGCAACCGTTTGCAGTATCAGCGGCTTTATGATCTGAATGGAAAGTTTCGTCCTGAAGTCGGCACTCGTGCGGTAGTGGGCCCTCCCACCTCCGGCGCAACTCCCCCTCTTGAACCCGCAAATCCGTCGGTGCGAAAGCGGCGCATTTCGGGCAATGAATACGAAGAGTAGTGCAAAAACACGACCTGATCCACAGCGAGGCTCAAGCCGTCACCCAAACCTAAGACATGATCCACGAAATCACACGAAATAGGACGAGCAAGAAAACTATTTCACGTTCGTTCGTGTGGTTGGCCATATCGGTTTCTTACTTTGGTTTGATCCTGCTGATTCCGGCCGAAACAACCGCTCTACAAGTTCCCCCAAAAGCTGCAAGTCAAGGCTCGCTCACGATCACTACCGAACCTAATGCCATTGTTTGGATCGATGATATCCGGCGCGGCTCGACCGATGCTTCAGGGAGATTGGCCCTGACGAAGATATCGTCCCGCCGGCACACCTTGCGAGTACGTGCACCTGGATTTAGGGAGGTGACGCGTCCGCTTCTTCCCGGCGCAAAAAGTCTAACGCTTAAACTGTTAAAAACTACTGACCAGTCTGAATTGCTCTTTCAACGAGCGGAAGAGGCCCGCGAGAACGCCAGAACCGACGAAGATAAGGGTCGGGCCGCGGAATTATACAAACAGGTGATTAAACTTCATCCCGCTCTTCCAGCGGCTCACCTTGGTTTGGCGAGATTACTAATGGAGATGAATCAGTATCAAGAGGCGTTGGCTGAGGTCGAGGCTGCCCGTCGCTACCGTCCTGTTTATCCCGAGGCCTCCGCAGTCGAAGGACGGATTTATCGCGAGGCTGCCTTTCTCGATAACGCTAGCAAGTCGTTTCGCCGGGCGATCAAAGAAGGTGGCGGCTTTCAACCGGAAGCGCATGTAGGGTTGGCGCGAATACTGGAAGACAAAGGTCAATATGCCGAAGCTGTTGCCGAGTATCAAAAGGCAATCGATCAATTATCGGACACCGAGCCAATAATCTACCAACTGCTGGGCGCGGCGTACGAACGGATGCAAAAATACAAAGAAGCAGTCGCCGCGTATGAAAACTATCTTACCCTTGCACCAAATGGCAGTCTCGCTCCGGCAATTCGTTCGATCATCGACCAGCTTCGTCGTCAGGCCGCCGGCGAAGAGATTATTCCTTGAGTAATTTTCTTAATCCGACAATTCGGGTAGTGGGGCTAAACTGGCGTTAAGTTGAATGGCCCCGTTAGTTGTTAGAAGCAACTGGCGGGGCTTCTTTGTGAGAATTCCTCACATAAATCCGGCGCATTATATACCTTCCTAACGCCGTGCCAGCAAAATCAACGCCTGCCGGAAGATAGTTTGAAATTATTCGCGGAAATCTCCTTGACGGCGTTAGGTTTTGGGAGTACCTTTCCGGGTGAGCCATAAGGAGGTTGATCTTCCATGTCAAAACGAAGTCCGAACTACCCGTCCCTGACGCTGGAACAGGCATCCGAGAAGGTAAGGAAGGTCTACGGCCAAGAGCACACACATGCTGCCCCAAGAGAGGTGATAGCTCAGACGCTTGGCTATACGGGCCTGCATGGGTCGTCACTAAGCGCAATTGGTGCGTTAGCGGCATATGGTCTCCTAGAGAAAGTAGGAACAGGACGCCTAAAGGTCTCGCCAGATGCGGTCTCAATATTAGAGTTGGACGAAGGTCACCCACAGCGATGGGAGGCATTAGAGCGGCTAGCGTTCACTCCCAAACTGTTTGCCGACTTAAGGGAAAAGTTTGGATCGGAGCCACCTAGCGATGTTAACCTTAAACATTTCTTAATTCAGGAAAAGGGCTTTCTTCCGAAGGCTGCTGTTGACGTTATTCGCGTCTACCGCGCAAATTTAGAACTTGTCACGAATGAAACAGCAGGCTATGATGGCGGCGCTCAGGAACGCTCGAAAACTGAAGAGAAGCCGCCCATGCAAGAAGTCAAAACAACGAACACTCCCCAGCAGCCGTTTTCCGGCCAGAAACCCGTCCTGAAAGGGGTACATGAGTTTAGCTTTCCGCTGTCTTTCCAGAGAGACGTTAAAGCGGTCGTAACCATCTACGGCGAACGGCTACAGCGACGCGACCTGGAATTTCTCAAGAAGAAGGTAGGCGATCTGTTAGACGGCTTCGACGAAGAAGAACAAGAACCACAATTGCGTCACGCAATTTGGCGCAATAAAGACCACGATCAACCTGTCACCATCACCGGAGAATTAGGTGAAAGGGACGGGCGGCGGTTCTACGCTGCTCAAGAAACAGCAACAGGAATACCGGAAGATGAACTGGAATTCCAAGAGTAACGCATGACTCAAACCTACTGCGTTTATTGTGATGAAAGCTGTCATCTTGAGAATGACGGCCAACAAGTCATGGTTTTAGGGGCAGTGTGGTGCCCACTCGAAAAAACGCGGGACATCACCATGCGTCTCAGAGAAATCAAGGTACGACACGGGCTGGCGGCCGATTTTGAAATCAAATGGACGAAGGTGTCACCCTCTAAGCAGCAATTCTACCTAGACATCCTGGACTATTTTTTTGACGATGACGATTTGCATCTTCGTGCGGTAGTCGTGCCTGACAAGTCAAAACTTAAGCATGCGGATTTTGAACAAACACATGATGACTGGTACTACAAGATGTATTTCACCATGCTGAAAGCTGTTCTTGGCCCAAGAGATTCCTATTACATCTATTTAGACATTAAGGACACTCGGAGTTCCACAAAGCTCCAGCATCTGCAAGACGTTTTATGTTCACACATGCAGGACCACGATCGGCAAATAATTAAACGGTTGCAGACGGTACGCTCGCATGAGATAGCAATTATGCAAGTGACTGATTTGCTAATTGGGGCGGTAGGCTACGCCAACCGTCGACTTGTTACTAGCGAGGCAAAAAGTGCCTTCCTCACCCGCTTTCGCAGGAGGTCACGCCACGATCTGACCCGTTCGACTCTGCCGCTGGAACAGAAAGCCAACATCTTCGTCTGGCAGGCAAGGGAGGCCGAGTAAGTGTCCTCACCCGCTGACTGGCTGCCAGAACTTATAACCCTAGATTCCTGCGGCGGGGATTGGGAGAAGTACGTTGAAGTTGTTTACGCCAAGTTTGTGCAGGACTTCATGGGTCAGAGACTGACTTTTGAAGGCCAGCGCTTGACTTTGCGCCGTCACCCTATAGTCAGAGGCAAAGAGGCGTCGTTTTGGCACTTAGTTTCTGAAGGCGACAAAGAAGAAGATCGGCTACCTGATATGGATCGTTGCGCAAGAATCGGATGGACACGCGCAATCATTGATCACGCAGCGAGCAACTGCGTCAAAAAGTGGGAGAACAAACGAGGGGGCAATACGAATATCTGTCTTTGGGTGGAGCAGGAGGGCTACCTTGTTATTTTGGGCAAACGCACCGGCTACACATTATTATTGACAGGGTATATCGTCCCGCCACGTAGAGACAAGAAACTGCGAAAGGAGTACGAGGACTTTTGTTCTTCCCAAAACAGCTGATGCCGCCCCCCTTGCGGCGGACGGCATCGAATACTCCTTCTACACATGGCAGATGAGCTAGACGAATACTATCGGTATTAGAGCATAAGTGTCAACTTAACCTGCTAAAACCCTAGTAAAACCGGCGCTTTTTGACGTTACAAAGCGCTCACTATACTCACTTCCAAGGTTAATTGTCAACGCTTATTTGATGACCAGTACGCCAAAAAAGTCGCCTAGGTTTCGCCTAAATTCGGACTGTTTAGACGCCCAATCGAAACCGTTTTCCAGCCTTGGACCTTCTGGAGTAGAATGCCGTCAAAAGTGAGGTTAATTATGTTGACCAAACTTTTGTTTCGCCCGACGCTAGGACACACCAAAATCCGATAGCCCTTTACAGCAGGGGTGATTCAGAAACTTCAGGCGGGCAATGGAATCCTGAAGACCTTACGCTTCGGACGTAGGGTGAGCAGAGAAACGAAAGGTCGTAATCCCAACTTTATACTAGCAACAACGGCATGCCGCTGCTGAAACCCCGTTCCCGAGACGGGGTTTACTTTTCTTTGATTCCTTTCCACACCTTTAGCCCACTACTGACAATTCGGGACTCGTTGACAGCAGGCTGGGCTTGTGGCTAGTCTCGCAGCTAGCTGACCAGCAATTCAGAACGCAGACTTTCCGATTCGTTCGTAACGAGCTTCGGCGTCACTATCTGTAGTGAGCCCCTCTGCGACTTGGAGAAAATTATTGTCGATTCGTCCGGCCATTCCCGCGCTCTCTCACCAAGTGCCTCGGAGATCTTCCGCGATCCATCTGTTCATCATCCTTGGCATCGCGGTCGCATTAGCCAGCTGGACCGGAGCGCAGGTTCAACCCCGGCCCACGGCGGCTTTGCCGAGCGGCTTTTTCGAAACACAGATAAACGGTATCTCAAATGCGACCGCGATGGCCTTGGCGCCGGACGGCCGGATCTTTGTCTGCCAGCAGGCCGGCAGTCTGCGCGTCATCAAGAATGGCGCTTTATTGTCGACGTCGTTTTTGACTCTCACCGTCAATTCGTCGGGAGAACGCGGGTTGCTGGGGGTCGCTTTTGATCCGAATTTTGCCAGTAACCAATTTGTTTATGTGTATTACACCGCGACTACCCCGGCCATCCACAACCGGGTTAGTCGGTTTACAGCGAATGGTGATGTGGTTGTTCCCGACAGCGAGTTAGTGATCCTCGACCTCAATAACCTGTCGAGCGCTACTAATCACAATGGAGGGGCGATTCACTTCGGGCCTGACGGCAAGCTGTATGTCGCAGTCGGTGAGAACGCCAATAGCGCAAACGCTCAATCGTTCGCCAACCTGCTCGGCAAAATGCTGCGCATGAATACCGATCCTTTGGACCTGATCCCGTCCGACAATCCATACTTCAACGATCCGGCCGTCACCGGAGTCAACAAGGCGATCTGGGCGTTGGGGTTGCGAAACCCGTTCACCTTCAGTTTTCAACCAGGCATGGGCCGGATGTTTATTAACGATGTCGGTGAGAACGCCTGGGAGGAGATTAACTTAGGAGTAGGACATTCGAATTACGGGTGGCCACTCTGCGAGGGCAACTCCTGCGGCACGCCACCGGCGGACTATCGTGGGCCTCTTTACGTTTACAATCACACGACGGGAACACCCACCGGCTGTGCAATAGTGGGCGGCGCTTTCTACAACCCGGCCACTTTGCAGTTTCCTGTGGGCTACCTCGGAAAATACTTTTTTGCGGATCTGTGCAGCGGGTTCATTCGCTATGTTGACCCAAACGCCGGCCCGCCGATTCCTTCTTCAACCGGATTTGCCACGGGCATATCCTCCCCAGTCGATTTGCAGGTAGGCAACGACGGGAGTCTTTACTATTTGGCGCGGGGCAGTAGTTCAGTCTTCCGGATACAGTATTCAGGTCCATCAACTCTAGCCATTAATGATGTATCGGTAACGGAAGGCAATGCCGGCACGACGACCGCTGATTTTACCGTTACCCTTTCACCCGCAAGCAGCCAGGTAGTCACGGTGCAATTCGCGACCGCTGATGGCACTGCCAACGCTGGCAGCGATTACGTGGCTGGGGCCGGCATCGTCACTTTCGCGCCAGGCCAAACATCGCGGCCGGTGAGTATCACGGTCAACGGCGACACTACATTCGAGCCAAACGAGACCTTCTCTACTTTTCTTTCCGGCGCTACAAACGCGACGATCGATGACAATCAGGGCGTAGCGACTATCGTCAATGATGATGTCTGCTATTCGATCAACCCGACCAACCAGTTCTTTCCAATCGCCGGAGGGTCCGCGACGGTAACTGTCTCGACTGCCGCCCCATGTGCCTGGACTGCGGTGGCCAATGATAGTTGGATCATAATAACTTCCGGGGACAGCGGAACCGGCAATGGCGCTGTTGACTTTGAAGTCCGAGAGAACTTCACTGGCGCCGCGCGCCAGGGCACTATTATCATTGGCGGCCAAACATTATTGATAGTCCAGGATGCCGGGTTGGGCGCGGATTGCGGTTATGCGATCAATCCCCGGCAACAGACGTTTACGGCCAGTGGCGGAAGCGGCAACATCAATATTCTGGCTGACGCACGCTGCGCCTGGCAGGGAGTCAGCAGTGCACCCTGGATCACAATTACGTCGGGCTCTGCCGGAATTGGTAACGGAGCAGTCAGCTTTTCGGTAGCGCTTAACAGTACCGGACAAGGACGCAACGGAACAATAACTATTGGCGGACAAGTATTCCATGTTAAGCAAAAGCCTTAATTTACTGGGACCGGCGGGCGGGACGCCCACGTTCCCGGCGAAAGTAAAATCATGACCACGCCTGTCATTTCAAAACACGCTCGAATCTCGCGCAAGGCCAGCCTCTTCACTGAGTCTGTAATTCGCGAGATGACTCGCGAAGCTCTGAAGCACGGAGCCGTAAACCTGTCGCAAGGGTTTCCTGATTTCGCAGCGCCTGAGGACATCAAGCGCGCCGCAATACAGGCCATCAACAACGACCTCAATCAGTATGCAATCACGTGGGGAGCAAGAGACTTTCGCGAGGCAATAGCTCGGAAAACCCTCTGGTATCTTGGCCTGGACATCGATCCGGAAACTGAGCTTACCGTGACCTGCGGCTCGACCGAGGGAATGATTGCTGCAATGATGGCCACGGTAGATCCGGGCGAGGAAGTTGTCGTATTCGAACCTTTTTATGAGAACTATGCCCCGGATGCAATTCTTTCAGATGCGCGTCCGAGGTATGTGCCGCTTCGGGCGCCTGACTGGACTTTTGATCGTGACGAACTACGCTCGGTTTTTAATGCTAAAACCAGAGCGATCATCATCTGCAATCCTAACAATCCCACCGGCAAGGTTTTCACACGCGAAGAAATGGAATTCATCGCGGGCCTCTGCCAGGAGTTCGACGCCCTTTGCTTCACTGACGAAATCTACGAGCACATAATCTATCCCAGAGCGGGTGCCGAGATTCAACACGTCTCGATGGCCCAGGTTCCCGGCATGCGAGATCGCACTGTGATCGTGAATTCCATGTCGAAGACTTATTCGGTAACCGGCTGGCGCGTGGGCTACTGCATCGCGCCGCCTGAGATCACCAGCGGCATTCGCAAGGTACACGATTTTCTCACTGTCGGCGCTGCTGCTCCGCTGCAAGCCGCCGGAGCCTATGCGCTGCAACTCCCGCCGGAGTATTACGACAAACTGCAGGCCGACTATCGGGCGCGGCGCAATTTCCTGGTGCCG
Source organism: Pyrinomonadaceae bacterium (assembly GCA_035644135.1). GTDB lineage: Bacteria > Acidobacteriota > Blastocatellia > Pyrinomonadales > Pyrinomonadaceae > PSRF01. The sequence goes on from DASQPD010000193.1 coordinate 57,950, forward strand.
GCGCTGGAAGCCGCTGGATTTCACACCTTCAATCCGGACGGCGCTTACTACATCATGACTGACATCTCCGGGTTTGGTTTTGCCAACGATGTTGAGTTTACAAAACACCTGATCCGGGAGGTTGGCGTCGCCTGCGTGCCCGGTTCAAGTTTCTACAGCGGTAGCGACCGTGGCGCGCAGCAGGTTCGCTTTTGTTTCTGCAAGAAGGACGAGACTTTAAAGCTTGCCGCTGAGCGTCTCAAAAAGTTAGCTGTGAGGTAGTCCACTTAACTTGTATCGCAATCCCGCGAAAGACGATTTCACCAAATCACACTAAAGTGGCACGCCTTTGGAAACTCAAGCGAGGAGAAGACAACCCTACAAAATAGAAGCCATGACCCTTCGTCTGTTCATCTTATCTCTTGCGCTGCTCACCTCAGCCATGATCGGCGCAGCGCAACAAGTCGCCGATCCGGATTTCAATACAGCCGTTGCGTATCCTGCTTACAACAAGAACCTGCCTCGCGTGCTGTTTGATGAAGCCCATAATAACTTTCATACGACCGCCGGGCGTTACAAGCCGTTTGTCGATCTGATCAGCAGTGACGGTTATAGCGTGGTCCCTAACCGGCAGCCTTTTTCGGAAAAGACATTGGGGAAATTTAAGATCCTGGTGATTGCCAATGCCCTGGGCGCCGAAGAGATGGATGATGAAGGGGCTGATCGACCGGCGTTTACCGAAGAAGAATGCGATGCCGTGCGGGATTGGGTACGCGGCGGCGGCAATCTGCTGCTTATTGCCGATCATGCACCGTTCGGCGGTGCCGCCGAAAATCTGGCCCATCGGTTTGGCGTTGAGATGAGCAAAGGTTTTACCTTCGATCCTCAGCATTCGGAGCCGAATGCTCCATCGCTGCTGATTTTTTCCCGAGAAAACAAGCTCCTGTTGGACCATCCTATTATCCAGGGTCGAAGCGATGCTGAGCGAATCAAACGCGTAGTGACATTTACAGGCCAGTCACTGAAAGGACCAGCCGGTACGAGCGTGTTTTTGCAGTTGGCCGATTCTGCGCGCGACAAAGCAGATCGCACCGCCACAACCGACGTGTCGGTGGCCGGTTGGGGCCAGGGGATCGCCTTCAAGGCGGGCAAGGGTCGAGTAGTGATGTTGGGGGAGGCCGCCATGCTCTCGGCGCAGATAGCGGGCGCCGCAAAACTCAAGATGGGAATGAATCATCCCGGCAGCGATAATAAGCAGCTGGCCTTGAACATTGTGCACTGGTTGTCCGGCTTACTGAAGGAACGATAAACGTTGTGGGATACAAAACGACAACTAATCTGGCTCGCCGCGGGTCTTGCGCTCGGGACACTGGTAGCTTACTCAGACGCTCATGATGAAGACGGAACGTTCGTACCGCGTTTCTTTGTCTTTATGGAGTCTTTGGTACTGCTGATTATTGGCGGGCTGTTCTACTTGTACTCGCGAAAGAAAAGGTGAAAGCCAACATAGATGATCCCTAAAGATCAGTTCGGTTGTTGCATGGACTTGGCTCTAACGGTGATGCCCTCATCGCCGGCGACTAAAAGGTTCCGGGCCTGGCCAAAAGGCGCGCTCGAGGGCACATATGAGAGAACATAACGACTCTTGCGCAGTTCGTCGCAGATACTCTTCGCTGCCTCAGAAGGGTTTTCAATGCTGAAAATCCCTCCCCCTGTTCCTTCAACCAACTTATCGATCACCTGTTTTGGCTTGGGTACATCTCGACGAATCGCTCCCCTGGTGCGATCGACCGCCTGGACCGCATAGACTGTAATATCCTGCGCCTGCAACCCGGCAAGAACCTGTTCAAAACTCGACTTGCTCCCACGATCCAGGCCGTCGCTTATCACCACGATGACCCGCTTTTGCCCCGCCAGCGGTCGCAACGCCTGTTCAACCACAGCGCTGAGCGCATCAAACAAGTGTGGCTGACCCTTCTTTCTGAACGACTTGAGTGACGACTCGATCGATTTGGCGTCATCTGTCCAGTCCGCGACGATCTCAGCTTCTTCGTCATAGCCAACAATCAAAAGCTTGTCGCCTTCGAATATTTCATAAGCAAACTCTCGCGCTGCCTGTTCGAGCTTCTCAACATCTGCGCGGATAGTCAGCGAGTTGTCTACCAGCAGTACGAGTTTGGCAGGCGAGGGATCTGGCGTGAAGTTTTTGATCGTCTGTTCTACTCCGTTATCGTAAACAGAAATCTGCTTGGCGGTGATCTTGGATTGGGAATTGTCGTCGCGTTTAGCCACCACGCTTACCAGCACTCCACCTGTGCTTGGGCTGAGTACGCGCCGGCCCGCCTGACCCAGCATCGTGCCGGCCAGTATAGCGAAGAATGCCGGGGTGAAAACCAGCAATAGAAAATGACTGCGATTACCCTGTCTTGCTCGGACCAACCTACACCACCTGAGTTGACTGCCTCACTCCTTGCCGGAAGTTTTTGTTGGTGAGGCCTTGCTTGAGGACTTGGTTGCCGGGGCCTCGTCTTTGGTTTTCTTATCAGGCTTCTTTTCAGCCGTTTTGTCTTGTGCTGGCTCTTCGCCGGCAATCTTATCGGCCTTCTTTGATTGGCTGGCGTAGTCAGTCACGTACCATCCTGACCCTTTGAATTGTATGGCCGGCGCTGAGATCTGCTTTTCTAACCGTCCGCCGCACTTGCCACATTTTGCCGGCGGCTTGTCATTGATCTTTTGAAATACTTCTATATGGTTTTTGCATTTTTGGCATTCATACTCGTAAATCGGCATTTAGGGTTCTCAATCTTTCCAGGTTCCCACTTCTTAGAATTCAGAATTATACGGTCGGGATCCCTACGTTACAAATTGCTGCCCCGGACCCACCGACCCAATACCGAACTTTCACATTGACACAAGTATTTTCTCCAATGAACCCGATCGACGGCCAGGTTCGGCTCAGAAAATTCTTTCATCATGAACGATTTGTCACCGAAGTATTGAAATAACAACGCTTAGCAACGACTGATTTAAGTACATTGGTTCCAATCACTTAGCGCCATCGTTCTGTTCTCAAAAAGCAACGATTGTAACCAATTCTCCATCTTATGCTCGGTTTCGATTTCAAGTTCTTTGTAAATCGCTTCCACCATGCGTAGCCCCCAAGTTCTGTATTGCAGAACGTAAATCTTCGGTGACCCTGGGTCATCGCTCACATGGAGAATGGCTGAATGAAATTGTCCCCAAGTACTACCCGTTTGCGCTCTGGTAAGTTTGCACCCTTCGCAATATTCTCCCTTTTTCTTTTTGCTAACCTGACCGGCGTCCTCTCGAGCCCAGTGCTGGCTCCAATCACCTACAACGCCGCCGAAGCGATGCCATTGGACATTCCGAGTTCCGGCGATCAATCGTTGGATTGGATTATCTTTCATGCGGCTGAACGCGAAGGGCTTGATCCCCGCTTTGTTCACGCGGTCATCTGGCAAGAGTCCAAGTACGACAAAAGCGCTCGCTCGCCAGCAGGAGCACAAGGTCTGATGCAGTTGATGCCTGCTACTGCGCGCAGGTTTGGTTGCAGCAAGATCAGCGATCCGGAAGCTAACGTGGCCGCCGGAACAAAATACCTCAGTTGGTTACTCAAGCGGTTTGACGGCAATGTGGAACTCGCCCTAGCTGGTTACAATGCCGGTGAAGGCTCAGTGGACAAGTACCACGGTATTCCACCATTTAACGAAACCCAGAATTACGTTCGAATAATAACCAGCCGCTATGGCAAGACCTATCATCCGGTGCTTTCCCCCGAGGAGGCAAAGCTGGCTTTTGACCTGGTTCAGACATCGGCAGAAACAATTGCCAACACGCTCCAATAGGCCCGGCCCGGCGACAATTCAGAATCTCTTAAGCGCGCGCTTCCTTGCTTTGCAAGTTAGCGCGCGCTTCGTTATGATCGCGCAAACACAGAGGCCAGAGAACAACTGACTCTGCCCGGGGCGCCCGAAATTTCGCCACCCTCCTTTGTGCGTCAGAAGATGTCAGACACCCAACAAGCGCTCTCGCTGGAACGCAGAATCAGAATGCATGAAGCACGCGAGGCGATCATCGATCGCCTGGCTGCAGCGCTGCCTACTACGATCAACATCGATCGTTTCTTAAACGTCATTGTGTCCGAGCTGGGTCGCATGATGAACGTGGATCGCTGCGATGTCATTCAGCTTACTTCGTCGAGCGAACTGCGGATCAGCCATGAATGGCGTGCTTCGGCAGACGTGCCATCGAGTCTTGATCTGGTGCTTCCGCTTGACCTCAAACAACTCTCAGAGCACGTCGATATTACGAAAGCGATCCGGCTTGATGACACCGCTGCCCCGGGCCTGGTCCAGAAAGTCCGGCTGCTCGCCGCGAGCCTAAAAACCCGCTCGCTACTGGTTGTGCCGGTGGTGCTTGGTGACGATGTACTGGGTCTATTGGGTCTGCATACTACCCGAACCCTGCGCACCTGGCTCGATGAAGAGGTCTCGTTTCTCCAGTCAATCTCGCGGCAGATTGCGGTGGGCTACCAGTACACCAGGCTCTATACCGATAAAGAACGTGAGACTGAAACAAAGCGTGCCCTGCTAAGTATCGCGAATGCCCTGAATGCGCGCTCAGACTTTCGTGAAGTGTCGTCATTGGTGCTCGAGCGGGCGATTGCCCTTGTCGGCGCGGACTACTCTGCGCTGGGTGTGTTGGATCCCGCCGCCGCGCGCATCAGTCTCGCGGCCTTCAAAGCAGCGCCGCATGCGACGATCGACTCAGTTCAGGGATTAATCGATTCGCATGGACAATCCCTGGAGATCACAGACTTTCCCGCGATGAGGGAGGTTATTGCAGAAGGCAAAACTCTCCGCCTGCTGGAAACTGATCTGCCGTTTCCGCTACGCCTGATGTTCAACTCGATACTCGGGGGACGTGCAGCTCTGGTAGCTCCTGTGCGAGTTGGCGGGCAGACTTTCGGCCTGCTCGGCCTGGTGTGGAGTGGACCACGTGACGGCTTTCAGGATCACGAGGTCACGCTGGTAGAAGGAATCGGCAACCAGATCGGTACGGCGCTCGAGCGTGACCAGCTTTCAGCGGAAGTGATGCATCTTCGCAGCGTGCTTCATGAGCGCTATGGCGAAGATCGAATCATTGGCCAGGCGCCGGCGATACGACGCGCCATCGAATTGGCGCTCAGTGTGGCTGATACGCAGACAACCGTGCTGCTCCAGGGCGAATCAGGCACCGGGAAAGAGTTGCTCGCTAATCTGATCCATTACAATTCAGGCCGTGAAAATCAACCATACGTGAAGCTGAACTGTGGCGCCATCCCCGAAACATTGCTTGAGTCGGAACTCTTTGGGCACGAGAAGGGTGCGTTCACTGATGCCCGGGCCCGGCGCCGCGGCAGGTTCGAGGAAGCAAACGGGGGCACGCTGTTTCTCGATGAAGTCGGCGAGATGAGCCTGTCGGCCCAGGTTCGCCTGTTGCGAGTTTTGCAGGATGGCGAGTTCAATCGCGTCGGCGGCAATGATGTGATCAAGGCCGACGTCCGCGTAATTGCCGCCTCGAATGTCGATCTCAAACGCGCTATCGAACTTGGTCGATTTCGTCAGGATCTCTTTTATCGCCTGTCGGTCTTTCCCATTACGCTGCCGCCATTGCGCGAGCGTCCCGAAGACGTTCACCCGCTGGTCATCTATTTTCTCGAACACTACAAACAGAAGACCGGGCGCTTTATTTCGGGCATCTCCCGCACCGCAGTCCAGGCGTTGATGACGTACGACTGGCCCGGCAATGTGCGCGAATTGGAAAACGCCATCGAGCGTGCCGTGATCATCGCATCCGGAAGGCAGATCGAACTCGAAGATTTGCCTGAGGCCATCAGCAAAACCTCGTTACAGGAGCGCGATCGGATCAAGGTTGAGCGTGCGAAAGCCGCAAGCGAAGGCAGAACTTCGACCTTTGAGGTGATTGTGCCTTCCTCGATGGAAGAGATCGAGCGGCAGGCAATCGAAGCAACGCTGGACTACACCGGCGGTGACAAGAGCCGCGCCGCTCGTTCCCTCGGCATCGGCCGCAAGACGCTCTACCGAAAGCTTGACCAGTACAATGGCAAGCCTGCCCCTTTGGAAGCGGAGAAGGAGGGAAACGGGGATGCGGAGACACGGGGACACGGCGACGGGGAGGAGCATCGCGGGAATGGCACCTAATAATATTTTCCATTTGTGATTTTTGATTTTCCATTTTCCATATCCGAATCACAATTCTCGGTATCGATGAAAAATGGAAAATGGAAAATGACCAATGAAAAATATTGCCTAACACGCGCCATGCCGTTTGAGTTGCTTCGTAATGAGCCCTGATCCCCCGCGTCTCCGTGTCCCCGCGTCTCCCCTTCTCCGTGTCCCTGATCCCGCGCGCGTTGCGCCCCTTCCTGCGTATTTGTTATAGTCGAACTCGTAATTTTCCTCCTAAAATTAAACCTGCAGGGCTCTCTATCAGGCCTTGCTTTCAAAGAAAGGACCCAGCATGGGAAACGACGACAACATCTCGACGCGGCTGACTTACCTTTTAATCGGCGGCGGTATCGGCGCCGTTCTCGCCCTTTTGTTCGCGCCAAAATCGGGTCAGGAGCTGCGCGGTGACATTGCTGACGCTACTCGGAAGGGTATCGATCGCTCTCGTGAGGCGGCCCAACAACTAGGCGAACGAGCCGGCGAGTACTACGATTCGACTCGCGAGCGGGCTTCAGAGCTTTACACACAGGCGGCTGAGAAAGTCGGCGAAGTCGCCAGCACGGCCCGCGAGACCGCATCCAGAAAGACCGCCACCGTAGCGGCAGCCATAGAGGCCGGAAAGAAAGCCTACCAGGACGAGAAACGCAAGACTGAATTGTCGGGGCGGATTGAAGCTTCACCGAACTACGGAGAAAAGGCCAACTGAGTCATTGTCGATTTGCGATTGCCGATTGGCGATTGACTTCCGGCTTCACTTCTCAATTCAATTCTGTTGGCAATTAGGCAATCGGAACATTGAATGATTGCGCTGGCGCTACAAATGAGCCCCAACGATCCCCTGTTCTGGGTGATGGTGGTTATCGCTCTATCGTTTATCGTCATCGCGGTCGCCATGGTGTCGATAGCGGTTTTTGTGAACCGGGCTGTTAAGTCGGTTGGTCGACTCGAAGAGAAGCTCGAGCCTTTGATCGAGCGAGTCACCTTCCTCAGCGACCAGGGCAAACAGATTGCGATGCAGGGTAAGCAGATTGCCGAGCAGTTTAACGCAATGGCCAGCCACCTTTCTACGGCTACCATGCACTTCTCTGAATCACTTGGGATCATCAAGAGTGAGATCGCAGAACTGAAGGAAGTGGTGGACGAAGCGGCGTTCGAAGCTCGTGATAAAGTCGAGTTGGTGAGCCGTACTATCGATCGGACACATCAACAAGTGATACAAACAACCGACTTTATTCAGACCAAAGTGATCGAGCCGGCACGTGAGCTGGGAGCGATTATGGCGGGTTTCCGCCGGGGTCTCGAAGTTCTCGTGGCGCCCACGCCGAAGCCCATTAACCAAACTTACGGAGAGGATGAGATGTTCATCGGCTGAGGTCACGCCGCCAACCCCTTAGGAAGAACCCGAACCATCCGCATCCGAAGGTGGTTCGGGTTTTTGATTTGTACACGACGTTAAGCCGCAGATTAACGCCGATGACGCAGATAAAATGAGGCCCAAACAATGAACGAAGCAGGGTTTAGTTCGGTTGAACTTTTTGCCTTGGATCGGCGTTTGTCCGCGTTCATCTGCGGCCTAATTTTTCTTGAGACTTTGCGTCTTTACGTGAGTTGCCTTTACTATTATCGATTCAAGTTTCTGAGGAAGTTATGACCACCGAGACCCCTCTCGATCTGAAGAAGACGGTAAATCTGCCCAAGACTGCTTTTGCGCAAAAAGCCAATCTGGCGCAAAGCGAACCCGCGCGTCTGAAAAAGTGGACCGAGATGCGTTTGTATCAGACGATTCGCACTGCCCGCACGGGTTTGGAAAAGTTTATTCTGCACGATGGCCCACCCTACGCCAACGCAGACATTCACCTCGGCACCGCGATGAACAAGATCCTGAAGGACTTCATCGTTAAGTCGCGCTCAATGATGGGCTATTACGCGCCTTACGTGCCCGGTTATGACTGTCACGGATTGCCGATTGAGCTTTACGTGGATCGAAAGCTGGGGGCAAAGAAAAACAATATGTCGCCCGTCGCGTTTCGGCGCGCCTGTCGCGAACACGCAGCCGCGGCCCTGAAGCGACAGACACGAGATTTTCAGCGGCTTGGCATCCTGGGTGAATGGGACAATCCGTATCTTACGATGTCAAACCATTACGAGGCGGAGACGGCGCGGCAGTTTGCTCGTTTCATCGAGCGGGGCTATGTCTACAAAGGAGCTCGGCCGGTTTACTGGTGCATCCACGACCAAACGGCCTTGGCTGAGGCAGAAGTTGAATACCACCAGCACGTCAGCCCTTCGGTCTACGTGAAGTTTCCGCTGGTGAGCGATCCGGCCCTGATTGATCCGGCACTTGCTGGTAAGAAAGTGTTCATACTCATATGGACCACAACGCCCTGGACCTTGCCGGCGAACCTCGGCATTGCGGTCCATCCAGACTTTGAATACTCGGCTTTTGCACACGGTGATGAGGTGTACATCGTCGCCAGCGAATTGCTTGACGCGGTGGCCGCCAAGTGTGAATTAGGTGAACTCGATGCCGAGGGCGCCAGGATCACACCGAAAGTGCTGGCCCGCTTTCCCGGTTCGAAAATGGATCGGCTGGAAGCGCGGCACGCCTGGCTCGATCGACCGTCGCTGTTAATGATTGGCGAGCACGTCACGCTGGGCGGCGAAGCTGACGCCGAAACTGAACTCGATGTTCGAGAGGCGCGGGAAAAATCTCCGGCCAGCAAAGCGGGCACAGGAGCCGTTCACACCGCGCCCGGCCATGGTCACGACGACTTTGTGATCGGCAAGCGCTACGGGCTCGAGATTTACTGTCCGGTAGATAATGCGGGCAGGTTCACTCCCGAAGTTGAGCATTTCGCCGGCCTGGGAGTTTTCGAGGCCAATTCGAAGATTGTCGATTTCATGCGAGACCGCGGAGTGTTGTTGTTCACGGAAAGCTACGAGCATCGCTACCCGCACTGCTGGCGCTGTAAGAATCCGGTGATCTTTCGCGCAACTCCCCAATGGTTTATTTCGATGGATAAAGCTGGCGGTCCGGTCGTAGAAACCGACGAGGACGGCCGCGACCGGACGAATTTTACTGAGAACTTCTCTGAAGGTTCCGCTACATCGGCTGTGCCGTTGCGCCAGGCAGCCCTGAACCAGATTGATAATTACGTGCAATGGATTCCGGCTTGGGGTCGCGATCGGATGCGCAACATGTTCAAGGGCCGTCCGGATTGGTGTGTTTCGCGACAACGAGTCTGGGGCGTCTCGATTCCAGTTTTCTACTGCCAGACTTGCACGGAACCGGTCGCCGATCCCGAGATCATTAACCGGGTCGCCGATGTTTTTGAACGCGAATCGGCTGATGCCTGGTACACCCGCGAAGCTCGCGAATTGTTGCCAGAGGGCTATCACTGCAAAAAGTGTGGTGGTAATGATTGGATCAAGGAGACTGACATCCTCGACGTCTGGTTTGACAGTGGTGTTTCTTCGATAGCGGTGCTCGAGAATCACGAAGACTTGCGCTGGCCTGCCGATGTGTACATTGAAGGCGGCGATCAGTTTCGCGGTTGGTTCAATTCCTCGTTGATGGTTGGCCTGGCAGCTCATGATCGAGCGCCGTATAAGACGGTGCTGACTCATGGTTGGACGCTGGATGCCCAGGGCCGAGCAATGCACAAGTCCGCCGGCAACGCCGTCGCGCCCGAAGAGGTAATCAAAACTTCCGGAGCGGAGATTATTCGGCTGTGGTGCGCCTCATCCGATTATTTCGAAGACATGCGCTGCTCGGACGAGATTTTGCAGCGAGTCACTGACGGGTATCGCAAGCTGCGGAACACTGCACGGTTTGCACTGGGTAATCTGCATGGCTTTGATCCGGAGAAAGATGCAGTGCCGGAAGAGGCAATGCAGGAGATCGATCGCTGGGTACTCGCTGAACTCGATCGAGTTACAAGCGCGGTGATGAAGGCTTATGAAGCGTATGAGTTTCACACTGTCTATCACACGCTCTACAACTTTTCGACGGTGACGCTTTCGGCGCGTTATTTCGACATCATCAAAGATCGGCTGTACACATTTGCGCCAAAACATCCGGCGCGGCGCTCAAGTCAAACGGCACTTTTTAGAATCGCCGATGCTCTAGCGCGGATGCTGGCGCCCATCCTCGTATTCACGGCGGATGAGGTCTGGGAAAACATACCGGGTGACCGGTCTCCTTCAGTTCATCTGTGCCTGTTTCCTGAATCCCTCACAGCTGCGGACCCCGAACTACTCGTGAACTGGGAAAGATTGTTCGCGATACGGGATGAGGTCCTTCGGGCCCTGGAGGAGTCACGCGTAGCAAAGCAGATCGGCAGCTCGTTGGAGGCGCGGGTCGAGATTTCTGCGTCTGGCACGGATTTCGATCTTCTGAACCACCACCGCGATGAGTTGCGTTACATCTTTATCGTGTCACAAGTGAATCTGGCGCCGGGAACGGAGGGAGTGGAGGACATCAAGGTCAGAATTCTGCCGGCCGAAGGGAAAAAATGCGAACGTTGCTGGAACTATTCGACCCGGGTAGGAGAGTCGCAGCGCTATCCCACGGTCTGTGAGCGTTGCGTCGCTGCGTTGGAAGAGATTGAAAGCGACGCGAGAATATGACCTGCTTCCAATTAACTTGGTCAAACCTTATCGCGCCATTTCGTATATTTTCGTGGATCGAAGATGTGCGCAATTAAGATCCACTAAAACACACTAACAAATCATAAGACCGAGACTCTCTCCAGCCACATGCCAGGCACAAAGCCCGAAACTATGGATTTGAGCGTGAACAACGTCCAACAGAGATCAAGCAGCGCCACACGGCTCGGCTGGCGGGCGGGCTACCTGCTTGCGGCTTTTGGCATCTATCTCGTTGACCAGGCGAGTAAAGCCTGGGCTGTACGCAGGCTTCGCTTTCGCAGTGACCGGACGATCGTCCAGGGGTTTTTCGATCTCGTGTACACCGAGAACCGGGGCATAGCTTTTGGCCAGTTGCAGGAGGGTGGGTCGTTAGGACGCTGGTTTTTTGTCGGCCTCGCCGTGGTGGCTGCGTTGGCGGTGCTTTATTATTTTTTTCGCATTCCACGAAACGATGATCGTATTTTGGGCGCCTGCGCGCTACTGCTCGCCGGCATCTTGGGAAACCTGACAGATCGCGCGCGGTTCGGTTACGTGATCGACTTTATCGTCATCCATGCAGGACAATATCACTGGCCGACATTCAATGTAGCGGACGCCAGCATCTGCCTGGGAGCGCTGTTGCTGGCTTATGATTTGATTTTTCAGAAGAAGGCAACGATTGGTCAGTAGTCAGATGTATCCAGAACTTTTTCGGATCGGTAATTTTCCCATCAATACTTACGGCGTGTTCCTCGCGCTGGCCTTCCTTTGTGCGATTCTGATTTCAGTGAAACTTGCCGCACGTGACGGTTTGCCTCGCGAAAGAATTTACGACCTTTGCCTCTGGATGTTGCTGGCGTCACTGGTAGGCTCGAAGCTGCTGATGCTTTTTACTGAGCCGGAGTACCGGGACCATCCGTTGCAGCTGCTTTCACTCGACTTTTTGCGTTCGGGGGGAGTTTTTTATGGCGGGCTGATCGCTGCTGTGACTACGGGATACTTCCTCATGCGCCGTTACCAACTACCGTGGTGGAAAACCGCGGACGCTTGTGCACCGGGTATTGCGATTGGTAATTTTTTTGGCAGACAGGGTTGTTTTGCAGCCGGCTGTTGCTGGGGAAAACCGACGACCCTGCCCTGGGGAGTAAAGTTTAGCGAGTTGGGGCACGAGATTACCGGCGTTCCCACAGATGTACACTTGCATCCCACACAGCTCTACGAATCGTTTGCAATGCTGATCGTCTTTTTCTTCCTGCTGTGGCTGCACCGGCGCCGGCGCTTTTCCGGCCAGGTAATTCTTGCGTACGCATTGCTCTACTCCGTGATTCGATTCACTATCGAATTTGTCCGCGATGATCCGCGCGGGGACATTCTCGGCTTGACAACACTCACGGGTCTTTCCACGTCGCAACTGATCAGCATTGTAGTCGCAATCCTGAGTCTGATCGTTTTTATAGTTCGCTGGCGCCGGGCAGGCGCAATTGCCAAGACCGATCGCCTGCCGGTGCCCACTGCTGCTCGAGCGTGAACTTCAGACCCTCTCCGTGCCTCCGTGGTAATAGTGCTTTTGTTTACCACGGAGGCACTGAGGACACAGAGAAAACCAAACGGAAATCGGCCTTGAAAACGCAATTTTGTCTCGTCCTATTATCGCTTCTCCTTGCCGGTGGTTCAGCCGTTTACTCGTCAAGAAGTGACGACCCTCTGCGACTACCGGAAGAAAAGCATCTTCGAAACATCAAACAGCTCAGTTTTGGCGGCGAGAATGCCGAGGCTTACTTCTCGCCCGACGGGCGGCAGCTCATTTTTCAGTCGACGCGCGAAGGTCGAGGCTGCGACCAAATCTACACAATGAACCTGGATGGTTCGAATGTGAAGATGGTTTCCACCGGAGACGGGCGAACCACCTGCTCGTACTTTCTGCCCGGTGGGCGGCGCATTCTCTATTCATCCACGCACCTCGGTAGTAAGGACTGCCCGCCCCGGCCCGATTTTTCCAAGGGTTACGTCTGGGCGGTGTACCCGGCCTTCGATATCTTCACCGCCCGTACCGACGGTTCGGACTTGAAGCAGTTAACGCACACCCCGGGCTACGATGCGGAAACCACAATCTCCAAAAACGGGAAGCTCGTCTTCACGTCGATGCGAGACGGCGATCTCGACATCTATACGATGGATGCCAACGGCAAAAATGTGCGGCGGTTAACAAACGCGCTGGGCTACGATGGTGGACCATTCTGGTCCTATGACGGTAAACAGATTGTCTATCGTGCTTACCATCCGAAGACCGAGAAGGAGAAAGAAGACTACACGACCTTGCTCAAAAGCAATTTGATACGTCCCACAACGCTCGAGATTTGGGAGATGAATGCGGATGGTTCAAACAAGCGTCAGATCACCAACAATGGCAAAGCCAATTTCGCCCCTTACTTTTTTCCTGATGGCAGGCACATTATCTTCGCGTCGAACATGGCGGATCCGCGTGGGCGTAATTTCGATCTTTACAAGATCAACGTGGATGGATCGAATCAGGAGCGCATCACATTCAACGATACCTTCGACGGTTTTCCGATGTTCTCGCCTGACGGGAAGAAGCTGGTCTTTGCCTCGAATCGAAATGCGAAAACGCAGGGGGACACTAATGTGTTTATCGCAGATTGGGTAGAGTAGGTTCTTCGTCGATTTCTTGAAGCCTTTGTCGAGTTAGACCGCACAGCACTTTCAACGCAAAGTGCGCAAAGGTTTGCGCAAAAGCTGCAAAGGATAATGTCATTGCGTCCCTTTGCGTCTTTTGCTCGGCGTCCTTTGCGTTTTACGTTCACGGCAACCAAGACTCAACAGCGCAATAGCTAGGGAGCTGTCAGATGAATCACAAAGCCCTAATTCGCACTTCTTCTCTCCTACTAATAATCGCAGTTACGGCCGTCGGTTTGGCGCAGCAACAAGTTGCTCGCTTCGAACCCAGTCCCGAGCGATTACGGCAACACGTAACCTATCTAGCGTCGGATGCCCTCGAGGGGCGAAGGACCGGAACGCCGGGAGCAAACGAGGCGGCAAATTACATTGCCGCCGAATTCAAGCGGCTCGGTTTGCTACCCCCAAGCCGGATGCGGAAAAACGGCGCCGTTTCGAGTTTCCTGGCACCGTTTCCATACGTGGCCGGACTCAAGCTGGGCAGCGGAAATGCGATGAGTACTTCAGGTACAGCCTGGCAGATTGGCGAAGACTGGATGCCGCTGGGAATCTCGTCAAATGGTCGAGTCGAGGGCCCATTTGTCTTCGTCGGCTACGGCATTACAGCCGCCGAACTCAACTACAACGATTATGGCGGAGACATTTCGGGAAAGGTCGCGGTTGCTCTTTCTGGTAGTCCGGATGGCGACAACCCGCATGGACAGTTTGCACGGTACGAAGATGTCCGCTGGAAAGCGATTGCCGCCCGCACCGCAGGCGCCAAAGCCCTCGTAGTTATCGCCCGCGAAGAGAACTTTAAAGATGACCGGCTGTTCCGTCTTCGTTACGACAATTCTTCGGGCGATGCGGGTCTACCGGTGATCGGAATATCCAGCCAAACAGCTCAGCGCCTGCTGGGCTCAACCCTAAACGATCTTGAGCAAGCAGCTCGCACAAAAGATTTTTCGTCCATTCGGAAAGTGGCGGCAGACACCCTCGTCATCACAACGGATGTCGTGCGAAACGAAGTTGCGGCTGCAAATGTGATTGCCATTCTCGAAGGCTCAGATCCGACTTTGCGTAACGAGTACATCGTCCTGGGAGCGCACTACGATCACCTTGGTCGCGGTGGTGAAGGCAGCCTGGCGCCTCGAGAGGGCGAAATCCATCACGGGGCCGACGACAATGCTTCAGGAGTGGCCGGCGTGCTGGAACTCGCGCGGGTTCTAACCGCCCAACGACCCAAGCTACGGCGGTCGGTCGTCTTCATCGCTTTCAGTGGTGAGGAAGAAGGGTTGCTCGGTTCAAATTACTACGTCAATCATCCGGTCGTTCCTCTGGCCAGCACGGTCGCGATGATTAACATGGATATGATAGGCAGACTGAGGAACCGAACCCTGATTATCAGCGGTGTCGGCACAGCGCAGGAATGGCGCGGGATTATTGACCACGCGAACATGATGCAGGGAGTCATAGTCACGGCTGGAGGAACCGGCGCCCAGGAATCGATTTCGCCCGGCAAATATCCGCTGGTGGTAGCTGCCAACGGACGCCCGGTGGTCACCAACGATTCGGCGAAACAGTTCCTGCTGACCTTGACGGAGGACGGTTATGGTCCAAGCGATCATTCATCGTTCTATTCAAAGCAGGTGCCGGTGGTGTTCTTCTGGACAGGTACGCACGCGGACTATCACAAACCCTCAGACACCGCAGACAAAATAAATTACGCCGACGAGGCAGCCATCATCTCGCTGGTTGCTCGCATTGTTAATGATGTGGATGCGGGTAAACGTCCAACCTACTCCGTCGCGAAAAGTGAGTCAACCGGGCGCTCGACCGGTTTTCGCGTTTACCTCGGCACGATTCCAAATTACGCGGACTCGAATGACGGACTGTTGCTCGATGGAGTGCGTGATGATTCGCCGGCTGCCAGGGCGGGACTAAAGGCCGGCGATCGCATCGTGAAACTGGCCGGTCGTGGGGTGCACAACGTTTATGATTACACCTATGCCCTGGGCCAGATGAAAGCGGGCGAGGAATACGAAGTAGAACTCTTGCGCGGGACAGAGCGCCTCAAGCTGAAGATCACGCCCGCAGCGCGTAAGTAACCCGGGACTTGGAAACAAGTCTTCACGGGGAAAGGGCGAGACGGCGATGGGGGAGACACATATCTGTCTGGCCCACCTACATAGGCTGCACTAGCCGTAAAGGACGAAAAGGGAGAACGGGTGCATCAAGGACAGGGTTCTCCTGTCCCTCTGCTCCGATTCTCCCTTCCCCTTTGTCCGGTTCTTACCAGCGTGGTTCCCGCTCATAACGGTCGCCGCCGCGGTCTCGGTCGCGACCGCCGCCGCCGCCGTAGCCACTACGACCACTGCCGCGACCGCCGCCACCACCGTAACCACCACGGCCGCCGCCGCCCCGATCGCTTCGTGGCTTGGCTTCATTGACCGTTAGATTCCGGCCGCCAAAATCCTTGCCGTTGAAAGCCTCAATGGCTGCCGCAGCCTCTTCCGGAGTTGCCATTTCCACAAACCCGAAACCGCGCGAGCGACCGGTTTCGCGGTCCTCGATCACGGAAGCTGATTCCACTGTACCCACTGACGAGAAAGCATCGCGCAGTTCGTCACTCGTTGTGCGAAACGAGAGATTTCCAACATAAAGTTTCGTAGGCATTCCTGTTTCTTATCCTCTGGTGCTGGGAAGCGCGGGCAAAGTGAAATCGCTTGTTCAGGCGGGGAGTCTGACATGAACCAAAGGCGAACGCGACGGACCCGGTGCTCTAACAAACCTCGAGAGCAGCTTCTAACTGGTTGACAAAGCCTCACTCTCTCCTCAGCCGAACGTCGTCGCTTTCACGGTCACGGGCAGGCGCAGTCACCATTGATGCGCGAGAGCAGGGAACAGACGGTGTAAGTATGCCTCAGGCTGAGTTGCCAGTTCAAGCTTTGCGACAAAATTCACATGTTTTAGGGTGGGTTGGGCCCTTAGGGTTGAGGAAACAGTTCTGTCTAAGGTGAGTCAAGACAGATCTAGATCCCGGATTGCCTGAGAAAGCGCCTTGGCATATATTGCTTGCCTCTACCGCCGAAACTCAAAGAGAAAGGTCAACGTCCTTGTATGTCCACAGCTGTACCTATCACTGTCGCACATGGCGACGGCATCGGCCCGGAGATCATGGGCGCAACTCTTCACATCCTGAAAGAGTCTGGAGCTCAGCTCGAGATCGAAACAATCGACATCGGTGAAAAAGTTTATCTTGCCGGCAATACTTCGGGGATTGAACCCAGCGCCTGGGACTCATTGCGTCGCACCAGGGTTTTCCTTAAGGCCCCCATCACAACGCCCCAAGGCGGTGGTTACAAAAGCCTGAATGTGACCGTTCGTAAGACCCTCGGTTTATACGCGAACGTGCGGCCATGCGTTTCTTACCATCCATTTGTGGAAACCAAACACCAGAACATGGATGTCGTAATCGTCCGCGAGAATGAAGAAGATCTGTATGCGGGCATTGAACACCGGCAGACTGAGCAGGTGGTCCAGTGTCTTAAGCTGATCTCCCGGCCGGGATCGGAAAAAATCGTTCGCTACGCTTTTGAGTACGCGCGCCGGAATAATCGCAAAAAGGTCACCTGCTTTACCAAGGACAACATCATGAAACTGACCGACGGTCTGTTTCATCGCGTCTTTGATGAGATTGCGAGAGAGTATCCGGACCTTCAGAACGAGCACTGGATTGTGGACATTGGGGCGGCAAAACTTGCCGACACACCAGAAGCCTTCGACACTATCGTCATGCCAAACCTGTACGGGGACATTCTGTCGGATGTGGCGGCCCAGATTGCCGGTTCGGTGGGCCTGGCAGGCTCGGCAAACATCGGCGAGAACGTTGCGATGTTTGAAGCTATTCACGGGTCCGCCCCCCGCCGGGCCGGACAAAACCTCGCCAACCCTTCAGGTCTGTTACTTGGAGCGGTGATGATGCTGGTCCACATCGGCGAAACAAATGCTGCCGAGCGCGTGCATAACGGCTGGCTCCGAACGCTTGAAGATGGAATTCACACTTATGACATTTACAAAGAAGGAATCAGCAAACAGAAGGTGGGTACCCGCGAGTTTGCAGAGGCCGTGGTCGCGCGTTTGGGGCAGGAACCGAAAATCCTCAAACCGGCAAGGTACAAAGCCGCCGAGGGCGGTGTGTCAGAAGTAAAGCAGTCAGCAGCGGCGCCCCGATCGAAGAAGGACCTCGTAGGCGTTGATGTATTCCTGGATTGGCCGAAAGGCACTGCGAACGATCTGGGTGAAGCCCTGAAGAAGCTGAGTGGCGACGGATTAAAGCTGACGATGATGAGCAACCGGGGGGTCAAGGTCTGGCCGGGCGGTCACGCTGAGACGTTTTGTTCAGATCATTGGCGCTGCCGTTTCTTGTCCTCTTCCGATAGTGCCAGCCCTTCACATCAACAAATCATATCCCTGCTTCGGCGCGTGTCCGAGTCGGGCTTTGATTTTATTAAAACCGAGAACCTTTATAACTTTGATGGGCAACGAGGGTACTCGCTGGACCAGGGGGAGTAGATTGCCGATTGCCGATTGCCGATTGCCAATTGTGGATTTGGGGATTGCGGATTGCGGATTGGGGATTAAAGATTAAGTGTGAGGAATCATGAAAGAGAAACAGGCATCAAAAGCTCAACCGCGAAACTCAAAAATCGGCAATCGGCAATCGGCAATCGGCAATCCTCCTCCCCTGGTGGCAATCGTCATGGGCAGCCAGTCAGATTGGGACACAATGCGCAATGCGAGCGAAACTCTGAAAGACTTCGGTCTCGCTCATGAATGCCGTGTGATCTCGGCACATCGCTCGCCCCAACTGGCGGCGGATTTCAGCTCGAATGCGGAGGCAAAGGGTTTTGAAGTGATCATCGCTGCCGCCGGGGGCGCTGCCCATCTGGCCGGAGTTTTCGCTGCTAACACGACGCTCCCGGTCCTCGGCGTGCCAATGAAAAGCGACGCGCTGAATGGTTTGGATTCTCTGCTCTCAACTGTGCAAATGCCCGCGGGCATCCCAGTCGGCACCTTTGCGATAGGCAAACCGGGCGCAACCAACGCGGCTTTGTTTGCTGTCGCCATCCTGGCCAATAGCCGGCCTCGTTTGCGCGAGCAGCTTTGGCAGTTTCGCAAAGCTCAGGACGAAAAGATTCGCGCCACAAAAATTTCCTGATCCACCACGATTGGCCTGGTTTAGAGGTGGTGGGCTAAATGTGTGGACGCGTCTTAATGCTTTTGCGTAACTTTGCGAAATCCCTTGGCGTTCTTTGCGTTTTAAGAATTGTTTCAACGCAAAGGACGCAAAGGGTGTCGCAAAGAAACGCTGAGTCCACCCTTTTAGTCCACTACCGTTTGGAAGGTCTCTTGAATTCTCTACACCTTTAGAGCAGAATTCGATTCACTGAAGAGAAGAGCCGCGCCCAAGAGTGAGGACTGTCCTCGCGCCTGCTTCGCAAACTATTCCCTGTAAATGTTAAGAGGTTGCCCGGAAATGATTGGCCAGACAGTCTCTCGATACAAAGTAATTGAAAAACTGGGCGAGGGAGGCATGGGTGTTGTCTATCGCGCCGAAGATGTCACCCTGGGCAGAAGCGTGGCCATCAAATTCCTGACATCTCTCGATCGACATTATCGAGCCCGATTTCTGCGCGAAGCCCGCGCAGTCTCAGCTTTGACCCATCCAAACATTGCCGCGGTTTACGAATATGGTGAAACAGAAGAGGGACAACCATATATCGTAATGGAATTAGTAAAAGGTCAGACCCTGGGTCAGATGCTTGACGGCGACGGCTTAACGCTGGCGCAGTCGGTCGAGATTACAGCCGCAATCGCCGAAGCTCTCGGCGAAGCACATCGTCACGGGATCGTGCATCGCGACGTAAAGCCATCCAATATCGTAGTTACCGAGCGCGGCCAGGTTAAGGTTCTGGACTTTGGGCTGGTCAAGGAATTACACGAGCCGATTAGCCAAACCGGCGACCCCCACGCTGCAACTTTATTCGCTACGCACACCCGCAGCGATGTAATTGTCGGCACACCGCTTTATTTGTCGCCAGAGCAGGCGACCGGAAAGCCGGTTGACGGCCGCAGCGATCTTTTTGCTCTGGGTGCTGTTCTTTATGAGTGCATCACCGGTCGCTCGGCATTTTCCGGTTCGAGCGTCATTGAGATCGGCGCTCAAGTCTTGCATGTAGATCCCGCCACACCTTCAAGCATTAATCCTCGGGTCCCACGCGCACTCGATCGGACCACGATGAAAGCGCTGGAGAAGGATGTCGATTCGCGCTACCAGTCGGCGGAGGAGATGCTGACAGATCTATGCAAAATAATGGGGAACTTGAGTAGCGATGGCGGCCGAACACAGAGATTGTGGGGCGGCGGCGGTGCGAGCCGCCCAATGCGAGCGAGCGCCTTAACTACCCTGACCGATACCTTTCGCCGGCCGCGACTCTCCGTGGGAACGTTCGTAATTGCCATTGTGGCGTCGAGTTTAGCGATCTGGGCGATCCTTCACTGGTGGAAGCCTGCGCCATACAAGCCGCCGGCCCAGGCGCAGAGTTGGTACGATCGCGGCAGCGATGCATTACGCAATGGCGCATTTCTTCAGGCCAGCACCATGCTCCAGGAGGCGCTGAAGATTGACGACAATTTCGCGCTCGGCCACGCGCGCCTTGCGGAAGCGCTCATGGAACTGGATTACACGGATCGGGCCAAGGATGAGGCGCTCAAGGTGAGTGCGCTGGTTCCCGATCGATCTTTGTTGCCGAAGTATGACTCGCTGTACCTCGATGCCGTCACCGCCACTGTGACCAGAGACTTCCCTGCAGCTGTGAAGTCCTTTGATGAACTGGCGCGCTTGAGGCCCGGCGACGCCCGAGTTTACGTTGATCTGGGCAGCGCTTACGAAAAAGATGATCAGACGGCCAAGGCAGTAGAAAATTACGTCAAGGCTTCAACCATCGATCCGCAGTATGCAACGGCATACTTACGAGCGGGGGTCGTTTATAGCCGCCGCCAGGAAGTCGCCAGTGCCGGAGCGGCGTTTGACAAGGCAGAGACACTCTTCAAAGCGTTGGGAAATACCGAAGGGGTGTCAGAAGTTTTCCGCCAGCGAGGAGTACTATTCCGCAATGCAGGTAGATTTGCCGATGCACGGGCGCAGTTTCAACAGTCCCTCAAAAGTGGCCGGGCCATCGGGAATGATATACAGCAGGTTCGCGCCCTTTTTGAGTTGAGCAACCTATCCTTCCTTGAAGGCGCAACGGGAAACGCACAAGAATTTGCCAGAGAAGGGATAGAGTTTGCTCAGCAACATCGGCTGGAGAATTATGCAACCGCCGGTCTAATCGATTTGGGAATCGGTTTGCTGGGCAGCGGCGATTATGCTGAAGCACAGAAAAACTTTAAGCTAGCACTTGATTCCGCACGTTTGAACAAGGCTCGCCGGCTGGAAGCGATTGCTCTCATGGATCTGGGTAGTACTTACATTCAACAATTACGCACGGACGAAGGCCTTCCCCTGGCCCAGGAGGCGCTGAACTATTTTCGCCAGGGCAACTATCGCGGACTTGTATCGGAATGTTTGACTATTATTGGCAGGGCCAATCGCCGGAAGGGTGAGTACGACTTCGCGCGACAAGCCCTCGAAGAAGAGTTGCAAGTTTCCAAAGAAGGTCATGACGAGCCGCACATGGCATTTGCTGAGGCCGAAATCGGAACTGTGTACCTGGAACAGGAAAAGTATCCGCTCGCGCTACAGCAGTACGATGAGAGTTATCAGATTAACAAGGGACTTGGCCGGCAGTTGAGTCAGGCCTACAACCAACAGAACCGCGGCAAGGCCTTGACGCGGCTGGGAAGATTCGACGAAGCGCGCCAGGCTTTGCAGGAAGCAACAGCGATCGCGAGCGAGAAAGGCTACAAGCAATTGCTCCCTGACATTGAACTCAGTCAGGCCCAGCTTTTGCTGGCCGAGCGAAGCCTGCCACAAGCGAGGGCCGCCGCGGAAAAAGCAATTGCTGGAGCCGGATCGCAATACAAGGAAGTAACCGCCGAGGCCAAGTCTACCCTCGGACTGGCGCAAGCCCTCTCTGGTGTTGCCAGGCAGGGCCAGGCCTCGAGCGAGGAAGGCTTAAAGATAGCCCAGGAATTGGGCGATGCGGCGCTGATTTCGCGCGCGATGCTGGCCCTGGCTGAAGCCACGCTTGAAATGGGTGACGCGCAAAGTTCATTACGAATAGGAGAACAGGCTGCTGAGCGCTTTGCGAATGCCGGTCAATTTGAGTCGGAGTGGCGAGCATTCTTAATCTGCGCCCGCGCAAATGAATGGATCGGCAATACTGCTGCCGCTCAGGAGCGTAAAGCGCGAGCGAAAGAGGTTCTTGCTCAGCTCGAAAAAGCCTGGGGGCCCGATGCCTATAAGCGTTATTTGGCGCGGCCCGACATTCAGCTTTATTACGAACAGCTCGGCCGATGACGAATGGCCGTTTCTACAAACTCCCACAAATAACAAGGAGACAGAACCATGCTCAACGATGAAAACAATCCGAACTCCCCCGATCCCAGCGATCCTCCGACAGGGGGTGGCAGCGGTGGTGGCGGTTCAGCTCCGCCGCCGTCTGAAGAACCGGCGCCGAGCGATCCGCCCACCGGTGGTGGCAGCGGCGGCGGCGGTAGTTAAGCGGCGGCCAGAATCATCAGGCCTCACCCTGGAATAAAACTCATGGCACAGGTTCTTTAGCCGGAACCTGTGCCATTTTGCTTTATACATAGCGGCGTGTGAGGAGACTAATTATCGCCACGAACAGAGCTGCGCCGATGATAGACCACACAATCGGAAATGTAGTTGTGCCTATTTGGACTGCGAACATTTCCGGAAGATGCAGAGCGCGGGCCATCCACATTCCCAACAGGGCGCCTACGAACCCTAGAGCAATCGACACCAGACAACCTCCACGGGAGTATCCGCTGATTGCCTGCCCCAGCGATCCACAAATGCCCGCAATCAAAAGTAGTAGCAGTAAATCAAAAAGTGTCATGATGCTTGACCGGGCGAAACCTGGGAACTGCGGAGTTCTTGTCCGCCTGCGGGCAGGATGCCCGCGCTCCCAATGCTCCAGCCTACTCCTTTCCCAGCTCGTTTCGATAAACCTCGCCGCCCTTCATAACGAACTTCACTCGTTCCAACTCGGATATGTCACTGAGCGGATCCCCGCTAACGGCGATGATGTCGGCATACCTGCCTGGTTCCACCGCACCCAGGTCATTCGAACGTTCGAGCAGGTCCGCCGCTGCGATCGTTGCTGATTGAATGGCCCGCATAGGAGTCATGCCGTAACGCACCATGTAGGAAAACTCCTTGGCCTGATTCTCCGTCCAGGCATAACCACCGGCGTCAGTGCCGTAAGCAATCTTTACACCTTTGCGAGTGGCGAGGCCAAACGCCTTCGCTTCCAGATCGCGCATTGCCAGCCAGATCGGAGCGCCGGCCGCCGCCCTGCCTTCAGCCACGTAGGCGCCGACGTAGATAGTGGGACACCAATAGGTGCCCTGCTTGAGCATACGATCCATCAAACCTTCGTCGAGACCGTATCCATGTTCGATTGAATCAACACCAAAGCGGAGCGACGCATCAATCCCTTCCCAGCCCATCGCATGCGCGGCGACTCGACGTCCGAGTCGGTGGGCCTCGTCGACCATGGCCTTCATCTCCTCGTCCGTAAAATTCACCCAGGAGTGCAAAGCTCCGTCCTTCAGGAAATACCGGCGATCAGCGTAGAACTTGATCCAATCGGCGCCATATTTCACCTGCTCGCGTACCGCCCGGCGAATATTGTCGGCGCCATCAACAATCTGTACTCCTTCGGGCATTTTCAATTCCCACGAATAGCCGAGCAGCGGATACATTCCGGTAGCCGAAAACGCTCGCGTGGAGACGAACATGTGTGGGCCGGGTATGACACCGCGGTTTATAGCTGTCTTCACATCCACATCGGCGTACATCGCTCCCTCAGTCTCGAGATCCCGCATGACCGTGAAACCATTTAGCAATGCCGTTCGGACGGCCACCGTAGCGCGAATAGTTCGATACGGAATGGATTCCTTCAGCAGCTGCACATCGTAATCCTCAGCCGTTATGTCTCCCTGAAGGAGGATGTGCGTGTGGCAATCGGCTAAGCCCGGCAGCACAGTGGCGGTGGACAGGTCGATCACCCGGGCGCTCTTCGGCGCGGTTCGTTCAATTGCGGCGAGCGCTCCGACCGACTTGATCCGCTCGCCCTCGATCAAAATTCCTTGATCAGCGAGCACTCGGCCGGCCCGCACGTCAATCAGGTGGCCGGCTTTGATCAAGGTGACCTGGGGAGCAGGGGGTTTGGTTTGACCGCTCGTCGCGATCAGCAGGGTCAAGACAACCATAAGAGCAAGCAATGTTCTTTTCATGTCTCTCCTTCCACGATTTCCACACCGGGTAACGCAAGCTGTTAGCTTGCGTCCGAGGTTGGCCGGACTCAACCATCACGCAAGCTAACAGCTTGCGTTACCTCAAATCTTCTTCTGCTGGATCCACTGGCGCACCACATCCCTCGGATTGCGCTTATTACCGTCTACTTCATAGTTCAGGACGCGCATATCTTCCGTCGAGATTGTCCCGGCAAGTTTGTTTAAAACTTCATTCAAAGCTTGTGTCCGTTGCAGCGTGTCGTTGCGCACGAGATAAACCGCCTCGTAAGGCGGAAAATAGTGCTTGTCGTCAGCCAGTTGGAAAAGATCAAGCGAAGCGATTCTGCCTTCAGTTGAATTTCCCGCTATGAGATCCACTTTGCCTGAGGCAAGTGCAATGTAAGTCAAGGACAGATCCATTTCGCGGGGGCGTTCGGCAAACTCCAGCCCATACGCTTTTGCTAACCCGGGATATCCATCCGCGCGGGTCATAAAATCCTGTCCAAAACCCGCCCGCCACTTTCTAGCCTGCGGAACAGCCTCGGAGATCGTATGCAGCCCAAAACGCCTGGCATCGGCGCCGCGTATCAGGATAGCGAAAGTGTTTTCAAACCCGAGCGGAGGGCTGACATCCACGCCCAGCTCCGAGTAGTCTTTTTTCAACTGCTCGTAAACTGCGCGCGGATCGCTGATGGGTTGGTGATGAAAGATCGCTGTATACGACGTCCCGGTGTACTCCGGATAGATATCGATGCGGCCTGACACTAATGCCTCATGAGGCAGGTTGCCACCCAGTTCGAACTGGCGTTCAACTTGTTGACCGCGGCTCTCGAGCATCTGGGCCACAATTTCGCCGAGTAGAATCGATTCGGTGAAGTCCTTCGAACCCACGACAATCCTCTGGGTTGAGGTCGAGGCCGAGTTGTTGCCCGGTTCTTGCCATGACAAAGCGACGACAGCAATCAGCGCCAATGCGATGAATACGACGGCCAGTTTTTGGAACAGGGATATCCGTGGTTTGCGTCGTGCCGACACCGAAAAATACTGCTCAAAAACGCCAAGCGAGAAATCCATGGCCAGGGCCATCAACGCCGCAGACACGGCTCCTGCGAGTAGAAGATTGTTATCGTATTGGCGTAAGCCGCGAAAGATATAAACGCCCAGGCCGCCCGCCCCAACGGCGGCCGCAATCGTCGTAACTCCAACAGCAATCACCGTGGCAACCCTTACGCCGGTAAGAATCACACTCATGGCGAGGGGCAATTCAACCTGCGCGAGAATTTGTCGATCGGTCATTCCCATAGCCACGGCCGCTTCTCGAATGGTCGGCTCAACGCCGAGAATGCCCGTGACTGTATTGCGAATAATCGGGAGCAAGGCATAAAGCACCAGCGCAACAACGGCGGTACGTTGACCAATACCACCGATAAACGGCAGCGGTATCAAAAAGCCGAACAGAGCGAGGCTTGGGATCGTTTGCATCACGTTGGCGACGCCCAGCACCGGGCTCTGTAACTTTTTATTCCGGGTGAGCAAGACTCCGGTTGGTATGCCGATAATGACCGCGATTCCCGTGGAGAGAAGCACTAACTCGAGATGTTCCCGAATCAACCTGAACAATTCAGGCCAGTTCTGTTGCAGGAATTGCCAGGCGCTCATTTAGCACCCCCAGGAGGTTCCGAGAGCCGGGGCAAGCCGAGCGTATCAAGATAAGAACGAACATGAGGTTCAGTTGAGCTGAGAAAGGTTGCGGGAGTCTCCAGCGTCAGCAGCCGGCCATGCTTCATCAGACCAATACGTGTTCCCAGCAGCAGGGCCTCCCGGACGTCATGCGTTACAAAGAGGACCGTCTTTGCCAGACGCTTTGCCAGGGCTGCAAATTCGCGCTGCAAGTCTGCGCGGGTAAGCGGATCGAGAGCGCCAAATGGTTCGTCCAGCAGCAGTAGCGGCGGTTCGGCGGCGAGCGCCCGGGCGACGCCAACACGTTGCCGTTGTCCTCCGGATAACTCATTCGGATAGCGCGGTCCGAATTGCTCTGCATTCAGACCAACCAGCGACAACAATTCTTGCAGGCGTGATTTGATTCTTGGTGGCTCCCAACCCTCGAGTCGAGGGATGAGCGAAATGTTTTCCGCCACAGTGAAGTGAGGAAACAGTCCGCCCTCCTGTATCACGTAACCCGTTTGGCGGCGCAAACGGATCGGATCCCAATCGGTGGTTGCTTTTCCGTCAACGAGAACGCTTCCTCTCGTCGGCAGCAACAGCCGGTTAACAAGTTTAAGGGTGGTGGTTTTGCCGCAGCCGGACTCGCCTAACAGCACGAGAGTTTCAGCCTGGTGAATGGTCAGGTTTAGATCGTCGATGATTGGCGTGGGAGCGGACTGAACTGAATAACTGACGTTGCGGAATTCAACGAGCGGTCTTTTGTCCGTTTCGCTCATCCTGACTGTTACAGGGAAGGCTTACGCCGCCAGAAGTAAGTTGCTACTGAAGCGCTTTTGCGAGTCGAGCCACGTTTGCGCACATCTAAAACCAGTCTCGGCAGCGAGACGGGAGATGCCTTCGAGATCGTACTTGTAGGAATTTTCGGTATGAATGCGTTCGCCAGTCGCAAATTGAACCTTCATATTGAGCTTGTCGATCGTTACCAGTTGTGGCAGCAAACTTTCAATATGAATCTCGACCCGGCCAATCTCTTCGTTGTAGAACGCGTGATGCTTGAACGCGCGCAAATCAAAGTTCCCGGCGAGTTCGCGGTTTACGCGGGCCAGTAGATTCAGATTAAAAGCCGCGGTAACTCCCAGCGCGTCATCATAGGCAGGCTCGAGTAGTGCGCGATCCTTCTTGAGATCGGCGCCAAGCAAAAGGGCGTCACCTTTTTGCAGGACCTCACGCATGGCGCGCAAAAACACCGGCGCCTCAGCCTGGCCGAAGTTGCTGATGTTTGAGCCCAGAAACAAGGCCAGGGTCGGCCCTCTTTGCCGTTTGCTCAACTCCGCCAGCGCCGCGAAATAATCGGCAGCATAGGCTTCGATTCTTAATCGAGGATACGATTGGAGCAAGATCAAAGAACTGCTCTCCAGCGCAGACGCTGAGATATCAACCGGCATGAAAACCAGTTCTCGACACTTCCGCAACAGCGCTTCGATAATCAAACGCGTCTTCGAGGCACTGCCGCTGCCCATCTCCAGCAGGGTGGCGCACGCGGGAACCCAACCGGCGATCTCATCGGCGTGGCGCTCGAGAATCTCGTTTTCAGCCCTGGTGAGATAGTACTCCGGCAGGAGGCAGATGGCTTCAAAAAGCTGAGAGCCAAGCTGATCGTAAAAGTATTTGGGTGAAAGACGTTTCGGAGTCGAGGTCAGACCCTGACGGACCTCCTCAGCAAAGCCACTTTGAGGATCCCGAATGACCAGCTTGTGAATAACCAGTCGTTCGTCGCGACGGGCCATCTCTCTTTGTGCCAAATGCCTGCTCCTTGCTATCAGGCGCCTTACTTCTAAATGGGGGTCTGCGTATGATAGCCCATTGCAATGGATTAGCAACAATGATTGGGTCGAAGTACCGCCAATTCCTCGAATTAGCCAACGCCTTCGGCGTAACAAGGCTGCATGCACGGAACCGCTGCAAGTGTCCGACAAACTTTAGTTTGTCGCACGTTACGACAAGCTTAAAGCTTATCGGACATCAAACTGACCCACTACCCGCTTCTGAGTCAACTTGACCGCCGGACGTTTGCTAGGCAAGATCGACCGCGATGTTTTACAGAGTATTCTCCGCGTCGTCCTTCAGACGCAGTTGTTTTTCCCTAAAGATTTCAGTCGCCTTAATTGCCTTGGCCGCGTGCCTCGCGGCCCCGCCCACTAATGCCTTCGCGCAAAGCTTCAAGAGCGAACTCGAGACTGCTGAGAAGGTTTCGCTTTTAGTCACAAGCCGCAACGGACGGGTCAGCGTGATCGCTTCTGATGATCAACAAAAGAAGGTCACGATCGAAGCCACCTCGAGCGGACTGCCGGTTGATCCTGGTGATGTTGTGAGCGTTGCCAAAGGCGCTTCAATAAATATCGACGTTCGCCCACGACGAGAGCAGGATCGCATAGACGTTGTGGTACGCATACCATCACGGTCTAAAGTCGTTGTTGAAACTGAGGGAGGATCGGTCGATGTGGTTGGCAATCTGGAAAGCGCCCAGGTGCGGACCAACACGGGCACTATCCATGCCGATGTGCCGCTCGATGCAGTGAAGTTCAGTTTTGAGTGGGCTGCCAGTCGGCCTCGTTACTTGAGCGATGTCGAGTTGCCGGAAATCAAGGAGAGACGAGGCGGCGTATTTACGATATCCGGCAAGTTGGGAGATGAAAAAGCCAAGAAGGCGGATCGGGTCGAGCTTGCCTTCCAAACCGAGCGTGGCGTGGTGCTGTTGAATGTCGATCCCAGTATGGCGCCCAGTGACCTGCGCGAGCGCCCGCTAACGGAAGCCGCCCGGGCGATTGTGCGCAGTGGGGATAGCCAGCTGATCGAAGCTATCCGCACAGTCTCGCCCAAGCTGTTTGGTGACTATGCCAAGACCTTGCCCCCATTAGAGAGGGAACCGGCACTTGTTCGACGCGCGCCACCGGGACAGATCGTAACGTCTATTGCGCCACAGTTGCTCCGCTTTAATGCCAGCGTGACCGACCGAAACGGGCGCGCCATCGGTGATATGAAAAGCGCCGACTTCAGCGTTTACGAAGATGGCGTTGAGCGAAAGGTCACCGAAGTCGTTCCCACCAGTGAGCCTTTTAATCTGGTGCTGCTGCTCGATGTGTCAGGCAGTGTTGAAGAACGAATGGACTTTATCCGCAAAGCGGCGCGCGATTTTCTGCGCACTGCAAGCCCTCAGGATCGCATCGCGATCATCAGTTTTCGCGACGATATCCAGGTGATCTCGGATTTCAGCACTAACCGGCAATTGCTATCCGCCAAACTCGACCAGATGGACGCCGGCGGGGCCACCGCACTGTACGATGCGCTTGCTTATGTTCTTGCCGACACCCTCAAACCGTTGCGCGGCGAGCGAACTGCGGTAGTTATTCTCTCGGACGGGGACGATAACAAATCGTTTGTGCCGTTTCCTGCTTTGCTGGAAGCTACAATCGAATCCGGCGCACTTGTTTATCCGCTGTATGTGCCTTCCGGATTGGTCCCGGAAACCAGCGTGCCGCGGCCGGAGATCACTATCGACCCGCTGCGGACACGCTATTTAACGCTCACTACGCGGGCTGATGAAGAGGGCCGGAAGTTAGCGACCGTTTCAGGAGGGGTTTACTATTCGATCCGCCGCCTGGAAGATCTACAACGCGCTTATAACGACGTGGTAATGCAACTGCGCACAGCTTATACGATCACTTATGCCTCGAATTCGACGCCGTCTGGTCACCGTCGCGTTCGAGTCAGGGCCAACCGCGACGGAGCCTCGGTAAGACTGAGTCCGGTGGTCGGTATAGCAACACCTTGAGATTCAGCACAAGGTGTAACGCAAGCTGTTAGCTTGCGCGGTTACCTTGAAATTCAGTGCAAGATGTAACGCAAGCTGTTAGCTTGCGTGGTTGGACGAAGCCCGAGGTTAAGGAGACCTTTCTTTGCTCTAACGCGATCACCTTTGACCGCCAGAAAATGTCTCAACCACTCTTCTCAGCGCTCTTCGACGAAACTGAGCGACGCCCGCTCAGCGTTTCGGAACTCACGAACGCCATTCGCGGGGCGCTCGAATCTCGCTTTCAATCGGTTTGGGTGGAAGGTGAGATCTCAAACTTTAAATCACATTCTTCCGGCCACTGGTACTTCACGATCAAAGACGAGTCGGCGCAGCTGCGGGCGAAGTGTTTTCGCTCAGCCAACACGCGCATACGTTTTCGACCAGCCGACGGCTTGCACGTGCGCGCGCGCGGCCGTCTGACCGTGTACCAGCCACGCGGCGAATACGAACTTGTCGTCGAGAGTCTGGATCCCGTCGGCGCCGGCGCGTTGCAACTGGCCTTTGAACAGTTGCGCGACCGCCTGCGTGCCGAAGGGCTGTTCGCCAAAGAGCTGAAGCGCCCGCTGCCGATATTTCCGCGTCGTGTTGGTGTGGTCACGTCGCCGACCGGGGCCGCAATACGCGACATCATCAACGTGATCTCCCGTCGAACGCGGACTGTCCATGTGCTTTTCTCTCCCGCGCGCGTGCAGGGCGATGGAGCGGGAAGCGATATCGCCCGCGCCATCAGATTGATCAACCACCGTCATGAACGCGCCCTGCGCGACCACCGCATCGACGATCTGGTGGATGTCATCATCGTGGGGCGCGGCGGCGGATCATCGGAAGATTTGTGGGCCTTCAATGAAGAGGCGGTGGCCCGCGCGATTCGCGGCTCGGCAGTGCCGGTCATCTCTGCAGTGGGCCATGAGACTGACTTCACCATCGCTGACTTCGTCGCTGATCTGCGCGCGCCAACCCCCTCGGCTGCGGCTGAGATGGTGGCGGCCCAGGAAGACTCGATTTGCTCAGCCCTTGAACGAGCGAAAAGACAGTTGGTGCGCCTAATCAACTTCACCATAGTTGACGCGCGGACGCGTGTGCAGGAGCAGGCAATGTCCCAGGCCTTTACAGGAGTGCAGGCGCGCTTTCGCGATGCCCGGCTGGCCACAAATACCGCTGCGTATGAACTTCAGATGCTTTTAACTGAGAGGTTAAATCGCGCGCGTGCACGGACCGATGCGGTCAGCCACAAGCTTTCGACGACTGAACTCCAGGCGCGGTTCCGGAACGCGCAAGGCAGGTTTGCGTCAGCTCAGATAGCTCAGCGAGCGGCGATGGAGGGCCAGCTGCAACGCGCTCGACAGCGCCTCGGGTTAGCGGCTGCATCGCTCGATGCGCTTTCTCCATTGGGCGTTCTGCAACGCGGGTATGCCATAGCTCTCGACAAGGAAGGTCGACTTTTGCGAGACTCACAATCGGTATCCTCAGGCGACAAGGTTCAGGTGCGTTTGGCAAGAGGTCGTCTCCACACAACGGTTGAAAGCACTGGTGACTGAGGACAACCAGGACGCGCCTAATTCAGTCTTTAACGACATGAGACTACACTGCAGTCTCTCGGACTATCATTATGAGCATTCCCCCACGACAACGCATTGTAATCGACCTCGACCAACAGCCAGGTTCAAAGCGCAAGAGCCGGCCATATCAGGCCTTTGGACAAGCCGCCCCCAAGCGCCCGAGGCGTTGGCCCAAAATTCTGGGAGTTTTCGCGGTAACGCTGTTCGTGCTCCTCCTGGTGGCGGGCGCTGGAGGCTATTTTTGGTGGCGGCATTATCAGACCACTCCAGTCTACTCGCTGGCGTTGTTGGTAGACGGAGCCCAGC
Source organism: Pyrinomonadaceae bacterium (assembly GCA_035644135.1). Taxonomy (GTDB): domain Bacteria; phylum Acidobacteriota; class Blastocatellia; order Pyrinomonadales; family Pyrinomonadaceae; genus PSRF01. Next base: position 89,353 of record DASQPD010000193.1, read on the forward strand.
GCAACGATCTGACTGTCTTTGATCGCTTAACCGATACCGATAAGATTGTTTCTGATTTGGCTTCACAGATGGTGGACAAGGTTGCCGGCAAGCTGGGGTTTGTACTTGGCGCAGGAATCCTGACTCAAGCTAATGTCATACCGCAATCAGTCATGCAAACGTTGAAGCAAACCGTTAAAGAGCGACTGGCTGCCGAAGTCAAGGACTTTTCCGCCCAGTCGGCGCCAAAACCGTTTATCGTTTTGGCACTCACCTTGCCGACAGTGGTTAAGGTAACCACTGAAAACAACGTGGCCCGACTGACAACTACTACGAAGGGCCAGACTGTCGAGCTGACCATGCAGCGAGATGGAGAGGTCTGGAAGCTTGTTGGTGTGAAGGACGATACATTCGTGACGCGGCTGGTAAGCGAACTGGTTACTAACCCTCCCGCCGTGGATAAGGTCAAGGGAGTCGAGCCCGGCAAAAGTCCCAGGAAGCGCCGCAGATAGTGCCGGCGGGTGGTGACTGAACTTTGGGCTGTCACATTTCGGTATTAATTCGTAGGATTTCCGAGAGGCGGAAGGCATGCAGGAAGGCGAGGCCCAGGGAAAAACATTCGAGGCGTCACTCGAAGCGCTGGAACAAATTGTCCGTGAGCTTGAGCGAGGTGATTTGTCTCTGGAGAGGAGTCTGGAACTTTTCGAGCGCGGTATTAAACTCTCACGCGAATGCCAGGAGCGCTTGAGCCAGGCTGAGCGCCGCATCGAAGTCTTGATGCGCGACAACCAGGGACGCCCGATCGTCGTACCATTCGACGAAGCAGAGCAGTAACGCAAGCTGTTAGCTTGCGGCTCCAATAACCCAAGCTGTAGCTTGAAGTACCCGATGAAGTGGTTCCGACACCAAAGTATTTGACGCGCGAACCGCAAGCTAACAGCTTGCTGTACTGCTGCATGCCAGCCGACATCCAACCACAACTCGAAACGTTTTTCGCGGAATGTCGTGCACTCGTTGACCACGAGCTGGATCTTTTGCTCCCACGCGAAGACGAGACACCAGTCACCGTGCATCAGGCTATTCGCTGGAGCGTCTTTGCCGGTGGTAAGCGATTTCGTCCCACGCTGCTACTTGCCAGTGGCGAGACTTTTGGCGCCCGGCCCAGCGCGTTATTGCCGGCCGCCTGCGCGCTCGAAATGATCCACACCTACTCGTTGATCCACGATGATTTACCCTCCATGGACGACGACGACCTGCGACGCGGCCGGCCGACCTGTCATATTCGTTTCAATGAAGCAACCGCAGTCCTCGCGGGTGATGCGCTGCAAACCCTGGCGTTCAAGACAATCGCTGACCAGACGCAACTCCCATCGGATGTTCGCGTGCACTTAATTAGTGAGTTGGCAACTGCTTCAGGCACTCCTCGCGGAATGGTAGCTGGACAGGCCCAGGACCTTGAGGCTGAGTCGCGGCAGGTTACCGCCGAGGAGTTGGAGCGGATTCACCGCCTCAAGACCGGCGCGTTGATCGGTGCAGCCGCTCGTTGTGGGGCGATCATTGCTGGCGCTAATGGGCAGGAACTGGCAAATATCACCAGCTATGCGAACAGGCTTGGACTCTTGTTTCAGATCACTGATGACCTGCTCGACGTCACGGCCACGGCAGAAGCGATCGGAAAGACCCCAGGCAAAGACGCGCGCTCTCAGAAAGCGACTTACCCCGGTGTTTACGGTATCGAGGCTGCGCGCAAGCGAGCTCTCAGTGTTCATGATGAGGCCTGCGCGGCACTCAAAGAGATCGGCCGAAGCTCAGACCGCCTCCGCGCGATTGCGGATTTCATTCTGCATCGCAAAATGTAACGGAAATTAGAAATTAGTAGAATTTAGAATTTCGTGTGATGCGTGGATGACTCTTCTTATCTAAAGAACAGGTCCACGAAATCACACGAAACGGGTCCACGAAATCACACGAAATTCTAAATTCAAAATTCTAAATTCTAATTCTCTTTTTCCGCCTTCTTCTGCATCGCCTTGATTCCCGCGGGCATGAATGAAGTTATCTGGTGGGTCTCAGCCCGGCCATCCGCGAAAGCCTGGTAGAGAGTAAAATCAGGTAGTGAGAGGCAGCTCAAGGGCGATATGTGGTTGTATCCCGTATCCAAACCAATAGCGCTCTTCGAAATGTAAATACCATGACGGCCCAGTCGTCCGCGCAAAGGCAGGAATGGCGTGGGCGTGTGGCCAAATAAACATGGCTTACCTGAATAGTTCTTGTAAAACTCCATGTCGCGCATCCAGAGAAGCGATTGGGGCGATGAGTCGCGCGGGTGTTTGCCTTTTTCCAGACCCGCATGAACATAGATCGCATAATCGTCTTCGTAAAAATACGGCGTCAGCCGTATGAATTGAAGATGCTCAACCGGGATACTTTTCTCGATCGTCCGCCGCATCTCATCCAGCTCCGCTTCACTGCGAGCGACCGCTGATTGGCCGGTGTACTGTTCAAAGGTCCGCTCGCCGCCGGTAACCGGCGTGATCCAGATGTTGCTCGTGCCTTCGATGAAGTCGAGCAACATCTGCTCGTGATTGCCGCGCAAACACGTTACGTGGTCCGGGTTGTCCCGCTGGAGCTGATGTACAAAGTCGACACAGCCAGGTGCATCCGGACCGCGATCGATCAGGTCGCCAAGAAACACCAACATGTCCACAGATTCGTCGCGCGGCAACATGTCGAGCAGGTTTCGCATTTGCGCGCAGCGGCCGTGAACGTCGCCAACGACGAAGGTTTTCATGCGGGTTGACTCTCGGCCTTTGCGTTTCGTGCTCTGATCTCTGCCATTAGTTCGAGGAAGCGAGGATCGTCGTGAAGCGCAGACCAGTTGGGATCTGATTCAAACCACGGGTAGTTTTCGTTCCCGCGGTTTATTGCGGTTCTCAGCCACTTCAGGGCTTCAACCTGTTTGCCCTGAAGCACGTAAGCTGAAGCCAGCCAATAGGCAATGTCGTGATCGGCGGCCGCTACTGCTCTTACCTTGTCCGTCAGTTGTTCGTTGGCTTCGCTGTGCCGGCCCTGGGCGCTCAGACAGATTGCCAAGATTGGACGGATGCCGTCGATCTCCGGATGCCGCCGCAGAACCTGTTGCAGAATGCGGGTGGCTACATCAATTTCACCACGATAATATAGGACCCGAGCACGAAATGTCTTGATCAACGGGTGCTCAGCCTCGAGCTCCGCGCCTTGATCGAGTTCATGCAAAGCGTCCTCATATTGTTTTTGGTACATGAAGACACGGGCCCGGTTATAACTGGCCACAACGCGCTCCGCCGGGTTGAGTCTTACCATGCGATCATAACTGCGGAGAGCGCGCTCGTACTCTCCGTCCAGCCGGGCCAGCACTCCACGGACAAAATGGACTCCAACATCGTTTGGATATTCTTCTCTTAAGAGTTCCACCTCAGCTCGCGCTTTGGCTTTTTCGCCGCGTGCCAGGTAAATGAAGACCATATGCATGCGTGCTTCAAGCAGTTTTGGATCCAGCGCCAGCGCATTTTCGAAGGCTGTGGCCGCCTTGTCGTGATCTCCGGGTTCGCCAAGGCCTTTCAACGTTCGATTAACATAACAACTACCCAACCCTGAATGAGCCAGCGCAAACGTCGGAGCCAATTCGATGGCGCGCTGAAAATGGCGCAGCGCCGATTCAATGTCATCGCGGGAAATCGTGTGGTAAATAAACTGGCCGAGGCAATTACGCCCTCGGAGATACTCCTCCGAAGCGGCGCCATCGACGGTCGAGACTTTCGCCAGATCTTTCTTCTCGTCCGGGCTTAGCTCGAGACGCAACCCATCAACTATGTGCTGCACGATTTTGTCCTGGACACCGATAACATCTCCGGCGTCGGCATCGATCCGCTCACTCCACAGAATCTCGCTCGTGCGCACGTCGAGCAATTGCGCGGTAACTCGCAGGCGCTCGCCGGCTCGCAGAAAGCTCGCCGTTAATATCGCATCCACACTCAATTCGCGTCCCGCATCGGCCGGATCGATGGGCCGATTCTGATACTTCACTATCACTGAGGACGGACGGACCACCAGCGAACGAACTCGCGCCAATTCAGTGATCACGGCATCGGCCAGGGAAAACTCGTAGAAGGCAGTCTCGCCGTCACTGCCAAGGTTCTTGAAGGGCAGGATCGCCACGCTTTTCCGATTCTTGTCTGCCAGACTAGTCATCGGAGTTTCATGGGCGTCTCGCGGCTGGGTACTTCCCCCCGACCGTCTCGAACCCGCCGATGTTTCAGGACTGCCGACATTTTTCAACCAGCGAAATGCCCGAGAGAGAGGGCTCGCTGATCGCAAATGCCTGGGCGCAACAGGGGCAAAATTGTCATCAACAACCGCGACGCCGTTGGCAACGTCGCGTAGCACTGCGCGCAGATCCTCACGCAGTTCCGACACCCTTTGATAGCGGTCACGGGGATCTTTCGTCAGCGCCTTGTTGAGTATTTCCTGCAGCCGCGCGGGCAGGAAACCGCGTCGAGCTTCGCTCAAAGGCATGGGCTCGTCATGCAGGACGGCGTGGCGCACGTCGATTGCTGTGCGACCGCGAAAAGGCCAGGTGCCGGTCAGCATTTCGTACAGCAGAACGCCGGTGGAAAAAATATCCGCGCGCGAATCAACCCGATCACCGCGGGCCTGTTCCGGGGCAGCATAGGTTGCTGTGCCGTAAGGAATGCCTACTTCGGTCAACTCGGTATGGTGAATGCCTGAGGTGCGGGCGGCATCGGCATCGATGAGTTTGGCCAGGCCAAAATCAAGCACCTTCGCCTGTCCTTTTTCATTCACCATTACATTGCCGGCCTTGATGTCCCGATGAATTATCCCCCGAGCGTGCGCAGCGGCGAGGGCATCAGCAACCTGGATCGTGATCGATAAGGCGCTTTCGAGCTGCAAAGGCCGGCCGTTAACTAACTGCCTGACGTTTCGTCCGGCGATGTACTGCATAACAATGAAATGAATGCCGTTAATCTCGTTGAGGTCGAAGATGGTGCAGATATTCGGATGGTCGAGCGCCGATGCGAGCCGTGCCTCCCTTTCAAACCGCTTGAGGTTCGCCTCTTTCTCAGTCAATTCAGCGGGAAGGACTTTGATAACCACGCTTCGGCCGAGTTTCGAGTCGACGGCTTTGTACACAGCTCCTTGTCCGCCCTCGCCGAGCTTCTCGAGAATTTTATAATTCCCCAGGGTTGTGCCGATCATGGTGTTCGTTTGGTCTGCTTATTTAACTCCTAATCCAGCCCGGGCAGCAACTTCCTGGAGGTAGATCTTAAGATGCCACCGGCTTGCCCGGTGGAGTTTCACGATCCTTGCTACTAGTGCCCCTTCAGCTTTCTCCTACGCGCTGTGCGCGCTGGAAGCGTGGCAGGAACGTTCGCGAAGCAGCGAGCGTGAGACTCCACCGGGCAAGCCGGTGGCATCTTTCTGTTCTTTTAATGACTTACCTTACTTTCTAATGCGCGAGACCCATCTGCCAGAGCATGAATGAGTAATCAAACGCCGTCTCTTTCAATGCGTCGTACCGTCCCGATGCACCGCCATGCCCGGCGCCAAAATTCACTTTCAATAGCAGCGGGTTGGCATCTGTTTTCATCGACCTGAGTTTGGCGACAAACTTTGCTCCTTCCCAGTAAGGGACCTGGCTGTCATTAACTGACACCTTAACCAGCATTGCCGGATAGTTTTTGGTCGCAATATTGTCATAGGGCGAGTACTTGATCATGTAATCAAACGCCGCCTTCTCGTTCGGATTGCCCCATTCTATGTACTCACTGGTGGTCAGAGGCAACGTCGCATCGAGCATCGTATTCATGACATCGACAAACGGCACCTGGGCTATGACCGCTTTGAACAGATCCGGCCGCATGTTCGACACCGCTCCCATCAGCAATCCACCCGCACTGCCGCCCTGAATCACCAGGCGGTCGCTGGACGTGTACTTGTTCTTGACCAGGAACTCGGCGCTGGCAATGAAGTCGGTAAACGTGTTGATTTTATTCATCATTCGTCCGGCCTGGCGCCACTCTTCGCCAAGCTCCCCGCCGCCACGAATGTGCGCGATGACATAGACGACTCCGCGATCCAGCAAGCTTAAGCGGTTGGACGAGAATGTCGGCGAGATCGAGATGCCGTACGACCCGTACCCATAGAGCAAAGCCGGTGCTGAACCATCTAATTTGGTTCCCTGGCGATAAACAATCGAGAGCGGGACCTTGGTTCCGTCTGAGGCCGTGGCAAAAGCGCGTTCTGATTTGTAATTTGCTCGATCAAATCCCCCGGGCACCTCTGTTTGTTTCTTGAGCGTGGCCTTGTGCGTGTTCATGTCATAGTCGAACACAGAACTCGGCGTCACCAGCGACTGGTAGTTGTAGCGTAGTACCGAAGTATTGAATTCGCGGTTGGCTCCGAGGCCCGCTGAATAGACCGGCTCGGGAAATTCAATGCGATGCCTCTTGTTCGTTTTGAAGTCGACGATTTCGAGCTGCTGCAAGCCGTTTTCCCATTCAGACAGCACGGCGTGGTCAGCAAACAGGCTTACGTCCTCAACCTTCACGGCCGGACGGTGCGCGACAAACTCCTTCCAGTTTTTCTCCGAAGGATCGGAAACCGGCGCGGTTACCACGCGAAAGTTTGTGGCCCCTTTGTTGGTGCGGATATAGAAGAGATTGCCGCGATGATCTACATCATATTCATGGTCCGCCTGACGCGGCAAAATAATTTTCCATTCCGCGCCGGGCGAGTCGGCAGGCAAATAGCGGACCTCCGTTGAAGTCTTGCTCGAGGCTTGAAGCACAATTACTGCTTTGTCTCGAGTGCGCCCCACGCCTATGTCAAAGAGCTCGTCTTTTTCGTCGTAAACGAGATCGTACTTGTCAGTTCCCAGCACATGGCGGAAGAACTTGTCGTTGCGCTTGGTAACGGCATCCTCGGTGACGTAGAAGAGAGTCTTGTTGTCGGTAGCCCAGGCAAGATCATCGACTCGTTCAATCCGTTCTGGAAGCAGCTCCCCCGTCATTAGGTTCTTGACCTGAAGCGTGTACTGGCGATAGCCGGTGTTGTCCGTGGTGTAAGCCAGGAGATTGCCGTCGTCGCTGGGATTGAACGAGCCTACGCTCATAAATTTCTGACCTTTGGCGAGCTCGTTCTGATCCAGAACGATTTCCTCTTTTGCTTCCAGGCTGCCCTTCTTGCGGCAAAAAATCGGATACTGTTTGCCCTCTTCAGTGCGGGTGTAATAGAAGTAATTACCCCAGCGATAAGGAACATTCACATCCGTCTGCTTGATATGACTCAGCATCTCTTTGTAAAGCTTATCTCGCAAAGCGGCGGTCGGCTGCATAGCTGCCTCGGCGTAAGCATCCTCGCCGTGCAGATATTCCATCACCTGCGGATTTGTTTTTTCGCGCAGCCAGAAATAGTCGTCGACGAGAGTCTCGCCGTGAATTTTGGTTATCTTGGGTTTCTTTTCCGCCATTGGTGGTTGTGGTGTGGTCGACCCGCCGTCGGCCCGGGCGCGACTGTAAGGATCAACGGATAAGATCGTCAGGGAAATTAAGAACAGAAACAGCGTCAAGAGCCTGGGGTTGATTTTCATTTTGGACCTTCCTCGAAAAAAGATTTGAGTGTTCGCAGATTATCCGCATAGAGCAACGCAGGTCCGCATGGTTCGCAATTCCGCCCAAATTCTGCAGGATTTTCAAAATCGATTCTTTAGCGGCGCACGGCCGGTTCAGTGGACCGTTCAACCACGAAGGGGGTCGCCCCAGCC